>NZ_CP082292.1:3311338-3973606 GCF_019880205.1 Pantoea alfalfae
GGATACCGTTGGCTACACCCTGCCAGGCGAGTACGCACATATCATCAGTGAGCTGATGAATCGCGTTCCCAATATCGACAAAGCGATTATCTCTGTCCACACCCACGACGACCTGGGGATGGCCACCGGTAACGCACTGGCTGCCGTTCAGGCAGGCGCGCGTCAGGTTGAAGGCACGATGAATGGCCTGGGTGAACGTGCCGGTAACTGTGCGCTGGAAGAGGTGATCATGGCGATTAAAACCCGTCAGCAGATCATGAATGTTCACACCACTATCAATCATCAGGAAATCTATCGCACCAGCCAGATGGTCAGCCAGATCTGCAACATGCCGATTCCGGCTAACAAAGCGGTGGTCGGCTCCAACGCCTTCGCCCACTCCTCCGGTATTCATCAGGATGGCGTACTGAAGAATCGCGAGAACTATGAAATCCTGACGCCAGAGTCAATTGGCTTACACAAAATCCAGCTGAACCTGACCTCACGTTCAGGCCGTGCGGCGGTTAAACATCGTATGGAAGAGATGGGCTATGCCGAGCAGGATTACAATCTGGATACGCTGTATGACGCCTTCCTGAAGCTGGCCGACAAAAAAGGTCAGGTCTTTGATTACGACCTGGAAGCGCTGGCCTTCATCAATAAACAGAATGAAGAGCCGGAGCATTTCCAGCTGCACGAATTTAACGTCCAGACCGGTTCCAGCATGACTGCTACCGCCTCTGTAAATCTGGGCTGCGGTGATGTCGCTAAATCGGATGCCGCTACCGGTAACGGTCCGGTTGACGCGGTCTATCAGGCGATTAACCGCATCACGCAGTTTGACGCTGAGCTGGTTAACTACAAGCTGACCGCGAAAGGCCACGGCGAAAACGCGCTGGGACAGGTGGATATCGTTGTGAGCTACAACGGCCGTAAATTCCACGGTATTGGTCTGGCGACCGATATCGTCGAGTCCTCTGCGAAAGCGATGGTCAACGCTCTGAACAATATCTGGCGTGCCCGTCAGGTTGAACAAGAATTGCAGCGCAAATTTAAAGATCAGAAGGAAACCGTATAACCATGTCCACCTCTTCTCATATCGCAGTTTTACCCGGCGACGGTATCGGCCCGGAAGTGATGGCCCAGGCAATGAAAGTGCTGGATGCCATTCGTCAGCGCTTTGATATGCAGATTACCACCCAGGAATATGCGGTCGGCGGCATTGCTATCGATCAGCACGGCGAACCCCTGCCGCCCGCAACTGTTGCAGGCTGCGAGCAGGCCGACGCGATCCTGTTTGGCTCCGTTGGCGGTCCGAAGTGGGAGCATTTACCCCCGGCATCACAGCCGGAACGCGGTGCGCTGCTGCCGCTGCGCAAGCATTTTAAGCTGTTCAGTAACCTGCGTCCGGCAGCGCTCTACAGCGGACTGGAAGCCTTCTGCCCACTGCGCGCCGACATTGCCGCCAAAGGCTTTGACATTCTGTGCGTGCGTGAACTGACCGGCGGTATCTATTTTGGTCAGCCTAAAGGACGCGAAGGCAGCGGCCCGGAAGAGCGTGCTTTTGATACCGAGGTCTACCACCGTTTCGAAATTGAACGCATCGCCCGTATCGCGTTTGAATCGGCGCGCAAACGTCGTAACAAAGTCACCTCGGTTGACAAAGCTAACGTGCTGCAGACCTCAGTCATGTGGCGTGAAATCGTCAACGAAGTAGCAAAAGAGTACCCGGACGTGCAGCTGAGCCACATCTATATCGACAACGCGACTATGCAGCTGATCAAAGACCCGTCGCAGTTTGACGTGCTGCTCTGCTCTAACCTGTTCGGTGACATTCTGTCTGATGAGTGCGCCATGATCACCGGCTCAATGGGTATGCTGCCGTCCGCCAGCCTGAATGAAGCGGGCTTTGGCCTGTTTGAACCCGCGGGTGGTTCAGCCCCGGACATCGCCGGTCAGAATATTGCCAACCCGGTCGCTCAGATCCTGTCGCTGTCGCTGCTGCTGCGTTACAGCCTGAATGCCGATGCCGCTGCCGACAGCATCGAACGCGCCATCAGCCGTGCGCTGGAACAGGGTTACCGCACCAAAGATTTAGCCGGTGATGGCCCTGCAGTCAGCACAGATGAGATGGGCAGCATCATTGCCCGCTTTATCGCCGAGGAAAAATAAAAAAATGAAAACCTTATACCAGAAGTTATTTGATGCACATGTCGTCCACGAAGCGCCGAACGAAACGCCGTTACTCTACATCGATCGTCACCTGATTCATGAAGTGACCTCGCCACAGGCCTTTGATGGTCTGCGTGCGCACGGACGCAAAGTCCGTCAGCCAGGTAAAACCTTCGCCACCATGGATCACAACGTTTCGACGCAGACCAAAGATATCAATGCGTCGGGCGAGATGGCGCGTATTCAGATGCAGGAGCTGATGAAGAACTGCGAAGAATTTGGCGTACAGCTGTATGACCTGAATCACCCATTCCAGGGCATCGTCCACGTTATCGGCCCTGAGCAGGGCATGACGCTGCCGGGCATGACGATTGTCTGCGGCGACTCGCACACCGCGACGCACGGCGCGTTCGGCTCGCTGGCCTTTGGTATCGGCACCTCTGAAGTGGAGCATGTGTTTGCCACTCAGACCCTGAAACAGGGTCGCGCGAAAACCATGAAGATTGAAGTGCTGGGCCAGGCGTCAACCGGCATTACAGCAAAAGATATCGTGTTGGCGATCATCGGCAAAACCGGCAGCGCAGGCGGCACCGGCTATGTGGTTGAATTCTGCGGCCCGGCTATTCAGGCGCTGAGCATGGAAGGTCGTATGACCCTGTGCAATATGGCGATTGAGATGGGCGCGAAAGCGGGCCTGGTGGCACCGGATGACACTACCTTCAACTACCTGAAAGGTCGTCAGTTCTCACCCCAGGGTGAGAAATGGGAGCAGGCCGTTGAATACTGGCGCACCCTGAAATCTGATGAAGGCGCGAAGTATGATGCGGTAGTGACGCTGCATGCTGAAGAGATCGCACCGCAGGTCACCTGGGGCACCAACCCGGGTCAGGTGATTGCCGTTGATCAGCTGATCCCGAACCCGGCCTCATTCGCCGATCCGGTTGAGCGTGCCTCCGCGGAAAAAGCGCTGGCCTACATGAACCTGCAGCCGGGCATCAGACTGACCGATGTCGCGATTGATAAAGTCTTTATCGGCTCCTGCACCAACTCGCGTATTGAAGATCTGCGTGCCGCCGCCGCCATCGCTAAAGGCCGCAAAGTCGCGCCTGGCGTGGTCGCCATGGTGGTGCCAGGTTCCGGCCCGGTAAAAGCGCAGGCTGAAGCGGAAGGTCTGGATAAAATCTTCCTGGAAGCGGGCTTTGAATGGCGTCTGCCTGGCTGCTCAATGTGCCTGGCGATGAACAATGACCGTTTGAATCCGGGCGAGCGTTGCGCATCTACCAGCAACCGTAACTTTGAAGGTCGCCAGGGCCGTGGTGGACGTACCCATCTGGTCAGCCCGGCGATGGCCGCGGCGGCTGCCGTGACTGGCCACTTTGCCGACATCCGTGAACTGACGACAGGAGCTTAAGTCATGGCGAATAAATTTACTCAGCACACCGGCATTGTTGCGCCGCTGGACGCCGCGAACGTCGATACGGATGCCATCATTCCCAAGCAGTTTTTACAGAAGGTGACCCGTACCGGTTTCGGTCAGCACCTGTTCCACGACTGGCGCTTTGAAGATGACGCGGGCACCGTGCCAACGCCCGGCTTTGTGCTGAACAAGCCGGCGTTCAAAGGCACCAGCATCCTGCTGGCACGCGAGAACTTTGGCTGCGGCTCATCACGTGAGCATGCCCCCTGGGCGCTGACCGATTTCGGTTTTCACGTGGTGATTGCGCCGAGCTTCGCCGATATCTTTTACGGCAACAGCTTTAACAACCAGCTGCTGCCAGTGAAATTAAGCGAAGAGGAAGTGGATAAGCTGTTCAGACTGGTTGCGGCCCAGCCGGGCATCAGCTTCACGGTTGATCTGGAAGCGCAGACGGTCACCGCAGGTGATAAAGTCTATCCGTTTGAGCTCGACAGCTTCCGCCGCCACTGCATGATTAACGGCCTCGACAGTATCGGCCTGACGCTGCAGCACGAAGCCTCGATTTCTCAGTACGAGCAGAATCAGCCCGCTTTCCTGCGCTGATTGAGTTAAAACAGGGCGACATCCCGTCGCCTGAGGTTGCAGGCAATCTCGGTTCTGGCCCGCTATGAGATCGAGCCTGCGAAGGCAACACGGTCAGATCGGAAAGTCGCTTAAACCTTCCCTGGCCGCTCGTCCCGCGCCGTCCATGGCGCGGGACGCTTTCCTCCTCTGCCCGTGTTGCCTTCGTGTAAAGCGTGTTGTTGCGGTCAGACTCCCTCGAATCGGAGTTTGTCAGAAATCCAGGAGTGACATCCTGTCGCCTTTCTCTTTTATACGTCGCGCACCCGCGCCGACATCACCAGCGCCACAATCGCCAGCCCGAATGCCAGCCAGTAAACCGCCTCATGCCCCAGCCGCTCACTCAGCGTTCCCTGAATCACCCCTGCCAGAATCATGCCGGTCGAGATCGAGTTAGTAAACATTGTTGTCGCCGCACCGGGCCGCCCGGGCATCAGATCCTGGAACCACAGCATCCCGATACCCGCAATAATTCCGACAAACACCGCGTTGAACAGCTGCAACACCATCAGCGAGGTGCGGGAGTTGAACAGCACCAGCCCCAGATAAAACAGGACGCCAGCCGCCACCGCAATCAGCATTAACCTGCGCTTACCGATGCGACGCGCGTAATGTCCCGCCAGCAGCATCACCGGAATCTCCAGCCCGGCCGCCGTCCCCATCAGCAGACCGGCCAGCTTCTCCGGCAGTCCCAGCGTTGTACTGATATAGAGCGGCATATCGATGATATACATCGTGTTGCAGGTCCACATCACGACGGAAGCGATGAACAGCAACCGCACATCCCGATCGCGCCAGCCGCTTATCGGCAGCCCGCCGCTTTGCATCAGCGGCTGCGTGCGTGGCACAGACGGCAGCGTAAACCAGACCAGCAGGATACAGATCAGAAACAGCGCGGCAGCCACCATAAACAGCGTCACAAAACCGTAGTTCAGCGCCAGCGCGAACGACAACGGTGGCCCGATTACCCATGCCAGCGACAGCTGGGCACGCATCACCGAACTGAACATCACCGCTTCACGCGCCGACTGATCGGCATACTCCCGCGCCAGCGCAAACAGCTGAGGCATAGAGACGCTGGCCAGCGCCGACAGCAGCACACCCAGCGTCAGCAGGGTCAGATAATGGCGGGTAAAGGCAAACAGCAGCGCATTCACCAGCGCCATCAGGCAACAAAAAAGAATAATATGCCGACGATCGCCAACACTGTCTGAGCGCTTAGCCACCAGCATACTCACCACGATACCGGCCACCGCATTGATGGTGAAAAACAGCCCGACCCAGAAGGGCCGCGCCTGTACCTCGCGCGTCAGAAACAGGCTAAGTGTTGGTGCCTGTAGTGCGCCTGCGATGCCCAGCATGAACGAGGCGACCATAAAAGCGAGGTAAACCGGATTGATGCGGCGCTGCCGCGTTAACAGCGATTTCATAGCGAAATCCCTTTCAGAACAAACAGAGGGGAAAAAGAAGGGTAGACGATACCGCGCAACATGAAAAAAGCCAGCAGAGATCATCTGCTGGCGGTGTAAATGCACCCTACTCAGAAAAGCACTCCACTGAACAGCGAAGTGAGGGTCGAACGCCATTCAGTGCTGAATGCCTCCCGCTCTTCCCATAGCGCAAAGTTTGCTCTTAAAATGGGGCAGAAAAAACAGAGCGCTTTTCACCGGGAGTTCCCCTTTTATGTCCTCATCACGTCTGAAGCAGCAGTTCATTCGCCTGTGGCAGAGCTGCCAGGGGCAAACGCAGGAGATTACCCTCAGCGAACTGGCTGACCTGCTGCACTGCTCGCGCCGCCATATGCGCAATCTGCTCAACCGGATGCAGGCCGCGGGCTGGCTGATCTGGCAGGCGGAAGCCGGACGCGGCAAGCGTTCACAGCTCTCCTTCTGCTATACCGGACTGGCTTTACAACAGCAGCGTGCCGAGGATTTGCTGGAACAGGATCGCATCGATCAACTGGTCCAGTTAGTGGGCGATAAGAATCAGGTGCGGCAGATGATTGGGGTACACCTGGGGCGCAGTTTCCGGCAGGGCAAGCATATCCTGCGGGTGCTCTACTATCGTCCGCTGCTTAACCTGCTGCCCGGTTCGGCGCTGCGGCGCTCGGAAACGCATATTGCCCGACAGATTTTCAACGGCCTGACGCGCATAAATGAGGAAAACGGGGAAATTGAACCTGATATTGCACACCACTGGCAGCAGACCTCTCCGCTTCACTGGCGCTTCTTTGTGCGTCCGGCGATTCGCTTCCATCACGGCAGAGAACTGGAGATGGAGGATGTGCTCGCCACGCTGGAGCGTCAGCGCACCCATCCCCTCTTTTCCCATATAGAGCAGATTGACTTACCTGCCCCCTGGACGCTGGACATTCGTTTAAGCCAGCCCGACGAGGGTTTGCCCTGGCTGCTGGGCAGCGTCAGTGCGATGATCCTGCCGCGCGAATGGCCGACGCTGCGTGATTTTGCCCGCCAGCCGGTTGGCACAGGTCCTTACCGGGTGATACGCAATCAGGAGAGCCAGCTGAAAATCGAAGCGTTTGATGACTACTTCGGTTTTCGCGCCCTGATTGATGATGTCTCTATCTGGGTACTGCCCGACATCAGCGATGAACTGGTCTATGCCGGTGTCCGTCTGCAGGGTGACAGCATTGATGAGATTCAGGAGGAGAGCCGCCTTGAAGAGGGCTGCTACTATCTGCTGTTCGATCAGCGTTCAGAGCAGGGTCGCAACGAGGCGGTCCGCCGCTGGGTCAGTTACCTCTTTAACCCCATCGCCCTGCTCAATCATGCCGGTGTCGGTTATCAGCGTTACTGGTTTCCGGCGTATGGCCTGCTGCCGCGCTGGCATCACCGGCGTGACCTGATGCCAGTGGAAAAACCGCCTGGCTTAACGCACCTGACGCTGACCTGGTACAGCCAGCACGTGGAGCATGAAGGCATCGCTAATGCGCTGCGTCCGCTGCTGGCAGCGCATGGCGTCACGCTGGAGACCCGTGAGATTAGCTACGAAAGCTGGTATCAGGGCGACGCGGAAAGTGATATCTGGCTGGGCAGCGTGAACTTCACCCTGCCGCTGAATTATTCGCTGTTCGCGCAGCTTTATGAGATTCCGCTACTGCATCACTGTCTGCCGATCGACTGGCACGGCGATGCGGCCCGCTGGCGCGAAAAAACACTGCCGCTGGCCGAATGGAGCAAACAGCTGGTCGAAGAAGCCGGTCTGCATCCGCTGTTTCACCACTGGCTGCTGCTGGAAGGCCAGCGCAGCATGCGCGGTGTGCGGATGAATACCCTGGGCTGGTTTGATTTTAAATCGGCCTGGTTCGCGCCACCGGCGCTGTGACGCTTTCGCCCTGGCGCTGAAATGACTAGAATGTGACGTTCTCAACGGGGTGCGGCCTGCCACAAGCAAGCAGCTGAGAGAGACCCGTCGAACCTGATTCGGTTAATACCGACGTAGGGATTTGAGAGGCCTCTGTGCTCAGATCCTTTGCGACTCATCCCCTATTCTCCTGAAGGAGCGCAAAGTGTTAAACAAAGTTCTGCCGGTGCTGCTGTTACTCTCCGCCCCCGTTCTGGCGGCCAAGCCGGTTCTCACGGTCTACACCTACGACGCCTTCTCCGCCGACTGGGGCCCTGGCCCGGCGGTTAAAAAAGCCTTTGAAGCCCAGTGCAATTGCGAGCTGAAATTCGTCACGCTGGAAGATGGCGTCTCGCTGCTGAACCGCGTGCGCATGGAAGGCAAAAACAGTAAAGCGGATGTGGTGCTGGGGCTGGATAACAATCTGGTGCAGTCGGCGCAGAAAACCGGCCTGTTTGCCGAAAGTCAGGTCGACACCTCGACATTGAAACTGCCCGATGGCTGGCACAACACCACCTTCGTGCCGTTTGATTATGGCTACTTCGCGTTTGTCTATGACAAAACCCGGCTGAAGAATCCGCCAAAAAGCCTGAAAGAGCTGGTCGACAGCCCGGAGAAGTGGCGCGTGATCTACGAAGATCCCCGCACCAGCACGCCCGGATTAGGTCTATTGCTGTGGATGCAGAAAGTCTATGGCGATCAGGCACCGCAGGCATGGCAAAAGCTGGCACAGAAGACAGTGACGGTCACCAAAGGCTGGAGTGAAGCCTATGGCCTGTTCCTCAAGGGCGAAGGTGATCTGGTGCTGAGCTACACCACCTCTCCGGCTTACCACATCATCGAAGAGAAGAAAGAGAACTATGCCGCCGCGCCGTTTGCAGAGGGCCACTATCTGCAGGTTGAAGTTGCCGCGCAGTTAGCCAGCAGCAAACAGCCAGCGCTGGCGCAGCAGTTCATGAAGTTTATGGTCTCGCCTGACTTCCAGCGCACCATACCCACCGGCAACTGGATGTACCCGGTGATCGACACGCCGCTGCCTGCCGGTTTCGCGGCGCTCGACGTGCCTTCCACCGCCCTGCAGTTCTCGCCGGAAGAGGTTGCCAGCCAGCGCTCGGGCTGGATTAGCCAGTGGCAACGCGCCGTCAGCCGCTGATGCCGCGCTGGCTGATTCCCGGTTCCCTCGCCACAGCATTACTGACACTTGTGGCGTTTCTGGCCTTCGGTGCACTCTGGCGCGCCGCGCCGGACACGGACTTACGCGGCGTGCTGCAGGATGACTATCTGCATCACGTTATCGCATTCTCGTTTGCTCAGGCGCTGCTCTCCGCCCTGCTGTCGCTGCTGCCTGCGGTGCCGCTGGCGCGGGCGCTCTATCGACGTCGTTTCCCAGGCCGCCAGCTGCTGCTGCGCTTGTGCGCCATGACGCTGGTGCTGCCAGTACTGGTGGCGGTATTTGGGCTGCTAACCGTCTACGGTAGCAATGGCTGGCTGGCGCAGCTGTGCCAGCTGGCAGGGATCGATTACCACTTCTCTCCCTACGGTTTATCGGGCATTTTGCTGGCGCACGTCTTCTTTAACCTGCCGCTGGCGACCCGCCTGATGCTGCAGGCGCTCGAGAGCATTCCGGCGGAACAGCGTCAGCTGGCGGCACAGCTCGACCTGCGCGGCTGGCACCATTTTCGTCTGCTGGAGTGGCCATGGCTGCGGCGTCAGCTGCTGCCGACCGGCGCGCTGATCTTCATGCTCTGTTTCGCCAGCTTTGCTACCGTGCTCTCGCTGGGCGGCGGCCCGCAGGCGACGACCATTGAGCTGGCGATATTCCAGGCGCTGAGTTATGACTACGATCCCGGACGCGCTGCACTGCTGGCGCTGATCCAGCTTGGCTGCTGCGTAACGCTGGTGCTGCTCAGCCAGCGCTTCAGCAAGGCGATTCCCGCCGGAACCAGTCAGTTGAACGGCTGGCGCGATCCGCAGGATTCGCGCTGGGCGCAGCTGGTTGATGCGCTGCTGATCCTGCTGGCGCTGATCCTGCTGCTGCCTCCACTGGCGGCGGTCATCGTCGATGGTCTGCACGGCGGAGTGCGAGGCGCGCTGGCACAGCCTGCACTGTGGCAGGCCACGTTGACTTCATTGCGCATCGCCACCGGCGCCGGTCTGCTCTGTGTGGTGCTGACCATGATGCTGCTGTGGAGCAGCCGCGAGCTGCGCCTGCGTCAGCGCCCGGCGGCGGCAACCCTTATCGACACCAGCGGCATGCTGATTCTGGCGATGCCAGGCATCGTGCTCGCCACCGGCTTTTTCCTGTTGTTCAACGCCACCATCGGCCTGCCCGAGTCGGCCGACGGGCTGGTGATCTTTACCAATGCGCTGATCGCCATTCCCTATGCGCTGAAAGTGCTGGAAAACCCGATGCGGGATGTCGCAGAGCGCTATGGCAGACTCTGCGATTCTCTGGATATCCACGGCTGGAACCGGCTGCGGCTGATTGAGCTGCGGGCGCTGAAGCGTCCGCTGGCTCAGGCACTGGCCTTTGCCTGCGTGCTGTCGATTGGTGATTTTGGCGTGGTGGCGCTGTTTGGCAGCGCCGACTTCCGCACGCTGCCGTTCTACCTTTATCAGCAGATCGGCGCCTATCGCGGCGCAGATGGCGCGGTCACTGCCCTGCTGCTGCTGCTGCTCTGTTTGTTGCTGTTCACCCTGATGGAAAAATTACCAGACCGCCATGCTGACACTGAATAACCTCACGTACCTTTATCAGCATCTGCCGATGCGCTTTAGTCTCAACGCCACTCGCGGCGAGCGCATCGCGATCCTCGGCCCCAGCGGGGCCGGTAAAAGCACGCTGCTGAGCCTGATTGCCGGTTTCCTGCCGGTGAAACAGGGCACCCTGATGATTGACGGCCAGGAGCACACCCACAGCGTGCCGGCCAGACGGCCCGTGTCGATGCTGTTTCAGGAGAACAACCTGTTTCCGCACCTCAGCGTGCAGCAGAATATGGCGCTGGGGCTGCATCCGGGATTAAAACTCAGCACTGAGCAGCGTCAGCAATTGGCTGCGCTGGCCGATCAGGTGGGATTAGGCGATCTGCTTACCCGTCTGCCGGGCGAACTGTCGGGCGGACAGCGACAGCGCGTGGCGCTGGCACGCTGCCTGTTGCGTGATCGTCCGGTATTACTGCTGGATGAGCCTTTTTCTGCGCTGGACCCGGCGCTGCGCGGAGAGATGCTGCAACTGGTACGTTCGGTGTGTGAAGCGCGCAGCATCACGCTGCTGATGGTGTCGCACAGTCTGGAAGATGCCCAGCAGATTGCGCCGCGCAGCGTGGTGATTGTGGATGGACGGGTGTACTGGGATGGCGAAACCCGACAGCTGCTGTCGGGCGAGACGCGGGAGGCCGAGGTACTCGGTATCCCGCATCGTTAAGCATCAGGCGAAGAAAACCTGCCACAGCAGATGCCGGAAAACCGGCATCATCGGATGGAACTGAATGCCGACGAACGCCGAGACGGCGACCACCAGACCCAGCGGTCCTGCCCAGCGCAAACGCTCAGGCGGCAGCCAGGCCGTGGCCCAGTCGCGGCTCTTGCCGCTGCGCCACCAGCGCCAGCATAACCAGCCACCCAGCCAGATCAGCAGTGCTGCGCCGAGTAACAGCCATTTAAAGCTGCTCCCCTGCGCGGCTTTGGGCACATCGATCGCTACCCCCGCCAGAATACCGGGCAGCAGATAGAGCGGCGGCCAGAGAATGCAGCCAATAATGTTTGGCGGCAGAAATTTACGCACCGGCAGCTCCAGCATACCGGCCGCCAGTGGGATCAGCGGACGCGTAGGGCCTACAAATCGACCGACCAGAATCGTAAACATGCTGTGCTGATGCAGGGCGTGCTCGGTTTTATCCAGCAGGCCTTTATATTTTTGCAGATACTTCCAGCGATGCAGCGGCCCCTGGAATTTCCAGCCGATGCCGTAAGAGACCCAATCACCAATCAGACAGCCGGCAAAGCCCGCAGCCCAGGCAGGGTAAAGGCCAAGTTCGCCACTGCCGACCAGCGCGCCCAGACTGGCCATCATTACCGTACCTGGCAGCAACAGCCCGACCAGCGCCAGCGACTCCAGAAATGTCACCAGCGCAACGGCAAACAGCGCCCACTCCAGAGACTGCGTAATCAGTTGTTGAATCCAGGCTTCCATAATCATCCTTAGTAAAAGCAGAAGGCTGGATTGTCCAGAGCCAGCCACACAGCGTCAAGGCAAGAATTGTAGGACAATGTTGACAAAACTCAGTAACGGGAACTGTATAAATATCCATGGTATACTTAAGCGGTTTTCTCACCCCTGAATTGCTGAGTCCGGAGACCATCTGAATATGCCCCGCGCAGGTTTTCTGCTCACCCGCCACTGGCGCGACAGCCCGCATGGCAGCGAAATTATCCTCTGGCTTGCCACCGATGCCGGCGCGCAGCGCGTGGTGCTGCCGGTGCAGGAGTCTGTCGCGTTTATTCCTGAAGAATTTCAGGCGCAGGTCAGCGAATTACTTAAAGATGAACGTCAGTTTCGGATTCAGTCGCTAGCGCTGAAAGATTTCCGCCGCCGTCCGGTTTTTGGTCTCTATTGCCCGCAGAATCGTCAGCTACAGCGCATCGAAAAACGGCTGCGTGAACAGGGCATTCCGGTCTATGAGGCGGATATCCGTCCGCCGGAGCGCTACCTGATGGAGCGTTTTATTACCGCCCCGGTCTGGTTTGACGGCGAGCAGCACGGCGACAGCATGATTAATGCGCGGCTCAAACCTCATCCCGACTATCGCCCGCCGCTGAAATGGGTCTCGCTGGACATTGAAACCACGCAGCACGGCGAGCTTTACTGCATCGGGCTGGAGGGGTGCGGTCAGCGCCAGGTCTTTATGCTCGGCCCGCCAAACGGTGATGCCAGCATGCTGGATTTTGAGCTGATCTATCTCGACAGCCGCCCGCAACTGCTTGAAGCACTGAACCAGTGGTTTGCAGAGCATGACCCGGACGTGTTGATTGGCTGGAACGTGGTGCAGTTTGACCTGCGGGTGCTGCAAAAGCATGCCGATCGCTATGGTATTCCGTTGCGTCTTGGCCGCCAGCAGGCCGCGCTGGAGTGGCGTGAACATGGCTTCAAGCCCGGCGTTTTTTTCGCTCAGGCCAGCGGTCGGTTAATTATCGATGGCATCGACGCACTGAAATCGGCGTTCTGGGATTTCCCGTCGTTCAGCCTGGAGTCGGTGTCGCAACAGCTGCTGGGTGAAGGGAAAGCGATTGATAATCCCTGGCAGCGAATGGAGGAGATCAACTGGCGCTTTGCCAACGATAAACCGGCGCTGGCACGCTATAACCTGAAAGACTGCGAGCTGGTGACGCGCATTTTTCACAAAACCGCGATTATGCCGTTTCTGCTGGAACGCGCGGCGGTGAATGGCCTTGCGGTCGATCGCCACGGCGGTTCGGTGGCGGCCTTTGGTCATCTTTATATTCCGCGGATGCATCGCGCCGGATTTGTCGCCCCGAACATGGGTGATGTCGCCCCGGAAGCGAGTCCGGGCGGCTATGTGATGGATTCGCGCCCCGGCCTGTATGACTCGGTGCTGGTGCTGGATTACAAAAGCCTCTATCCGTCGATTATCCGCACCTTCCTGATCGACCCGGTGGGTCTGGTAGAGGGACTGGCCCATCCTGATGATGCCGATTCAGTCGAAGGTTTCCGCGAAGCGCGTTTTTCACGGCATACCCACTGTCTGCCCGCGATTGTTGAGCAGATCTGGCTGGGTCGTGAAGCGGCGAAAAAGCAGAACAACCAGCCGCTGTCTCAGGCACTGAAGATCATCATGAATGCCTTTTACGGCGTGCTGGGCACCAGCGCCTGCCGCTTCTTTGATCCGCGTCTCGCCTCCTCAATTACCCTGCGCGGTCACGCCATCATGCAGCAGACCCGCGCACTGATTGAGGCGGAAGGCTACGACGTTATCTATGGCGACACCGACTCCACGTTTGTCTGGCTGAAGTCCGCCCACAGCGAAGAGCAGGCCGCCGCGATTGGTCAGCAGCTGGTGCAGAAAGTGAATGCCTGGTGGCGAGCCCACCTGCAGCAAACCCAGGGGCTGACCAGCGCACTGGAACTGGAGTATGAAAGCCACTTCTGCCGCTTCCTGATGCCAACCATTCGCGGCGCGGAACAGGGCAGCAAGAAACGCTACGCCGGACTGATTCGTGACGCTGCCGGTGAGCGCATGGTCTTCAAGGGGCTGGAATCGGTACGAACCGACTGGACGCCGCTGGCCAAACAGTTTCAGCAGCAGCTCTACCATCGCATTTTTCACCGTGAGCCGTGGCAGGACTACATCCGCACGACCGTAGCGCAGTTGCTGGCCGGTGAACTCGACGATCAGCTGATCTACAAAAAGCGTCTGCGGCGGCCGCTGAATGAATATGAACGAAACGTGCCCCCGCATGTGCGTGCCGCCCGGCTGGCCGATGAGCAGAATCGTAAATTAAACCGGCCATTGCAGTACCAGAAGGGAGGCCGTATTCGTTACGTTATGGCGACGGCAGGTCCGGAACCACTGGAAGCGCGCCGCACGCCACTGGACTATGACCACTACGTGACGAAGCAACTTCAGCCGATCGCAGAGGGGATTCTGCCCTTTGTTGAAGGGGATTTTGCTACACTGATTACAGGGCAACTGGGGCTTTTTTGACAGGTGACGAACGCCCTGCCATCCAGTACCATAGCGCCCTTCCTGAAACTCACCGCTCTTACTCCCGCTCCAGATCTCGTTTGTCTGGCGGTAGCGCTATTGCCTGAGCTTTGGGAACACCTCTAAAAACGTTAAAATTTGAGCAAAAAAATATGGTTTTTACATTAGGTCAGCGCTGGATTAGTGATACGGAAAGTGAGCTGGGACTGGGCACCGTGGTGGCGATCGATACCCGCATGATTACCCTGCTGTTTCCGGCCACGGGGGAAAACCGCCTCTACGCCCGCAACGATTCGCCGGTTACCCGCGTCATCTTTAATCCGGGTGATACCATCACCAGTCACGAAGGCTGGCAGATGCGCGTCGATGAAGTACGCAACGAAAATGACCTGATGACCTATATCGGTACCCGGCTGGACACCGAAGAAAGCGACGTGATGCTGCGCGAAGTCATGCTCGACAGCAAGCTGGTGTTCAGTAAGCCGCAGGATCGCCTGTTTGCCGGCCAGCTTGACCGGATGGATCGTTTCGCCCTCCGCTTCCGCGCCCGTAAATACCAGAGCGAGCAATATCGTCTGCCTATCAGCGGCTTACGCGGTATGCGCACCAACCTGATCCCTCACCAGTTGCATATCGCCCATGATGTGGGTCGCCGCCATGCGCCGCGCGTGCTGCTGGCCGATGAAGTTGGCCTGGGTAAAACCATTGAAGCCGGGATGATCATCCAGCAGCAGCTGCTGGCGGGTCGTGCTGAGCGTGTCCTGATCGTGGTGCCTGAAACCTTACAGCACCAGTGGCTGGTCGAAATGCTGCGCCGCTTCAACCTGCGCTTTGCGCTGTTTGATGACGATCGCTATACCGAAGCGCAGCACGACAGTGACAACCCGTTTGAAACGGAGCAGCTGATTATCTGCTCGCTGGACTTTGTGCGCCGTAACAAACAGCGCCTTGAGATGCTGGCCGATGCCGAATGGGATCTGCTGGTGGTGGATGAAGCGCACCATCTGGCCTGGTCAGAAGGCGAGCCAAGCCGCGAATATCAGGTTATCGAAAAGCTGGCGGAGAAAACTGCTGGCGTTCTGCTGCTGACTGCAACACCAGAACAGCTGGGTATGGAGAGCCACTTCGCCCGTCTGCGCCTGCTCGACCCGGACCGTTTCCATGACTTTGCCGCCTTTGTTGAAGAGCAGCAGCATTTCCGCCCGATTGCCGATGCTGTCACAGCACTGCTGGCAGACAAGGCAATCTCCCAGGAGGAGATGAACCGAATCAACGATCTGGTCGGCGAGCAGGACATTGAGCCGCTGCTACAGGTCGCCAACAGCGATCGTGACGGCAAGCTGGAAGCGCGTCAGGAGCTGATATCCATGCTGATGGACCGCCACGGCACCAGTCGCGTACTGTTCCGAAACACCCGTAATGGAGTTAAAGGCTTCCCGAAACGCGAACTGCATCAGATCCGCCTGCCGCTGCCAGCGCAGTATCAGACGGCGATTAAAGTTTCCGGCATCATGGGCGCGCGCAAAAGCGCAGAAGAGCGGGCGCGTGACCTGCTCTACCCGGAACAGATTTATCAGGAATTTGAAGGTGACAGCGGCACCTGGTGGAACTTCGATCCGCGCGTGGAATGGCTGATGGGCTATCTCACCACTAACCGTAAAGAGAAGGTGCTGGTGATCTGTGCCAAAGCGGCCACCGCGCTGCAGCTGGAGCAGGTACTGCGCGAGCGCGAAGGTATCCGCGCCGCGGTGTTCCACGAGGGGCTGTCGATCATTGAGCGCGACCGCGCCGCGGCCTGGTTTGCCTCAGAAGAGAACGGCGCTCAGGTGCTGCTTTGCTCTGAGATCGGTTCAGAGGGCCGCAACTTCCAGTTTGCCAGCCGTCTGGTGATGTTCGACCTGCCGTTTAACCCGGACCTGCTGGAACAGCGTATCGGTCGTCTGGATCGTATCGGTCAGGCGCACGACATTCAGGTTCTGGTACCGTGGCTGGAGCAGACCGCACAGGCGGTGCTGCTGCGCTGGTATCACGAAGGGCTGGACGCGTTTGAACACACCTGCCCGACCGGCCGCACCATCTATGACAGCGTTCATTCACAGCTGATCGGCTATCTGGCCGCGCCGGAAAACAATGAAGGCTTCGATGCGTTTATCACTGACTGCCGTAAACAGCACGACGCGCTGAAATCGCAGCTGGAACAGGGTCGTGATCGCCTGCTGGAGCTGAACTCTAACGGGGGTGAATCGGCGCAGTTGCTGGCCAATGCCATCAGCGAGCAGGATAACGACACCGGCCTGGTGAACTTCGCGCTCAACCTCTTTGATATCGTCGGCATCAATCAGGAAGATCGCAGCGATAATCTGATTGTGCTGACCCCTTCCGACCACATGCTGGTGCCTGATTTCCCTGGTTTGCCGGAAGATGGCTGCACCATCACCTTTAACCGCGATCAGGCGCTGTCGCGCGAGGATACCCAGTTTATTACCTGGGAACACCCGCTGATTCGTAACGGACTGGATCTGATCCTGTCAGGCGATACCGGCAGCAGCGCACTGTCACTACTTAAGAACAAGGCGCTGCCGGTGGGGACCCTGCTGGTTGAGCTGATCTATGTCGTTGAAGCGCAGGCACCGAAGCATCTGCAACTGACCCGTTTCCTGCCACCGACGCCAATCCGTCTGCTGATGGATACCAAAGGCACCAACCTGGCGGGAAAAGTGGAGTTCGAAAGCTTTAACCGTCAGCTGAATGCCGTTAACCGTCATACCGCCAGTAAACTGGTGAATGCGGTGCAGCAGGATGTGCATGCGATTCTGACGCAGGCCGAAGAGAGTGTGGTCAGCGAAGCGCGCGCGGTGATCGATGCGGCACGTGCTGAAGCGAACGAGAAGCTGGGTGCCGAGCTTTCGCGTCTTAACGCGCTGAAAGCCGTCAACCCGAACATCCGCGACGATGAAGTCGAGGCACTGGAAAGCAATCGCGAACAGGTGCTGGAAAGTCTCGATCAGGCTAACTGGCGTCTCGACGCGCTGCGCCTGATTGTGGTGACACACCAGTAAGCTCAGGGGCCACTGGCCCCTTATTTTTGGAAAGCCCCATGGAACCTTACAATCCACCGCGTGAACCCTGGCTGCACATCCTTTATCAGGATGCACACATCATGGTCGTGAACAAACCCAGCGGTCTGCTCTCGGTACCCGGTCGTCTGGATGAGCACAAAGATAGCGTGATGACGCGGATACAGCGTGATTTCCCGCAGGCAGAATCCGTTCACCGGCTCGATATGGCGACCAGCGGCGTAATGGTGGTGGCGCTGACCAAAGCGGCTGAACGCGAGCTGAAGCGCCAGTTCCGTGAGCGCGAGCCTTCCAAAACCTACGTGGCCTGCATCTGGGGGCATCCGGAGAAGGAAGAAGGACTGGTTGATCTGCCGCTGATTTGTGACTGGCCAAATCGTCCAAAGCAGATGGTTTGCTTCGAGACCGGCAAAGCCGCGCAGACGGAGTATCAGGTGCTGGAATATCGTGCGGATAACTGTGCGCGCCTGTTGCTGAAGCCGATTACCGGCCGTTCACACCAGCTGCGGGTGCATATGCTGGCGCTGGGCCATCCGATTCTGGGGGATAACTTCTATGCGCATCCGGAGGCTAAAGCGATGGCAGCCCGTTTGCTGCTGCATGCAGAGTCACTGACCATTACCCATCCGGCATTTGGTAATGCCATGACGTTTCGCCAGCCCGCCGATTTTTGAAATCTACTGCCTGTCACCGTGGCCTCCTCTGTTGCAGAAGAGGCCAGGAGACATAGTGATTACTTAAAGCCTTTCTCTTTGCGAATCAGATCGTACGCTGCCTGAATTTCCTGCGCTTTCTGCTTCGCCATCTCCATCATCTCTGGCGGCAGCCCTTTCGCCACCAGCTTGTCAGGATGATGCTCGCTCATGAGTTTACGGTACGCGCGTTTAATCGTGGTGGCGTCATCGCTGCTCTTCACGCCCAGCACGCTACAGGCATCTTCCAGCGTTGGGCCGCGTTGCGCCTGCTGGAAACCGCCCGAACTGCGCTGACCACCGCCAAACTGCTGGCCACCCTCCATCATGCGCAGGAACTGATCGAACTGGACACGCGAAATGCCCAGCTCTTCAGCAATCACATAGAGCACCTGACGTTCGTTGGGATGCAGTGAGCCGTCGGCAAAGGCGGCCTGAATCTGGATCTCCAGGAACATCCGGATCAGATCGAACCGGCCAAAACAGGCGCTGCGCAGTTCACGCAATTTACTGCGTAACGGGTAATCCGCCTGCTTGCCTTCGCGGAACGCGCGCTGGGCTGCACTGCGGGAGTCACCATGCAGCTGCATCCGTTCCATTAGCAGCGAAGCAATCTGAATATCCGCTTCCGTGACGCGCCCTTTTGACTTGGTCAGATGGCCCATCACCTGAAAGGTGGTGCTGAAAAACAGCGTCTGTCGGGTCTGATTATTTGAGAAGTAAGCCTTGCCTTGCGCACCGCGTACTTTGTCAATCATATGGCCAATGATCAAGCCAATCACAATACCCCAAAAGCCTGCGCCGGAAAGTAATCCCACCGCCAGACCCATAACTTTTCCCCAGTAGCGCATAAACTCCTCAATTCGCCATGCTTGCGGCTGAAAATTGCATTATCATACCTGTCATTTATCTCAGCGCCTAACGGCAACGCTGACAGACCAGGATTAACACTGGCACAACGCCGGGCAGTAAGTTAGTCTCTGACCCGATTGTCGGCATGATGCCAGTTTTCATGGAATTCTCGATACCGCGTATGAAAAAACATATACCTACCCTGCTGGCCACACTGATCGGCGCAGCCATTAGCCAGCAAGCCTTTGCCGACGATTTGATGTCGCAGTGTATGTTAGGCGTGCCGAGTTATAACCGCCCGCTGGTGAACGGTAATACGAACCAGCTGCCTGTCACCATTCACTCTGATGCCGCGAAAGGGAACTATCCCGATGATGCGGTCTTCACCGGCAATGTAAACATTGAGCAGGGCAACAGCCGTATGCAGGCGGATGAAGTTCAGCTTCATCAGCGTCAGCAGGAAGGCCAGACCGCGCCAGTGCGTACCGTCGATGCCCTGGGTAATGTGCACTACGATGACAATCAGGTCATCCTGAAAGGTCCGAAAGCCTGGTCAAACCTCAACAGCAAAGATACCAACGTCTGGAATGGCCAATACCAGATGGTGGATCGTCAGGGACGCGGGACTGCAGACCAGATGAAGCTGCGCGGCGATAACCGCTATACCATCCTGGAAAACGGTACATTTACGTCCTGTCTGCCTGGCTCCAACAGCTGGAGCGTAGTGGGTTCAGAAGTGATCCAGGATCGCGAAGAGGAAGTGGCGGAGATCTGGAACGCCCGCTTTAAGCTCGGTTCCGTTCCGGTGTTCTACAGCCCCTATCTGCAGTTACCGATTGGCGATCGTCGCCGGTCCGGTTTCCTGATCCCGAACGCAAAATATGGCAGCAATAATGGCTTCGAGTTCATTCTGCCCTATTACTGGAACATCGCGCCGCAGGCCGATGCGACCATCACGCCGCACTACATCAGTAAGCGCGGCATGAAGTTTGAAAATGAATTCCGTTATCTGACCACGCTGGGTGCCGGTCTGATGGAATTTGACTACCTCGGCTCCGATAAACAGTATGACAACGACAAAGCGCTGCGCGGCATCGCCGACGATGACAGCTCCGATCGCTGGCTGTTCTACTGGCGTCATGCGGGTGTTTATGACCAGCACTGGCGTTTCAACGCGGACTACACTAAGGTCAGCGACAAATATTACTTCAACGATCTCGACTCGAAGTACTACAGCTCGACTGATAACTACGCCACGCAGAAATTCAGCATAGGCTATGCCGACACTAACTGGGACGCGACGCTCTCCACTAAAGATTTCCAGGTATTCGGCAATAGCAGCAGCGATAACGTTTACCGCGCGATGCCGCAGCTGGACGTTAATCTCTATCAGAACGATATTGGCCCGTTTGATGGCCGGATCTATGCTCAGGCGGTGAAATTTACCAACGTCAGCGATCACTACCCTGAAGCGACCCGTTTGCACATTGAGCCGACGCTGAACCTGCCGCTGTCAAACGGCTGGGCCAGTCTGGATACCGAAGCGAAGTTCCTGGCGACCCACTATCAGCAGACTGACGTTGATTACTATAATAATGCGGCCAATGGCCTCAGGGGTGATCAGAGCGGCGAGCTGGATGAGTCGGTCAACCGTACCCTGCCGCAGTTTAAAGTGGATGGACGGCTGGTGTTTGACCGCGATATGAACTCGGCTGCGGGCTATACCCAGACGCTGGAACCGCGCGTACAGTACCTCTATATCCCGTACCGCAATCAAAGCAATATCTATCCCTACGACTCAACATTGCTGCAAACCGACTACACCGGTCTGTTCCGCGACCGTACTTATAGCGGGCTGGATCGCATCGCGTCAGCCAATGAAGTGGCTACCGGTGTCACCTCGCGTATTTATGATACCGATCTGGTTGAACGTTTTAACGTTTCTGTGGGTCAAATCTACTCGTTTACCCCTTCTCGTACTGGTGTGAATCAAACCAGTAAAGAAGATGATACCGGCAGCCTGATTTGGGCTGGTGATACATACTGGAAAATCAGCGATCGCTGGGGCGTCAGAGGTGGGCTGCAATATGACACCAAACTCGACAACGTCTCCCAGGGCAATACCGTACTGGAATACCGTCGTGATGCCGACCGTATGGTGCAACTGAGCTACCGTTACAGCAGCCCGGAATATGTGGCAACGGCGCTGAACAACAGTGCGCTGGTGACAAATCCTATCTTTAAAAACGGGATTTCACAGGTGGGCACTACGGCCAGCTGGCCGATTGCGGATGCATGGTCCGTGGTAGGCGCTTACTACTACGATACCCGCAACACGCGTCCGGCGTCGCAGCTGGTTGGACTGCAATACAGTTCATGCTGTTACGCGATCCGGGTCGGTTACGAACGCAAAATTAACGGCTGGGAAAACAACGACAGTAAATATGACAACCAAATCTCATTCAACATTGAGCTGCGTGGTCTGAGTTCTAACTATGGCTTAGGCACCAACGATATGCTGCGTCAGGGCATTATCCCTTACCAGCCCGCTTTCTGATGTTGTGATGTTTGACAGGCAATCCCGCAGTGCGGAACCAACAATGGATAAAGTATGAAGAACTGGAGAATGCTGATTCTTGGTGTGGCAATCAGTGCTAACACCGCGTTCGCAGCACCACAAGTCGTTGATAAAGTTGCAGCCGTGGTCAATAACGGCGTGGTTCTTGAGAGTGACGTGGACGGCATGATGGGCACGGTTAAATCTCAGGCCCAGCAGGCAGGTCAGCAGTTGCCGGATGATAAAACGTTGCGCCATCAGATTCTGGAACGTCAGATCATGGACAACATCATTCTGCAGATGGGTGAAAAAGCGGGGATCCAGATCAGCGACGAGCAACTGGACCAGGCGATTCAGAACATCGCTGCGCAGAACAGGATGAGCCTTGATCAGTTGCGCAGTCGTCTGGCTTATGACGGCATGAATTACAGCGTTTATCGTTCTCAGATCCGTAAAGAGATGACCATTGCTGAAGTGCGCAATAACGAAGTGCGTCGTCGCGTCACCATTCTGCCGCAGGAAGTCGATACGCTGGCTAACCAGATCGGTTCTCAGAACAGTCAGGGGACAGAACTGAACGTCAGCCATATTCTGCTGCCGCTGCCGGAAAACCCGACGCAGCAGCAGGTTGATGAGCAGGAAACACTGGCGAAACAGCTGGTTGGCGAACTGAAAAATGGCGCGGACTTCGGCAAGATGGCCGTAACCTACTCTGCTGACTCTCAGGCGCTGAAAGGCGGCAACATGGGCTGGGGCAAAATCGAAGAGTTACCAACCCTGTTTGCGCAGGCGCTGGCGACCGCGAAAAAAGGCGATATCGTCGGACCCGTTCGCTCAGGTGTCGGCTTCCATATCCTGAAAGTGAATGACCTGCGTGGCGAGAGCAAAAATGTCTCTGTCACCGAAGTGCATTCGCGTCACATTCTGCTGAAGCCATCGCCGATTCTCACAGATGAACAGGCACGCGCGCAGCTGGAACAGATCGCGGCTGACATCCGCAGTGGCAAAACCACTTTCGCCGCGGCGGCCAAACAGTACTCTGATGACCCGGGTTCGGCGAACCAGGGCGGCGATCTCGGCTGGACCTCTCCGGAAGTCTTTGATCCGGCGTTTCGTGACGCACTGCTGCGCCTGAAAAAAGGTCAGACGAGTCAGCCAGTTCACTCCTCTTTCGGCTGGCATCTGATTCAGTTGCTGGATACCCGTCAGGTGGATAAAACCGATGCAGCCCAGAAAGAGCGTGCTTACCGTATGCTGTTTAACCGTAAGTTCGCAGAAGAAGCACAGACCTGGATGCAGGAACAACGCGCCAGTGCCTACGTGAAGATTCTGGATGGCAATGCGCAGTAATGCCCGTGTAGTGATCACCCCCGGCGAACCTGCCGGGATTGGTCCCGATCTTACTGTTCAGCTGGCCCAGCAGTCGTGGCCGGTTGAACTGGTAGTCTGCGCCTCACCTGCCCTGTTGCAGCAGCGTGCGGCACAACTCGGTTTGCCGCTGGCCCTGCGTCCCTATCAGCCTGGCATGGCAGCATTGCCGCAGCAGGCGGGTACGCTGACTATCCTGCCCATCGAAACGGCAGCGCCGGTCACGCCCGGCGAGCTTTGCGTCGCCAACAGCGACTATGTGCTGGCCACCCTGGCGCGCGCCTGTGACGGTTGTCTCGATGGTGAGTTCACTGCCCTGATTACCGGCCCGGTGCACAAAGGCGTCATCAATGATGCCGGCATCGCCTTTACCGGCCATACCGAATTCTTCGCCGATCGCGCGGGCGGCCATCGTGTCGTGATGATGCTGGCGACAGAAGAGCTGCGCGTCGCACTGGCAACTACCCATCTGCCGCTGAAAGATGTCCCCGCTGCGGTAACCCGCGACTGTCTGCATGAAGTGATTACGATTCTGCATCGTGATCTGCAGCAGAAGTTTGCCATTGCCGAGCCGCATATTTACGTCTGTGGTCTTAATCCTCATGCGGGCGAAAGCGGCCACATGGGTCGGGAAGAGATCGAGACCATCACGCCGGCACTCAATGAACTGCGTCAGCAGGGCATTAACCTGACCGGCCCGCTGCCTGCGGATACCCTTTTTCAGCCTAAATATCTGCAATATGCCGATGCGGTGCTGGCGATGTATCACGACCAGGGCCTGCCGGTACTCAAATTCCAGGGGTTTGGCCGGGCGGTGAATATCACCCTGGGCCTGCCCTTTATCCGGACTTCAGTTGACCATGGCACTGCGCTTGAACTCGCTGGTCTGGGTCAGGCTGAACCGGGCAGCTTCATCACGGCGCTTAACCTCGCCATCACTATGATCAAGAGCAGTAATGAATAATCGCGTCCATCAGGGGCACTATGCCCGTAAACGTTTCGGGCAGAACTTCCTGAACGATCAGTACATTATCGACAGCATTGTCTCCGCCATCCATCCACAGCGCGATGAAGCGCTGGTAGAGATCGGTCCGGGCCTGGGTGCCCTGACCGAACCGGTCGGCGAACGCCTCGATAAATTAACGGTGATAGAGCTGGACCGCGACCTCGCTGCGCGTCTGGAAA
This sequence comes from Pantoea alfalfae, assembly GCF_019880205.1. NCBI lineage: Bacteria > Pseudomonadati > Pseudomonadota > Gammaproteobacteria > Enterobacterales > Erwiniaceae > Pantoea > Pantoea alfalfae. The sequence continues at coordinate 3,335,344 of NZ_CP082292.1, forward strand.
CGCATCCGTTCCTTGGCCCTAAACTGACTATCTTCCAGCAGGATGCCATGACCTTCGACTTCGCCGCGCTGGCGCAGGAGAGAGGCCAGCCGCTGCGGGTATTTGGTAACCTGCCGTACAATATTTCGACCCCGCTGATGTTCCACCTTTTCAGCTATACTGGTTCGATCAAAGATATGCACTTCATGCTGCAGAAAGAAGTGGTCAATCGTCTGGTCGCCGGTCCGGGTAGTAAGACCTACGGTCGTCTGACGGTGATGGCGCAATATTACTGCCAGGTCATTCCGGTGCTGGAAGTGCCTCCGCACTCTTTTACACCGCCACCGAAAGTAGACTCTGCCGTGGTGCGTCTGGTGCCGTATGCCGAGCCACCATATCCGGTCAGCGATGTGCGTATTCTGAGCCGCATTACCACTGAAGCGTTCGGCCAGCGACGTAAAACGCTGCGCAACAGCCTGAGCCACATGGTGGCTGCCGGTGCGCTGGAAGAGTTATCCATAGATCCAACCCTGCGTGCCGAGAACGTCTCCGTCGCGCAATATTGTCAGCTGGCGAACTGGCTGGCCAATCATCAGGGAAAATCGCAGGAGTAAGTCATGAGTGAAACGGCCCGCGTCTCCGTCCATGTGCAAAGCCAGTACGTCGCCTCACAATCCTCACCGGATGACGATCGCTACGTCTTCGCCTATACCATTACGATACGCAATCTGGGCCGTTCCGCTGTGCAACTGCTGGGACGTTACTGGCTGATTACCAATGGTAACGGCCGCGAAACGGAGGTTCAGGGTGAAGGCGTGGTCGGTGAACAGCCATGTATTGCGCCTGGTAATGAATTTCAGTACACCAGCGGTGCGGTGATCGAAACGCCGATGGGCACCATGCAGGGACATTACGTGATGGTCGACGAACAGGGTGATACCTTCCACGTCGAGATCCCGGTGTTCCGCCTCGCCATTCAGACCCACATTCATTGATTTACACGCTTTTTGCCCGTTAAATCGGGCACCTTCCTGATGGATAAAACGTTATGAGCACATACCTGATTGGCGATGTTCACGGTTGCTACGATGAATTACGTGCGTTGCTGCAACAGGTCGATTTCAATCCTGAGCAGGATACGCTGTGGCTGACCGGCGACCTGGTGGCACGCGGTCCAGGCTCCCTTGACGTCCTGCGCTACGTGAAATCGCTGGGTGACGCGGTACGTCTGGTGCTGGGCAATCACGATTTGCATCTGCTGGCGGTTTACGCCGGGATCAGCCGTAACAAGCCTAAAGATCGCCTGACCCCCCTGCTCGAAGCGGACGATGCAGATGAGCTGATCAACTGGCTACGTCGTCAGCCGCTATTACAGGTTGATGAAGAGAAAAAACTGGTGATGGGCCACGCCGGTATCACACCGCAGTGGGATATCGAAACCGCGAAAAAGTGTGCGCGTGAAGTGGAAGCGGTTCTCGCCAGCGACAGTTATCCGCTGTTCCTGGATGCCATGTATGGCGATATGCCGAACAACTGGAGTGAGGATTTGACCGGCCTGGCGCGTCTGCGCTTTAGCACCAACGCCCTGACGCGCATGCGTTACTGCTTCCCCAACGGTCAGCTGGACATGATCTGCAAAGATGCCCCTGAATCCGCCCTTCCGCCGCTGAAACCCTGGTTTAACATCGAGGGGCCGGTTGCACGTGACTACACCATCGTGTTTGGTCACTGGGCATCACTGGAAGGCAAAGGGACACCAGACGGCATTATCGGTCTGGATACCGGCTGCTGCTGGGGCGGAACGCTAACCCTGCTGCACTGGGAAGATCAGCGTTATGTCGTGCAGCCTTCCAATCGCGAACAAGCGCTGGCCTCCAGCGACAGTCTCGCACCGCCTGCGTTATAACGGCGATGCTGGTCAGTCAGGCCAGCATCCTGTTTTATGCACCGATAATGCCGCCATCTTCGCGGGTGATCATGATCACCGACGAACGTGGACGCGGGCTGTTATTGGGAAAGTGTGAGTCACCCTCTTCACCGGGATGCTGCACATTCACGAACAGCGTTTTGTAGTCGGGCGTGAAGGTAATACCGGTAAGCTCGCACGATTTGGGGCCGACCATAAACCGGCGGATCTCTCCACTGTCAGGATCTCCCACCAGCATCTGATTATTCCCCTGCCCCTGATAATCCTCTTTGTTACTGTACTTGCCGTCGGTCAGGATCCACAAGCGCCCCTGCGCATCAAATCCCAGGCCATCCGGGCTGTTGAAGGTGTTCTCCGCCGTGATGTTAGGTGTGCCGCGATAAACCCCTTCAGGATGTGCTATCGGGTTGCCGCACAAGGCATAGATATCCCACTCAAAGGTCTGTGCAGTGGCATCGCCCTTCTCATCCCAGCGGATAATCTGACCGTAAATATTTTTTGGCCGCGGATTCGCTGCATTGACCGGCATGCCTTCATTCCCGCGCTTGTTGTTGTTGGTCAGCGTGCAGTAGGCACGACCATCGTGTGGGTTAACGGCAATCCACTCGGGCCGGTCCATCCGCGTGGCGTTAACGACATCGGCCGCCGCACGCGCATTGATCAAAACATCTGCCTGGCTATTGAATCCCTTTTCAGCGGTGAGTCCATTTTCGCCCCACTTCAGCGCCAGCCAGCGCCCGGTGCCTTTCAGCGGTGTGCCCTGCGCATCACCGTTGAACTGCGCCACATAGAGCGTGCCCTTATCCAGCAGTCCGTGATTGGCTTTAGCATCATCCGGGATGACCTTGTCGTCGGAGACATATTTATAGATATATTCGCCGCGCTCGTCGTCGCCCATATAAACCACCAGCTGGCCGGTTTTCGCGACCGTCACGGCGGCATTCTCGTGCTTAAAGCGGCCCAGCGCGGTCCGCTTTACCGGCACGGAGTGAGGATCGAAAGGATCGATTTCGACGATCCAGCCGTGACGGTTGAATTCGTTGGGATTCTTAGCGATATCGAAGCGGGGATCAAAGTCAGACCAGTTGCGCTCCGGCTCGGCGGCATTCAGGGTATAGCGCTTCTGCTGTGGGGTCGGGGTAAAGTCGGCCTGATGGGTACCAAAGTAGGTATCGTAGTTCTCTTCACAGGTGAGATAGGTGCCCCACGGCGTTTTGCCGTTGGCGCAGTTACCAAAGGTGCCCAGGACATTCATTCCCTGCGGATCGGCCGCAGTCTGCAGCGCTTTATCCCCTGCGGCCGGACCGGAGAAGCGCATCGGGGTATTGGCGGTAATGCGGCGGTTATAGTCAGAAGGACGTACCACCTGCCAGCGATTGTCCTCACCCCGTTTGACTTCAACGATGGAGATACCGTGCGCCGCCTGCGACTTTTTGACATCTTCCAGGCTGGTCGCTTTACTGCCGCCGTGGGCAAATAGCGTCGGCTCGTTCACGTATTCATTGTTAATCGCCATCACGCCACGCTGGTCATTAATCGCGAAGAAGCTCATCCCATCGTTGTTGTCACCGAACTGCTTTTCCTGATCTTCTGCGCTATTGTTGCCGTGCGGGTCAAACGCGACCGCGCCATTCACCAGCGGATCACCCCAGGAGATCAGCACGTCAGCACGATAGCCCGGTGCGACCACAACCTCATCGGCCGTAGATGCGGCAATCGCCTGAAAGCCCAGCAGTGGGCTGCCGGCAGGCTTTGTCTGCGCCAGTACGTTTCCTGAAAGCGTGAGGCTGCCGCTGAGAAAGCCGGTCAGCCCTATCGCGCCGGAACCGGCAAGAAATTTACGACGATGTGGATCACGAAGGCGGTCAGTGCTTAATGCGGAGAGTTCGGTTTTCATTATTGATTGCTTCCTTTATGACGATCCCAGAAAAGAAGCAATGCTAATGAACAGAGATGACAGCCAGGTTACAGCCAGGCGGAAAGAGGATTAACGGCGACGGTCGAGGATCTCAAAACAGTAGCTGTGAGAGTTCTGCTCATCAGCGTCGTGGAATTCGCTGAAAGTGGACTGCCATTCGTCCGGCTCGTAATCCGGGAACTGCGTATCACCTTCTACTTCCGCATCAATGTGCGTCAGATAAAGACGATCGGCACGCTTCAGCATCTGCTCATAGACGCGGCCACCGCCAATCACCATGATCTCCTCAGCGTCTCCGGCTGCCTGTAACGCCTCATCCAGCGACGTAACCCAGGTCACGCCTTCTGTGGTGCCTGGCTTACTGCTGACAACAATGTTCAGTCGTCCAGGTAACGGACGGCCAATGGATTCAAAGGTCAATCGCCCCATAATCACCGGTTTCTTCAGCGTATTGCACTTGAACCACGCCAGATCTGCAGGCAGGTCCCACGGCATGGCGTTCTCCATTCCAATAATGCGATCTGCTGCTAATGCCGCGATAAGACTAATCATGTTAACCACTCACTGAAAAAAATTGGCGCCATGATACGTAAAGGTGAAACTTTCGTCGATAGGGGGAAAGGTCTATTTGCGTAAAGCTTTTCATGATGCCGTTTTTCGCGGCCTGTGCAGCGTTTTTCACCGCGTAATCGCGTCAGTTTGCCGCAGCGCGCCAGCGACTGGCCTCAGGCTGGCACAAAAAGCGTGCGCAAAAGAAAACGGCTCCCGCAGGAGCCGTCAGGGTTATCAGAAGTCGTAGCGCAGACGCACCAGATTCATATCACCCAGGTTATCGGTGCTGGAGGTAAAGACATGTTCGTAATCAACACGGAAACCGTAGTCGAGGAACAGCGTCACACCCAGACCGTTGTCGATGCGCTGGTAATCACGGCCAGTCGCATACTCGATGCGGTCACCCATGACATAAGGCTGGATGGCTTTCAGACCGTACTGCGCCACCGGGATCTTGTAACCGGCGAAATATTCAATGCCCCACGCATCGCCAGCAAAGTAGTCATGCACATCTTTGCGTTTGGTGGTCATGAAGTTCTGATACCAGCCGCCACCGGCTGACAGCGTCCAGTTGCCTGGTGTCCAGCTCAGAGCGGTGCCGTAGATGTTCTGGTCGTAATCGCGGCTGTCGCCGTTGTTCGGATTACGCATCGCCGCGCGAGTGTAGTTCCACGCCGTGCCCCAGCTCAGATCCTCAGTGATGTGGTAATCCACGCCCAGTGAGCCGCCGCCTTTGCGCTTATAGCGCAGGCCGTTGCCTGGCAGATACTCGTTATCTTCGAACAGATAAGAAGCGTAGATATCCGCGTCGCCGAAGCTGTTTTTGTACTTCAGCTGCTTACGTGAACGGTAAGATCCATCGTAGTCGCCGTTGATTCCGTTGCCCGGTGCCTGGCCGATCATGTCGTAATCCCAGATATCCGTTTTGGCGCCCACGGTGTCATAATAGACGCTGTTCTGCTGACCAAAGGTAAGCTGACCCCAGGTTTTGCTTTTCAGACCGGTGTAGAGCTGGCGACGCGTGGTGTTATTGGCACCATCGGCATAGTGACGATCCCAGCTGAACACCGCCGGTACGTTAACACCCAGCTCGTAGTAGCTGATCCAGCTCACGTCATCAAACAGGTAATAGTCAGCGCCAAAACGGAAACGGGTGCCACCATCGAAACCGTCGCGCTTGTAGGATTTGTCATCCACGCCGGTCTGATGATTGACCTGAGCACGGATGCTGCCGCCAACATTCAGGGTAAGACGGCTAAGTGGATCGCCCGCCTGCGGATCCTGTTTCAACAGGGTAATTTCCGCCTGGCTGGCGAAAGGAAGAATAGCCATCAGTGCAGCCACTGCACTCAGAGAAAAAGTACGCATTTTCATTTTTTATTTATGTCCTGATACGCTCCAGTGATGAGCGGCAGGCATAGTACTGGCGAAAAATCCGCACAGGAAGTGTTTATCTTATAAATTTGTGCGAACCGGCGTTATTCGCACCTATAGCTAAAAAATTAAGCCAAATCAGTTACTTTAACGCAAACTCCAGACTCTTCCTGGACCTCAATTTCGGATTATCGCCAGAGAAGTGGCAAAAAAAACGGCTCCCGAAGGAGCCGTTTTTCACATTACATTACCTTACATCGCCTTTATCTGGGCATGCATTTCCTGAACGGAGATAACCTGTTCCGTCGGGTCTGCATTCAGCGCCATCGCGGTGGCGAAGCCGCCGTTCAGCGTGGTGTCGTAATGCACTTTATACTGCAGTGCGCTGCGGCGAATCAGCTTCGAATCTTCAATCGCCTGACGACCCGCCGTTGTATTGACGATGTAGCTATACTCGCCATTCTTCAGGCGGTCCTGAATGTGCGGACGTCCTTCATGCACCTTGTTGACCAGGCGCGGGTTGATGCCCGCTTCGCCCAGCACCACCGCGGTGCCGTGAGTCGCATCCAGTTCGAAACCAAACTTCTGCAGCTTCGCGGCCAGGTCGACGATACGTTTCTTGTCGCCTTCACGCACAGACAGCAGCGCACGGCCTGACTTCTTCATATTGCTCTGGGCACCCAGCATCGCTTTGGAGAACGCCTCAGCGAACGTGCGGCCCACACCCATGACTTCACCAGTGGAGCGCATTTCTGGACCCAGAATCGGGTCAACGCCCTGGAACTTGTTGAACGGCAGCACCACTTCTTTGACCGAGTAGTAAGGCGGGATCACCTCTTCCGTCACGCCCTGCTCTGCCAGTGTTTTACCTGCCATCACGCGCGCAGCCACTTTCGCCAGCGGTACACCGGTCGCTTTAGAAACGAACGGAACGGTACGCGCCGCACGTGGGTTCACTTCGATCAGATAGACTTCGTTGTCTTTCACCGCGAACTGAACGTTCATCAGGCCACGAACGTTCAGCTCAAACGCCAGTTTCTCAACCTGCTGGCGCATCACATTCTGAATCTCCTGATTCAGCGTGTAGGCCGGCAGTGAACAGGCGGAGTCACCGGAGTGAACACCAGCCTGCTCAATGTGTTCCATAATGCCGCCAATCAGCACCCGCTCACCGTCGCAAATCGCATCCACATCCACTTCGACAGCATCATCCAAGAAGCGATCCAGCAGTACCGGCGCATCATTGGAAACCGAGACTGCCGTCTGGAAGTAACGTCTGAGGTCGATCTCGTCGTAGACGATCTCCATGGCACGGCCACCCAGTACATAGGAAGGACGCACCACCAGCGGATAACCCAGGCCAGCCGCTTTCTCGACTGCCTGCTCCAGCGTCGCTACCGTGGCGTTAGCTGGTTGCTTCAGTTTCAGGCGATCAACCGCCTGCTGGAAACGTTCACGGTCTTCCGCACGGTCAATAGAATCCGGGCTGGTGCCGATAACCGGTACGCCTGCGGCTTCCAGCGCACGCGCCAGTTTCAGCGGGGTCTGACCGCCATACTGTACGATGACGCCTTTTGGCTGCTCGATGCGCACAATCTCCAGCACATCTTCCAGCGTGACCGGCTCAAAGTAGAGGCGGTCAGAGGTGTCGTAATCGGTCGAGACCGTTTCCGGGTTACAGTTCACCATAATGGTCTGGTAACCATCTTCACGCAGCGCCAGAGCGGCATGAACGCAGCAGTAGTCGAATTCGATACCCTGACCGATACGGTTTGGCCCCCCCCCCAGAATCATGATTTTTTCACGATCCGGACTCGGGTTGGCTTCGCACTCCTCCTCATAGGTGGAGTACATATAGGCCGTATTCGTCGCGAACTCGGCGGCACAGGTATCCACCCGCTTATAAACCGGATGCAGGTTAAACTGCTGACGCAGCTTGCGGATTTCGCTCTCAGCCACACCTGCCAGCGTCGCCAGCCGCGCATCGGCAAAGCCTTTACGCTTCAGAGTACGCAGGAACGTGGCATCCAGGCTATTCACCCCTTCGCTTGCCACCTGATCTTCCAGCCGTACCAGCTCTTCAATCTGCACCAGGAACCAGCGGTCAATGTTGGTCAGATTGAACACGCCATCTACTGACATACCGGCACGGAATGCATCAGCGATGTACCAGATGCGGTCTGAACCGGCATCTTTCAGCTCGCGGCGGATGCGGGTTAACGCTTCCGGGTCATCAAGGTGCACTTTCGGGTCAAAACCGTTAGCGCCGACTTCCAGGCCGCGCAGCGCTTTCTGCATGGACTCCTGGAAAGTACGGCCAATCGCCATCACTTCACCCACCGATTTCATCTGCGTGGTCAGGCGATCGTTGGCACCGGCAAATTTCTCAAAGTTGAAACGCGGGATCTTGGTGACGACGTAGTCGATTGACGGTTCAAACGAGGCTGGTGTTAAACCGCCAGTGATATCGTTCATCAGCTCGTCGAGGGTGTAGCCGACTGCCAGTTTGGCCGCCACTTTAGCAATCGGGAAGCCAGTCGCTTTTGACGCCAGCGCCGAAGAGCGCGACACGCGTGGGTTCATCTCAATGACAATCAGGCGGCCATCTTTCGGGTTAACCGAGAACTGCACGTTGGAGCCACCGGTCTCAACACCGATTTCACGCAGTACCGCCAGCGAGGCGTTACGCATGATCTGATACTCTTTGTCGGTCAGCGTCTGGGCAGGTGCCACCGTGATGGAGTCACCGGTGTGGATCCCCATCGCATCGAAGTTTTCAATTGAGCAGACGATGATGCAGTTGTCGTTTTTATCGCGCACTACTTCCATCTCATACTCTTTCCAGCCAATCAGCGACTCATCAATCAGCAGCTCATTGGTTGGTGAGAGGTCGAGACCGCGTTCGCAAATCTCTTCAAACTCTTCGCGGTTGTAGGCGATGCCGCCACCGGTTCCGCCCATAGTAAATGAGGGACGGATAATGCACGGGAAGCCAACATCTTCTGCCACGGCCAGCGCTTCTTCCATGGTGTGCGCAATGCCGGAACGCGCGGTATCCAGACCGATGCTTTTCATCGCCACGTCGAAGCGACGACGATCTTCCGCTTTGTCGATCGCATCAGCCGTCGCGCCAATCATCGTGACGCCAAACTCTTCCAGCACGCCATGACGCTCCAGCTCCAGCGCACAGTTCAGCGCTGTCTGTCCGCCCATCGTTGGCAATACCGCATCCGGGCGCTCTTTTTCGATGATTTTGCGCACCACTTCCCAGTGAATCGGCTCAATGTAGGTCGCATCGGCCATTTCCGGGTCGGTCATGATCGTCGCCGGGTTCGAGTTTACCAGAATGACGCGGTAACCCTCTTCACGCAGCGCTTTACACGCCTGCGCACCGGAATAGTCAAATTCGCAGGCCTGGCCGATCACAATCGGACCGGCACCAAGAATCAGGATGGATTTTAGGTCTGTACGTTTTGGCATGTATTAGCTCCTGATTACTTCGCTTGCAGACGGAATGCGTCAATCAATTCAATAAAGTGGTCAAACAGCGGTGCGGCATCACCCGGACCCGGGCTGGCTTCCGGGTGTCCCTGGAAGCTGAATGCAGGCTTATCAGTGCGATGAATGCCCTGCACCGTTTTATCGAACAACGAAATGTGGGTGACACGCAGGTTCGCAGGCAGATTGTTCTCATCGACCGCAAAACCGTGGTTCTGCGCGGTAATCATCACGCGGTTTTTTTCGAGATCTTTCACCGGATGGTTGCCGCCGTGGTGACCGAGCTTCATCTTCACGGTCTTAGCCCCGCTGGCCAGCGCCAGCAGCTGATGCCCCAGGCAGATACCGAACACCGGAATCTCTGTCTTCAGGAAGGACTGAATCGCGCTGATCGCGTAGTCGCACGGCTCCGGGTCACCGGGACCGTTGGAGAGGAAAATGCCGTCAGGACTCAGCTTCAGAACCTCTTCGGCAGGTGTCTGTGCCGGAACCACGGTCAGACGACAGCCGCGATCGACTAGCATGCGCAGGATGTTGCGCTTAGCGCCGTAATCGTAAGCCACTACATGATAAGGCAGCGACTCCGCAGTAGCCTGCTCTGGCAGACCCGCGTCCAGCGTCCAGCTGCCCTGCTGCCAGCTGTAAGTCTCCGTAGTGCAGACCTCTTTCGCCAGATCCATTCCTTTCAGTCCCGGAAACGCCTGGGCTTTTTGCAGCGCCAGCGCAGCATCCGGATTATCGCCCGCAATGATGCAGCCGTTCTGCGCCCCTTTCTCACGCAGCAGGCGCGTCAGCTTGCGGGTATCAATATCGGCAATCGCCACGATGTTGTTGCGCTGCAGGTAAGCAGATAAGCCCTCTTCGCTACGGAAGTTGCTGGCAATCAGCGGCAGGTCACGAATAACCAGGCCCTGCGCATGAATCTGGCTGGATTCTTCGTCGGCGGCATTAGCACCGACATTACCGATATGGGGATAAGTGAGAGTGACGATTTGGCGGGAATAGGAAGGATCAGTGAGGATTTCTTGATAACCGGTCATTGAAGTGTTGAAAACGACTTCTCCCACTGCCGATCCTGTTGCCCCTATGGCCCGACCGTGGAATTGGGTTCCGTCTTCCAGAACCAGGATTGCTGACTTGATCAAAACATCCTCCAGGGAATAAACAGTCAATATATCTGCATATTAATTCAAAATAGCCGCCTGAATCAATGCAAAAACCGCCTGAATTGTCGATTTTTGGCAAATTGCGCGCATTCTAATGATCGCCCTGGTCATTGTCTACCCTGCAGTGGAATTTTTTCATACTTATCTGCCTTATGAGGAAAAAAACGGGCATGAGCGGCAAAAAGAGGGGAAAACTCGGCTAAATAATCGTTTGCCAGGCAGCCTAAAAACTAAATTAGCGCAACCGCCTCTTTATTTTTGACCAAATGGTCAAAAATAGCATCCAGCCGGGTAATAAAAGGAATTAAATAGATAAAAATAAGCGTCAGAGCAGAATTTTACATCCTAACCCTGGTTTTTAGATAAAATTAAGGGCAATGAAATCATTGCCCCTTTTCAATCAAGTTATTAACGATTGAAATAACCACATCACGATGGTTCACAACACTTACAACATCGACAAATCCAGCACATCGCGCATATCGTAAAGCCCTGATTTCTTATCTTTCAACCATAAAGCCGACTTAACTGCGCCATTTGCAAAGGTCATACGGCTCGAAGCCTTGTGGGTAATCTCTACCCGCTCGCCAATATCTGCAAACATCGCCGTATGCTCACCGACGATGTCACCTGCGCGCACCGTCGCAAAACCGATGGTCTGTGGCTGGCGTTCACCCGTATGGCCTTCACGTGTATAGACTGCATGCTCATCCAGTTTCCACTGCATCGCGTCGGCTATTGCCTCCCCCATCGCCAGCGCGGTGCCAGACGGCGCATCCACTTTATGACGGTGGTGCGCTTCAACGATCTCAATGTCCGCATACTCGCCCATCACTTTAGCGGCCTTCTCCAGCAGCTTCAGCACCAGGTTAACCCCCACACTGAAGTTAGCGGCGAACACGATGGCGATATCTTCCGCCGCCGCACGAATGGCCGCTTTGCCTGCCTCATCAAAACCGGTGGTGCCAATGACCATCGCTTTACCCTGCTCACGGCAGATCGCCATATACTCCAGCGTGCCTTCCGGCCGGGTGAAGTCGATCAACACATCAAAGTCGTTAATCACCGCGCGTAAATCGTCTGCGATGAGGATGCCATTCTTCCCGATGCCTGCTAATTCACCAGCGTCGCTGCCCGTCAGCGATGAACCCGGGCGTACCAGTGCTGCACCCAGTTCTACGCCCTCTGCCTGCTGTGTCGCCTGAATCAGATTACGGCCCATTCGGCCCGGCGCGCCCACAATAGCAATCCGGATAGTGTTCATATTTATTCATTCCTAAAGCAAATCTATGCATACAAAGCGTCATCAGGTTAACGACGAGTTAACAGTCACGCCACTATTAATCCGTGATAATAAGAATTTTATGCCAGCCGCCTGTGATTATCAGTAAAAGCAATTACGCCCGCAAACAACAGTCTTTTCTGTCTGACCAAAAAAACAAAAAAGGCCGAACAGAGTCGGCCTTTTTAGCAGGTAAATCAGAACGCTACTGCACGTTGCGTACGTCGACACGTAGCTCTTTTGGCACTTCGAAGACGATATTCTCTTCACGACCAATCAGCTCAATCGCCGCTTCGCCACCCAGCTCACGCAGTCGCTGGATCACCTGCTGCACCAGAATATCGGGGGCTGAGGCACCCGCGGTTACACCAATACAGGCTACGCCTTTTACCCACTCTTCCTGAATATCATCCGCAGAGTCGATCAGCTTCGCCAGCTTACCGGCACGCTGTGCCAGTTCGGCCAGGCGGTTGGAGTTCGAGGAGTTCTTCGACCCTACCACCAGCACCACTTCCGCATCTTTCGCCAGCGTACGAACGGCTTCCTGACGGTTGGTGGTGGCGTAGCAGATATCATCTTTACGCGGCCCGATAATCGCCGGGAAGCGCTGGCGCAAAGCATCAATGATGTCAGAGGTGTCATCCACCGACAGCGTGGTCTGCGTCATGAAGCTCAGATTGTTTTCGTCTTTGACGGTCAGTCTGAAGACATCTTCCGGTGACTCCACCAGATACATGCCGCCATTAGGGTTGTTGTACTGCCCCATGGTGCCTTCGACTTCCGGATGCCCCGCATGACCAATCAGTATTGCCTCAACGCCTTTACGGCTGGCGCGTGCCACTTCCATATGCACCTTGGTCACCAGCGGACAGGTGGCGTCGAACAGCATAGTCAGATTGCGCGCTTTAGCTTCGGCACGCACTGCCTGAGAAACACCGTGCGCGGAGAAGATCAGAATCGCGTTATCCGGCACTTCACTGATCTCTTCAATGAAGATGGCACCGCGCTCACGCAGGCTGTTTACCACATAACGGTTATGCACCACTTCGTGACGGACGTAGATGGGCGCGCCATACATCTCCAGCGCGCGCTCAACAATACTGATGGCACGATCAACGCCAGCGCAGAAGCCGCGCGGATTAGCTAACAGGATTTGCATCGTTGGCCTCCAGTGCGGGATCGATTTCCAGCACCTCTACATCAAACTGAATACGACGACCTGCCAGCGGATGGTTGAAATCCACAGTGATAGAGTCACCGGAGATTTCACGGATCACGCCAGGCATTTCACTGCCGCCCATGCCGCTGAACAGCATGATGGCTCCCACTTCCGGCTCACCCGCATCGATAAAGTCCCGACGCGAGAAATACTGGATCAGGTCAGGGCTGACGCCGCCAAAGGCGTCGTCCGGTTCCAGGGTAAACTGTTTAGTTTCACCCGCTTTCAGCCCCAGCAGTGCCTGCTCAAGTGCTGCAGAGAGGCTGCCATCACCGAGACGGAACAGCGCGGGCTTGCCGTTTGCACGGGTCGATTCCGCCGTCGAGCCATCTTCCAGCTTCAGCGTAAAATGCACCAACACCGCGCTTTCGCGCTGTACGCACTCAGTCATCACTTACCCTTTCTGTTTAGCCTGTTTGCCGTTCGGGCTGAAAAAGCCCTCCAGCACCACCAATGCCGCACCGATACAGATGCCGCAGTCAGCGATATTAAATGTAGCGAAGTGCCAGTTACCGACATAGAAATCGATAAAATCGACCACAAAGCCATGGTATGAGCGATCGAACAAATTGCCTATCGCGCCGCCGATGATCAGAGCATAGGCGATGTTAGCCATCTTCTGGCTGGCGTGATTGCGGTACATCATCACCACCAGCGAGATCACGATAGCCAGCGCAATACCGGCAAAGAACCAGCGCTGCCAGCCGCCTTTGTCCGCCAGGAAACTGAACGCCGCGCCATAGTTGTGCGCGTAGAACAGATTCAGATAAGGCATCAGCGGCTGGGTTTCATGCAGCATCATGTTGTTCATCACCCACTGCTTACTGGCGAAGTCGACAACAATCACCACCAGCACCAGCCACAGCCAGCGCAATCCGGTTGATAAAATAGGTTTACGCATCAGGCAAATTCACGCTGTTCGCCGTCACCGGCTACGTTAGTGTAACAACGACCACAGACCTCAGCATGCTCAGGATTCTGTCCGACGTCGGTAGTGTAATGCCAGCAGCGCTGACATTTCTCGCCTTCCGCCTTGTGCAGCGCGATTTTCAGACCTTTCAGCAGCTCACTCTGCTGCGCTTCGTCATTCGCCAGTGCGTAATCCGCTACCTGTGCGCCAGAGGTCAGCAGCACAAAACGCAGCTCATTGCCCAGCGCCTGCAGCTTAGCAGCCAGTTCCGGATCGGCATAGAGCGTCACCGTCGCTTCCAGTGCGCCACCGATACGTTTATCCGCACGCGCCTGCTCGATCACCTTGTTCACTTCGCCACGCACTTTCAGCAGCTCAGCCCAGTAGGCGTCATTCAGCGCTTCATCTTCTGCCAGGCCAAACAGATCCTGATACCACTCTTCGGTGAAGACATACTGTGCACGTTCGCCTGGCAGGTAGCCCCAGATCTCATCCGCTGTAAAGGACATGATCGGTGCCATCCAGCGTACCAGCGCTTCGACGATATGCCACAGCGCGGTCTGACAGCTGCGACGCGCCAGGCCATCGCCTTTCGCGGTGTACTGACGATCCTTGATGATGTCGAGATAGAAGCTGCCCATCTCAATTGAGCAGAACTGCATCAGACGCTGGATCACTTCGTGGAAATCGTAGTTCTCGTAAGAGGCAACGATATCGGCCTGTGCCGCCTGTGCGCGACCCACTGCCCAGCGATCCACCACCACCATCTCTTCAGGTTTCACCAGATCGGTGGCCGGGTTGAAGCCGCTGAGGTTAGCCAGCAGGAAACGCGCGGTGTTACGGATACGACGATAGGCATCGGCAGAGCGCTTGAGGATCTCATCGGAGACCGCCATTTCACCGGAGTAGTCGGTTGAGGCCACCCACAGACGCAGAATATCGGCGCCCAGTTTGTTCATCACATCCTGCGGTGCAACGGTGTTGCCGATCGACTTCGACATCTTGCGGCCCTGACCATCCACGGTGAAACCGTGCGTCAGTACCTGACGATAAGGCGCTTTGCCCTTCATCGCCGTGGAGATCATCAGCGAGGACATAAACCAGCCGCGATGCTGATCGGAGCCTTCCAGATAGAGATCAGGCGCATGTCCGCCAAATTCAGGACGCGCATCCACCACGGAGTAGCTGGTAGAACCGGAGTCAAACCAGACATCCAGCGTATCCGGCACTTTAACGTAATGATCGGCATCGTCGCCCATCAGTTCGCGCGGGTCGAGATCCCACCAGGCCTGAATCCCATCCTGCTCAACGCGCTGCGCCACTTTCTCCATCAGCGCCAGCGTGTCCGGGTGCAGCTCTTCGCTCTCTTTATGAACGAACAGCGCCATTGGGACGCCCCACGTACGCTGACGGGAGATACACCAGTCAGGACGGTTCGCTACCATCGATTCGATACGCGCCTGGCCCCAGTCCGGGATCCACTGTACGCCTTTGATCTCTTTCAGCGACTGCGCACGCAGTCCTTTCTGATCCATGCTGATGAACCATTGCGGCGTGGCGCGGAAGATGATCGGCGTTTTATGGCGCCAGCAGTGCGGGTAGCTGTGCAGCAGTTTCTCAACGTGCAGCAGCGCGCCCTTCTCTTTCAGCAGCTCAACGATCATGTCGTTGGCTTTAAAAACGTTAATCCCATCCAGCGTCGGATATGTGCCTGGCAGATAAGTGCCATCCGGTCCGACCGGATTCGCCGTTTCGATGCCATATTTCTGACCGATGACATAGTCATCCGGACCGTGGCCTGGAGCGGTGTGAACTGCACCAGTACCCGCGTCCAGCGTCACGTGATCGCCCAGCACCACCAGCGACGCCAGCGCCAGGAACGGATGCTGGAATTTCTGCAGCTCCAGCGCAGCGCCCTGACATTCGCCCAGTATCTGCCATTCGCTGACACCGGCGCGCTTCATGACGCTCTCAACCAGCTCTTTCGCCAGGATCAGGGCACGGCCCTCGATCTGGATCAACTGGTACTCAAATTCAGGATGCAGAGAGATGGCGCGGTTAGCCGGTAATGTCCACGGCGTCGTTGTCCAGATCACCAGTGAGATTGGGCCATTGACCTGTGCTACGCCAAATGCCTGACGCACCGCGTCGGCATCGATGGCGTTGAACATCACATCAATTGACGGTGACGTTTTGTCGTAATACTCCACTTCGGCTTCTGCTAAGGCCGAACGGCAATCCAGGCACCAGTGCACTGGCTTCGCGCCTTTATGCAGGTGGCCGTTGCCGATGATTTTACCCAGCGCACGGATGATGTTGGCTTCGGTGCCGAAATCCATGGTCAGGTAAGGACGATCCCAGTCGCCCAGCACGCCCAGACGGATAAAGTCGGCCTTCTGGCCTTCAACCTGTTCAGCAGCATACTTGCGGCACGCGGCACGGAATTCGGCGGCGGTGACTTTCTCGCCTGGCTTGCCGATCATCTGCTCAACTTTGTGTTCGATTGGCAGACCGTGACAGTCCCAGCCCGGCACATATGGCGAGTCATAACCCGCCATGCCTTTCGACTTAACGATAATGTCTTTCAGAATCTTGTTAACAGAGTGACCAATATGAATGCTGCCGTTCGCATACGGAGGGCCATCATGCAGGATAAAGGTTTTTTTCCCTTTTTTGGCTTCGCGGATGATGCCGTACAGGTTGTCGGCATACCAGCGTTGCAACATTCCCGGTTCGCGTTTGGCCAGATCGCCACGCATCGGGAATCCCGTTTCCGGCAAATTCAGGGTAGATTTATAGTCACTCATCAGATTCTCGATTCCGTTTTTCGCTCAGGTTAAAGCAGCCCAAAGAACTGCCGGGCCGTTACCACATCGTTCGCAATTTGTTCTTTCAACGCCTCCAGTGAGGCAAAGCGCTGCTCGTTTCGTATTTTCTGTTTCAGCACCACATCAATGTGACGACCATAGAGATCCATATTGATGTCGAGCAGGTGAACTTCAAGCTGCTGGCGTAAACCTTTTACGGTCGGGCGAGTGCCGATATTGGCAACACCCGGCAGTGGCTCAGGCGTCAGACCCTGTACCTCCACCGCATAGACCCCTTTCACCGGTGAGACGCTGCGGCGTAAAGGAAGGTTCGCAGTGGGGAAACCCAGCGTGCGTCCCAGTGCATCACCGTGCACGACGCGGCCGGAAATGGTGAATGGATGACCTAACAGCGACTGCGCCAGCGCTAAATCATCTGCGGCCAGCGCCTGACGCACAGCGGTGCTGCTGATTCGCTTCCCGCCGTCACAGAAGGTTTCGGTGCTCACGACCTCAAAACCATACTCCGCACCGGCTTTCTGTAATAACAGGAAATCCCCCTGGCGACCAGCGCCGAAGCGGAAATCATCGCCTACTGCGAGGTACTTTACGTCCAGCTTGTCCACCAGCAGGTCACTGATAAAACGCTGGGCGGACAGGGCTGCGAAGCGACGGTCGAACCGCACACACAGCACTTTATCGACGCCGGCTTCAGCCATATAGCGCAGTTTTTCACGCAGGCGCGTCAGGCGTGCCGGGGCTTTATCACCGGCAAACAGCTCCAGCGGCTGTGGCTCAAACACCATGACCACGACCGGCAGATTACGCTTACGCCCCTCTTCACACAGCCGGGACATCAGCGCCTGATGCCCGCGGTGCACGCCATCGAAATTACCAATGGTCAGAACGCAGCCGCGATGCTGCTCGTTAAGATTATGAATACCGCGGATAAACTTCATGGCTGGCCCAAACCGGTGGAAATCGGCGGATTATACCCTTGAAAGCGACTCAGGTTAACCCGTCAGCACGCCTTTCATGCTTTAGGTGCTGCATTTCCTGTTGCAGATGCGCATGTTAAGAATTTTGTCGCGAAATACTGTATTCAGCGAGGGGAAGCTGGTAGAATCTTGCGCCATCAAATACGTAACCGAGTGCTGCTCATAGAGCGACGCTTATTTGCACAAATCCATTGACAAAATCAGGTTAGAAGGGCATAGTCCTCGGCCTTTGATTTGTCTCTATAGAACACATTTGGGAGTTGGACCTTGGCTAATATCAAATCAGCTAAGAAACGCGCCGTAACATCTGAGAAACGCCGCAAGCATAACGCTAGCCGCCGCTCAATGATGCGTACCTTCGTTAAGAAAGTATACGCGGCGATCGCTTCAGGCGACAAAGCTGCTGCGCAGAACGCATTCAATGAAATGCAACCACTCGTGGATCGTCAGGCCGCTAAAGGTCTGATCCACAAAAACAAAGCTGCACGTTATAAATCAAACCTGACTGCACAGATCAACAAACTGGCTTAATCGCCCGTTGTTTATCGCTTTGTTAAAAAAGCCGGCTTACGCCGGTTTTTTTTCGTCTGTACTCTGACGGGGAAAGAGTCCGCTGAAGTCAGCGTGACAGAGACGCTGCACCGCCGGATGCTGAATCATCCGCTCGGCGAAGAGTATATGGTACTCCTCTGACACCGCATCGAGCCGGCCGACTTCATAACTCCCCTCCTGCTGATCCCTGTCCAGCGCTGCTGCTACAAAAACCGCCTTCTGACGCGCACCAAATGCGTTCATCAGAGCTGCATCATCAAACTCACCGAGAATCTCCACCTGCAGCCCCTGGGTTGTGATCCAGTTGAGGATTTTGCGCCCCAGCATCGAGCGGCGACCCGGAATCAGCAGGGGGCGCGTCTCAAGACAAGCCGGAAAAGAGAGATCGGTGATCGGCTGCGCGGACCAGAAACTGATCGGGCACTCCCCCAGCTTCACCGAAAACAGCCCTTCCTGCTGGGTGGGATCGATGGAGCAGTCAGAGATAATCATATCCAGCTTATGCTGACTGAGCTGTTCCAGCAGCATTTCGTGAGTCGACTCAAAACAGCGCAGGTGAATCTTCTCTTCTGCAACCACTGCGGTCTCCAGTACCTTACTGACCAGTTGCTTAGAGAGCGCATCTGCCACGCCAACATCCAGCAGCAGATGAGACTCTTTGCGGTAGTTAACGATATCCAGCATCTCCTGACCCAGCATAAACATGCGGTCAGCGTAGCGGAACACCAACTGTCCCAGTTCCGTCGGTACGAGACCCCGTCCCTGACGCCGGAACAGCTTGCCCTGCAGGCGCTCCTCCAGTGCCTTAATCTGCCCGGTAATGGTCTGTGGCGTCAGGGAGAGTGCCTCTGCCGCCGCCGTAATCGATCCCGCACGGCAGGCGTGCCAGAAGTAGTAGAGATGATTGTAATTAATGTGCGCCATAGGATGCCCTACGCCGCACGCTGCTTAAGACGCCAGCCAAGGATCACATAGCCCAGCACCGCCGACAGAATCGAACCTGACAGAATCCCCAGCTTCGCCAGCGTCATCAGTTCAGCACTGATGTCGCCGTAGGCCAGCGAGGCGATAAATATCGACATGGTGAAGCCAATACCGCACAGCACCCCCACCGCCGCAATATCTTTGATGTGAGTATTTTCCGGCAGTCTGGCTATGCCGGTTTTATCTGCCAGCCAGCAGAACAGCGTAATGCCCAGTGGCTTACCGATCAGCAGACCGGCCATGATGCCCAGCGGCAGCAGCGAGAAGAGGCTACCGAACGAGACACCCGTCAGCGACACACCCGCATTAGCAAAGGCAAACAGGGGCAGGATCACCCAGCGCACCCAGGGATGCAGCGCATGCTCAAGATGAATCGCCGGAGAGTGTCCCTCTTTCTTCGCCAGCGGAATCAGGAAGCCGACCACGACACCCGCCAGCGTCGCATGAACACCCGACTTCAGCACCGCCACCCATAGCACCAGCCCCACCAGCAGATAGAGACCGGTGTTGCGCACGTTGAGCAGGTTCATCAGCGCCAGCACGGCAATGGCAGCGGCGGCAACGCCCAGCGAGGCCATCGAAAGGTGATGCGTGTAAAACAGCGCGATAATCACGATAGCCCCGAGATCGTCGATGATCGCCAGCGCCATCAGGAAGATTTTCAGAGCAGGCGGCACGCGGCTTCCCAGCAGCGCCAGGATGCCCAGCGCAAAGGCGATATCGGTGGCGGTCGGGATCGCCCAGCCGCTGCGGGTGGCGGCATCGGCACCGTTAAACAGCAGAAAAATGATCGCCGGGGCGATCATGCCACCCAGCGCCGCAATCAGCGGGAACAGCGCCTGTTCACGTTTAGCCAGCGCGCCCATCACCAGTTCGCGTTTGACCTCAAGTCCTACCATCAGGAAGAACAGCGCCATCAGCGCATCGTTAATCCACAGCAGCAGGTCTTTGCTGATATCGAGACTGCCAAAGCGAAACTCCACCGGAATGGCCAGCAAATCGCGATAGCCCTGCTGCGTCGCTCCGCTATTGGCCAGTACCATCGCCAGCGCAGCCGCAATAATCAGCACCACACCGCCGGTAGCGTCGCTTTCAACTATTTTTTTTAATCTGATATTCACACGCGTTGTCCTTAATCCAGAGATCAATCAAAGTCCCTAAGAGTAACGGTAATAACAGCTCGAAAAAAACAGTTTATTTAGCGGGGATTGTTCGGAAATAACGAAGCGTTGATCGCAGGTAAAAAAAAGCCAGCGGCAGGCGCTGGCTTTCAGCGTGGATGAACTTAACGGGTTAAGTCATCAAAGAATTTTTTCACGCCGTCGAAGAAGCTCTTTGAGCGCGGGCTGTTATGCTCGCCGCTCGGGCCGCCAAAACTCTCTTCCAGTTCACGCAACAGCGCTTTCTGTTTCTCATTCAGGCTGACCGGTGTTTCCACCACGACGCGACATAACAGGTCGCCGACCGCGCCGCCACGTACCGATTTGACGCCACGTCCGCGCATGCGGAACAGCTTGCCGGTCTGCGTTTCTGACGGCACTTTCAGCTTCACGCGACCATCCAGTGTCGGCACTTCAATCTCGCCGCCCAGCGCCGCCATCGCAAAGTTGATTGGCACTTCGCAGTAGAGATTGTTCTCTTCACGCTCGAAGATCGGGTGTTTCTTCACCGAGACCTGAACGTAGAGATCGCCGGCTGGTGCGCCCTGCTCGCCCGCTTCGCCTTCGCCACTCAGACGAATACGATCGCCGGTGTCAACCCCAGCAGGGATTTTCACTGACAGCGTCTTCGACTTCTCAACGCGGCCATGGCCATGACAGGCGTTGCACGGATCTTTAATCACCGAGCCGCGACCATGACAGGTCGGACAGGCCTGCTGGACAGTGAAGAAGCCCTGGCGCATCTGCACCTGGCCTGCACCATGACAGGTTGAACAGGTTTGTGGCTGCGTTCCCGCTTTCGCGCCGCTGCCGTGGCAGACATCACACTCTTCCAGGGTTGGAATGCGGATCTCTTTGGTCACGCCGCGTACCGCTTCTTCCAGCGACAGCTCCATGTTGTAGCGTAAATCGGCGCCACGTGAGGCGCGCTGACGGCGTCCACCACCAAAGATGTCACCGAATACGTCGCCAAAGATATCGCTGAAGTCTGCACCGCCGCCACCAAAGCCGCCGCCGCCGAATCCACCGCCACCCATACCGCCCTGTTCAAAGGCTGCATGACCATACTGATCGTAGGCCGCACGCTTCTGCGCATCGGTCAGGATTTCGTACGCTTCCTTGACCTCTTTGAATTTAGCTTCGGCCTCTTTGTCACCGGGATTGCGGTCCGGGTGAAATTTCATTGCCAGGCGTTTGTAAGCCTTTTTGATTTCACGCTCGTCCGCGGATTTGGCGACGCCTAAAATCTCGTAGTAATCACTCTTCGCCATGTTTTTTTAGCCCTTAACATGATCGCACGGGCGTGGAGAGATCTCCTACGCCCGTGCTGGTTTCAACGGCTGTCAGGCCAACCGTCGCGCCCGGTCAGGGGCAATTATTTCTTGTTGTCTTTCACTTCTTCGAATTCAGCATCGACAACGTCATCATCTTTCTTCGCTGACGCGTCACCGGCATCCGCTGCACCCGCCTGAGACTGCTGTGCTGCTTCCATCAGTTTGCCGGACACTTCCATCAGCGCCTGCATTTTGGCGTCGATTTCCGCTTTGTCTTCGCCTTTCAGCGCAGTTTCCAGCGCGGCCAGTGCGGCTTCAATTGGCGCTTTGTCATCAGCTGACAGTTTGTCGCCTGCTTCATCCAGCTGCTTACGTGTGCTGTGGGCAATCTGGTCACCCTGGTTACGCGTCTGAACCAGCTCTTCGAACTTACGGTCAGATTCAGCGTTCGCTTCTGCATCACGCACCATTTTCTGGATCTCTTCATCGCTCAGACCTGAAGAGGCTTTGATGGTGATCTTCTGCTCTTTACCGCTGTTCTTATCCTTCGCCGACACGTGCAGGATACCATCCGCATCGATGTCGAAGGTCACTTCGATCTGCGGCATACCGCGTGGCGCATTCTGAATACCGTCGAGGTTGAACTGGCCCAGTGACTTGTTGTCATTGGCGCGCTTACGCTCACCCTGCAGCACATGAATGGTCACGGCTGACTGGTTATCTTCAGCCGTCGAGAAGACCTGGCTGTGCTTGGTTGGGATGGTGGTGTTCTTGCTGATCAGCGAAGTCATCACGCCACCCATGGTTTCGATACCCAGTGACAGCGGGGTAACGTCCAGCAGCAGCACGTCTTTCACGTCGCCACCCAGTACACCACCCTGAACCGCAGCACCAACGGCAACGGCTTCGTCCGGGTTCACGTCTTTACGCGGCTCTTTACCGAAGAATTCGGTCACTTTCGCCTGAACCAGTGGCATACGGGTCTGACCACCCACCAGGATAACGTCGTTGATGTCTGATACAGACAGGCCCGCATCCTGCAGCGCAACTTTCAGTGGCGCGATTGAGCGTACAACCAGATCTTCAACCAGTGACTCCAGTTTAGAGCGGGTCACTTTGATGTTCAGGTGCTTAGGACCGGTCGCATCTGCCGTGATGTATGGCAGGTTAACATCGGTCTGCTGTGCAGAAGAAAGTTCGATTTTCGCTTTCTCTGCCGCTTCTTTCAGACGCTGCATTGCCAGTGGATCGTTGTGCAGATCGATGCCCTGGTCTTTCTTGAATTCAGCAACCAGATAGTTAATCAGGCGGCTGTCAAAGTC
Organism: Pantoea alfalfae; assembly: GCF_019880205.1. Classification (NCBI taxonomy): domain Bacteria; kingdom Pseudomonadati; phylum Pseudomonadota; class Gammaproteobacteria; order Enterobacterales; family Erwiniaceae; genus Pantoea; species Pantoea alfalfae. Next base: position 3,358,266 of record NZ_CP082292.1, read on the forward strand.
TTCACCACCCAGGTGGGTGTCACCGTTGGTCGCCAGAACTTCAAAGGTTTTTTCGCCGTCAACTTCGTCGATCTCGATGATTGAGATATCGAAGGTACCGCCACCCAGGTCATAAACCGCGATGGTGCGGTTGCCCTGGCCTTTGTCCAGACCGTATGCCAGTGCAGCAGCTGTCGGTTCGTTAATGATACGTTTGACTTCCAGACCCGCGATACGGCCGGCATCTTTGGTCGCCTGACGCTGCGCATCGTTGAAGTAAGCCGGTACGGTAATGACCGCTTCGGTCACTGGCTCACCGAGGTAATCTTCGGCGGTCTTTTTCATTTTCTTCAGCACTTCAGCAGAGATCTGCGGTGGTGCCATTCTTTGGCCTTTCACTTCCAGCCAGGCGTCGCCGTTGTCAGCGCCGGTGATTTTGTACGGCATGATTTTAATATCACGCTGCACTTCTTCGTCCTGGAAACGACGACCAATCAGACGCTTGATTGCGAACAGGGTATTCTGCGGGTTAGTCACTGCCTGACGTTTAGCCGGTTGACCGACCAGAATTTCGCCATCCTGTGTATACGCAATAATTGAAGGCGTGGTGCGATCGCCCTCGGCATTTTCCAGCACGCGTGCTTTAGTGCCATCCATGATCGCAACACAAGAGTTGGTTGTACCCAGGTCAATACCAATAATCTTACCCATCTAAACATCTCCCACTTAAATTCGTTGCCAATTTGGGTTGTGAACCTGTTATGTGGGCGGGTTGTTTGCATTCAACCTGCCAGCACATGCTTTTTTTCCAACGTTCACAACGCTCGATGACAAGTAAATGGGGCCGCTTCGATGCGCATCAAGGGCTAAACCAAAAAAATTTTTCTACCTCTGGCCCTGCCGGGATCAAAGAACACGGTTAACCCACTGAATATGATGCGTCGCCTTACTCCTTTCTGTGAGCAGGCTGAAGTCCTTTTATTTCATTAACGATCAACTGACTGCCGAGGAACTATGGCAAATTCAACGCTGGCTAATCCTGCCCCGCTGGGCTTAATGGGATTTGGCATGACAACCATTTTGCTGAACCTGCACAACACGGGTCTGTTTGACATGGACGTGGCAATTTTAGCGATGGGGATTTTTTATGGCGGAATCGCGCAGGTGCTGGCCGGTCTGCTGGAATTTAAAAAGAACAACACTTTTGGGCTGACAGCCTTTACCTCTTACGGCATGTTCTGGTTAAGCTTTGTGGCGATTCTGCTGTTACCGCAGATGGGTCTGGCGAAAGCGCCTGATGAACGCTTCCTGGGTGCCTGGCTGGCACTGTGGGGCATCTTCACGCTGTTTATGTTTATCAGCACGCTGAAAGGTGCGCGGATGCTGCAGTTTGTCTTTGGCTCGCTCACGCTGCTGTTTCTGCTGCTGGCCGTGGCTCACCTTATGCACCTGCCTTCGCTGGAGGTGTCTGCGGGCTGGGTCGGCATACTTTGTGGTGCCAGCGCCTGCTATCTGGCAATGGGTGAAGTGCTGAACGACACCTTTGGCCGCACTCTTCTGCCGATTGGCGCGAAATCGCTTTAAGCCTGCCTTTACGCCTGAAAAAGACGCGGAGCCTGTCTCCGCGTCCCCGCATTACAAAGAGTTTATTCCCTGCTGCAGGCCAGGCTCGTGGCTGACATCACGCCGCAGCCAGATCCCCGTCAACAATCCCACCAGCGCCAGCGCCATCACATACCAGCAGGGTGCCATCACTGAGACGTTCATCAGCAGCGACACAAAGATGGGTGTCAGCCCGCCGAAGATCGCGTAGGAGAGGTTGTAGGAAAACGAGAGGCCGGTAAAACGCACCTCTGCCGGGAAGGCGCGCACCATCACAAAGGGCACGACGCCGACAATACCGACGCTCAGGCCCGCCACGCCATAGAGCAGGAACAGCTGCTGCGGATAGAGAGCGGTCAGGTGATAGAACTGCCAGCTACAGATTGCCAGCAGCAGGCTGCCGACACATAAGGTACGACTGGCACCAACGCGATCGACAGCGAGTCCGGCAATAATGCAGCCGATGCAGAGCATCACGGTGGCGATACTGTTGGCCTGCAGGGTCAGCGCGGGCGCGATGCCCAGCTGCTTCTGCAGCCAGACCGGCGACATCAGGATCACGACCACGATGCAGGCGGAGAGCAGCCAGGTCAGCAGCATGGAAATCACAACCGACTTTTTATGCTCCGCCAGCACGGTCTTCAGCGGCAGGGTTTCAGCCAGCGCTTTACGCTGCTGCATCTCAACAAAGACCGGCGTCTCATGCAGCCAGCGCCGCAGGTACATTGCGATAAGACCAAACACGCCACCGAGGAAGAACGGAATACGCCAGCCGCCGTCATGAATCGCCTGCTGCGACATCGAGGTATTAATCAGCGTCGCCACCAGCGACCCCAGTAAAATGCCGATGGTCAGCCCGGCCGTCAGCGTGCCACAGGCGATGCCGATACGTTTGTAAGGCACGTGCTCAGCGACAAACACCCACGCACCCGGCACTTCGCCGCCAATCGCTGCGCCCTGCAGCATCCGCATCAACAGCATCAGCAGTGGCGCAGCAATGCCAATCGTCTGCCAGGTAGGCAGAGCGCCCATCATCAGGGTTGGCAGCGCCATCAGCAGAATACTCAGGCTGAACATCTTTTTGCGTCCGAGCTTGTCGCCAAAATGCGCCATCACGATGCCGCCCAGCGGGCGTGCCAGATAGCCTGCGGCAAAAATGGCAAACGTCTGCAGCTGACGCAGCCATTCCGGAATATCTGAAGGGAAAAAGAGTTCGCCAATTACGGTGGCGAAGAAGACAAAGATGATGAAGTCGTAAAATTCCAGCGCGCCGCCCAGCGCGGCCAGCGCCAGAGTTTTGTAATCCTTACCGGTCAGACGCTGCGTGTAAGTCGGATTCATAATAGTCCAGAGGCAAAAGAGACAAGGTTGTAAAGATACTCTTACTATATCGTCAATCTTTTGCCACACCAGCAGGGCTATAGCTTATGCCTGAAATGCGCAATATTTAGTTATTTATCTCACGTATCGCGCTTTTAGGGCGAAATGCTGCTACTACCTCAGAATGCGTCTCGACGTAAGGCCCTTCCAGAAGCTGTAAACAATAAGGTACAGAAGCAAAGATGCCGTGCACTTTTACGTTGCCCTGCTCATCCTTCAGCCCTTCCAGCGTCTCTTTGATCGACTTCGGCTGACCCGGCAGATTGAGGATAAGCGACTGTTTGCGGATCACCCCGACCTGACGCGACAGAATCGCGGTTGGCACAAACTGCAGGCTTATCTGACGCATCTGCTCACCAAAGCCAGGCATTTCCCGATCGGCAACGGCTAAGGTGGCGTCGGGCGTGACATCGCGTCGGGCCGGACCGGTGCCGCCAGTGGTTAACACCAGATGGCAAAAACGTTCATCGACCAGTTCGCAAATTGCGTGCTCAATCATCGGCTGCTCGTCCGGTACCAGTCGGGACTCAATCTCAAACGGACTGCTGATTGCGCTGCCAAGCCAGCTCTCCAGTGCGGGAATCCCCTGATCCTGATAGATGCCGTTCGCGGCGCGATCGGAGACCGAGATCAGGCCAATGCGTAATGTATTCATGATGAGCTTCGCTGTGATTTACCGCGGTGCGGTGGAGTAAAAGGGGAATAGCAGAAAGGATAATATAAAGTGAAAGGGTCGGAAAAGAGAAAACCGTGGCAGCCTGCGCCGCCACGGTCAGCAGATTACAGCAGTTCTGCCAGCATTTTCTCAAGTTTGCCCTGATCAACGGCAAAGTTGCGGATACCTTCTGCCAGCTTAGCTACCGCCATGGGATCCTGGTTGTGCTGCCACAGGAACTCAGACTCGGTCATGCGGGCCGGACGCGCTTTCACTTCGCCGCTGTAGCTCAGTTTACGCTCCAGGGTGCCTTCGCTCTCTGCCAGCTCTTTCAGCAGCGCAGGTGAAATGGTCAGACGGTCACAGCCGGCCAGCTCGATGATTTCGCCAACGTTACGGAAGCTCGCACCCATCACCACGGTTTCATAGCCATGCTGCTTGTAGTAGTTGTAGATTTCAGAGACTGAAACCACGCCTGGATCTTCGTGCGCGGCATACTCTTTCTTGTCGGTGTTGGCTTTGTACCAGTCGAGGATACGGCCAACAAACGGAGAGATCAGGAACACGCCCGCTTCAGCACAGGCACGCGCCTGAGCAAAGGAGAACAGCAGGGTCAGGTTACAGTTGATACCCTCTTTTTCCAGCTGCTCTGCAGCACGGATGCCCTGCCAGGTAGAGGCCAGTTTGATCAGGATGCGGTCATTGCTGATACCGGCATCATTGTAGAGTTTGATCAGGCTGCGGGCTTTAGCGATGCTGCCTTCCGTGTCGTAAGAGAGACGCGCATCGACTTCAGTCGAGATACGGCCTGGGATCAGCTTCAGGATTTCCAGACCAATGTTTACGGCCAGCTTGTCAGAAACCAGCTGCAGTTGCTCTTCTTTGTTGCTGCTCTGCTCACGCGCCCAGCCGATCGCTTCATCGATCAGTTTACGGTATTCAGGAATTTGTGCGGCGTTAAGAATCAGAGAAGGGTTGGTGGTAGCGTCCTGCGGCTGATACAGCTTCATGGCTGCAATATCACCGGTGTCGGCGACGACGGTGGTGAGCTGACGCAGGGAGGTAAGTTTGTCCGTCATGTTCTTTTCTCTTAGTTAACTGTCAGTGTGAAAAAAGGCTGTTGGGATAATATCACGCGCCAACGGTCGCGCAAGGTCAGGGAATGCCGTTTACGATAGCGCGAACAAATAGGTGTGATTCGTCATTCTTTGCGGCTTTTTTGGTACACTGCAAAGCCTGATAAGCAGCCAATGTCCTGTTAAACCAGGCATTAACCGAGGAAGCAACAATGTTGATGGTGATCTCTCCTGCCAAGACGCTCGATTATGAAAGCCCGCTGGCGACCACGCGTTTCACCCAGCCTGCGCTGTTAGAAAAGTCACAACAGCTGATTGAGATTGCGCGCGAGCTGTCACCCGCCAGCATCGCCTCGTTAATGGGCATCAGCGACAAACTGGCACACCTCAATGCCGAACGATTTAACAGCTGGCACCCCGATTTTTCCCCGCAGAATGCCCGTCAGGCCATCCTGGCGTTCAAAGGCGATGTCTACACGGGCCTGCAGGCCGAAACCTTCAGTGATGAGGATTTCAATTTTGCTCAGCAGCATCTGCGTATGCTGTCAGGCCTCTATGGCGTGCTGCGTCCGCTCGATCTCATGCAGCCTTACCGACTGGAGATGGGCATTCGTCTGGCCAATCCGGCGGGCAAAGATCTCTACACATTCTGGGGCGATGTTATCACTGAACGGCTGAATGCCGCGCTGGCGGAACAGGGTGATGAGGTACTGATTAACCTCGCCTCGGACGAATATTTCAGAGCAGTTAAGCCGAAGAAGCTGAAAGCACAAATGATTAAGCCGGTGTTCCTCGATGAGAAGAACGGCAGTTATAAAGTGATTAGCTTCTATGCCAAAAAGGCGCGTGGATTAATGAGCCGCTATGTGATTCAGCAGCGCCTGACAAAGCCGGAGCAGCTTAAAGCGTTTGATCTGGATGGCTATCGTTTTGATGCAGCCAGCAGCAGTGAGAGCGAGCTGGTCTTTAAGCGCGCGGAGCAGTAATACCCCGCGCGTAATGTCTCTCCGCGAATAGGCTTCCCGCCGCCGGGAAGCCATTTACAGCACTACTTCAGCAGGAAGGCCCGCAGTGAGGCGAAGTCCGCCGTCATCTCGTGCGACAGGAGCGGCAGATCAGCGCGCTCCGCTAACTCTGGCGGCAGCGTCAGAGTCTGTTCAAGAATCGCTTCCACACTTTCGCGGAATTTCGCAGGGTGCGCGGTACCGAGGAACACACCATATTCCCCTTCCTGCAGCTGATCGCGCAGCAGACGCCAGGCGATGGCAGCATGCGGCTCGGAAACATAGCCAATCTGAGCCAGTTCACGCATGGCGGCGCGCGTGGTCTCATCAGAGACCGCACCACAGGCGAGATCGGTTAAGCGCCAGGTTTTACGGCGGAACAGCTCTTCCACACGCGGCCAGTTGTTCGGCTGGCTGACATCCATCGCATTCGACAGCGTAGAGACCGTCAGGTTAGGCTGCCATTCGCCGTTGCCAAGGAAGCGCGGCACCGTGTCATTGGCGTTGGTGGCGGCGATAAAGCGTTTGATCGGCAGGCCCAGCGATTTCGCCAGCAGACCGGCGGTCAAATCACCAAAGTTGCCGCTCGGCACGGATACCACCAGCTGATTACGTTTTTCCTGCGGCAGCTGCGCGACTGCTTCAAAGTAGTAGCAGATCTGCGCGAGCAGGCGGCTGATGTTGATAGAGTTTGCCGAGTTCAGACCAATCGTCTTTTTCAGCTCTTCATCATCAAACGCCTGTTTGACCAGCGACTGGCAGGCATCAAAATCGCCGTCGATAGCGATGGTTTCGATGTTACCGCCCAGGGTACAGAAGAGTTTCTCCTGCAACGGACTGATTTTGCCCTGCGGATAGAGGATCACCACGCGCACGTTCTTCATGCCGTAGAACGCGTGCGCCACGGCCGCGCCGGTATCACCGGAGGTGGCGGTCAGAATGGTGATCTGCTCATCTGAGCCTGAAACATACGACAGCATCTGCGCCATGAAACGGCCGCCGAAATCTTTAAACGCCAGCGTCGGACCGTGGAACAGCTCCAGACAGGCGATATCTTCGCTGACCTGTTTCACCGGGGCCGGAAAAGCAAAAGCGGCTTTAACACGCTCATGCAGCTGATGGGCCGGAATCTCGTCACCAATGAAAGCCGAGAGAATTTTGCTGCTGCGGCTGACAAAATCCATCTCCAGCATCGCGTCGATGTCGGTCAGTTCAAACTCCGGCAGTTCCAGCGGAAAGAACAGACCCTGCTGCGAACCCAGACCCTGTTTCACCGCCTGGGCGAAGCTGACCTGCTCGTTGTGATCCTTAAGATTGTAGAGTTTCATGCGTTATCCCAATTGTCGTGCGCCAGCCGTGTCGAGACGGCAGATATGGACGAAGCCTTCATCATTCTGCAGATAGTGCTGGCTCAGCCAGTCAGCCATCCGCTGTGCCGTTTCCATCTGATTGCAAACGGCGAAAAGTGTCGGACCAGAGCCGGAGATGCCGCACGCCAGTGCGCCAATCTCTTTCGCGGCCTGCCGCGCCTCGGCGAAACCTGGCAGCAGCCGGGTCCGATAAGGTTCGGCAATCACATCCTGCATAAGTTTAGCTGCCAGCTGCGGCTGACGCGTATGGCAGGCGTGAATGAAGCCGGCCAGCAGGCGGCCATGCTTAATGCAGTCTTCTTTACGGTACTGCGCCGGTAAAATGGCGCGTGCTTCTGCGGTCGACACTTTAATGCCCGGGTAGGCCATTACCCACAGCCAGTCGTCAAAGCCTGGCACCGCCTGGCTGATGATGTCATTCTCCTGAAGCATCAGTTGAATGCCGCCGAGGAAGCAGGGAGCGACATTATCATAATGTACGCTGCCGGAGATTCGCCCTTCCAGCTCACCCATCAGCGTCAGTAGCGTGCTGTCGCTGAGAGGCTTGCCGCAAAACTCGTTCATCGCCATTAAACCGGCCACCACCGAGCAGGCGCTGGAACCCAGCCCGGAGCCAATGGGCATATTCTTCTCCAGCGTCATCGCCACCGGGATCTCTTTGCCAATCGCCTCGCAGAAACGCTGCCAGCACTGATAAACGATGTTCTCTTTGGGATCGGCGGGCAGCTTACTGACAAAACGTCCGGCGTTGGTCAGTGAAAACTGCTCTGCCGCTTCCACGGAGACGCAGTCACCCAGCAGGGAGCCATCTACCGGCGAAACCGCCGCGCCCAGCACATCGAAGCCGACGCTGACGTTACCAATCGAGGCCGGTGCGTAAATTTTTACCATGATTAAACTCCCAACTTCCATGACAGCGTACGCAGCAGGTCGGCAAAGACACCGGCCGCTGTAACATCATTTCCTGCACCGTATCCGCGCAGCACCAGCGGAATCGGCTGATAGTAGCGGCTGTAAAACGCCAGCGCGTTCTCACCGTTTTTCACTTTATAGAGCGGATCGTTGCCGTCAACGGCGTCGATCTTCACTTTGCAGACGCCGCCCTCTTCAATCACGCCCACGTAGCGCAGCACTTTGCCCTCACTCTGCGCCTGTGCAACGCGGTCAGCAAAGGCGTTATCCAGCTCAGGCAGACGCTGCATAAACTGCTCCACATCCTGAATTTCGACAAGGCTGGCGGGCAGCAGCGGCTCGATCTCAATATCACTCAGCTCAAGCTGATGACCCGCTTCACGCGCCAGAATAAGCAGCTTACGCGCCACATCGGTGCCGGCGAGATCGTCTCGCGGATCGGGTTCGGTAAAGCCCATTTCACGCGCCATGTTAGTGGCTTGCGACAGCGAGATCCCTTCGTCCAGCTTGCCGAAGATGAACGACAGCGATCCGGAAAGAATACCGGAGAAGCGCAGCAGTTCATCACCCGCGTTCATCAGGTTCTGCAGGTTCTCAATCACCGGCAGTCCGGCACCGACGTTGGTATCATAAAGGAATTTACGTCGTGAGTTGGCGGCGGCGGCGCGCATCTGCTGATAGTAATTCCAGGAGGAGGTATTCGCCTTTTTGTTCGGCGTTACCACATGGAAGCCTTCGCTGAGGAAATCCGCGTACTGATCGGCAACGGCCTGGCTGGAGGTACAATCCACAATGACCGGATTAAGCAGGTGATACTCTTTCACCAGACGGGTCAGGCGTCCGAGATTGAACGGCTCTTTCGCTTCGGCGAGTGCCGCCTGCCAGTTGCTTAAATCGATGCCGTGGACATTTGTTAACAGCGCATGCGAGTTCGCAATGCCGCAGACCCGCAGATCGATGTGCTTCTGCTTCAGCCACGCCTGCTGGCGATGTAACTGATCCAGCAGCGCACCGCCGACACCGCCGACACCGACCACAAACACTTCGATCACCTGATCGGTGGCGAACAGCATCTGATGCACCACGCGCACGCCGGTGATCACTTCGTCATTATTTACCACCACCGAGATGGAGCGCTCAGAGGAGCCCTGCGCAATCGCCACGATATTGATATTGGCGCGTGCCAGCGCCGAGAAGAATTTCGCTGAGATGCCACGCAGCGTGCGCATGCCATCGCCCACCACCGAGATCACCGCCAGGTTTTCAATGATGTCCAGCGGATCCAGCAGGCCATCTTTCAGCTCCAGGTAGAACTCTTCTTCCAGCACATGACGCGCCCGCGCCAGCTCGCTCTGCGGCACGCAGAAACTGATGCTGTATTCGGAAGAGGATTGAGTGATCAGCACCACAGAGATACCGGTGCGCGACATCGCCGCAAAGACTCTGGCCGCCATTCCAACCATCCCTTTCATGCCGGGGCCGGAGACGTTGACCATCGCCATATTATTCAGATTGGTGATGCCTTTTACCGGGCTCTCATCCTGTTCGCCTTCAGCACCAATCAGGGTGCCGGGCGCCTGCGGATTAGCGGTGTTTTTGATCAGGCAAGGGATCTGGAACTGGGCGATAGGCGCGATAGTGCGGGGATGCAGCACTTTGGCGCCGAAATAGGAGAGCTCCATCGCCTCCTGATACGACATTGACTTCAGCAGGCGTGCATCCGGCACCTGACGCGGATCGCAGGTATAGACGCCATCCACATCGGTCCAGATTTCGCAGCAGTCGGCACGCAGACAGGCGGCCAGCACGGCAGCTGAATAATCAGAGCCATTACGGCCCAGCACCACCAGCTCGCCGCGCTCGTTACCGGCGGTAAAGCCAGCCATCAGGATCATGTTCTGCGGCGGGATTTGACTCGCTTCAATACGGCGGGTTGATTCAGGGATGTCGACAGTCGATTCGAGGTAGTGGCCGACCGCCAGCAATTTCTCGACCGGATCAATCACGCTCACCTCATGACCGCGCGCCTGCAGCAGCGCTTCCATGATCGCAATCGAGAGTTTTTCACCACGACAGATAATCGCTGCGTTGACGCTGTCCGGGCACTGGCCCAGCAGGCTGATGCCGTGCAGTACCTGTTTTAGCTGAGCAAACTCCAGATCAACGCGGGTTTTCAGTCGATCGAACTCAAAGCCCGGCTGCGCGTCAGCGAGCCCCTGCAGCAGCTCGCTGAAGATGCGTTCGGCGTCGCTGATATTCGGTAAAGCGTCCTGACCACTGATGGTTTTTTCAATCATCGCCACCAGATGGTTAGTGATCTTCGCAGGTGCAGAGAGCACGGTTGCAACCTGTCCTTGTTGCGCATTGCTTTCCAGAATGTCAGCGACGCGAAGGAAACGCTCCGCATTCGCTACCGAGGTCCCGCCGAATTTCAGCACTCGCATAATATTAACTCTCCTGAATTTAAGCCGAAAAAAAAGCCCGCACTGTTTAGGTGCGGGCTTGTTTTCTGTTTTTCCTGTATGCGTCAGCCCGCACCGTTACCTGAGGTAATGGTGGTGGTAATAATTGTGGTGTTCAGGCTGATTTTACGCATTTAGATTTATTTTCTGTCTGTTTTTGTCTGTCCGTCTTGCTTCCAGAAGTAAAGCAAAGCGCACATTAAGTCAACCCGATTTGTCCGGCGGACAGTTTTCCACCACTGCGCACAGCCTCCGGTCAAATCGCAAAACGCTGTTCGATCGTTTGCGATGCAGAAATTCCCTGCGATCTGTTGCTGTAAAATCAGCTTTTTGCCGAGGATTTATCTGTGAGTTTTTTTTCAATATCGTGCAGCAGACGATGCAGCATCGCGCTGTCACGCTGTTCCAGCAAACCCACTCGCTGATCGATCCAGTCTGACAGCTTCTCATCATCACTGACATCGAGTTGCGCCAGCAGCTGATGGAAACGCTGACGCAGCGCCTGCAGCTGCTGCCCGTCGGCAGCGGACGCGACCGGCGCTTCAACCTGATTCAGCTTCGACAGCTGATAGCAGTAAACCATCACTGCCTGACCGAGATTCAGTGAAGGATAATCATTTGCCATCGGGATGCCGGTCAGCAGATCGACCTGCTCCAGCTCCTCGTTGGTCAGCCCGCTATCTTCGCGGCCAAACACCAGCGCCATGCTGTTGACCCACTGACGCTTTTCCAGCAGTTGCGTTTCAACCTGCTCGGGTGTGGCATAGTAACGGAACTTTGCCCGGCTGCGCGCCGTCGTCGCGACCGAAAAATCGATATCCGCTAAAGCCTCGGCAAGCGTAGTAAAGGCCTGAACATTATCGAGGATCTCACCTGCGCCATGGGCTACCCGGCGCGCTGCCGGATCCTGCCAGGCGTCGCTGGCAACGATGCGCAGCTGGCTGAACCCCATAGTTTTCATAGCACGCGCCGCAGCGCCGATATTTTCTGGCCGCGCGGGCGAGACGAGAATCAGGGGAAAAAGCATATTTATTCCATTGGTCCATTTACATAACGCCATATTAACATGACTGTTAATGATCCAGTTGTCAGAAGGCGACAAGAAAATCGGGTGTTAACAATGTTAAAACCAGTGAAAAGTGATGCCCTGAATATTTTTATCCCCGAAACCCGCCTTATTAAAGAAATCATTATTAATTTATTTAACTTCAAAGAGATAGAATGTGATTACCCGCTGGTTTCATTTTTGGTCACAGGCGTGATAAATGTAACGTAAATGATGCTTTTTGTGAGCTAAACAGGCATTCTGCGAGAAGTTTTTCACAAAAGTGTTAACGTGCTACAATTGCATTTGATATAAGTCAACGAAGCGTTGTTTTTATGCTTATCGGTTGTAGTTGGTGCTGTTAGGTTGCTGTTAATACAGTTAGGATATGCGCCATTATCATTAACGCCCGGGGCATGCAATTTTCATCCTGACTGGCTGAGCTAATACTGTTGTTGACGTTGATAGATGGCTTATCAAAATATGATTTCGTACAACGGTTCAGCGCGGCCCGCCGCTCTCGATGATGGAGAACGCCATACCGCTGTACGCCCTGTTTTCAATTTGTTGGCAAATTTTAGGTAGCTAAACATGCAGACCCCGCACATTCTTATCGTTGAAGACGAACTGGTCACGCGTAATACCCTCAAGAGCATTTTTGAGGCGGAAGGTTATGTGGTGTACGAGGCGACTGATGGCGCTGAAATGCATCAGGTGCTGACTGACAATGACGTTAACCTGGTCATTATGGACATCAACCTGCCCGGTAAAAACGGCCTGCTACTGGCCCGTGAACTGCGTGAGCAGGCCAATGTCGCTCTGATGTTCCTGACCGGCCGTGACAACGAAGTCGATAAAATTCTTGGTCTGGAAATTGGCGCTGACGACTACATCACCAAACCGTTTAATCCACGTGAGCTGACTATTCGTGCCCGCAACCTGCTGTCGCGCACTATGAACCTGGCGATGCCAGGCGAAGAGCGCCGTCAGGTAGAGAGTTACAAATTCAACGGTTGGGAGCTGGATATCAACAGCCGCTCACTGATCAACCCGAACGGCGAGCACTACAAATTGCCACGCAGTGAGTTCCGCGCCATGCTGCACTTCTGCGAAAATCCAGGCAAAATTCAGACCCGTGCCGATTTGCTGAAAAAAATGACCGGCCGCGACCTTAAGCCGCACGATCGCACCGTTGATGTCACCATCCGTCGTATCCGCAAGCATTTCGAATCTACGCCGGACACGCCTGAGATCATCGCCACCATCCATGGTGAAGGTTATCGCTTCTGTGGTGATCTGCAGGATTAAGCAGCTGTCAGATGCGATAAACAATAAACGCCCCTGCGGGCGTTTTTTTTGCGCTCAATACAGCAGGTTAATCAGTGCCACGGCATAATCGGCACGGCGCTGAGCGCATTTTTCGGTGAACCGTCGACCACTTTATCGGAGTAGGTCAGATAGACCAGAGCATTGCGCTTTTTGTCGAAGAAGCGTACAACCTGCAGCTTCTTGAAGATTAGAGAGGTACGCTGGCGGAAGACCACTTCTCCCTCCGCTTTGCCCTGCGCAATTTTATCACTCAGTTCGACCGGACCGACCTGCTGACAGGAAATCGCGGCATCAGAGGTATCTTCTGCCAGCCCCAGTCCGCCTTTAATACCGCCGGTCTTCGCCCGGCTGATATAACAGGTTACATTTTTAACGTCCGGGTCATCGAATGCTTCAACAATGATTTTGTGGTCAGGCCCGAATATCTTGAATACCGTATCAACAGAGCCAATCTGTTCGGCAAGCAGCGGGCTGGAAAAGGTCAGCGTGGTCAGCACAGCGATCATAAGACGCGTTATTGTCATGGAGTTACCATTGCAAATGGAATAGATGAGAATGTAATGTACTGTCAAACGAATTAATGACCAAACTAAAACGGGTTTAAGCCCGTACTGATTTAGCACAACCTTCCCCGGAAAACGGCCCACGTCTTTTGAGCAATGAGTGCTAATATTCTTCGAATGCGTTTAGCTGCACCACCAGAGTATGAGGATGTTTTATGGACCAAGCCGGTATCATTCGCGATTTGCTTGTCTGGCTGGAGAGCCATCTGGATCAACCCCTTTCACTGGACAATGTTGCCCAGAAAGCCGGTTACTCTAAATGGCATTTACAAAGGATGTTCAAGGACGTAACCGGTCACGCAATAGGTGCCTATATCCGTGCGCGTCGTCTGTCGAAAGCTGCTGTCGCGCTGCGGCTGACCAGTCGCCCGATTCTGGACATCGCCCTGCAGTATCGTTTTGATTCACAGCAAACTTTTACTCGCGCATTCAAAAAGCAGTTTGCTCAGACTCCGGCCTGGTATCGTCGCTCTTCCGACTGGAACTCATTCGGTATTCGTCCCCCGATTCGCCTGGACGATGAGACGCAGCCGGAACCGGCTTTCGTTACCCTGCCGGAAACGGTACTGGTGGGACAAACCCAGAACTACACCTGTATTCTGGAGCAGATCTCCAGCTATCGAGACGAGATGCGGATTCACTTCTGGAAGCAGTTCCTGCTGGAAACGGACACGGTTCCGCCGGTGCTGTATGGCCTGCATCAGGTGCGTGCCAGCCAGGACAAAGATGATGAGCAGGAGATTCTCTACACCACGGCGGTGCCTGCTGACAGCGCGGTCAACCTGCACTCCGGCCAGAGTGTTATTCTGGAAGCGGGCGATTACGTGCAGTTCACCTACAACGGCCCGCGCGTCAATCTGCAGGAATTTATCCTGCTGCTTTATGGCACCTGCATGCCAACGCTGGGACTGACCCGTCGTCAGGGACAGGACATCGAACGCTTTTATACTCATGGCGGTAAAAAGCTTAGCGAGCCACCGACCGAGATTCGGTGCGAATATCTGATTCCGATTCGCCGTCAGACTGTCGCCAGCTAAGATCAGGGCTGCCGTCTGTGGACGGCAGCTTTCACGACATCAGCGTTGCAGCTCGTCGAGCGCAGGCGCGTCAAGATGGGAAATATCCCCCGCCGTCTCCACAATCCACCCTTCTGCCAGCCAGGCACTCTGCTGATAATCGACACGTGAGATTGAGCAGTTACGCAGACGCAGGCGACGTTCCGCATACGCGGGCAGACCGAGAATCGTACTGACCAGCGATCCCAGTGCCATACCGTGACTGACCAGCAGCGGACGGCTTCCGACAGGCAGTTCGCGACAGGCATTCAGCGCGGCGTGCATGCGCGTCGCCATCTCCGTCATCGACTCGCCTTCTGGAATGCGACCGCCTTCGGTGCCGTTGACCAGCGTGGCGCGCCACTGCTCTTCCTCCGCCGTTAAACCATCCAGCGGACGCTTCTCCAGTACGCCCATATTCAACTCACGCAGCCGCGGATCCAGCGTCACTGCGCATCCGCAGGCGTCCGCAATAATCTCCGCGGTGCGGCGCGTACGTCCCAGATCGCTGGCAATCACGTGCGTGATGCCCAGATGTTTGACGCGCTCACCCACCTGATAAGCCTGTTGCTCACCTTTTTCCGTCAGCGGACTGTCGGATTGCCCCTGAATGCGGCGTTCCGCATTCCATACCGTTTCACCGTGACGAACAAGATAGACCTGTAGCATGTTAGTTTCCGTTATACTGCGACAAAAATCGTCTCAGAGCCTGTCCCATCAGGCGTCATTGTTGCAGACAGTCTGGACACGGAGCGTGCGGAATAATCCGGCGTACACGGAGTACGCGAGGATCGTGGCACTGCCCAGGTTCAGACCAGCCCATAAAATCGCCTGATGGGCCAGGCTCTTAATCACCTGAGGGTTCAATCAATTATGTACCATGTTGTCGCAGCCACAACCAACCCAGCGAAGATTCACGCGATTGCTCAGGCTTTCAGCGACGTTTTCGGCGAGGGATCCTGCCATATTGAAGGGGTCGAGGTCGATAGCGGCGTAGCAGCACAACCGTTAACCCATCTGGAAACGCGAACAGGCGCACGTCAGCGCGTCATGAATGCCCGACAGGTCCGGCCTGAAGCGGCGTTCTGGGTAGCGATTGAGGCAGGCATCGAAGATGACACCGCATTTGCCTGGATGGTCGTGGAAAACCAGAAGCAGCGCGGCGAATCGCGCTCGGCCAGTTTTACCCTGCCGCCAGTCGTGCTGGCAGGCCTGCGTGAAGGCCGTGAGCTGGGCGACGAGATGGCGCGGTTAACCGGCATCGACAATATCAAACACCAGGGTGGTGCTATCGGGGCGTTCACGAACGGCCTGCTCAGTCGCTCCAGTGTCTATCATCAGGCACTGATTCTGGCACTCTGCCCGTTCGTCCATCCGCTTTACCAGCAGTGATCAGGTGCGTCCCAGATGCGCTTCCAGCCAGCGTTTCAGCTCTGGGGGCGCCTCTTTCAGGCTGTTAGAGCCACGGGTAATGGTTGCGATGCCGACGCCGAGCTCATTTTTCAGCTCGCGCTGGCTCATTTCGCCGTTCATCAACTCTTCGATAATCCGCAGTCGGGTGCCGAATGCTTCCCGCTCATCAGGCGTCATCATCAGTTGCATCAGGGGCAATGCATGACCATCGGCAAAGGCCTGCTGCATCAGCACGACAAAGCGTTGCCAGCTATCTTCTGGCGAATGCGCATCGGTAGAGGGGGAATCAGAATGGGTCATGAAGAGGCTTCCGTACTCGCTAAAGAGTACGGAAGCTTAGCACAGCTAGTAACGGCGATTCCACTCAGCATCTGACAGGATCTTGTCAGGCTTGCCCATGAAGTGACGATAGTAGGCGTCATACGCCAGCACATTCTTCACGTAGCCGCGCGTTTCAGAGAACGGAATGGTCTCAATAAACGCGACGGCGTCGAGATTGCCTGCACTGGTTTTCTGCCAGCTTCGCACCCGGCCCGGCCCGGCATTATAGGCGGCGGAGGCGAAGATCCGGTTCTGGTTAAACTGCTGATAGACATATTCCAGATACTGCGTGCCGATCTGGATATTGGTTTCCGGATCCAGCAGCTGGCTGGTATTGCTGTAGCCAGGAATGTTATACATCTTCACGGTGTGCGCCGCGGTGGCAGGCATAATCTGCATAAGACCACTCGCCCCGACCGGCGAATGCGCTTTTGGGTTCCAGGCGCTTTCCTGACGCGAAATCGCCATCGCATAGCTCGGCGGGATCTGCTTGATCTCGGTGTTACGCTCATAGACGCTCTGCCACGCCAGCGGGAAGCGCTCTTTCAGGCTGTCCCACATTTTTGCGGTGATGGTCGCCTGCACGCTGAGATCCCACCAGTCCTGCTCATTGGCGTAACGCGCCAGCATCTGCTGCTGCGTGTGGGTGCGGCTGGCAATCAGATTGCTCCACTCGCTGCGTGCCAGATTATCCAGCCCCCAGTACATCAGTTCGCGCACGCGGGCCAGCTCCGGTCCCTGCACAGTGGCACTGTCAGGCTTCGGCGCTTCATCCACCTGCAACGGGTAGTCAACGCCAAGCCGCTGGGCGGCCACCATCGGATAGAAGCCACGCGCCTGCATCAGCTTACGCAGAATCTCTTCCGCTTCCTCTTTACGATCTTTCTCAAATAGCAGGTCAGCCTGCCAGTACTGCCACTCATCTTTCTCTTTGGCCTCCAGCGGCAGACGGGCGATCCAGGTGTTCAGACCGCGTCTGTCATGCTGAGAAAGCGCCAGGCGCACCCGGCGTTCCACCAGCGCGGTTGACTCACTGTTCATCACCACCGCATCGCGCCAGCGCGCCTGCTCAGAAGTGAGATCGCTGCCCATCATGCGCCAGACCACAATCTCTTTCAGCGCCTGCTCATCTTCCGGCCCCATCTTCTGCGCCCGGACCAGTATCGGAATCAGGCTGCGGGCATTTTCCATGTCCTGCCGCGCCACGCGCGTAAAGGCGTAAATCGTGGCCTGACGGGTGAAGTCGGTTGGCCCAACGGCGCTGGCAAACGTGCTGACCGTTAACGGATCCTGCTGCAGGGACTGTATCGCGTCAGACATGGTCTGATAGTCAGCAGGTAACGTTTTCGCCAGATAACTCACCAGGCTGTCGTTGCCCGCTTTCATCGCCAGCCGGATACGTTCCAGGATGGTAATAGGCGAAACCTGACCGGAAGCCTGCCATACCGAGAAGAGCTTATCGCAGTCGGCGGGCAGGGCTGTGCCACGCAGCCAGATCTGCTTTGCGCCATCAAACGCGGCCTGCTGCTGACCGGTGGCCCACTTGGCGTAATACCAGTTACATCGTGCCTGCACCGGCTTGGGTTCGGTCGGACTGAAGTTCAGCACGCCCTGCCAGTCCTGACGCCAGGCCAGCACATTGATAAAGCGGGTACTGAGCGAGCGTGCGGGTGGCAGCGTCGGATACTGGCGAATAAAGTTCTGCACGGCCAGGGCGGTTTCCTGATCGAGATCCTGTGCCAGCAGGCGATATTGCAGATAAGGGTAGAGCGGATAATCCTGGAGCGTCGGCAACAGCTGATCCACAGTCGCCATCTGGTTACTGTCCCAGGCCTGTTTAATTTGTTGATAACGTTGCCGTTGTTGATCCAGCGAATCGGCCCATGCGCTGCTGGCCGAACCGACCAGGCAGATCCCTATCATCCAGTTACGCCACTTCACCACGTAAATCTCCTCTGTTGCTGGGCGCCGGCGAGTTGCCAGACAGTCTTTCATGCTAACCGGGCCACCGGACTCTTGCCATGTTCTTCGCAAAATTTACGCATACGGACATTAAACGCACCGTCATCGCTCAGCGTGCGCGCCGTCATTGTGCAAATTATCATCAGAAAATCTTATCACTGAATGCATTAAACTGTTGAATCATCGTCTTAAAAAAGTGGCACATCCTTTGCTCTGTTGAATCCCATCTTGTATACCAGCTGGAATTCTTCCTATGACTTCAACCCTCGGCCTGACACTTGCCGCCTGGCAGCAGCGCTATCAGCAGGCTCCGCAACAGATAACCTCACTGCTGAGCGCACACCTGGCAGCGATGGATACCCGTGATAATGCCTGGATCTATCTCGCGACCCCGGATCAGTTAGCGGCACAGATTGCGCCACTGCTGGCGGACTATCAGCGCGATCCCGGCTCGCTGCCGCTGTTTGGTGTGCCCTTTGCGGTCAAAGACAATATTGATGTGGCGGGCTGGCCCACCAGCGCTGCCTGCCCTGCCTTTACCTATACCGCCAGCGAAGACGCGGTCGCCGTCGCCCGGCTGAAAGCCGCTGGCGCCGTCGTCATCGGCAAAACCAACCTCGATCAGTTCGCGACCGGTCTGGTGGGAATCCGCTCGCCTTATGGTGCGGTCAGTAACACCTTTGATGCTGATTATGTCAGTGGCGGCTCCAGCTCCGGCTCGGCATCCGTGCTGGCGCGCGGGCTGGTCGCTTTTTCGCTGGGCACCGATACCGCCGGTTCGGGCCGTGTGCCGGCAGGCTTTAACAATATAGTCGGCCTCAAGCCGACCAAAGGCTGGTTCTCTGCGCGCGGCGTGGTGCCCGCCTGTCGCCTCAACGACACCCTTTCGGTGTTTGCGCTGACGGCAGAAGATGCGTTTAGCGTCGCCAGCGTCATGGGAGGTTATGATGCCGGTGACGCCTATTCGCGTGTGAATCCGCGCACCGCCCCGGCCAGCCTGCCGGTTCATCCCCATTTTGCTGTACCTTTGAACCCGGAATTTTTTGATGATGCTGCGGCCGAAGCAGCCTGGGATCAGGCGCTGGAGGCATTACAGACGGGCGGCGCAACGCTGCACCCTATCGACTTCACCCCGTTCAGCAAGCTGGCTGAACAACTCTATTACGGCGCCTGGGTCGCCGAACGCACGGCGGCGGTGGGCGGGATGCTCGATCATCCGGCGGAGATGGACCCGGTGGTGCATGAGATCGTCGCCAGCGGCCTGAAATACAGCGCGGTCGATGCTTATAAGGCGGAGTATCTGCGGGCGGAGCTGACGCGCCAGATACACCAGACGCTGGCACAGTTTGATGCGCTGGTCGTGCCGACCTCGCCCACCATCCACACCCTGGAGGAGATGAAGCAGGAGCCGATTCTCTACAACTCACATTTCGGCACCTATACCAACTTCACCAATCTTGCCGACCTCTCAGCGCTGGCGCTGCCCGGCCCGTTCCGCAACGACGATCTCCCGGCTGGCATCACACTGATTGCGCCAGCCTGGCACGATCGGGCGCTGGCGGAATTTGGTCTTCGCTGGCAGCAGCAGCTCGCGCTGCCGCTGGGCGCGACCGGCCAGCCCTTTCCGACCCGGCGCACTTCGCTGCCCGCTTCACCCGACCACGTCCGGCTGGCGGTCGTGGGCGCGCATCTGACCGGCATGCCACTTAATTTCCAGCTCACTGAACGCAAGGCCGTCTGGGTCGAAGAGACGCAGACCGCGCCACACTATCGCCTCTTCGCCCTGCAGGAGGGCGCGATCAAAAAGCCCGGCCTGATGCGTGACGAACAGGGCGCTGCGATCACCGTTGAACTGTGGGATATCCCGGTCGCGCGTTTTGGCGAGTTTGTGGCGGAGATCCCCGCTCCGCTGGGTATCGGCAGCCTGACGCTGGCTGATGGCCGGGTGGTGAAAGGCTTTATCTGCGAAGGCTCGGCGCTGAAGACCGCGCTGGAGATTACTGAAACAGGCGGCTGGCGCAACTGGCTGGCATCACAGGGGAGTCACTGAGCATGTTCACCACCGTACTGATTGCCAACCGCGGCGAAATTGCCTGCCGCGCCATCCGCACTCTGAAGCGCCTCGGGGTGACAAGCGTCGCAGTCTACTCCGACGCTGACCGCAACGCGCAGCACGTTAAGCAGGCCGATATCGCTATCGCGCTGGGCGGCGACAAAGCCAGCGACAGCTATCTTCGTATCGACAAAATCCTGGCGGCGGCGCAGCAGAGCGGCGCGCAGGCGATCTGGCCAGGCTACGGTTTTCTTTCTGAAAGCCAGCCGTTTGCTGACGCCTGCGACGCGGCGGGCATCGCCTTTGTCGGCCCTACCGCGCAGCAGATTGGTGAGTTCGGCCTGAAGCACCGCGCCCGTGAGCTGGCAGCCAGCGCGGGTGTCCCGATGACACCAGGTACACCGCTGCTCGCCTCGCTGGAGGCGGCGTTACAGGCCGCCGATGAAATAGGCTATCCGGTGATGCTGAAAAGCACGGCGGGCGGCGGCGGCATTGGCCTGACGCGCTGCGCCGATGCCGATGCGCTCGCCAGCGCCTGGGAGAGCGTGCGCCGTCTGGGCGAACAGTTCTTCAGTGATGCCGGCGTTTTTCTGGAGCGCTGTATCGATCGCGCCCGCCACGTTGAAGTGCAGATTTTTGGTGATGGCACCGGCACCGTGGTGGCACTGGGCGAACGCGACTGCTCACTGCAGCGCCGCAATCAGAAGGTGGTGGAAGAGACGCCGGCACCCGGTTTATCGCAGGCGACGCGTGACGCCCTGCTCGCCTCGGCGGTTCGGCTCGGCGAGCGGGTTAACTACCGCAGCGCAGGTACCGTGGAGTATATCTACGACGTCGACCAGCAGACCTTTTACTTTCTGGAAGTGAACACCCGTCTGCAGGTGGAACATCCGGTCACAGAATGCGTCACCGGACTCGATCTGGTCGAATGCATGTTGCAGGTGGCGGCGGGCGATGCGGTGGACTGGGCACGTCTGCAGCGGCCTCCAAAGGGCGCGGCCATTGAGGTGCGGCTCTACGCGGAAGATCCGCTGAAGAACTTTCAGCCCAGCCCCGGCCTGCTCACCGGCGTTACCTTCCCTGACGGCGTGCGGGTCGACAGCGGCATCGAAACCGGTAGCGAGGTCTCCAGCTTCTACGATCCAATGATCGCCAAGCTGATTGTGCATGCCAGCACCCGCGATGCGGCGCTGGAAAAACTACACCAGGCGCTGGATGCCACGCAGCTGCATGGCATCGCCACCAACCTCGACTATCTGCGCCAGATCACCACCAGCGACGCTTTTCGCAGTGGCAACGTCTGGACGCGCTACCTCGACAGCGTCGTCCCTGCCTCCTCCGTAGTGGAAGTGCTGCAGCCCGGCACCTTCAGTTCGGTTCAGGACTACCCTGGTCGCCTCGGCTACTGGGATATTGGTGTGCCGCCTTCCGGCCCGATGGATGACCTCGCGTTCCGGTTGGCGAACCGCATCGTCGGTAACCATGAATCAGCCGCAGGCCTGGAATTTACTCTGCAGGGACCGACGCTGCGTTTCCACTGCGATGCCATTCTGGCGCTGACCGGCGCGGACTGCAACGCCCGGCTTGATGGTGAACCGGTCAGCACCTGGCAGCCGCTGGCCGTGAAAGCGGGACAGACTCTGGCGCTGGGACGCGCGCGGACCGGCTGCCGCAGCTATCTGGCGGTGCGTAACGGCTTCGACGTGCCGGAATATCTGGGCAGCCGCAGCACCTTTTCACTGGGACAGTTTGGCGGTCACGCCGGACGTACCCTGCGCGTGGCCGATATGCTGGCGATCTCACAGCCTGAACGGGCAGCCTGCACCACGCCTGCGCCAGTCAGCGATCCGCAGCCGCTCGATACCGCACTGATTCCGCACTACGGCAGTGAATGGCGCATCGGCGTGCTCTACGGCCCGCACGGCGCACCAGACTTCTTCACCCAGGCTGCCATCGACGAGTTCTTTGCCAGCGACTGGCAGGTGCACTACAACTCCAACCGCCTCGGCGTGCGGCTGGTTGGCCCGAAACCGACCTGGACCCGCGCCAACGGCGGCGAAGCGGGCCTGCACCCCTCCAACGTTCACGACTGTGAATATGCCATCGGCGCGGTCAATTTCACCGGCGACTTCCCGGTGATCCTGACGCACGATGGCCCGAGCCTGGGCGGCTTTGTCTGTCCGGTAACTATCGCCAAAGCCGAGCTGTGGAAAGTGGGTCAGGTCAAACCTGGCGACACCATCCGCTTCCATCCCATTACGGCAGACGATGCGCTGGCGCGGGAAAAAGCACAGATGCACCTGGTCGACATCCTGCGACCGGAACATCCACCAACCTTTGCCGTGCCGTCGCTGGCCGAAACCGCTCACGGCTCCGCCACGATTCTGGCCGCCATTGAGGCTACCAACAGCACGCCAAAAGTGGTCTATCGCCAGGCGGGCGATAAATATGTGCTGATTGAGTATGGTGACAACGTGCTGGACCTGGCGCTGCGCCTGCGCGTCCATCTGCTGATGAATGCGCTAACGGCGCAGGCGGAGACGGGTGTCGGGGAGCTGTCGCCTGGTGTGCGTTCGCTGCAGGTGCGTTACGACAGCCGCATCATTAGCCAGTCCCGGCTGATGTCACTGCTGCTGGCGCTGGAAGCGACGCTGGGCGACGTCAGCACGCTGAAAGTGCCCTCCCGCGTGGTGTGGATGCCGATGGCATTTGAAGACAGCGCCACGCTGGGTGCGGTCAGCCGCTATCAGGAGACGGTGCGTGCCAGCGCGCCCTGGCTGCCCAACAACGTCGATTTTATCCAGCGCATTAACGGTTTAAGCAGCCGCGATGAGGTACGCGACACCCTGTTCGACGCCAGCTATCTGGTGCTGGGGCTGGGCGACGTCTATCTTGGCGCACCCTGTGCCGTGCCGATCGATCCGCGCCATCGCCTGCTGAGTTCCAAATACAGTCCGGCGCGCACCTTCACCGCCGAAGGCACCGTCGGGATTGGCGGCATGTATATGTGTATCTACGGCATGGATTCGCCCGGCGGCTATCAGCTGGTGGGCCGCACGCTGCCTATCTGGAACACCTTCCTGAAAAACCCGCAGTTCGCGCCCGATGCGCCGTGGCTGCTGCGCTTCTTCGATCAGGTGCGCTTCTATCCGGTAAGTGAAACCGAACTGAACCAGCTGCGCGAAGATTTCCGGGAAGGTCGTGCCAGCCTGCGTATTGAAGAGACGCAGTTTGATTTTGCCGCCCACCAGCAGTTCCTCGCCGACCACGCCGCTGAGATTGCCGCGTTCCGCCAGCGCCAGGCCACCACCTTTGAACAGGAAGTGCAGCTCTGGGCGCAGGAAGAGCAGAACGCAACGCAGGCGGATGACACGCCTGCCAGCGTCATCGAAGAGGAGGAGAACGGGCTGCCGGTGCAGGCGGACCTCAATGGCAACATCTGGAAAGTGCTGGTGCAGCCGGGCGACGCAGTCAGCGCCGGGCAGACGCTGATTATCGTCGAGGCGATGAAGATGGAGCTGGCGATTGTCGCCCCGCAGGCCGGTCGGGTAACGCGGATTGCCTGTCAGGCGGGCCGTCCGGTCAGTCCTGGCGACACCCTGCTGTGGCTGGAATAAGGAGCGCCGATGACAACCCAACCTCAATCCCCTAAAGCGCGCCCGGAAGCGCTGGCCGAACGGGTCTATCAGGCGCTGAAGGCCGATATTTTCGCCTTTCGCCTGATGCCGGGCGATCGTTTCAGCGAAAGCGAAATCGCCGGACGGATGGCGGTCAGCCGCACGCCGGTGCGCCAGGCGCTGTTCCGGCTGGAGCGCGAAGGCTTTGTCGAAGTGTGGTTCCGCAGCGGCTGGCAGGTTAAAAATTTCGATTTCGCCTGGTTCGAATCGCTGTATGACCTGCGCACGGTGCTGGAGTGCGAGGCGGTAAAACGCCTCTGCGCCCTGCCTGCGCCGCAGTCTGGCGCGCTGTTAAGCGAACTGAATCAGTTCTGGTGTGAGGCAGAGGCGCTCACCGAGGGCCTGGTGGTGTCGCAGCATGACGAGGCGTTTCACATGACGCTGGTCGCGGCAGCGGGTAACCCGGAGATGGCACGCATTCACGCCGAACTCACGGAGAAGATCCGCATTATCCGTCGGCTCGACTTCACCCGTGATGACCGCGTCTATGCCACTTATCAGGAACATGCGCAGATTTTACAGGCGATCTTTCAGCAGCAGACCATCGAGGCACAACGCATCCTGACCGATCACATCGCCGTCAGTAAGGCGGAGGTCAGGAAGATCACCCTGCACCGTCTCCAGCAGGCCCGGCTCCAGCTTACCGAATAACATAACAACCACCCAGGGGTTTAAATGATGAAAAGACGTTCGTTGATCAAGGCTTTCGCCCTCTCCGCTACCGTTATCAGCATGGGGTTCGCCTGGAGTGCGCAGGCGGCTGACACCATCAAAGTGGGTATCATGCATTCGCTCTCTGGCACCATGGCGATTTCTGAAACGCCACTGAAAGATGTGGCGCTGATGACCATTGATGAGATCAACGCAAAAGGCGGCGTGCTGGGGAAAAAGCTGGAACCGGTGGTGGTCGATCCCGCCTCTAACTGGCCGTTATTTGCCGAGAAAGCGCGGCAGCTGCTGACTCAGGATAAAGCGGCAGTGGTGTTTGGCTGCTGGACTTCAGTGTCACGCAAATCGGTACTGCCGGTGTTTGAAGAGCTGAACGGCCTGCTGTTCTATCCGGTGCAGTATGAAGGGGAAGAGATGTCACCCAACGTCTTCTACACCGGCGCGGCGCCTAACCAGCAGGCGATTCCGGCGGTGGAGTACCTGATGAGCGAAGATGGCGGCAGCGCGAAACGCTTTTTCCTGCTGGGTACCGACTACGTCTATCCGCGCACCACCAACAAAATCCTGCGCGCCTTCCTGCACAGCAAAGGCGTGGCCGACAAAGATATCGAAGAGGTCTACACGCCGTTTGGTTACAGCGACTACCAGACCATCGTGTCCAACATCAAAAAGTTCGCGGCAGGCGGTAAAACGGCGGTGGTCTCGACCATCAACGGCGACTCCAACGTACCGTTCTACAAAGAGCTGGCGAACCAGGGCATCAAAGCTACTGACATTCCAGTGGTCGCCTTTTCGGTGGGCGAAGAGGAGCTGCGCGGCATCGACACCAAACCGCTGGTGGGTCAGTTAGCGGCCTGGAACTATTTCGAGTCGATCGATAATCCGACCAACGCGAAGTTCGTCGCCGATTACCGCGCCTACGCCAAAGCACACAACCTGCCGAATGCGGCTACCGTCGTCACCAACGACCCGATGGAAGCAACTTATGTTGGCATCCATATGTGGGCGCAGGCGGTGGAAAAAGCGGGCACGACGGATGTGGACAAAGTACGCGCGGCGATGGCCGGTCAGACCTTCAACGCGCCGGATGGCTTTACCCTGACCATGGATCAGACCAACCATCATCTGCATAAGCCGGTCATGATTGGCGAAGTAGAAGAGAACGGTCAGTTCAGCGTGGTGTGGCAGACCGATAAGCCGGTGCGCGCACAGCCGTGGAGCCCGTACATTGCCGGTAACGACAAGAAGCCCGATCACCCGGTGAAGACCGCGCAGTAAGCGCGCGTTGCTGATGAGAAAGCGTCACCCGCTGTGACGCGGCAGCACGGCAGCACTCAACAGGCTGCCGTGCTGACCTTCCCAAACGAGGCTCCTTTTATGAATCTATGTCGCTGCTTTTTCAGCCTGCTGCTGCTGCTCCCGCTGTTTGCGAGTGCCGGACCGGCGGCTGATTTTGCCGCCGCCAGCCGCAGCCAGCAGGCCACGCTGCTGCAACAGTGGGCCACCGCACCGGACAGTCATCGCCTGCCGCTGCTGGAAGCGCTGCATGCCGAAACGGTGGTCATCGACCAGAATAAACAGCCGTTCAGCCAGCAGGGATCCACGCTGCAGCCGCTGGATGCGGTGGCGCAGCCCACAGGAAACCTGAAAAAGCTGTTTATGAACAATCGCCTGCGCGTGCTGGTTAACAATGCGCTGGCCGCCCACCAGCTGGTGAGCAGCGATGCGGCACTGCGCCTGCGCGCAGCGCAGCAGTTGCAGAATGGGGGTGCCGCTGACCAGTTGCCGCTGCTGGAACAGCGCCTGGCCGCCGAACAGGACAGCCGGGTGCATGCCGCATTAGCGCTGGCGCTGGCGAACCTGCAACTGGCGGATGACGAGCCGATGGTGCGCCTGCGGGCGGTAAAACTGCTGGGCGAATCCAGCGATCCTAACACGCAGGCCAGTCTGCAACGCCTGACTCAGCCCGCGAATGAGCCGGACGCCACGGTGCGGGCAGCCGCGGCGGAAAGCCTGCAACAGATTCAGAAACGGCTGATGTGGGGCGATCTGCTGGGGCAGGCGTTTAGCGGCCTGTCACTGGGCTCCATCCTGCTGCTGGCCGCGCTGGGCCTGGCGATCACCTATGGCCTGCTGGGGGTGATCAACATGGCGCACGGTGAAATGCTGATGCTCGGCGCGTACGCCACCTGGTGGGTTCAGAGCCTGTTCCAGCAGTTTGCACCGGACTATTTAGCCTGGTATCCGCTGCTGGCGCTGCCGGTCGCCTTTATGGTCACTGCCGCTATCGGTATGGCACTGGAGCGCACCATCATTCGCCATCTCTATGGCCGTCCGCTGGAGACGCTGCTTGCTACCTGGGGGATCAGCCTGATGCTGATCCAGCTGGTGCGGGTGCTGTTCGGGGCGCAGAACCTGGAGGTGGCGAACCCGTCGTGGCTCTCCGGCGGCTTACAGCTGCTGCCTAATCTGGTGCTGCCGTGGAACCGCATCGCGGTAATCCTGTTTGTGGTGTTTGTACTGGCGCTGACCTGGCTGCTGCTGAACCGGACCCGCCTTGGCATGAACGTGCGCGCCGTGACCCAGAACCGCGCCATGGCGGAGTGCTGCGGCGTGCCGACCGGCCGCGTCGATATGCTGGCATTTGGCCTCGGTTCGGGCATTGCCGGGCTGGGCGGCGTGGCGCTGTCACAGCTCGGAAACGTCGGGCCGGAGCTGGGTCAGGGCTACATCATCGACTCGTTCCTGGTGGTGGTGCTGGGTGGCGTCGGCCAGTTAGCGGGCACCGTGGTTGCCGCGTTCAGCCTGGGGATTCTGAACAAAGTGCTGGAGCCGCAGATTGGCGCGGTGCTGGGCAAGATCCTGATTCTGGTGATTATCGTGCTGTTTATTCAGAAACGCCCGCAGGGGCTGTTTGCGGTTAAAGGAAGGGTGACTGACTGATGACGCAACCCATCACGCTTCGCGTGGCGCGCACCGCGCCGCGCCTGACGATCGGCATCGGCGTGGCGATCACTCTGGCATTACTGGTGATGCCATTTCTGGCGCTGCTGCCCGCCACGCATCCGCTGGCGATCTCCACCTATACCCTGACGCTGGTCGGCAAAATCCTCTGCTATGCGGTGATCGCGGTGGCGCTGGATCTGGTGTGGGGCTACGCCGGACTGTTGTCGCTGGGTCACGGCCTGTTCTTTGCCCTGGGCGGATATGCCATGGGCATGTACCTGATGCGCCAGGCTGCCGGTGAGGGTTTGCCCGCCTTCATGTCCTTTCTCTCCTGGCGTGAACTTCCCTGGTTCTGGACCGGCACCGACTATTTCGTCTGGGCGCTCTGTCTGAGCATGCTGGTGCCGGGCCTGCTGGCGCTGGTGTTTGGCTTCTTCGCCTTTCGCTCGAAGATCAAAGGCGTCTACTTCTCCATCATGACCCAGGCGCTGACCTACGCCGGAATGCTGCTGTTCTTCCGCAACGAAACCGGTTTTGGCGGCAACAACGGCTTTACCGGCTTTACCACCCTGCTCGGCTTTTCGGTGACGGCGACCGGCACCCGCATCGGGCTGTTTATCGCCACCGTGCTGCTGCTGCTGCTGAGTCTGGTGATCGGCTTTGCCCTGGCGCGCAGCAAGTTTGGCCGGGTGCTGACCGCAGTACGCGATGCCGAAAACCGTCTGATGTTCTGTGGTTACGACCCGCGCGGCTTCAAGCTGTTTGTCTGGACGCTCTCCGCCGTGCTGTGCGGCCTGGCCGGGGCGCTCTATGTGCCGCAGGTCGGCATTATCAATCCGGGTGAGATGTCACCGGCCAACTCGATAGAAGCGGCAATCTGGGTGGCGCTGGGCGGACGCGGCACGCTGATAGGCCCACTGCTGGGCGCGGCGATTGTGAACGGCGCGCGCAGCTTCTTCACCGTCGCCTTCCCTGAATACTGGCTCTTCTTCCTGGGACTGATGTTTATCCTGGTCACGCTGTTTCTGCCGCACGGCGTGATTGGCCTGCTGCGTCGGAGGAAAAAATGAGTGATGTCCTGTTTACCCAGACTCAACTGGCGGATCGCCATCGGGCGCAGCGCGATCCGGTGCTGCAACTGGAGAAAATCAGCGTGTCGTTTGACGGTTTCCGGGCGCTGACCGATCTGTCGCTGCAGATCGGCGTCGGTGAACTGCGCTGCGTGATCGGCCCTAACGGTGCGGGCAAAACCACGCTGATGGATGTGATTACCGGCAAAACGCGTCCTGACGCTGGCCGGGTGATCTACGACCAGGACAGCGATCTGACCCGCCTTTCACCGGTGGAGATCGCCCGCGCCGGGATCGGCCGTAAGTTCCAGAAACCCACGGTGTTTGAGGCGTTAACCGTGTTCGAGAATCTGGAGATCGCGCTCAAAGACGACAAATCGGTCTGGGCCAGCCTGCGCGCCCGCCTCAGCGGCGAACAGCGTGACCGCATTGATGAGGTGCTGAAACTGCTGCGGCTGGGCGGCGAACGCCAGCGTCGCGCGGGCCTGCTGTCACACGGCCAGAAGCAGTTTCTGGAGATCGGCATGCTGCTGGTGCAGGAGCCGCATCTGCTGCTGCTGGATGAACCGGCCGCGGGTATGACCGATGCCGAAACGGCCTACACCGCCGAGCTGTTCCGCAGCCTGGCGGGCAAGCATTCGCTGATGGTGGTGGAGCATGACATGGGCTTTGTCGAGACTATCGCCGACCATGTCACCGTGCTGCATCAGGGACAGGTGCTGGCCGAGGGTTCGCTGCGCGACGTGCAGTCCAACGAGCAGGTTATCGACGTTTATCTGGGGCGCTGAAATGTTACAGGTTACTGAACTGAATCAATATTATGGCGGCAGTCATATTCTGCGCGGCCTGTCATTTGAGGTTAAGATTGGCGAAATTACCTGTCTGCTGGGGCGCAACGGCGTGGGGAAAACCACGCTGCTGAAATGCCTGATGGGGCTGATTCCGGCGAAGTCAGGCGAGATTCACTGGCAGCAGCAGCGCATGAATGGCCGCAAGCCGCACCAGCGGGTGCAGGCGGGCATCGCCTATGTGCCGCAGGGTCGGGAAATCTTTCCGCGTCTGACGGTGGAAGAGAACCTGCTGATGGGCCTGTCACGCTTTCCGGCTGCCCAGGCACGTGAAGTACCGGAGGAGATCTACCAACTTTTTCCGGTGCTGCTGGCGATGAAGTCACGCCGGGGCGGCGATCTCTCAGGCGGTCAGCAGCAGCAACTGGCGATCGGCCGGGCGCTGGCCTGCCGGCCACAGCTGCTGATCCTCGACGAGCCGACCGAAGGGATCCAGCCTTCGGTGATCAAAGAGATCGGCGCGGTAATCCGCCAGCTGGCGCAGCGGGGCGATATGGCGATCCTGCTGGTGGAGCAGTTTTATGACTTCGCAGCGGAGCTGGCGGACAGTTATCTGGTGATGTCGCGCGGGGAGATCGTGCAGCGTGGCCGCGGCGACACCATGGAAGCTGAGGGTGTGCGCGGCCTGGTGGCGATTTAAATCCGGCTCAGAGCAGGCCGGTCTCGACGGAGAAGTGCCGCTCTTCGCCGCTGGCCAGGGTGATCAGCGTACCGGCCTGCTGCGCGGCCAGAAAGCCCTCTGGACGACAGGTGGCGGGCAGAATGTAGGCCGCCACCTGCTGATCGTGGTTATGCAGCAGCCAGCGGGTCGCGTGCGGAAACTGCGCGGTAGAGAAGCGCGTCATCAGCGCATAGCCCTGCGGCGAATGCAGCTCAAACTGCACGTCATCGCCATACTGCGGCAGATCGTCCGCGAAGAAGACGATCTCCGGCTCGCAGAGTTGCGGCTGATCGAGCTGTTGTAACGCCTGTGGATCGCGCGATAAGTGATCCGTGTACTCGCGCCAGGCAGGTGTGGGTTTAAGGTGTGCGGGGATCGAGCGACGCAGCTGGAATGCCCGATCGGGGATCGACTGCCGGAAGCGTCCCTGGTCGATCCACGCGCTGTTTAGGTGACACATATACTGCAGCGGCATCGCCGCGCCCGCCAGATTGGTCACCGTCATCGCTATCGTCAGACGGGGCCGATCGGCCTGAAGGCGGACGGCAGGTGCCGCAAGGTAGTGATGGCCGAAGCCTTTAACATATTCACACTCCCCTTCCAGCGACAGCGTCTGATCCTCCAGCACCAGCCAGGCGCTGTCCATGCGGGCGCAGGCCATCTCACCGTGCAGCGGATGATCGTCCTCTGGTGCGGGACAGCCGTTGGCCAGCAGTCCCGAATGAAAGGCAAAACAGCCGTAAGTGTCGATGATCGAATTGGCGGGCAGCGGCTGTTTAAAACTGTGGCCCATGGTCAGATTGTGCTCGTCGAACTGCACGTCCCAGACCATCTGTCCGAGAAATGGCAGCACGGTCACGCTGCCGCGCCGGTTATGAATGCGCACCGCCTCAATGCCCGCCGGATAGCGAAACAGCTCAACCCGGAAGTCATCGCTCTCTAACAGCACCCAGGGTGTGGTGTGAAACTGTTCACTGGCTAAAGGTAAACGGGTTTTCATGGTGACTCCTCCGCCAGACGACCGGTCGCAACCAGCTGTTTTTTATGGCGCAGTTCGCCATAGAAGTAGAATCCGACCCAGGCGAAACAGAGCAGCGAGACGCCAAATGCCCGCTGCATCGAACCCAGTGAGTCCGAAACCAGGCCCTGCAGCGCCGGGACAAAGGCCGCACCGACAATCGCCATCACGATAAACGCGCCTGCGACTTCGGTGTATTTGTTATCGACCGTCGCCAGCGTTCCCGCGTAGATCGTCGCCCAGCAGGGACCAAACAGCACGCTGACAAACACAGCGGCGTAGACGGCGGTAAAGTTCGGCACCAGCATCACATAGGCCAGCGTCAGCACGCCCAGCACCGAATAGGCGATCAGCACTTTCTCGGCACGGAAGCGGGTCATCAGGAAGTTCGCCACGAACTTACCGATAAAAAAGCAGACGAAGCTGTAGATCATAAAGTTAGAGGCGTGACGTTCGTTGGTCGCCCCCAGCGTCAGCGCCAGACGAATGGTAAACGACCAGACCGCGACCTGCATGCCAACATAGAGGAACTGGGTCACAATGCCGCGTTTAAAGTGACGATTAGCGGCCAGATAGCGGAAGGTCTCGCCCAGCGAGGGGCGCGATCTCTCATTACTCTCAGGTTTGCAGCGCGGATAGCGGGTGAACATAAACAGCAGCATTACGACTACCAGCACCATCACCAGATATTTGTAAGGCTCCAGCGTGTGCTCCAGCATCGTCAGACGGAAGGCATGCGCCTGCTCTGCCGTCATCGTCGCCATCTGACTCTCCAGGCTGTCGCCCTCCTGGAACACCAGATATTTACCCAGCACGATCCCCATCAGCGCACCAATCGGATAGAAGGTCTGGCTGACGTTGAGGCGCAGCGTCGCATGGTCACGATGACCAATCATCGAACTGTAGGTATTGGCCGCAGTTTCCAGGAAGCTCAGGCCGATGGCGATAGCAAAGATCGCCGCCAGGAACATGGTGTAGGTCGCCATGTGCGAAGCGGGATAAAAGGCGATACAGCCAGCGATATAGAGTGCCAGGCCGATCATGATTGCCATCTTGTAACTGGTTTTACGGATCACCAGCGAGGCGGGGATCGCAATCAGAAAATAGCCGCCATAAAAGGCGCTCTGCACCAGCGCACTGGCAAAATCGCTCAGGGCGAACACGCTTTTAAACTGGGTGATCAGGATATCGTTAAGACTCGCTGCACAACCCCAGAGCGGAAAGAGGCACGACAGCAGAATGAACTGGAACAGCGGCGTTTTATTCAGATAGCCATCAGATTGCTGAACAATTTTCTGTTGCATAGCAGAACCTCAGTTACGGTTGAGAAAACGCTGGAAACACTCGGCGTCGGGATAAGCGCGCTGCGTGCCGCGCCCGGTGACGCTGCAGGCGGCATAAGCAGAGGCCTGGGTCATAGCGGCGACCACATCGCCGGTTTTCACCAGCAGATACGCGAAACAGCCGATAAAGGCATCGCCCGCACCGCTGGTATCCACCGCCTGAACCGGCGTGGCGGCCACGCGATGGATCTCGTCGCCGCTCATCCAGACCGAGCCCCGGCTGCCCAACGTGATAATCAGATTTTTAAGGCCATGCTTCAGCAGCGACTGCCCGGCCAGGATCACCTCTTCATCAGTGTTGACCGGCAGGCCGGTGAGGATCTCCAGCTCGGTTTCGTTCGGCATAAAGAAGTCGCATTTGCAGGCGTAGTGAATATCCAGCGTGGCGACGGCCGGCGCCGGATTCAGGATCACGCTGATCTGATGCTGGCGGGCAAAATCGATGGCGTAATAGACCGTTTCCAGCGGGATCTCCAGTTGCAGGATGATCAGCTCACAGGCTTTCAGCGCCTCTGCCGCGTCGTCGATATCGGCCGGTTTCAGCTGCTGGTTGGCCCCTTTGATGATCAGAATGCGGTTCTGCGACTGGTCATCGACAAAAATCGGTGCCACGCCGCTGGAGACGCCTGTTGCAGTAGTGACAAAGCGCGTGTCCACGCCCTGCTGCTGCAGATTAGCAACGGTGTTGGGAGCAAAGAGATCGTCGCCGACCTTGCTGACCATCATTACGTTGCCACCCATTTTCGCGGCCGCGACCGCCTGGTTAGCGCCTTTACCGCCGCAGCCAATGGCAAAGTCGGGCGCTTCAA
The DNA here is from genome assembly GCF_019880205.1 of Pantoea alfalfae. NCBI lineage: Bacteria > Pseudomonadati > Pseudomonadota > Gammaproteobacteria > Enterobacterales > Erwiniaceae > Pantoea > Pantoea alfalfae. The sequence goes on from NZ_CP082292.1 coordinate 3,391,488, forward strand.
GGGTTTCGCCCGCTTTCGGCAGGCTGTTGGTATAGGTAATCAGATCGACCATGTTTGAGCCGATAACCGCAATTGTCATGACAGAACTCCCGGATGTTTTCACACTTAAAATGTTATTAAATTAACAATAACCTTTCTTAAAGGTTAAATATGTGACAAAAACCACATCCTGAAGTGGCAGATACCGGCGGGAAACGGCATAAAGGGGGATTTAAAGTGTTACTATTATAACAAGATAACATCAGGGGCCATGACGGCTGAGAGATGTTACCGCCAGTGATGATGGGCCGGGATCACCGCACGGCGGAGGTTTGCGGCTCTTACAGATTGCGGGTAAGATTGACTGCCAGCCTGGCGGATGAGACGCAACTCATTCAAATCTGTGAGGTTTGTCGCGATATAGCGTCGATTCCGGCGTTCCTGCTCCGCACTACAGGATAGGTAACAGAGAGATGACCATGGAAACCCGGCGCGACGAACGCATTCACAAGCTGACCCAGGCGCTTAAACGCACCGACAAACTGCATCTGAAAGATGCGGCCCACTTGTTAGGCGTCTCAGAGATGACGGTTCGCCGTGATTTAACCGAGCCAGGCTCCAGCGTGGTCCTGCTGGGCGGCTATATCGTCAGCGACCCGAAAAGTCATGCCGGCCACTATTTTGTCAGCGATCAGCATGGGCAGAATGCCGCCAGAAAGCAGCGGCTGGCGCAGACGGCAGCCAGCCTGATCAGCGAAAACGATACGGTCTTCTTTGACTGCGGCACTACCCTGCCCTATATCGTTGATGCCATTCCTGACACGCTGTCATTTACTGCCATCTGCTGCGCCATGAACACCTTTCTGACCCTGAAAGAGAAACCGGCCTGTAGTGTGATTCTGAGCGGCGGTGAATTTCATGCCGACAATGCGCTGTTTACGCCGATTGGCGTGCATACCCTCCTGGACGATCTCTGTCCGACGCTGGCCTTTATCTCTGCGGCGGGCATCGACAAAGATCAGGGGGCGACCTGCTACAACACCAATGAGCTGATGATGAAACATCACGCCATGCTGCGTGCCCAAAAGTCGGTGCTGGTGGCGGACAGCAGTAAATATGGCAAAGTGCTGCCCGCCCGCATCGCCGGGCTACAGCGCTTTGATCTGCTGGTGAGTGACAGCGCGCCCGACCAGGCATTGCAGAACTGGCTGGCACAGCAGGCGATACCACTGCGCCTGCCCTGAGGCCTGCCCCGGTACTATCGTCAGCAATTGAGCGCGGAAATCAGTCAGTTATCCCGCACGTCGTCCGGCATCCCTTCTGCCCGGCGAATATTCGCCGCCCCCTGGCTGGGATTAAACGGTGAAAAAGGCTAAACTTCGACATCATTCCAACGACCAACAGACCCAGAGGCTCAAACCAACGTGGCTCAATTCGTCTATAGCATGCATCGCGTCGGCAAAGTAGTTCCGCCGAAGCGTCATATCCTGAAAAACATCTCGCTCAGCTTCTTCCCTGGCGCAAAAATCGGCGTACTCGGCCTGAACGGTGCGGGTAAATCTACCCTGCTGCGCATCATGGCCGGCATCGATAAAGATATCGAAGGGGAAGCGCGTCCGCAGCCAGGCATCAAGATTGGCTACCTGCCGCAGGAGCCGCAGCTTAACCTTGAACACACCGTGCGTGAGTCGGTTGAAGAAGCACTGTCAGAAGTGGTTGGCGCACTGAAACGTCTCGACGAAGTCTATGCGCTCTATGCCGAAGAGGGTGCAGACTTCGACAAGCTGGCCGCCGAGCAGGGCCGTCTGGAAGAGATCATCCAGGCACACGATGGTCACAACCTGAATACCCAGCTGGAACGTGCTGCCGATGCGCTGCGCCTGCCAGACTGGGACGCGAAAATCGCCACCCTTTCCGGTGGTGAACGTCGCCGCGTCGCCCTGTGCCGCCTGCTGCTGGAAAAACCAGACATGCTGCTGCTGGACGAACCAACGAACCACCTGGACGCCGAATCTGTCGCCTGGCTGGAGCGTTTCCTGCATGACTTCGAAGGCACCGTCGTGGCGATCACGCATGACCGTTACTTCCTGGATAACGTGGCAGGCTGGATTCTGGAACTTGACCGCGGTGAAGGTATTCCGTGGGAAGGCAACTACTCCTCCTGGCTGGAGCAGAAAGATGCGCGTCTGGCGCAGGAAGCCTCTTCTGAAGCGGCTCGTCGTAAGTCGATTGAGAAAGAGCTGGAGTGGGTTCGTAAAGGACCAAAAGGCCAGCAGTCTAAAGGCAAAGCCCGTCTGGCACGCTTTGAAGAGCTGAATAACACCGACTACCAGAAGCGTAACGAAACCAACGAACTGTTCATTCCGCCAGGTGCCCGTCTGGGTGACAAAGTGCTGGAAGTCAGCAATCTGCGTAAGTCCTATGGCGACCGTGTGCTGATTGACGATCTCTCGTTCTCTGTGCCAAAAGGCGCGATTGTCGGGATTATCGGTCCGAACGGCGCGGGTAAATCCACCCTGTTCCGTATGATGTCCGGTCAGGAACAGCCTGATTCCGGCAGCATCGTGCTGGGTGAGACCGTTAAGCTGGCCTCCGTCGATCAGTTCCGCGACAGCATGGACAATTCCAAAACCGTGTGGGAAGAAGTTTCCGGTGGTCAGGACATCATGCGTATCGGTAACACCGAGATGCCAAGCCGCGCCTATGTCGGCCGCTTTAACTTTAAAGGCGTCGATCAGGGCAAACGCGTGGGCGAACTGTCGGGTGGTGAGCGTGGTCGTCTGCACCTCGCGAAGCTGCTGCAGGTTGGCGGCAACATGCTGCTGCTCGATGAGCCAACCAACGACCTGGACATTGAAACCCTGCGCGCGCTGGAAAACGCCCTGCTGGAGTTCCCGGGCTGTGCGATGGTGATCTCGCATGACCGCTGGTTCCTGGACCGTATCGCCACGCACATTCTGGATTATCAGGATGAGGGCAACATCGAATTCTTCGAAGGTAACTTTACCGAATATGAAGAGTACAAGAAGCGTACCCTCGGCGCCGACGCGCTGGAGCCGAAGCGCATCAAGTACAAACGTATGACGAAGTAATCGCAGTCTGATTAATACTAAAAAGGGAAGCGGATGCTTCCCTTTTTTATTTTTTTAAAGCGGCATCCATTCTTCAACATGTCCTTGATGCTCATCATCATGTGTTTTAAATAAAATGCAGGTTAATTTACTTTTTTTATCATAACCAATGACAATATTATCACCAGGCACTGCGAGCTCCATTACCGGATTGCCTTCATAATAAAGCCGAAATTCAGACCGGCTTTCATGTGACTTTCTGGCATCATACCAAGTCAGTGATGCACTACAGCTGACATCACTGCCCCTGAGTACAAAATCTGCTTCAATATCTTTATTTTCATTACCTAAAATATTTTTAAGAGCTGCTACACCATTAAACTCTCTTTGATCATAAAGTTCACTTTTTGATAAATTTTTAATACATGCACTTTTTAAATTTTGAGCTTTCATAACATTTCTCTTCCTTTGAAAAGACGGGAAATGCCATCGTAATTAATGCAATGTAATTTTCTGCTATGGGTGTCAAAGTTACAGGTTGCGGTTATAACTTTTATTTTAAGTTCAGCGATAAAACTCCCTGAACACCGGTGACTGCAGCGCGAACTCAATAAAGCGCGCCAGCGCAGGTGAATTCAGTTTACGGCCCGGATAGACCAGCCACAGCTCATTCCCCTCGATTTCCCATTCCGGCAGTACCGGCACCAGTCGGGGATCCGCCATCGCCCCGTCGGTCAGAAAGTGCGGCAGCAGCGTAATACCCGCATCGCCCAGCGCCGATTCGCGCGCATAGAGTAAATTGTCGGTGAGATGGCCTGGCGGCAGCAGCCAGCGATAGAACTCGTCATCGCGCTGCAACACCCATTCATTCCAGGCGCGATGCGCGATACAGCGGTGGGCCGAGAGCTGCTGTGGGTGAAGCAGCGGTGGATGCTGATTAAGATAGTGCTGAGAAGCCACCAGCAGTCGCGGGCAGTTGCCTATCCGGCGGCCAATCAGCGAGGACTCCTGCGGCTGACCGGTGCGCAGCGCCACATCAAAGCCCTCCTGTACCAGATCGCGCATCTCATCGGAGATCGAGACATCCAGCGTCACATCAGGATAAAGACGTAAAAACTCTGCATTACAGCGCGCCAGCAGCGTGGCACCAATGCCTGCCGGGCTGGTAATGCGCAGGCGCCCGCTGGGGTTTTCCCGCAGGCTGGCAATCGCCTGATCGGCGCGCTCACTGGCCTGCATCATCTCCTGGCAATGCAGCAGATAGCGCTCACCGGCAAAGGTCAGGTTGAGCTGGCGGGTGGTGCGATTCAGCAGCCGGATCCCCAGCCGCTGTTCCAGCTGACTGATGCGCTGACTGACGCTCGATTTGGGCAGACCCGCGCGTTCTGCCGCGCCGGTAAAGCTGCCGCATTCCGCCACCAGCGCAAACAGCGCCATATCCTGCCACTGACGAAATGCCATTGTTCACCTCAGACGAACACTCTATGAGAGATTGTCCATCTTATCACCGCTAAAATCAGGTTCTACACTTAAGACACTGACCAAGGAGAATCTTTATGTCTATTCGCGCTATCGCAGTTAATCCCGAAAATCCGGAAAACTTTACCGAAATTTTTCCTGAAACCCCTACGCCAGGTGAGTATGACCTGCGGGTCGAAGTCAAAGCCGCGTCGGTCAACCCGGTCGATACCAAGGTGCACAAAGGGGCGAAGAAGAACGGCTTACAGCAGCCACGCATTCTCGGCTGGGATGCCAGTGGCGTTGTGCTGGAAGTGGGCAGCTCAGTCAGCAACTTTAAGCCTGGCGATGAAGTCTTCTATGCGGGCGATCTGACCCGCCCTGGCAGTAACAGCACCGAACAGCTGGTTGACTCACGCATCACCGGTCACAAGCCAGAGAGCCTGGACTGGGCACAGTCGGCGGCGATCCCGCTAACGGCCCTGACCGCCTGGGAAGGCCTGTTTGAGCGACTGAACCTGGAGACCGCAACGGAAGATCAGACGCTGCTGATCGTCGGCGGCGCGGGCGGTGTCGGATCGCTGGCGATCCCGCTGGCGAAACTGCGCAGCAAGGTGAAGATCATTGCGACAGCCTCGCGTGAAGATTCCGCCCAGTGGTGCCGCGATCGCGGAGCCGATCTGGTGATCAACTACAAAGATATGATCGGTGAGCTGGAGAAACAGGGCATTAAGCAGGTCGATTATATCTTCTGCCTGAATGACACCGACGGTCACTGGGAAACCATGGCGAAGCTGATCGCTCCGCAGGGTCATATCTGCACCATCGTGGAAAACGAACATCCCCTGTCGATGGACCAGCTGAAGCTGAAGAGTGCGGCACTGCACTTCGAGCTGATGTATACCCGCAGCATGTTCAATACACCGGATATGGCGCGTCAGGGCGAGATTCTGGATGCGGTATCGGCGTTGCTGGATGAAGGTAAGCTGCAGACCACGCTGAGCGAAACACTGCATGGCTTAAGCGTTGAGACTTTAACCGCCGCCCACCAGCGCGTGCTGGAAGGCCACATGCGCGGCAAAGTGGTGATGGTCTATTAATGCCCTGACCCGGCTGCCGTGCGGCAGACCGGGCCAATGCATGCGTTACGGCTGGGCGTTTTTCTCGCCCAGCATCGCTTTCACCAGCTCAATACAGCGCAGGAAACGGGCGTCATAATCATCTTCCTTCACGTGCAGGAATTCGATGTTATTTTCCCGCAGCATCGTGACCAGCATCGACTGAAACTCCCGCCGATCCACTGAACTGCCCAGGCTGCGCAAGCCATCCGCGACCCAGGGCACGTTGTTCTCCAGCAGGATCACCAGATCAAAACGATACTCATCGATCAGCGCCTGCACAAAGGGATGTTCACGCCCTTCATATTTGAGACAAAACGCCTGCGTGGTCACAAAGTCGGTGTCGATAAACGCCACTTTATTCGCGTATTTGACGGCGAAATCGATGTACTGCGCCTGTCCCAGCGCGATCTTGTCGTAATCGGAATATTGCAGCGCCATTTCGTCACCGCCCAGATGGGAAAAGACATAGTCGCGGCCATATTCCCAGGCACTGGTAGTGTTGAAGATGTTGGCGAGTTTATTCACCAGCGTCGATTTACCGCTCGACTCTCCGCCGAGGATCGCCACGGTACGCACAAAGAACGGTTTCACTTCAGTCGGGATGTAGTCCCAGAAGCGGAACGGATCCTGACGAATCTGCGCGCCGCTGATGCTCATAAAGGATCGGTTGGGATCGACCAGCACGGTCTGAATGCCCAGGTGCTGCTGGTACATCTCCGCATCGGGCGCTTCGCTGGTGTAGATGCAGTCCGGCGCAATGCCGTGCTCGCTGAGAAACGCGCTGACGCCTTTACTCCACACATCCCAGCCGTGCGGATAGGGTTCGATCCCCTCTTCATCAAAGGCGTGAATACGAATATTTTTCTGATACTTAAAGGTCTGCAGCAGCCAGCGCAGGCGATCGCTGACTGTCGGCTGCTGTGACATCGCGCTGTTCTCAAACAGCTCGCGGTCGCGCGGCTCGTCATAACCCATAATGATATGCAGCTCATCCACCTGACTACAGGCGCGCTGAATCAGATAGATATGGCCGGTATGCAGCGGATAGAACTTACCAAACACCACGCCCACCGTTTTATCGCGGCGCGGAAACTCCAGTCCCAGAAAGCGGTGCAGCGCCTCCAGCTTTTGCGCGCTGGGGCTTTTGATTTTGGCATTGAGTAACTGGCTCAGATAGCCTTTGGTCATGCCGCTGGCATCAGCGACCTGTTGCAGCGTATGGCCCTGCTGGCGAATGGCCGTTTTCAGATAATCAAACGACGACATGTCGTGCCTCCTGCATCAATGCGGTTAAGGTGGGAACGGCCAGCCAGCGGCTTTTCGCTGGCGGCCGCAGGCGCGTTACAGATCGTCCAGAATCGCCAGCGCATCGGCCAGCTTCTTCGCGCTGAAAACCTGCATCCCGGCAATCGGTTTTTTCGGTGCATTCCCTGCCGGCACAATGGCGCGTTTGAAGCCATGCTTCGCCGCTTCAGCGATGCGCTCCTGCCCGCTGGGCACCGGACGGATCTCACCGGCCAGTCCTACTTCGCCGAAGATCACCAGATCCTGCGGAAGCGGACGATCGCGCAGGCTCGACACCATCGACAGCATCAGCGCCAGGTCTGCACTGGTTTCGGTGACTTTGACGCCGCCCACGACGTTAACGAATACATCCTGATCGGCCATCTGCAATCCGCCGTGACGGTGCAATACTGCCAGCAGAATCGCCAGGCGGTTCTGCTCCAGACCCACTGCCACGCGGCGTGGATTGCCCATCATCGAATGATCGACCAGCGCCTGAATCTCCACCAGCAGCGGTCGCGTTCCCTCCCACAGCACCATCACCGAACTGCCCGAGGTGATCTCTTCGCCGCGCGACAGGAAAATAGCTGACGGGTTGCTGACTTCACGCATGCCCTGCTCGGTCATGGCAAACACACCCAGCTCATTCACCGCGCCGAAGCGGTTTTTATGGCTGCGCAGCGTGCGGAAGCGGGAATCAGCATCGCCATCCAGCAGCACTGAACAGTCGATGCAGTGCTCCAGCACTTTCGGCCCGGCCAGCGAACCATCTTTGGTGACGTGGCCGACCATGATGATCGCCACGCCGCGCGTTTTGGCGAAGCGCGTCAGGTAAGCGGCGGTTTCACGCACCTGAGCAACGCTGCCCGGCGATGACTGGATCTCCGCCATGTGCATGACCTGGATCGAGTCGATCACCATCAGTTGCGGCTGCTCCTGCTCGGCGATCAGGCAGATCTGCTCAATGCTGGTTTCCGACAGCATATTGACATTTTCGGTGGGTAATCCCAGACGATGGGCGCGCATCGCCACCTGTTGCAGTGACTCTTCACCGGTGACGTAAAGGGTTTTCATCCCTTCGGACAACCGGCACATCACCTGCAGCAGCAGCGTGGATTTGCCCGCGCCCGGACTGCCGCCAATCAGAATAGCGCTGCCCGGCACGACGCCGCCGCCCAGTACCCGGTCAAACTCTTTGAAGCTGGTCGAGAAGCGCGGTAACGCCTCCAGGCTGATTTCAGAGAGCTTCTGCACCCGGCTGGTGCCAGCGCTGCCGGCATAACCACTCAGGCGCTCGTTACGCGCAGCGGCGGGCGAGGCGGCGATGCGCACCTCGGTGATGGTGTTCCAGGCGTGACAGGCGCTGCATTGCCCCTGCCAGCGTGGGTAATCTGCGCCACATTCGTTACAGACAAATGCGCGTTTTGCCGCTTTGGCCAAATCAATACCTCTGTTAACGCTCTTCGTGGATCAGGCTGCCGGTGAGGATGCAGAACACCCCCATTAAATCGGCATGGCGAATGGTGACCGCAGTCTGCTCATTCACCTTAGGTTTAGCATGGAACGCAATGCCCAGCGCTGAGGCTTTGATCATCAGCAGGTCATTGGCCCCATCGCCGATCGCCACCGTCTGTTCCGGCGCGATGTCAAAACGCTGCGCCAGCTTCTTCAGGGTATCGGCTTTGTATTGTGCGTCGACAATCGGTCCCAGCACGTTGCCGGTCAGTTTGCCGTCGCGAATTTCAAGTTCATTCGCGACCACCGCCGACAGATGCAGCTTGTCGCGCAGGTATTCGGCGTAGTAGGTAAAGCCGCCAGACGCGATGGCAATCTGCCAGCCCAGCGCCTGCAGCTTCTGCGTCAGGGTGGTTAAGCCTGGCATCAGCGGCAGGGCATCACGCACCTGTTTCAGAATATTGGCGTCCGCCCCCTGCAGCGTGGCCACGCGCTGACGCAGGCTGGCGGTGAAGTCGAGTTCGCCGCGCATCGCGCGTTCCGTGACTTCCGCCACCTGCTCGCCGCAGCCCGCCAGTTTTGCAATCTCATCGATGCACTCGATCTGAATCGCGGTGGAGTCCATATCCATCACCAGCAGGCCTGGCGTTTTGAGATGCGGGATTTTTCCCAGCGGTGCCACGTCCAGCCCGGCGTCGTGCGCCAGCTTGCTGGCAAACGGCGTCAGCGATCCCGCCAGGCGAATCACCTGATACTCATCGACGTTCCAGGCGCTGACGATCACCATCGCCGCACCCAGCTGGTGCTGGTAATCGGTCAGCCGCTGCTTATCCAGACCGCGGCCATACAGCAGCCAGCCGGTACGGCCAGCACGATAATCCAGCGGCATCACTTCATCACCGCTAAGAGAAAGGGGCAAACCCGGCCAGAGGGAGACATCGGCGGGAAGATCGCACCAGGTTAAACGATTTGGCATCAGAGCTCCTGTAGGGACAACAAAACCACGCAAGAGGCTACCTTGTCTGCGTCGCTTCTGGCAACATAATCTCCAGGCTTTCTGTTGTGATATGACCCGGATGATTAATGGCTAAAACCGCACTGAAATTTCGCTTACATCGTACCGTGATTGTTCTTATCTCGATGGCGCTGCTGGTCGTGCTGATGCAGGGCGCCTCCTGGTTTAGTCTCGGCCATCAGACGGCGCGTTCTGAGCAGGTCGAGGAGTTGGCGCATACGCTGACCAGCCAGGTGGCGTTCAGCCTTAAGCCGTTGATGGACAACAGTGAAAATAACCGGAATCAGATCGAAGCCATCCTTAATCAGATGACGGCGAACAGCCGTATTCTGGATGCATCCGTATATGACGGAGACGGCAGTCTGGTGGCGCACAGCGGTGAAAACATCAATGTCCGCGACCGGCTGGCGCTCGACGGCAAGCGCGCGGGCAGCTATTTCAACCACCAGATTGTGCAGCCGCTGGCCGGAAACGATGGCCCGCTGGGCTTTTTGCGCGTAACGCTGGATACCCACGTGCTGGTCACCGACTCACATCAGGTCGATAACACCACCAATATTCTGCGTCTGATGATGCTGCTGGCGCTGGCGATCGGCATTATTCTCTCCCGTACCCTGCTGCGCCATCGCCGCACCCGCTGGCAGCAGTCGCCGTTTCTGCTTACCGCCAGCACTCCGGTGAAAGAGGATCGGGATGAGGACGACGAGAAGAAAGAGTAACGCGCCTGCGCTGCGGTAAAGATAAAACGAGAAAGGCCCGCTGTGCGGGCCTTTTTTACAGGAAAGTTGCGGATTTGCGAGGCAGCTTCCATCAGCCGATCAGCAGCGCTTCCAGCTCACCCAGCGATTTGACCTGCCAGGTTGGTTTGATATGTTCTGGCAGCGGCCGGGTGCCATGATTGAGCCAGCATGTTTTCACGCCAGCATTCATGCCGCCCAGAATATCTGATTCTGGTGTATCACCCACTATCAGCACCCGCTGCCGATCCGGATTGCCCATACGTTCCAGCGCATAATCAAAGATCTCTGCCGCCGGTTTAGGCACGCCGACCTGCTCAGAGATCACCAGCACCGGGAAGTAATCGCGGAAACCGGTGCGCTCAAGGCGCGTCTGCTGCAGCGCGGTAAAGCCGTTGGTAATGATCCCCATCTTTACCTTGCCATGCAGTTGATTCATCAGGCTGACTGCACCCGGCAGCGGCGTGCAGATCTCGCCCATCGCGCTGAGGAAGCCGCTGTTGAGGATCTCTGGCGCCACGCTGAGCTTTTCGCTCCAGTGGTTAAAACGCTGAGTCTGCAGCTGTAACGCTGAGATGGTGCCGTTCTGATAATCGACCCACAGCGGTTTGTTGACAGCCTGATAATCGCTGTAATCCTGGTCGGTGAACTGCACGTCATAACCCGCAAACAGGCGCTGTAAACCAGCATAGGCGTCGAAATGAAAAAGGGTATCGTCCGCATCAAACAGGATGCAGTCCCAGTTATCGATCATTAAAGCTCCTTAACACCACTACGGCGTCAGGGCCATGAGAATGGCATCTTCACGGCCGCTGGCGGTGGGATAATAGTTGGGGCGACGACTGACCTGATTGAATCCAAGCTGCTCATAGAGCGCAATGGCGGGCTGGTTCGAGGCCCGCACTTCCAGCCACAGCGTCAGCACGTCGCGTTTAATCAGTTCATCGATCAGATGCTGCAGCAACTGGCGGCCCAATCCCCGGCGCTGAAAAGCGGGATCGACCGCGATGTTAAACAGCGAGGCTTCGTCCAGTACCACCTGCGTAATCGCAAAGGCGGCCATTTTGCCGTCAACATCGAGACGTAAATTGATAAAGCGCTCGCCCTGATTGCTGGCAAACGTCTTTTCACTCCAGGGAAACGCGTGACTACGACACTCAATGGCGTAGGCCTGCGCCAGATCGTCAGGGGTGAGTAAAGAGATGGCTGTCATGGTTACACATCTGTTGCCAGAGCGCGCGTTTGGCGACGCCGCTGCTGATTAGTTCATTGAAAGAGGCGCTGGTTAATGCTACGCCATTGAAAGTCTGTTCGCTCTCTACGCCGAGCAGCCAGCCCGCGCAGTTCAGCGTCTCCGGCAGCATTTGCAACTGATCCGGCGTCACGGTCATGACCTGTTCGGGTTGCAGATTGAGAGCATGCAGCACGTCGCGCATCAGCGGTTCATGCAGACCGGGCGGTGCGTCAGCGACAATAATTAACTGCGTGTCCGGTGCCAGCGTGACGGCAATTTCGCCCTGAAGCACGCGCGGGCGGCGCAGCTGGTACTGTGTAATTCCCATTTGCTGTAAAAGCCAGTCGCGCCTGGACGTCATGGTGTTACCTGTTCTGCTGCCTGAATGCGTCGCTATGCTAGCAAACCCATCGAACATGCGCCAACAAACCACTATAATCCCCGCTCAGATCTTACAGGAGCCCTACATGTCTGCTTTAACCCCGGCCAGCGAAGTCATTCTGCGCCACAGTGATGAATTTACCGCCCGCCATGTTTTATTTGCTGGCGATCTGCAGGATGACCTGCCCGCTCAGCTGGAAACCGCCTCGTCGCGCGTTCACACCCAGCAATATCATCACTGGCAAAACCTCAGCCGTCGTATGGGCGAGCAGGCGCGTTACGGCATGGTTGCGCAGGCAGAAGATGTGCAGGGCTGCGATACGCTGGTCTACTTCTGGACCAAGAATAAGCCGGAAGTGCAGTTCCAGCTGCAGAACCTGCTCTCTCTGCTGCCGGTCGGCTGTGACGTGTTCGTGGTCGGTGAAAACCGCAGCGGCGTGCGCAGTGCTGAAGGTATGGTGGAGTCGTGGGTGAAACTGGAGAAAATCGACAGCGCGCGTCGCTGTGGTCTCTACCATGCTCGTCTGGACAAACAGCCTGAGTTTGATGCCAGCAGCTTTGGTCATCAGTATCAGCTGGATGGTCTGACGATTCATACCCTGCCTGGCGTCTTCAGCCGTGACGGCCTGGACAGCGGCAGTGCCCTGCTGCTCTCGACCTTTACTCCACATACCAAAGGTAAAGTGCTGGATATGGGCTGTGGCGCAGGCGTGATTGCCGCCTCTCTGCCGGCCCGTTCGCCTAAAGTACGTTTGTGGCTGTGCGACGTGCACGCGGCTGCCATTGAAGCGAGTAAATTGACGCTGGCCGCCAATGGCATTGAGGGCGAAGTCTTCGCCAGCAACGTCTTCTCTGACGTCACGGGGCGTTTCGACATGATTATCTCGAACCCGCCGTTCCATGAAGGTACCCAGACCAGCCTCGACGCCGCCCAGGCGCTGATCCGTGGCGCAGTGAAACACCTGAACACCGGCGGTGAACTGCGTATCGTCGCAAACACCTTCCTGCCCTACCCGCAGGCGCTGGATGAAGCCTTCGGCAGTCACGAAGTTATCGCGCAGACCGGTCGTTTTAAAGTTTATCGTGCTGTTTACGGTCGCGGAGCCAAAACGCGCTAAGCGCTTTTCCCGGCGTTAACTGCGTTGCCGGGCTGAAAACGTTGCTTTTTACAGCGATCGTTTCAGCCCGACGAAATAGTTGTTGACGCAAAGAGTAAAATCTCTAGAATGCGCCTCCGTGGTTGTAACATTCTCAGGATGTTACGGGTATGCGAAGGTGGCGGAATTGGTAGACGCGCTAGCTTCAGGTGTTAGTGTCCTAACGGACGTGAGGGTTCAAGTCCCTCTCTTCGCACCAAAATCACATGTTTCATATCGCGAGCACTGCGCGAAGGTGGCGGAATTGGTAGACGCGCTAGCTTCAGGTGTTAGTGTCTTAACGGACGTGAGGGTTCAAGTCCCTCTCTTCGCACCATTGCGGTGATATGAACAGACAACTCGATGCGAAGGTGGCGGAATTGGTAGACGCGCTAGCTTCAGGTGTTAGTGTCTTAACGGACGTGAGGGTTCAAGTCCCTCTCTTCGCACCAACGTTGTCCTCCTCAGTTTTTCCCGCAATGCCCTTCAGTTTTCCTTGCAGTATCGTTTTATCCCCTGCTCACCTCATTTTTTCAGCCTGGTTTCGCTCATCCGGTCGCTTCACGCTGTACGACAATTTTCAGCCGCTCCGCCCCGATTAAATCAGATGAAAATTCACAGAGATAGCCGCCAGTCCGCCTGCTAACGCCAGACAGGAGGGCAGCAGCAGATAGTGACGCAGACGCGGGCTAAACAGCATTACGACCGTCAGTAGCAGTGCAACCGTCATCACCATCCGCCACTGACTGAAGCTCGGTTCCCACAAGGCGAACAGCGGCAGTGCGATGCAGGGCAGCAATACGCCCCACGCGCTATCCAGCTTTTTACCCAATGCCCAGCTGACTCCCCACAGGCCGCAGGCCGCAATAATCGCTATCCCCATGACGCAAACCTCAAATGATAAGCATTCCCATTATCATATGACAGTTTTAACGGCCTTGCAGCCTGTTTTTGTCACGTCCGGCAACGAAGATGACAGACCAGTTGGAAAATGCTAGATTGCGGCCGATAACACTTTTAATAACAGCAACAGCAATAATTTGCTCACTCTCTGGCAGAATCTTTTTTTTGCCGGCTTGCGCTTTGGTATTTCAGGGCCGTCACGAGTATTTATAATGAAATTACAATCATATGAAGAACTGAAACAGAGTAAATACCGGCTTTCAGTGATGCTTTTTCTCTTTTTAAATATCGCCGTTTCGCTATTTTATCTGCTGCCCGTAATGAGCAATGAGACAAATGACGCGACCCTGCCGGTAATTTGTGTCGCTGCGTTTAGCGGGATCATGTTAATTACCTATTTAATATGGCCCAGACTAAAACTTCCCCTGTTAAATCCTGTAGCACTCCTGCTCGGCATGCTCTGGGCTTTGCACATTAATTATCGCTTTCATCAGGTGTTCTATTTTGATGGTGGCTTTCTTATTATCAGTTTGATCAGTGTGTTATTTATCAGTGCCATCGCCCTGAGCGATTATCTGGGTGCTTTTTGTCTGCACGTCGCGCCGCCGGTATTCACCGTACTATTGCTCGACAATGGACAGCATCTGCCGCTGATCCTGCTGACCATCATCCTGCCCCTGATCGGTTTCTCCCTGCAGCATCTGATGCGCCGCCGTGCCGACAGCTTTACCCTGCGCCTCATGCATCAGCTCTACGAAGAGAAAGAGACATTCAGCGATCTCAGCATGCTTGATCCGCTGACCGGACTCTATAACCGCCGGGGCCTGAAGAACCGGCTCGATAATATTCTGGAAAACCACGCCGGCAGCCACTACGTGCTGCTGCTGGATATCGATCACTTCAAGGCCTACAACGATAACTATGGACATGCGATGGGCGACCAGGCGCTGGCGCGGGTCTCTGTCGCGATTCGTGATGCAGTGCGTTCGCGTGATGTCGTCACCCGCTACGGCGGCGAAGAGTTTCTGGTGCTGATGACCAATGTGAACAGTTCCATCGCCATGAAGCTGGCAGAGCGAATCCGCCAGTATGTGCTGGATTTAGAAATCCCTCACCTTTTCAATGAGACCGTTTCAACCCACGTTACTATCAGTGCGGGTATCGCGCCCATTTATGATAATGAGTTCGATCTGGCGGTCGCCAATGCGGACAGCGCGTTATATGTGGCTAAAAATCAGGGTCGCAATACCATCCTGGCCTGGGAAGATTTGCCCCGACAGCAGCCTCAGACGTCCAGCGAACATGCCTGAGTAAGCATAATGCGGTCGTTACTGAACGGAACGGTGGCGAGCGAAGTGCTGCCCTGTCCGGCCTGATGACCGCTCTCAATCCCCGCCTTTTTCCCGCCAGCAGCGACGTTTTTTTACGCGACTTGTAGAGTTAATCAATAACGATTATCATTTGCTTTCTTATCTACACTTTCTGCGAGTCGTCATGGCAACTGCTTCAGCTCAGGAACAGCGTTTTAGCGCTCAGTCGATGATCTTCCGGCAGAATGACCGCCCGCTGGCGGAAAGTCTGCATGAGCGGCTGCAGCAACAGCGCAGCTATCTGCTTGAATCGACGAAGTTCAACCAGTCTGCTCCGCGCGATACGCTGACACTTGCCGCCTGGTCGGCATCAGAGGCCTTTGGTCCGCTCATCCAGCGCTATAGTGATTATCTCTATCGCGATCATCCTGATGCCGTTCGTGAAGCGAAACCGGTGCTGTCACTCTGGGCACAGTGGTATTTTGGCCTGCTGCTGCCACCGCTCATTATGGCGTTGTTGCAGGAGTCACGTGCGCTGGACTGCTCGCCTGAGCATATTCGCGTCGGATTTCATGAGAATGGCCATCCGGCCACGTTCTGGATCGATGTGCAGGAAGATGAAGAAGCGCGCTATCTTAATTCCCTGCAGCGCATTAATCGGCTGATTCAGCAGCATCTGATCCCGGTGGTCGATAGCATTACGCAGCATGGTGATATTAACGCCCGACTCATCTGGAACAACATGGGCTACTCATTCCAGTGGTTCCTGGGTGAGCTGAAAAGCCAGATCGATGAGGCGCTGATCCTGCAACTGGAGCAGGCGCTGTTCTTCAACCAGCGGCTGCTGGATGGCAGCGCAAACCCCCTTTACCGCACCATGATCCCGCGTAACGGCGAACTGGTCCGTCGCAGCTGTTGCCAGCGTTATCGCATCCCTGATGTCCAACAATGCGGCAACTGCACACTGAGCGGCAGCTAAACAGACTTAATTACAGCGAATTCTCCGTTTATCTCGTTTACAGGCACTGAGGCTTGTGGCAATTTTTACGCCTTCGATAAGCCTGGAGAGAAAGATGAGTCTGGAGTCCGTGCGCCAGTTCTTTGCCGAACACGCCCCTGAAATTGAAATTATTGAACTGGCAGAAAGCACTGCAACGGTCGGGATGGCTGCACGCGCCCATGGCGTGACACCAGGAGAGATTGCCAAAACCCTGTCACTGAAAGTCAAAAACGACGTGGTGCTGATTGTGACACGCGGTGATGCCCGGCTGGATAATCGCAAGCTGAAAGCAGCGCTGGGCGCGAAAGCGCGGATGCTGAGCGTCGACGAGGTGATTAACTGGACCGGCCACCCAGTGGGCGGCGTTTGTCCGTTCGGTCTGGAGAATCCGCTGACCGTCTACTGTGATGTTTCACTGCGCAGCTTTGATGAAGTCCTGCCCGCCGCTGGCGCTATCCACAGCGCCGTCCGTATCTCGCCACAGCAGATGGCTGAACTGACTAACGCCCGCTGGATCGACGTGTGTGAAGCGATCTAACGCTTTGTATTGGTTGATAAACCCTGCATCTTCTGCCTGCGCCCGAATGCTACTGACAACCTGACAAATTTTGTCAGCCGCTGATAATCACTGCCTTATCATGGCAGCCGATCACGCGCAGTAAGCGGGCGCAGTTAATCGCCCATGACTTCAGGATGTCAGGCGCATAAATGCCTGTTCAATGATCGACAACAGCAGCGTGTTATCGACGCTATGCAGCACATGCACCGATGCGCCGCAGTGATCAGGCACACCGACAGTGAGCCGAAGCGGCTGACGATAACGCCAGCTTTTGCCACGCGTCGCACCGGGACGCAGTTCGATATCAACCCGGTAATCGATGCCTGAGGCGACTCGCTGATTCAGCAACCAGGCGACCACCAGCGCATCGTGGATCCAGCATCCCGCCAGCTGACGGGTTTCCATTGAATAGTCGATCCACGGTCGCAGCGTGTCGCGCACAAATTCGGTCAGCGGATGATCGACGGCGGTGAGGCGGGTCAGATCCTGCTGGGTCAGCAGCGTCTGCGTGGTGACATCCATCGGCACCAGTGTCACTGTAGCACCGCTGTGCAACACCTGATGCGCCGCCTCGGGATCCAGACCAAAATTGGTGTCTTTGATGTAGTCATCCAGCGAGAAGACGCCGCCCATGATCACAATTTCCGCCACCGATTCTGCCATGGCGGGATAACGCTGCATCGCCAGCGCCACATTCGTCAGCGGGCCAATTGCCACCAGCGTAATCTCGCCCGGATTGTCGCAAATCAGTTTGCCGATAGCGTCAGCCGCATCAAGCGCATCCGCCGCAACATCGGCTGGCTGACGCACATCCTGCCAGAGTTTTCCCTGCGCAAGCTGATTGACCCGATGATCCAGCATCTCGCGCCATGGCGCAGGATCTTCCTGTAACGCCTGCGTCGCGCCCTGTACGACCGGAATAGATAATCCCAGCCGGACGATCAGATCTTTGGCAACGCGAGCGCCCACGTCAGATGGCGTGTTACCCGCTACGGTGGTGATCAATTCCAGCGACAGGGCTGGTGAAGCTAAGGCCAGCGCAATTGCCAGCCCATCATCGGTGTTGGCACCCGCGATACCATTGCCGGGATCGCAATCAATAATGATTCTTTTCATATTTTTATAAATTAACTCTGACTTTGCGGCTGACAGCCGCAGGATTCACCGATTTCAAGATAGTGTGGAAACTCCTTTAATTGCGCTTCGCTCTGACCCTCTTTCAGCATCTGAATCGCAGAGCGTGCCATCTCACGCAGTGGCTGACGCACGGTGGTTAATGTCGGGACATGAAACGACGAGTGATTGGTCCCGTTAAAGCAGACCAGTGCCACATCCTGCGGCACGCGAATGTGATGTTCGGAAAAGGCGCGAAGCGCACCAATCGCCTGACCTTCATTACTGGTAAACAACGCACGAGGCACACAGCCGCGGGCGATCATGGTTTGTGCCGCCTCGTAACCGCCCTGTGGGGTGTAGCTGGCAGGAAACATCAGCGACTCATCAACCGGCAGGCCACGATCGTGCATGGCATCGCGCCAGCCCTGAATACGATCCTGCGCGTTGAGCATATCGACCGGGCCGCTGATGATCCCCACCTGCTGATAACCGTGACTCAACAGATGTGCCGTCACCTGCCACGCGGCCTGACGTTCATTGACCCGCAGCATGTTCACACCCGGCTGAGGCTCAACCCGCTCCAGCATCACCAGTGGCGTTCCGCTTGCTTTAATCAGGTCGATGTAAGGATGGCGATCGACGCTATTGTAAAACAGTCCATCGACCTGCCGGTTGAGCAGCCCCTGAATCAACTCCAGTTCGCGTTTGCGATCGTCACCTGCATCACCCAGCAGCATGACGTGACCGTGGTTCATCGACTCCTGCAACAACACGTGCGCCATTGACGCCACGAAGGGATTGCCGATGTTGGGCACCACCAGTCCAAACGTTTTGGTATTACCGGATGCCAGGGCGCGTGCTGCCGCATTTGGCCGGTAACCGGTCGCTTTAATCGCCTCCAGTACCCGCTGGCGGGTCGCCTCAGCGACCGGACGAGGCCCGTTGTTAATGACATAACTGACGACTGCCACTGAGGTGCCTGCCGCTTTCGCAACTTCACTGCGGGTCACTTTTCCCGTTAACGACTTAGGCACATCACGTTCCTCCATAAAAAAAACAGGCCGCTTTACACGGCCTGCTGTTTATCGCTCTCCCATGGCAGATGGCACCCTCAGGCAAATCTAGATGGCATCTTCAGGCAGATTGAGATTCCGCCCTCGCGTCTCAGGAGCGACAAAGGTGGTAAAGAATCCAATGGCGGCCATTGCAGAGAAGTAGACCGCAATCGGCCACCAGTGACCGGTATAAGAGAGCATAGCAGCGGCAATAAGCGGTGCCGTGCCGCCGGATAAAATCGAGCCAAGCTCTTTGGCCACCGCCATTTTAGTGTAGCGATGATGAACACCGAACATTTCCACGCCCCATGCAGCCTGCACACCAAAGATACCCAGTGACGCCAGTGCCATACCGACCACGATAACCGGGATAACCAGCATCGGTTCACGCGTGTCCAGCAGCGTAAAGGCAGGCCAGGCGTAGATCATCAGTAACAGACAGAAGACGCGATACACCACCCGGCGACCAAAACGGTCGGAGAGCCAGCCTGCAAAAGGAATAATCAGGAAGCCCAGCAGTGAGGCAAGGAACACGGCCGTTGTCGGCACGGACTTATCCACCATCAGTACCTTCGCGACGTAACCGACGATAAAGCCCTGCGCCAGATAGGACGGGCCATTTTCCCCGATACGCAGGCCAACCATGGTCCAGAAGGCACGTGTACGCTGGAAGAACGGTCGCTGATCCACTACCGGCGCCGCCAGTACGCCTGCACGTTCCGCTTCGATCTCCGCTTTTCTGCGCTCAAACACCGGCGTTTCACGCAGATGACGTCGAATCCACAGCGCAACCAGGGCAATCAAGGCACTGCTGAGAAAGGGAATACGCCAGCCCCACTCCAGCAGGCTCTGCTGATCCATCTGCACCACCAGCAGCCAGACCAGTGAGGCCAGTAGCGTGCCGCTGTTGGATCCCAGTGCGATCACGGAAGAAACCAGTCCGCGACGCTCTGTCGGCGCATACTCACCCAACATCACCGTGCCGCCCGATAACTCTGCGCCCGCGCCGAAACCCTGGGTAAAGCGAAGCAGCACCAGACAGGCCGGAGCCCAGACGCCAATCGCGGCATAGCTCGGTATTAAGCCGATAAAGGTGGTGGAAGCGCCCATCAGAATGATGGTGGAGATCATCACCACCTTACGGCCTTTGCGGTCGCCGAGCCAGCCGAAAAAAAGCGCGCCGATAGGCCGGGCAATAAACCCGACGGACCAGGTCGCAAAGCTGGAGAGCAGTGCCATCGCGGGAGTCGATTCCGGAAAGAAGACGTCGCCAAAGATGATACCGGCAGCCAGGCCGTAGAGTGCGAAATCCGCGTACTCCATTGCCGTTCCGAGCCAGCATGAGAAAGTGGCGCGCCAGAAATCTTTTCGGCCTGAAGAAGTGTTAAACCGCTCGTCGGCGGCTGAGGTGGAAGACAGTGATGCCTGCTGCTTAACGGAATTGTGTGCCGTCATAACCCTATCCCTGAATGAGTATGCAGATTGATAAACGCCCGTCCATGGGTCGATTCCCTGATGAAAGCGGAATTCCCCCGGTGGCGACGTTCAGTTGACTAACCATGATGAAAGGTTAAAGGATTCCCTGGTGTTGGAATCTTGTTCTTCGCCCCGTTTCGCCGATGTATTTTTCACCGGTCGCTTAAACTGAGCGAATGTAACTTAACAATCAATGGAGCCTACTATGCATCGCACCGTGAGCAATCACTGGGGACCTAGTGTATCTACGCGCGTAGATAAATCAAGGCATCCCGACGAAATTTGTTAGTAAAACTTCACTATCACATTGCGTCATCGCACATTTTCAGCGCAAATTCAGCCAGTTAACTCCACCATATCGCACAATAAAAAATCACTCTGCACGGTAAGTTAGCATTTTCTCTAATCATTGAGCGTTATAAGCGAGGCTAAAATCCTTTCATCGGGTTCTGTTGTCGCACACCCTGATTACCTGCAGATGACACTTCGTGTTTATTCTGAAAAATCTCTGCAAGCGCAGACAATGCGTTACCCTGAAAAAAAGCCTGACAGAGGTGTTATGACCATTATTCTGATGCGACACGGTAAACCTGACCACCAGGCCGCGGGTCGTCAGAGCGTGCAGACACTTGCAGACTGGTGCGAAGCTTACGATCAGTCCGGAGTCAGTGACGGGCCGCCACCGCGCAGTATTGAGATCGCCCGTCAGGCCGCGATTATTGTCTGCAGTCCTCTGCCCCGCGCACAATCCTCTCTGAGCCAGCTTGGCCTGCAGCCTCATGAGATTGATGCGCTCTACAGCGAAGTCGCCGTACCGCTGCTGCGGACGGGGGCCTTTCAGCTGCCAACGATCTGCTGGCTGGCCTTACTGCGGCTGTTGTGGTTCTGCGGTTATGCGGGTGAAGCGGAGTCGCTGCAACATGCGCGCAGCCGCGCCTCGGCGGCGGCAGAGAAGCTGATAGGACACTCACAGCGTGGCACAGTGTTGCTGCTGGGCCACGGCATCATGAACAAGATGATTGCGCGCGAATTACGTAAACGCGGCTGGCAGGCAGAAAAACATGCCAGCAGCCGCCACTGGAGTTCCGCGATCTATCACCGTCCGTTTATCTGACCAATCGGAAAATAGCCCAGCACCTCACAGCCTGTTCCGACACGCGGCGTGGCAATCACTTTACCCTGCGCCAGATCGATCACGCTCAGCGTGCCATCATCCTGATTAGCAATCAGCAGCTGTTGCCTGTCTGGCGTGAAGCAGCCATCCATCGGCATGTTGCCCACGCTGATATCGCCCAGCGGATTCAGCAGGTCGTCAAACAGCGTTACCAGTGGTTCCTGATCGCCAATCGCCACCAGCTGTTCGCCATCGGCGCTGAAGCGAACCACCTGGCAGGGCTGCTGATGACCTGGCAGCGTAATGCGCTGGCGAATACGGTGGCTCTGTCGGTCGATCACATAAAGTAACGGCGCATCCGCGGCGCTGGCGACCAGATAAGGGTGTTTTGGTGAGGCGGCGATGCCCGCAATCGGACCCGGCAGCAGAATCGTATCGATGACCCGTCCCTCTGCTTCACAGAGATCCACGACGGTGATGGTCGCATCCTCTTCGTTATCGGTGAACAGTTTGCGGCCGCTGGGTGACAGCGTCAGGCGATGCGCGTTGTGAGAAGGAATCGGGATGACCTTTTCCACTTTGTCGGTCTGCGGATCGATCACGGCTACAGCGGCGCTCTGCTCACAGCAGAGATAGACTTTGCCATCACGGCCCAGTTGCCCACTGTGTGGGGCACGCAACGGCGACAGATCGATAAAGCCGCTGATCTCGCGACGCTGCAAATCAATGATCGCCACTTTGTGACCCGGATGCGGGTTATTGCCATGAACGCCGTCACCATAGATGGGCACATACGCTTTGCCCCAGGGGGCCAGCATCAGGAGTTCATGCGGCCGCGGTGGAAAAGCGTTCAGCTCGCGCTCGACCGCGAAGGTTTCCGGATTAAGAAACAGGACGCGATTACCCTGCTTATCAACCGCCAGTAAACCATAGGATTCACTCTGCATGCGCGCTCCTTTCTCAGTAAGTTCTTCTTAAGCGTAGACAATCCTCTTCAGGCTGTACGATTCCGGGAATTGTTGAGCCGGGCTTACGCTACACGTTAAGCGCAATATTCACTGATCCTGATGTCCGGGCCCTGAGAAAACCCAAAGGCTCAGCATAATATTCAGATATTCTTTAGTTATGTGTTCAGACACATTTAAATAACTGATTAACCATGCCGATATTATTATTCCAATAGGGTGACCGGATGATTTCCGTATTATCCTAAAGTCAAAAAAAGACATAGCTAATGTGTAAATAATGTTTTATTAAAAAGGTGCAGTGCAATTAAAAAGCCGTGAGGAAACTATCGCGCGCTCCCGCACTGCGTCGCCACCAGGGAAAACTATTCATTAATTCCCGCATTCATCGGGATGAGCCATTATTCAATGCCGTCCGTTCACGCCTCAGGCGTAACGGCCAGAGCCTGAACTATCGCGGGAAAATAAAAATAACAGGTGTACCATGACTTCACATCGCCAACGTTCAGCGCATAAAATCTGGCGTAACTGGAAAAGAATATCGTTCAGTAGCCAGATGTTATGGAATAAGAAACAACAGAGCCTCTGTCAGGCACCGGAATATGATCCAGGACAGGAAGATAATGTCGTATTGATCGCTCAGCAGAAAGATCTGCCTGAGATTCCAAAGATTGTCTGGATGGTCTGGCATAACGATCAGCTGCCGACGTCAATGGCGCTGAATATCAGTAAAATCCGGCGGGACAATCCTGATCACCAGGTTTATCTGGTTACGCAGCGCACCCTGTCGCAGTGGCTGCCCGAACTCAGCTTTATCTCTTCCGATCTGACGCTGGCACATAAAAGTGAAATCATCCGGCTTGAGCTGATTCACCGCTATGGCGGTATCGGTATCGACTGCAGCACCCTGCTGTTTGAGAATCTCGCCTGGGTACACCGCGTTCACAAGACGCGGCCAATGGATCTCATCGGCTACTATCGCGAGCAATCAACGCTGAACCTGCTTGCGCCGGTCACCGAGAGCTGGTTCATTGCCGCGCCGCCGCAAAATGCCTTCATTCGCGAATGGCTGAAACAGCTGGCACCGGTTAAAAACGTCGGTATCCGCAACTATTTCCATGAGCTTAAAAAGCGGGATGATTTTCCGCTGATTGTGCAAAATGTAGATAATCCGTCACGTCAGCTCCTGTCACTGGCGCAGCAGATCGCGATGCGCGAATACCGGCGAGCCAATCTTTATCTGCGTAAAGGGGAAGCCAGCGCCTGGTACTATCAGCGCCTGCATGCCGACAGCAGCACCGCCTTTGCGCAGTCGGTGATGTTTCAGCAGCGGCCAGAGACGCCACCACCGATTATCAAATTAACCGGCAACGAGCGACTGCATCTCGACTTCAATCTGCGGCTGGGTTTGTATAACCGCAGCAGCCTGATTGGCGAGATGATGGACACCCCATCACCTGCGCTGGCATTGCCATCAACGGTCAAAACGCGCGCGTAGCCAGTGCGTAAAGGTGGTGACTGCGCGGGGCACCTGCGCCGCCCAGGGTCGGACGATCCACAGGCGGGCGGCAAAGGCTTCAACCGGCTGCCACTCAGATAACACCTGCTGCAATGAGCCCGCGGCCAGCGCTTCACGGGCGCTGAAGTCGGGCAGCATCGCGATTCCCAGTCCCTGTAGAGCGGCATCGCGTATCGACTCACTGTTGTTGGTGGCAAAACTGCCCTGAATCCGGACCTGCACCTCTTCGCCATCCGCTGCGGTAGCAAACCGCCAGCGCGGTGATTCAACACCACGCGGATAGTAAAGACAGTTATGCTGCACCAGATCCTGCGGCGTGTTCGGTATACCCTGTTCGTTAAGATAGGCGGGTGAGGCCACCAGTACTGTCTGCGTATCACACAGCGGCAGCGCCACATGGGTTTCCGGCAGCGTGTCACTGTGCCGGATTGCCAGATCAAATCCCTCACTGCTCAGCGACACAATGCGATCCGTCACATCCAGCTGCAGACGCACCTGCGGATAGTCACGCAGAAACTCACCAATAATCGGCACCAGTTGCTGTCGGGCAAACGCCACCGGCGCGGTAATACGCACCAGACCACGCACTGGCCCGGCGGTATCGCGCACGCTGAAAAAACTCTGTTCGATGCGGGCAAAAGGCTCGCGCAACTCCTCCACCAGCTTCTCACCCGCCGATGTCAGCCGCACGCTGCGTGTGGTGCGCTGTACCAGCAGTACACCGGCTATCTGCTCCAGCTCTTTGATTTTCTGACTCATCGCCGCTTTGCTGACGTCCAGCCGCTCTGCCGCGCGGGTAAAGCTGCCCTGCTCAGCCAGTACGGTCAGCCAGTGAAGATGATCCCATAGCGTATCCGTTTTCATCTCTTTCATTGCGATTGTTCATTATATTGAATAATCATTTCAGGCTACGCGCTTTTTCCCGCCGGATAAAGAAGTCACCATAGGCGCATTAATCACGATGAGGAGTTCACTATGCCACTACTGCAATTCGATGTTATTCAGGGTCGTTCAGAATCAGAGCTGCGTACACTGCTGGATGCAGCGCACCGTGCCGTGCTGACAGCTTTTAACGTGCCTGAACGCGATCGTTATCAGATTGTTCAGGAAAACAAGCGCTATCAGATGGTGTTTCAGGATACCGGCCTGGGATTCAGCCGCAGCGATAATCTGGTGATGGTGCGGGTTTATACCAGCCCACGCAGCCGTGAACAGAAGCAGCATTTTATGGCGGAGCTGGCGCGTGAGCTGCGTGAGCACTGTGGCGTGCAGGGCAACGATTTAATGATCAGCTTTATCACCAACGACAAAGGTGACTGGAGTTTTGCCGACGGCGAAGCTCAATACCTCACCGGCAAACTCTGAAAAACGTCCTGACTTCTGCTCTGCTGACGGTGCGCCAGCCACCGTCACGCCTGAAAACCTCTCTTCTTAACCAATCTGCTCTACACCGCACAAATCGGGCCGGATATGTTGCAGCCGGATGACAGCCAATATAGATTGTCGAAAAACCATCCCCCGAAGGTGGCCGGTTGCGTGAAGCCTCGTGCAACCCTGTAGAGAGAGGATTTACCGTTGTCCGAATTGGTCTCCGTCGTGCTGTTTCTGGCCGCTATTGCAATCTATTCCTGTAAAGCCGGGCGTAACAAATTCTGGTTTATTCTTGTTCTTATCCTGCTGGTGCTTTTCGTTGTGCTGAACGCCACCCTGTATGCCAGCAACTATTTTACCGGAGACGGCATCAACGATGCGGTGCTCTATACCCTGACCAATAGCCTGACCGGCGCGGGTGTCAGTAAGTATGTGGTGCCCGCGATTGGGCTGATTATTGTGCTGTTCCTGCTGTTCTGCCTGCTGTCGTGGATTCTGCGTCGGCGTAAGCGTCCGCATCACATGGGCTGGTCGCTGCTGGCGGCCGCCTGCGCACTCGGCTCAGTGCAGACTACCCCGGCCTTTCGTCAGGTTGCGACGCTCATCGTGTCGCATACCCAGATGGCCGATTCTGACTTCGACAACTTTTATAAAGTGCCGCGTAATCGCATTGAACAGCCGCGCCTCAACGTGGTTTACATCTATGGTGAAAGCTTAGAGCGCACCTATTTCGACCCCATCGCCTTTCCCGGCCTGGCGCCTGAGCTGAGCCGGCAGAAAGAGCAGAGTATCGACTTCAGCGAAACCGAACAGTTACCCGGCACCGACTACACCATTGCAGGTATGGTCGCCTCACAGTGCGGCATTCCGCTGTTTGCGCCGTTTGACGGTAATGCGTCGGCGTCGCTCTCCAGCTTCTATCCGCAAAACGTCTGTCTGGGCGACATCCTGAAAAACTCCGGCTACCAGAACTGGTTTATTCAGGGTGCCGATCTCCGTTTTGCCGGTAAAGATGTCTTCCTGAAATCGCACGGTTTCGACCCTGAAAATCTTTATGGTTCGCAGGAGCTGAAAAGCCGCGTTGCCGATCCTGCTTACCGCAATAACTGGGGTTATTACGACGATACGGTGCTGGACGAAGTCTTTGAAAAATATCAGGAACTCTCCCAGGCCGGTAAACCTTTTGCGCTGTTTACGCTGACCGTCGATACGCATCACCCGGACGGGTTTATCTCACGCAGTTGCGATCGCAGAAGCTACAGCATTGCAGGCAAACCGAATCAGTCCTTCAGTGCGGTCGCCTGCTCGCAGGAACATGTGGCGCGACTGATTGCGCGCATCAAAGCGTCGCCGTGGTTTAAAAATACCGTGATTGTGGTGAGCTCCGATCATCTGGCCATGAATAATACGGCGCATCCGTGGCTGGTCAAACAACCTCGTCGTAATCTATTCATGGTGATCCGGGGTGATAAACCGCAGGCGGAACTGATGGAAGCGAAGCGCAGCACACTGGATAATGGCGCAACGCTGCTGGATATTCTCGGCGGCGATAACGCGATTGGCCTGGGCCGCAGCAGCCTTTCTTCTCTTTCACTTTCCACCCAGTTCGACGATATGAAGAGTAAGGTGGCGAGCTGGAAACCTGACATTATTCAGCTCTGGAATTTCCCGAAGAAGATAGACAACTTCACGGTGGATCAGGCGAAGAATACGTTCAGCTTCTCAGGCACCACCTTTAAACTGCCGATTCTGTTCCGCATCAGCGATAAGCATGTGGAGCCGATGCCGGAAGGGGAATATTCGGCCCCGCTGCGCTATCAGCTGGCCGATTTCGCCTCAGCCGATAAATTTCTCTGGGTGGATCACTGTTTTAAAATGGCACGACTCTGGCAGCCTTCGCTGGCCCTCTCCGGCGATCTCTGTGTGGCGATGGGGCAGCTTGGCGGCACGCCAACCGTGACGCATGTCGACAAACCGCAATGGAAAGGCAAAGTGCAGTTTCCGGACGGCGTTGTCAGCGAGGCACGTTACCAGCAGAACCTGGCGCAGATCCGGATTGAAGATAACAACATTCGCTATAGCGCTGACAGCTTCCGGCTCGACGTGCCTGGCGCGCCAGAAACGGTTAAAAGCTTCAGCGGCATCTCACGGCCAGAGAGCTGGGGGCGCTGGTCAAACGCCAATCTCGCGCCAGAAGTGCATATCGATTATGTCGATGCGCTCCCGGCTAAGTTTGATCTGGTCATTACCGCACGCGCATATGGCCCCAACGCACACCGCGCGATCCCGGTTCGGGTTGGCGATCAGCAGCAACTGCTGTCGCTGGGCGAAGAGGTATCGACGCATACTCTGCATTTCGATAACCCAAACGCCAGCCATCAGCTGGTGATTGCGCCACCGGAACCGCAGCTGAGTAACATCGGCAATATCACCGGCCAGGATCCGCGCAAACTGGGCATCGGTATGGTTGAAATTAAAATCGTACCACAGCCATAACGCCGTTTTTTCCCCTTCCGCCTCTGCGGTAATCCGCAGAGGCACCTCATACTGTCATCGGCTCTCTGTTGCGAACCAGCCCGTACTTCGCTGCACGTTACCTGTTGAACTAATTGATATTTTTCGGCATGTCGCGCAAAATATAACCGGTTGAGTGGGGATACGCTTTGTGCCTGTCATGATGCGGTTATCGCTGGAGTACACAGGGAGGTGTCGTGATGACAAGCACAATGATGAGTACCCATAAAGCCTTTAAAGCGCTGCAACAGGCAGGGATCGACGATCAGCAAGCGGAGGCGATGGTGGAGGTGTTTAACGATATGCAGCAGAGGCCGCCAGGCGCACAGGTCGGGAAGCAACTCGGTCAGATTCAGACCAAAACCAATCATATTGACGTCCGGATCGGCCAGCTTCAGACAAAAGCCGACCAGACAGACGATCGGATCGGTAACCTCACGACCAAAATCGACCAGATGGACGATCGACTCGGCAAACTTACGGCCAAAGTCGATCAGATAGATGAGTGGCTTGGTCAGCTCACAACAAAAGTACATCAGATAGATGAGCGGCTTGGCCATGTTGAAAGAAAAACAGACAAACTGGCCATCCGTTTTAATCAGTCAGAAGGCAAAGTGGATAAGCTGGATGTCGCTCTCAGTGAAATGAATTTCCGATTAACTTCGGCTGTCGACAGCCTGAGAAATGACGTTGTGACCCTGACCACCGATATGCGCTGGATCAAACGGTTGTCTATCCTGATGACCACCACCCTGCTGGCGGCGGTCCTGAAAGATTGTGTAATGTGATCCCGTTATCGCCCGGTCAGGGTCTGTCGCGAAGCGCCTCCAGCTTTTCGCGCTGCTGACCCTCGGCGGTAAAGTTATCCTCCGCCAGCCAGCGCTTCAGGCCCTTTTTCACCTGCGGCCATTCGCTGTCGATAATCGAAAACCAGCTGGTGTCACGCGAACGCCCTTTGTAGACGATTGCCTGACGGAACTCGCCTTCATACCGGAAGCCCAGCCGTGCCGCCGCCTTACGCGACGGGGCATTACAGCTGTCGCATTTCCATTCATAGCGACGATAACCCAGCGTCTCAAATGCGTAACGCATTAGCAGGAAATGCGCCTCCGTTGCCATGCGGGTCTGCTTCAGCCGGGCCGAAAACATGACATGCCCGACTTCCATCACGCCATATTCAGGCTGGATGCGCATTAACGACAGGCTCCCCACCGCCTGGTCGGTGGCGAGATCGATCACAGCAAAATGCAGCGGATCGCGGCTCACTTCAAGCTGTGCGGCATACGCCTGCCATGCCTGGCGTTCGGTAAAGGGACCGGCTGGCAGGTAAGTCCAGTCGCGTCCATCCTCAGCCATCTCCCAGGCCTCAGACAGTGCATCACCATGCCGTGCTGCACTGAACGGCTCCAGCCGACACGACTCGCCGGTGAAAACCTGATGCTGGGGCAAAGGACGGGGTTGCCAGTCTGGTAAAGGCTGACCGACCGGCTGACCGAATTGATTCAGGTGTTGTGACATATCGCCTCCCGGCTACAGATGATATCTGCAGATTGCCACTATCATGGTGGGTTAAAAAGTACCACAATCATGAAAAATGATGGATCCACGGAGCAGGTCATGAAGCCAGAGATCCCAGATTTGCTGCTGGCTCCATTGATACCAGCAGCAGGGACCACACTGCAGCAGCAACTTTATCGGCGGATAAAACAGGGCATTTTGCAGGGTCAGCTTGCTGCCGGAACGATGTTACCGTCCACGCGTCAGCTGGCACCTGAGCTAAAGGTTTCACGGAATACGGTGCTTAACGTCTGGACACAGCTACAGGCAGAGGGCTATCTGATGAGCGATCGGCAAGGCAGCCGCATCAGCCCGCTGGCTTTACCTGCCGTACAGACGGATGACGATACGTTAGCCAGCTGGCCGCTGGCAAAACGAATTGATCTCTTTCACCACAGCAGGGAAATGGACAGCGGCGCATTGCCCCTGCGTCCCGGTATCCCCGCTCTGACCCATTTCCCGCTGGCTGCATGGCGCCGGACGCTGAATCAGATATTGAGTCACACGCCACCGCAGCTACTCGGCTATGGCGATCCGTTTGGCGATCCCGAACTGCGTGATGTACTGGCGCAGCAGTTGCGTCTCACGCGTGGTGTACGTTGTGATGCCGGACAGATTGTGATTACCGAAGGTGTGCAGCAGGCGCTAACGTTGTGCGTCGCCCTGTTAAGCAATCCTGGCGACCATGGCTGGATTGAAGAGCCCGGCTATCGCGGTGCCAAAGCCGCTCTGCAGGCCGGGGAGCTTAACGTTGTCCCGATCCCCATCGATCAGCAGGGTCTTGCCCCCGAGCCGATACACTGGGAACGGACTCCGCCCCGTCTGATTTATACAACGCCTATCCATCAGTATCCCACCGGCGCGGTAATGAGCGCGGCCCGGCGTCTGGCGCTGATTGCTGCTGCGCAGCAGCACCAGGCCTGGATTATTGAAGATGATTATGATGGCGACTTCCATTACCACGGCGAGCCTGTCATGGCGATGCAGGGCATGACCGATCATGCCCCGGTTATCTATCTTGGTTCTTTCAGCAAGACGTTGTTCCCTGCGCTGCGCATCGGTTTTATGGTACTGCCCGCCCCGCTGGTCAGTCGACTGCGACCAGCGCTTCATCAGCTACTGCGCGGCGGAAACCGTCTGGAGCAGCAGGCACTGACGCATTTTATTCTCAGTGGTGATTATCGCCGCCATCTCGGTAAAATGCGTCGTCTCTATCGTCAGCGACAGGCATGGCTGCGAACCGAACTGCAGCGCGCTGCGGGTCAGTCGATTCCGCTGCTGGGCGGTAACAGCGGTATGCATCTGGTGCTGCCACTCGATCCTCATCGGGATGACGTCGCTATCACCCGCAAACTGCTCCAGGCGGGATACGCACCCACGGCTCTCTCGACCTTCTATCTGCAGGAACGGGTGCAGCAGGGGCTGGTTATTGGCTATGGCAACTGCAGCGACACGCAAATTACCGCAGCTACGCGCCAGCTAAGTCGCCTGCTCAGCTGGCCCGGATAACCTGATCATTCCGCGCTGATCAGGCTGGCCGGCGCAGCAATCGACTGGCGAATCATCAGGCGGGCGTCAAAGCGCGGCATTGGCCCGGCTGCCTCGCCGCGTATCTCCGCAATCAGGCGTCGTGCCGCCTCACGGCCCATCTCATAGACCGGTTGCGCCACCACCGTCAGCGGCGGCGTGACAATCTCACTCCACGGAAAATTGTCATACATCACAAATGAGAGATCGGCAGGGATGCGCAGTCCGCGCTGCGTGACTTCCCGCAGCAGCCACATCGCGACCACGCTGTCAGAGGCCACCAGCGCCGTGGGCGGCTGCGGACGCTGCCACAGCTCAGCCACAATACGGGCAATCTCCGTTTCATCCAGCGCGTTCACTTTCACCAGCGTTGGATCAAACTCCACGCCCGCGGCAGCAAAGGCCTGCATCATGCCGCTAACGCGCTGAGCAACCGGCGTCAGGCCAAAATCCTCTGGTGCTCTGTAATCGGTTGCCAGCGCCATGCTGGTAACATAGGCGATATGACGATGACCTGCCTCCAGCAATCGGGCGGTCGCTTCTGCGGCGACATCCGTAAATTCGCAGCAGATCGCTTCCACATTAAGGTCAGTCACTGCGCGATCAAATAATTTCAGCGCTCTGCCCTCTTCCAGTACCTGCGTCAGATGGCTGTTGTGCTGGTGCTCCGAACAGCATGGCGCAACGATAATGCCGTCGACCCGTTTTTCCAGCATCACCCGCACTGCATCCTGCTCAGCCTGCAGTTTCTCATCGCTGTTGCTAAGCAGCAGATGGTAACCGGCCGTGCGCGCTACATCGGCCATGCCGCGCAGCGCAAGGCCAAAGTGAGGGTTTTCGATATCACCGACAATCACACCGATGGTATGAGAACGCCCGGTATTCATGCTGCGGGCCAAAGCATTCGGACGGTAGCCCAGCGCTGAGGCCGCGCTGCTGACCCGCTCCTGCACCTCATCACTGACGGCCCCATAACCGCCCAGCGCACGGGCCGCCTGAGCTTTAGAGACGTTTGCTGCACGTGCCACATCCGCCACGGTAGGCGCTTTCGATTGTCGTTTCTGACTCGTCATAATTATTTTGAATCACAGGTTGATGACAGGAATATTGACGCCGAAAAAAGGCTGTGCTTAAACTCATTATAACCCCTTGAGACCGGTCTCACAATGCCCACGTCTTGAGGTGCCACCTGCGTTGAGACCGGTCTCAATTATAATTGCTGGCTCAACTGTCTCTGATGTTTAAACCTGCAAAAACGGATGAGCTATGAAATCGCAAACCACCCTGGGCAAGCTGCTCGGCACCACGCTCGCACTCTGTTCACTTTCGTTCTGTACGCTGGCTGCCAGCGATAACAATCCTTATGGGCTGATCGAACCGGGTCAGCTACGCATCGCCAGCGTCGGCGACTCAAAACCTTACACCTTCACGGATGCCAGCGGTGAGTTTACCGGCTTTGACGTCGAGTTCTTCCGGAATGTCGCCCACCGAATCGGGATCGATAAGGTCGATTTTATTGGTCAGGACTTCTCGGCGATTATGCCGGCCGTGGCTAACGGTCAGTATGACGCGGCGGTGGCGGCTATCGGTATCACTCCGGCGCGGGAAAAGACGGTCGACTTTTCGACGGGTTATCTGGCGGGATTTCTCACCGTGCTGACCCGCTCTGACAGCGGCGTCAAGAATGTCGCCACCCTGGCAAAACGCCGGCTCGGGGTGGTCCAGGGTACGCTGCAGGAGAGCTATGCCGTCGAACACTTCACCCAGACCGATCTCGTGCGCTTCCCGGATAACAACAGCGCAGTTTCCGCGCTCAACAACGGTACGCTCGACG
The DNA here is from genome assembly GCF_019880205.1 of Pantoea alfalfae. Taxonomy (NCBI): domain Bacteria; kingdom Pseudomonadati; phylum Pseudomonadota; class Gammaproteobacteria; order Enterobacterales; family Erwiniaceae; genus Pantoea; species Pantoea alfalfae. The sequence continues at coordinate 3,424,179 of NZ_CP082292.1, forward strand.
CGATCTTCCTCGACTACGAGGCAGCAAAAAGCTACGCCGACCGCTTTAAGCTGGTCTCTGCCGCCGACATCCCCTCGTTTGATGCACCGGCCGGCATTGCCATTGCCAAAGGCAAACCCGCCTTCAAGACCGCGCTGGACAGCGCCATTAAAGCAGCCATGCAGGATGGCACCTGGAAACGACTTTACGAGAAGTGGTTCCCCGGATCGCCGATGCCAAAACAGTATCTGCCTGGCGGGCAGTAAAGATGCGGACGTCCGCGTCCTGAGTTAACCGGGGGATCCCCCACCCTGCATGGAGACGGCGATGGACCTGCTCACGATTCTTTCCCGCACCTTCTTTGATTTTCCATCAATGATGGAAGTACTGCCGCAGATGCTGACCACCGGGCTGGTCAACACGGTGATTATCTCGCTGGCAGCTACGCTGCTCGGCACGCTATCTGGTCTTCTGCTGGCGCTGATGGGCATCTCGTCCTCACGCTGGCTGCGACTACCTGCCCGGCTCTATACCGATCTGTTCCGCGGTCTGCCTTCGATTCTGACCATTCTGCTGATTGGTCAGGGCCTGGCGCGATTCAGCTATCAGCTGTTCGGTCCTACACCCTATCCGCTGGGGATCTTCGCCCTCAGCCTGATCGCCAGCGCCTATATGGGCGAGATTTTCCGCGCCGGTATTCAGAGCGTGGAATGCGGCCAGATGGAGGCCTGCCGGGCGCTGGGGATGAGTTATGGCCGGGCAATGCGGCTGGTGGTCATCCCGCAGGGGATCCGCCGTGTGCTGCCCGCCATCGTTAACCAGTTCATCGCCATTATCAAAGATTCATCGCTGGTCTACCTGCTGGGCCTGATGACCCAGCAGCGGGAGCTGTTTCGCGTGGGTCAGGATGCGGCAGTGCTCACTGGCAACCTCTCGCCCCTGATGCTGGCCGGGCTGTTCTATCTGATCATCACGGTGCCGCTGACACACATGGTCAACTATGTCGATGTGCGCTATCGCACCGGCCGCCGTCGCCTGACGGCACCGAAAAGCGGCTTAAAAGAAGTGGATGAAGTCAGAGCGCCCGGGGTTTCACTGGTCACGCAACCCCGAATCGGAGGCCCCCATGAATAACCTGAACGGCGCGAGCTGGCACGGCGCCAGCCTGGAGCTGCGCGATCTGACGCTGGCCTATGGCCCGATTGAGATGCTGCGTAACGTCTCGCTGCGGGTCGCGCCTGGCAGTACTACCTGCATTATCGGACCATCCGGCTCGGGTAAATCGACGCTGCTGCGCGGCATCAACCGGCTGCATGAACCGCAGTCCGGGGATGTGCTGCTGGCTGACCGATCGGTGCTGCACGACAAACCCGATGCGCTGCGGCTGCGGATTGGCATGGTGTTTCAGCATTTCAATCTCTTCCCCGACCACAGCGCGCTGGAGAACGTGGCGCTGGCCCCGTGGCGGGTTAAAGGCTTGCCTAAAGCGCAGGCGATGGCGATTGCGCGTCAGCGACTGGAAGAGGTGGGCCTGGGGCAACGCGCCGATCACCGGCCACGCGATCTCTCCGGCGGTCAGCAGCAGCGCGTCGCGATTGCCCGTGCGCTGGCGATGGATCCCGAGGTGATGCTGTTTGACGAGGCGACCTCCGCGCTCGATCCCGAACTGGTGAAAGGTGTCCTGACGCTGATGGCGGATCTCTGCCGTCGCGGCATGACAATGGTTGTAGTGACCCATGAAATGGGCTTTGCACGCAAGGTGGCAGATCAGGTGGTGTTTATGGACGAAGGCGAGATTGTTGAAGCCGGACCGCCGGGTGCCATTTTTGATGCACCGCAGTCGCCGCGACTGCAACGTTTTCTCTCTGAAGTGCTGTAACTGAGCAAGGAACCTGATAATGGCGTTAAAAAATGAAATAAAAGTGGTGGTACTGGGCGGTGGCGTCATCGGTGTGTCGACGGCGCTGGAGTTGACAAAACGCGGAGCGGCGGTGACGCTGGTGACCGAAGCTGCACTCTGCTCCGGCGCATCGGGACGTTCACTGTCGTGGCTCAACTCAGCGGGTGAGCGCTCCCTGCCCTACCATGCGCTGCGCATGGCGGGTATCGATCGCTATCGCACCCTGTTTGCTCAACATCCTGACCTTGACTGGCTACGTTTCGATGGCGGGCTCTGCTGGTTTAAAGACGATGCAGCCGGAACCCAGGCGCGGCATGCTTATGAGAAAACCCACGGCTACGACTCACAACTCATGACTGCGGATAACGTGGCGCAGGCGGATGCGGCCATCAATCCCGCCGCGCTGCCGTCGCAGGCAATATTTAATCCTGGTGAAGGCTGGGTCAGCCTGCCACACCTCACAGAGTATCTGGTGAATCAGTTTCGGGCGCGCGGGGGTGAAGTGATAGAACATGCCGGTAAAGCCAGCGTGCTCACCGATCAGGGCCGCGCCTGTGGCATCCGCACTGAACAGGGTGAGCTGCGGGCAGATGCGGTGGTGGTCGCCTGTGGCCCCTGGACACCGGATGTGGTAGCACCTCTCGGCGTGACGATCCCCAACGGATCGCCGGTCTCCATGCTGGTCATCACGGAACCAGGCAGCCATGAGTTGAAAGCGGTGCTGAACACGCCCCGCGCCGCCATCCGGCCTAATCCCGGCAACCGTTACGCGCTGGATCATGACTGGTATGAAGAGGATATCCAGCCGCTGGCCGGAGGTGATTACTATATTGATGAGCAGGTCGTGGCAAAGCTGGCGGACGAAGCGAGCAAGCTGTTACGGGGTGACGAGCCGCTCAGCGTTCAGAGCTGGAAGACTGGCCTGAAGCCGATTCCGGGCGATGGCGATCCGGTGCTGGGACAACTGCAAAAGGTGCCGGGCTGTTATGTGGCGTTCACGCATTCGGGCGCAACGCTGGCGCTGATTGTCGGGGAATTACTGGCGGAGGAGATCGTAAGCGGTGAGAAGCATCCGATGCTGGCCAGCTTTAGTGCAGAACGTTTCAGCTAAAAAAAAGCCGGTCATCACGACCGGCTGATTTTATTTATCCACGGAATTAGCCACGGAAGAAGATATCACCCGATTTACCCATGACGATTTTGCCAGTGTCATTGGTAATCAGAATGTAGTTGGCGTTGATATACGCCCAGTGAGTATTTTCCTGCGGGGCAGGCAGATTACGCTTTTGCCACTCGGTAATGGTGAAAGTTTTATCGGTGTACTTCTCTGGCACGATGTCACCGATTTTGTACTGTTTGTAGTCGATGATGATGGTGCTGAGTTCATAATCAGGGCGCGCACCATTCACCGTTGACGGCGTGTTTGGCGTGGTGGGCGTAATACCATCATTAGACTGTGAGCTGGTCGGTGCCTGGTTTTGCGCCGCACCGGCATCTGGCTGAACGCTGCCGGTATCAGGCGTCGCGGTCTGAGCATCAGGATTAGCGGGCTGGATCTGCGGCGGTGGCGGAACGGTATCCGTTGCTTCGCCAGCAGCCTGTACAGCGGGGATCAGGCTCAGCGAGCCAACCAGTAATCCCATTGATAAAAGTACACGTTGAGTCCTGCGCATAATGATTTCCACGTTGAATTTTGACAGTCAGGCTAAAGTTTATCGCACTTCCGTTCCGTTGTGCTGATGCTATGTGCAGGGAAAACAGCGCTGTTTGCCTTACTGCACACAGGCCAGATAACGGATCAGACCACTTTATCCTGAGTTGCCAGATCGACCAACAACGCAATGCCTGAATTGTTGCTCCGGTTAAAGCCGCTCTGCAGCACCACAACCGCATTACCGTGACGTTTGTCGTAGCCGATAAAACTGGCGTAGGCGCCGATATAGCCCGACAGCGCGGAGATCTGCGAGAAGGTGACACCATCCGCCAGCAGGCAGATTAAGTCGCATTGTTAATCTGTCCATCCACTGGCCGATAGCGACGATCCGTGTGAAAAAGCCAGCCAAAACCATGCTGCAGGAAACGCTGTTTTCCTTCTGTCAGTCATTTATTTAACGCGTAGCTGAGCGGCGGCAGCGCCAGAACGTACGTGACTGTAGTTGCATAACAGGTGACAGAGAGGCTGAACACGGTTTAACTGCCAGGGAATGCCCGAACAGGGTTAGCTGTGTTGCAGCCCACAAGGGTGTACACTGCTGCGGTTTTGAGGCTTAACGCCGCGCTGAAATTTGATATGCCCGGGAGGCAACCGCATGAAAGAAGGCCCACTGTCCGAAAAAGAGCTGCAATGGCTGGAAGATATGCTGGAAAAATATGGCAGCGAAGCGTCGATTATTGATGTCTCCGAACTGGATGGTCTGCTGACTGCCGTTCTCTCCGGCCCTGTGACCGTCGAACCCAGCCAGTGGTTGGTGGCGCTGTGGGGTGGCGAGAAGCAGATTCCAAAATGGAGCAACGAGCGTGAAATGACGCGTTTTATGTCGCTGTGCTTCCAGCATATGAATGATGTGGCTGATCGCTTATCTGAATTCCCGGAGCAGTTCGAACCGCTGTTTGGCATCCGCGAGATGGAGGGTCTGGAGTTTACCGTGGTTGAAGAGTGGTGCTTCGGCTATATGCGCGGTGTCGCGCTGACCGACTGGTCTGCTCTGCCAGCGGATCTGCAGCCTGCGCTGGATGCTATCGCCCTGCACGGCGTGGAAGAGAACCTCGAAAAGATTGACGCTATGACGCCGGAGGAGATGGAAGCCAGCATTGAGGCAATCCGCCCTGCTGCGCTGGCGCTGCATGACCACTGGATCTCCCAGCCGGAAGCGATTCCCGTGCCACAGAAACCTGTTTCAGCTGAGAAACTGCCCGGCCGTAACGATCCCTGCCCGTGCGGCAGCGGCAAAAAGTATAAGCAGTGCTGTCTTCATTAATTGACTGATTAGCTCAATCACTTGCCGGGTGTTACCACCGCCCGGCAGGTCTCGCCAGATTATCTATCCGTTACCTTCCCCGATTAAACAGTCTACGGTCTGAACAGCAACATGCTTATCGCTGAGGTAAGCACGATTTTACCCTTCTGTATTAAGCACCCTTCCCGATCAGGAATGAAAGTTAATAATTTTTCACTCTACATCGTTAAAAAGCAAAAATGTTGCGTTTAAAAACCCATCATTAACTTCAAATCAGGTATAGCCTGCCCGGGTTTATCACTCCCTATAAACCCTGATAGATATACATCTTTATTTTAACAACAGTTATAAAATTGCGATCTATCGTTGTTATCAACAAGCTGATTTTGAAAAGTGCATTTATTGCTAAATATGAAACGATGTTATTTATTGCCATGTGATAATGCACGATTATTTCTTGTTAAAACAGCATTAACTCCAATCGTATTTTCTACGTTTAAATTTATAATGAAAATGCTCAATCAGGCCGAATAAATACATATAAGCTACTGATATTATTAATTATTAATAAAAACAGAAACAAACGAAAATCATTTCTGCGCTGGTAGCGGATTATTAAATACATTTACACAAGATTGACAAAAAATTCCTGCATGCAAGGTCTGATTAGTTGTTTTTCGGAGTTTAAAATCGAAAAAAATCCATAATAACTTATTTTATACTGCCTGATTACCTCAACTTAGATTAATCCTCTACAGCGTGTGGATAAGAGTGTGTAAATTCCCTTTCATGATTTTATTTGTAAGAATACAGATTAAAGTTAAAGAACTAACTAAACCATCCTTCTCTCTATAAGATATGAGTGATGAAAGTGATAAACACTTATCTATCTACTCAGATAAGTGCTTAGCCATCAAACAGGATAAAACCTTGCCATGGCAATGAATAACTAACCCTATAGCAGAGCTAAGAAAAAACCGGTCAGCATTATTAAACAGAGTGTCAAATCACATTAATTATTAAGCGTTAAGATAAAAAATATATTTTTAGTCATTTTTATGACACCGCGTTATCGGGCCATAACTCACTGCCATCTGGAGGTTAACTCACTGTTTTAAATTTTTTTATCAAAATAACACAGCAGCATCTGGCTACTTTTTAACCGCCAGATTCATTTCAACACTATTGGTGAAAAATGAAAACACAATTAATTATTAAAGATACTCAGGGCAATGTTATTGCTAAACATGCTTTACAACCTGGAAAGTCGCTGGCATTGGAGTCAATGCCACAGGCTGCGTCCTATGAAGTTCACAGTGTTGATGGGCAGCCTCCCCAGAAGATCATTGCGTCAAAAGCGAATGGCCAGATGAAATTCAAGCTGGTGGATGATGTCACGGGTGAGCAGTATGACATCATCCTGCAGAACGTCAGCGCAGAAGAAATACCGGTCATGACAGCCTCTGGTTCAGACGGTGTGATTTACGCGTATGACTATGATTCGGTTAATAGCGTTTATGAACTTGTTTCGACCTCGACGGATCCCCTTATCGCGGACAATGTCTATGTAGCGGGAGGTGTTTTAGGTGGTCTTGCTGCATTGATTGGTGTGGCTGCAGCGTCAAACTCTGGTGGCAGTGGGGTTTCAAGAAATAACAACTCTGTAGCAGCGAATGAAGATAACTCTGCAGCAACCAGTGAAGACAATAGTGCTGCCAGCGTTGTTCCTGCCACAACGCCATCTCTCATCGACGACGCCGGTAACCCGGTGGCGGACGGCGCAAGCACCAGCGACAGCACGCCGACCATCAGCGGCGGCGGCATGCAGCCCGGCTCCACCGTGGTGATCACCGACGGCGACACCGAACTCGGCACCGCCACCGTCGACGCGGACGGTAACTGGACCTTTACCCCGGACGCCCCGCTGGCCGACGGCGAGCACGCGCTCGTGGTTGACGGCACCGACGCCAGCGGCAACGCCAGCAGCAGCACTGTCGACGTTATCATCGACACCGGCGACACAACGTCGGGCGTGAGTGATGATGCAGGTATCCCGGCAGAAGACAATGGCAGTGATTCTACCCCGGGCGCGGGGGACAACGCAGGTAACCCGGCAGAAGGCGACACCAGCGCTACCGTACCGGGCCTGACCGACGACGCCGGTAACCCGGTGGCCGACGGCAGCACCACCAGCGACAGCACCCCGACCATTAACGGCGGCGGCATGGAGCCCGGCTCCACCGTGGTGATCTCCGACGGCGACACCGAGCTCGGCACCGCCACCGTGGACGCGGACGGCAGCTGGACCTTCACGCCGGAAAATCCGCTGGACGACGGCGAGCATGCACTCGTCATCGACGGCACCGACGCGAACGGCAACGCCAGCAGCAGCACCGTGAACGTGACGGTCGACACCAGCGCCACCGTACCGGGCCTGACCGACGACGCCGGTAACCCGGTCGCCGACGGCAGCACCACCAGCGACAGCACCCCGACCATTAACGGCGGCGGCATGCAGCCCGGCTCCACCGTGGTGATCTCTGACGGCGACACCGAGCTCGGCACCGCCACCGTCGACGCAGACGGCAACTGGACCTTTACCCCTGACGCCCCGCTGGACGACGGCGAGCACGCGCTCGTGATTGACGGCACCGACGCGAACGGTAACGCCAGCAGCAGCACCGTCGACGTCATCATCGACACCAGCGAAACCGTGCCCGGCATGACCGACGACGCCGGTAACCCGGTCGCCGACGGCGCAAGCACCAGCGACAGCACCCCGACCATTAACGGGGGCGGCATGGAGCCCGGCTCCACCGTGGTGATCTCCGACGGCGACACCGAGCTCGGCACCGCCACCGTGGACGCCGACGGCAGCTGGACCTTTACCCCGGACGCCCCGCTGGACGACGGCGAGCACGCGCTGGTCATCGACGGCACCGACGCGAACGGCAACGCCAGCAGCGACACCGTGAACGTGAACGTCGACACCAGCGAAACCGTGCCCGGCCTGACCGACGACGCCGGTAACCCGGTCGCCGACGGCAGCACCACCAGCGACAGCACCCCGACCATTAACGGCGGCGGCATGCAGCCCGGCTCCACCGTGGTGATCTCTGACGGCGACACCGAGCTCGGCACCGCCACCGTCGACGCAGACGGCAACTGGACCTTTACCCCTGACGCCCCGCTGGACGACGGCGAGCACGCGCTCGTGATTGACGGCACCGACGCGAACGGTAACGCCAGCAGCAGCACCGTCGACGTCATCATCGACACCAGCGAAACCGTGCCCGGCATGACCGACGACGCCGGTAACCCGGTCGCCGACGGCGCAAGCACCAGCGACAGCACCCCGACCATTAACGGGGGCGGCATGGAGCCCGGCTCCACCGTGGTCATCACAGATGGCAACACTCCGATCGGTGAAGCTACCGTAGACGCGGATGGCAACTGGACGTTTACGCCAGATACTGCGCTGGACGATGGCGAACACACGCTTATCACAGGTGGTATTGATGCCAGCGGCAACAACGTCAGCAATGCTGTAGACGTCATCATCGACACCAGCGCCACCGCGCCGGTCATGACCGACGACGCCGGTAACCCGGTCGCCGACGGCAGCACCACCAGCGACAGCACCCCGACCCTCAGCGGCGGCGGCATGGAGCCGGGTTCTACCGTAACCGTCTCCGACGGCGATGCTGAAATCGGCACCGCCACCGTGGACGCGGACGGCAGCTGGACCTTTACGCCGGATGCACCGCTGGCAGACGGCGAGCATGCGCTGGTCATTGACGGTACCAATGCCAGCGGTAACGCGGTCAGCGACACCGTGAACGTGACGGTCGACACCAGCGCCACCGCGCCTGGCCTGACCGACGACGCCGGTAACCCGGTCGCCGACGGTGCGACTACCAGCGACAGCACCCCCACCCTCAGCGGCGGCGGCATGGAGCCGGGTTCTACCGTGGTCATCTCTGACGGCGACACCGAACTCGGCACCGCCACCGTGGACGCGGACGGCAGCTGGACCTTTACCCCTGACGCCCCGCTGGCCGACGGCGAGCATGCACTCGTCATCGACGGCACCGACGCGAACGGTAATGCGGTCAGCGACACCGTGAACGTGAACGTCGACACCAGCGCCACCGTACCGGGCCTGACCGACGACGCCGGTAACCCGGTCGCCGACGGCAGCACCACCAGCGACAGCACCCCGACCCTCAGCGGCGGCGGCATGGAGCCGGGTTCTACCGTAACCGTCTCCGACGGCGATGCTGAAATCGGCACCGCCACCGTGGACGCGGACGGCAACTGGACCTTTACGCCGGATGCACCGCTGGCAGACGGCGAGCACGCGCTGGTCGTTGACGGCACCGACACAAACGGCAATGCGGTCAGCGACACCGTGAACGTGACGGTCGACACCAGCGAAACCGTACCCGGCCTGACCGACGACGCCGGCAACCCGGTCGCCGACGGCGCAAGCACCAGCGACAGCACCCCCACCCTCAGCGGCGGCGGCATGGAGCCGGGTTCTACCGTGATCGTCTCTGACGGCGACACCGAACTCGGCACCGCCACCGTGGACGCCGACGGCAGCTGGACCTTTACCCCTGACGCCCCGCTGGCCGACGGCGAGCACGCCCTTGTGATCGACGGCACCGACGCGAACGGCAACGCGGTGAACGACACCGTGAACGTGAACGTCGACACCAGCGAAACCGTACCGGGCCTGACCGACGACGCCGGCAACCCGGTCGCCGACGGCGCAAGCACCAGCGACAGCACCCCGACCCTCAGCGGCGGCGGCATGCAGCCCGGCTCCACCGTGGTCATCACAGATGGCAACACTCCGATCGGTGAAGCTACCGTAGACGCGGATGGCAACTGGACGTTTACGCCAGATACTGCGCTGGACGATGGCGAACACACGCTTATCACAGGTGGTATTGATGCCAGCGGCAACAACGTCAGCAATGCTGTAGACGTCATCATCGACACCAGCGCCACCGCGCCGGTCATGACCGACGACGCCGGTAACCCGGTCGCCGACGGCAGCACCACCAGCGACAGCACCCCGACCCTCAGCGGCGGCGGCATGGAGCCGGGTTCTACCGTAACCGTCTCCGACGGCGATGCTGAAATCGGCACCGCCACCGTGGACGCGGACGGCAACTGGACCTTTACGCCGGATGCACCGCTGGCAGACGGCGAGCATGCGCTGGTCATTGACGGTACCAATGCCAGCGGTAACGCGGTCAGCGACACCGTGAACGTGACGGTCGACACCAGCGCCACCGCGCCTGGCCTGACCGACGACGCCGGTAACCCGGTCGCCGACGGTGCGACTACCAGCGACAGCACCCCCACCCTCAGCGGCGGCGGCATGGAGCCGGGTTCTACCGTGATCGTCTCTGACGGCGACACCGAACTCGGCACCGCCACCGTGGACGCGGACGGCAGCTGGACCTTCACGCCGGATAGCGCACTCGCCGACGGTGAACACGCCCTTGTGATCGACGGCACCGACGCGAACGGCAACACGGTCAGCGACACCGTGAACATCACCGTTGACACCAGCGCCACCGTGCCGGGCCTGACCGACGACGCCGGTAACCCGGTCGCCGACGGCGCGACCACCAGCGACAGCACCCCGACCCTCAGCGGCGGCGGCATGCAGCCGGGCTCTACCGTGAACGTCTCTGATGGCGATGCTGAAATCGGCACCGCCACCGTGGACGCGGACGGCAACTGGACCTTCACGCCGGATGCAGCACTCGCCGACGGCGATCACGCGCTGGTTATTGACGGCACCGATGCGAACGGTAACGTCATGAGCGATACCGTGAACGTGACCGTCGACACCAGCGCCACCGTGCCGGGCCTGACCGACGACGCCGGCAATCCGATAGCCGACGGCGCGACTACCAGTGACAGCACACCGACCCTTAACGGCGGTGGTATGAAGCCCGGTTCCACCGTAACTGTCTCGGATGGCGACACCGAAATAGGCACCGCCACCGTGGACGACGACGGCAGCTGGACCTTCACGCCGGATACCGCACTGGCCGATGGCGAGCACGCCCTGGTTGTCGACGGTACAGACGCCAGCGGTAACCATGTCAATGACACCATCAATGTCGTGGTGCAAACCGCGCCGTCCATGGAAATCGTTGATGATAACGGTACCGCTATTCTGGATGGCGACACTATCAGTGACAGTACGCCAACGTTCAACGGTAAAAACTTCGAACCTGGAACCACTATTGTCATCGCTGACGGCGATACCACGCTGATCACTGTGACTGTAGGTGCGGACGGCAGTTGGACCTTCACACCAACCGCTGGATTGGCTGACGGTGCGCATGCCATCGAGGTCACCGTTACTGATCCACAAGGCGTCAGTGCCAGCGGAGTCTTCAACGTCACTGTCGATACCACACCGCCTGAAGGGGTTGATATCTCTACGGTCACAATGGTCGATAACGACGGTGCCACTATCACCGCAGCCGGTATCACAGCAGATAATACGCCAACCTTCAGTGGCACAGCGCTGGAGCCGGGAGCGACCGTGATTATTCGCGATGGTGAAACCGTATTGGGTGAAACCACGGTCAGCGAAGATGGCAGCTGGTCCTTTACGCCTTCAACCTCGCTTGATGATGGTGAACATCAGTTCACTTTCGAAGTCACCGATGAAGTCGGCAACAGCAGCGGTGCATCTGAAGCGCTGGACCTGTCAATCTCGGCAACCAAAGGCATCAACACGGGTGTTGTGGTGACAGATGATGCCGGCAATGTGATTGTGAATGGTGAAGCCATTAACGACAGCACACCGACCTTTAGCGGTCAGGATCAGACGCCGGATGTAACAGTCACCATCGCCGATGGCGAAACCGTGCTGGGCAGTGTCGTGGTTGCTGAGGATGGAAGCTGGAGCTTTACGCCTGACGCAGCACTGGCTGACGGTGATCATGCATTGATCGTCACCGTAACGGATGCGGAAGGAAACACCCGCAGCGATACCATTAACGTCGTGGTCGATACCGTTGCACCAGATCTGCTTGATGTGGCCACTGTGGTCGTCTCTGACGATGCTGGCAATACGTTCGCCGCTGGCAGTGCGATTAGTGATACCACGCCGACCTTTAGTACATCGGGGCAGGAAGCGGGCACCACTATTATTGTTCGCGATAATGGCACAGTACTGGGTGAAGCACAGGTTGCAGATGACGGCAGCTGGTCGTTCACGCCATCTGAAGCCCTGACTGAGGGTGATCACAGCTTTACGTTTGAGACTGTCGATGCTGCAGGTAACAGCAGCGGTGAGACTGCATCCGTAAGTTATCTCGTGGATTCTGTTGCGCCTGAAGGCGTGGACATTACTACGGTAGTGATCACGGATGAAGTGGGTGCGGCTATTAATACAGCCGAAACCCAGAGCGATAGCAAACTCACCTTCAGCGGCAGCGATCTTGAGCCTGGTGCCACCGTCACGATGTATGACAAAGGTCAGATCGTCGGCGAAACCACCGTCGACAAGGATGGTACCTGGACCATTACTGCCACTGACGGATTGTATGATGGCACCCATGAAGTGACCTTTACTGTCACGGACACGGCAGGCAACAGCAGCGATCCATCCGGCACGCTGGATCTGAATGTGCAGGCCATCACGCTGACGGCATCTGACAATGTCAGCTCAGGTGCTGCGGTAGGCTTTACCTATCCGGTTGATGTCAGTGAGGATCTGGGAACCATCCTGCAGGACGGCGGATTGATCGCGTTTAACAATAAGATCGTCAGCGATCCGATTGTGGTCGCAGACGGCACCATTATCGATCTTGATGTAACAGCGACCTCTTCTGCCTTCGTTAACGTCGCCAGTAACTCGACACTGGTGTTGCAGAAGTATGACTCGTCAACCAGCACCTGGGTCACCGTGTCTGAAGAGAACAGCGGAAACCTGTTTGGCCTGTTCGGACTGGGCGCATCAACTTCCACCATCACGCTGACCGGTCTGACTGCCGGCCAGTATCAGCTGGTTTACACCACCAGCGGTATTAACGTTGGCGTAAGCTTTAATCTGGAAGCCTCTAAAACCGTCTATACGCTGGCTGAACAGGGCACACCGACCGACTACACCACAGCAACCGGCAATGTGATAACAGATGTCGACAACGTCTATGGGGCAGATGGTATTCCGCACAGTGCCTACACCTCAGTGAGCGCGGCGAGCGTGACCAACAGTGATGGCACCGTGACATCTGTCACGCTGGATGCCACCACCCAAACCGCCACGCTGGTCGGTCAGTATGGCACGCTAATCATCAACGCTGATGGCAGCTATGTCTACACGCCTGTTTCCGCTATGGAAAGCATCGGTAAGGTGGATACCTTTACCTACACCATTACCGACTCCGCTACGGGTCAGAGCTCATCGGCTCAGATTTACGTGCAGATTGGTACAACAAATGAGGCGCTGGATCTGAGCTGGGATGCTACCGATCCTTCTGCAACCGCTGTTACGGATATCGCTTCCAGCAACGAGGCGAATGCCAGCGTTACAGTGACTTATGAGTCATCCAGCGCGACGAATACCGACGTTAAGCTGGTCGCAGGCGGGACCGAGAACTACAGTTCCACCTTTACCCTGGCAGGGAATGATGACCTGGTTACCGGTTCGCTGTCGTTAAAAACCGAATGGGGAGCATTTGGCAACAACTTCTCCACACCATTAAACATCACTTACGCCGTGCAAATGCAGAACAGTGATGGCACGTGGACCACGGTGAAAACGCAGACTGCCGTCGTGGCAGCCGGACAGCATAACGATGAAGTTATCCAGAACCTGGAGATGTCGTCGCTGCTGGACGGCCTGGGTGAGGGAACCTACCGCGTAGCGATTTCAACCACAGGTGCAACAAACGTGGTGAAACTGGATATGTCAGTTCAGACAGTCAGTCCCACCGAATACGTTATCACCGCGAATGAGGTCGCAACCGGCAACGTTCTGACCGATGAAGGCACAGACGGTGCGGTTGATAAGCTCAGCTCCATCTATACACGGATGTATGCCAAAGCCGGTGACAGCACCAGCGATGTGAAGGTCGATGACAGCTATACCTGGGTGACCGAAAGTGGCGTATCTATCGCGGGTCAGTATGGCACTCTGGTGATCTATAACAACGGTGCTTATACCTACACCCCTGCCACCACCACACTACCAGCGGGCTCTGAAGACGTATTTACCTACGCGCTGAAAGGCGCAAATGGTGAAGTGGTTAACGCCACCGTCACGATCCATCTGGGCGTTGAGGTTGACGGCAGCAACGGCGGTGCACTGGTATTCCACGGCACCGAAGTCAACGATGTATTTGATGTGTATGACACGAGCTTTGCCTCAGTAGATGGCGCGGCTGGCGATGACACGCTGGCATGGCATGGCAATGGCAATGGCAAGCTGGTCTTGAGCGACGTCGCGGCGAAAGTCAGCAACATCGAATCGATCATGCTGACCTCAACCACCAGCAGTGACAACCTGGTGCTGGATGCGCAGAGCGTAGAAGATGTGACCAGCGAAAGTAATGCGCTCTATGTTAAGGGCATCGCTGGCGACAGCGTGACGCTGGAAGGCACCTGGATCAACAGTGGCACGGTGATTGTCGACAGCATCACTTACACGCACTATACCAGCACCACCGCTGCCGGTACCCTGGTCGATATCTACGTGCAGCAGGGGGTTACTCTCTCCTCAACTCCCTATACGGATAGCCAGAATGGAACGGAATATACCGTTACCGCTGCGCAGGATGTCACAGGTACGGCGAGCGACGATATCTTCAACGTGAGCGACACCAGCTTTACCCACATTGATGGGGGTGAAGGTCTGGATACGCTGGTGTGGAGCGGTACCGGCACCCTGACGCTCAGCGAGCTGCAGTCGAAAATCAGCAACATCGAAGAGATCGAGCTGGTTAATGACAGCGCAGTGAATAATCTGGTGGTCACCGCACAAAACGTGGCGGACATCACCGATGCCGATAACACGCTGTTTGTTAAAGGTGCCATCACCGACACACTGACCCTTTCTGGCAGCTGGACGCTGGCAGGCAGCGAAGTGGTCAACAACGTGGATTACGTCCATTACGTCGGCACGACCGCTGATGGTCAGACGGTGAATCTCTACGTTGATCGCGACATGAAACTGAGCAGCACCGAAACCGCCTCTGAAAACAATGCGGCCGACGTGACCGGCGACGTTGCTCTGCTCAGTGACAGCGTGGCGCAGAGCACCACGATGAACACCGCAACCAGCAGCTTTACCAGTGAGAGCTTCACGGTTAACAGCATCAGCGATCTGCAGGAGATTAATGTCAGCGTGACCGGGACGTCGATCAATGCCAGCAATACTGTTTCGGTGAACTGGTCGTTGCAGGTTTACAACGAGCAGACGCTGCGCTGGGACAACGTGACCAGCGGCACGCAGGCGATCACCAGTGGCAGTCCGCTGAATGTCTCGCTGGAGGGTCAGAATGCGGGAACCTACCGCATCGTGGTCGACAGCACGCAGTCCGGACATCCTGGCTTCCTGTGGTCTACCAGCTATGACGCGCTCACAGTGAAAGTGGCAGTGAACATTGTCAGCACCACCGACTATAAAGTCAGCACCAGTTCCAGCGTCAATGGTTCGGTCTTTACCAGCGACAGCACCAGTGACAGTTCGCTGGTAGTGACGTCAATAACGGCGGGTATTGTGACCGGTGCCGCAAGCTATACGCTGGTTGCTGCTGCGGGAACCACTATCGCGGGGACTTATGGCTCGCTGACGATCAAAAACGATGGCAGCTATAGCTACACACTGAATAGTGACTCAGTGATCAAACTGACCGGCAGTGAAGATTCATTCACCTATGTTCTGGCGGATGGAAGCACCAAAAATCTGGTGATCACGCTGGGTGTCTCCGTGGATGGCTCTGAAGGTGGCGCGCTGATCTTTGCCGGTACCGTTGGTGATGACAGCTTCACCGTTCACGACACCCAGTTCACCTCGGTGGACGGGAAGTCGGGTCAGGATACGCTGGTCTGGAATGGCACAGGCGAGCTGAATGTCAGTGAGATTGCGGACAAAGTGAACAATATCGAAATCATCGATCTGCAGGATAACGCCCAGGCAACGGCGCTGCTGATTAGTGCCGATGATATTGAGAAAATCACGGATACCAACAATGTGCTGTATGTCAGGGGTGGCAGCAATGACTCCCTTTCACTGCAGGGCGTGTGGGCTGTTAACGGCGTGGAAACGCTGAATAACATCACCTACACCCTCTACACCAGCACGGCGCTGGATGGCACGGCAATCAAACTCTATGTTCAGCAGGGTCTGCAATTCAACGAAGTGGCAGAGCATCTTGCCGGCTCCATCGAGGATGTCTCCGCCGATCTGACCGTGGTATCGGTGAGCCAGAACGGTGAAACCACCGCGATCACTGACGATGCGGTGAGCTTCAAAGGTGCCTACGGCACGCTGGTTATCGATGAAGCGGGTCACTACAGCTACGTGGTGGATGATGCGTATGCGCACAGCGGAAACACTGACACCTTCACCTATGCCCTGTCAGACGGCAGCAATGCCTCTCTGAGCTTTAACCTGGGCGTTGATGTTGATGGCAGCGAAGGCGGCGCAATTACCTTCACCGGCACCCGCGGTGCAGATGTTTTCGAAGTCTATGACACCGATTTCATCTCTATCAACGGTGCCGATGGTAACGATACGCTGGCCTGGCATGGCACGGGAACGCTAAACCTTAGCGATATCTCCGCCAGGGTCAGCAATATTGAAACCATCGACCTGATGACGGATGCCGGAAAAGACAATCTGGTAATAAGCGCAGAAAGTCTGCTGAAGGTCACTGATAACGATAATACGTTATATGTCAGAGGGGAAAATGGCGACACGGTGACGCTGAATGGTAACTGGGAGCAGGCAGACGGAATAGTGGCAAATGGGGTTAACTATAACCATTACACCAGTTCTGCAGCCGATGGCTCCGTGGTACAGTTATATATTGAAGACGACATCACCATCGGATAATTAATATCCGCATTAAAAGCAGGCTGGGTTATTTACACCAGCCTGCTACTTCCCCGCGATTTAATCCACCTTTTATGACGGAGATATATTTAATTATCTAAACATCATGAAAAAAATTATTATCATTTTGCACTGTATTCTTATTACCCAATATTCTTTTGCTGCCGATCAAAAACTTTTCTCAGGCAGCGAACCCGCCATTAATGAAGCACCGGCAGGTTTCTGGGGCGTATTTTCTAAAACACCAAATCCCGGCACCTTGCCTGCGGGCGGATCGGCGCTGGCAGACAAATTACAAATTAATCCGGCAGAAATTGAAATGCAGCCTGCAGCGTCGAACGGAGCTGAAAGCTTTCCGGCTGACTGGCAGGCGGCTATCCAGCTGGCGGTGAATCATCATCCCTCCATCAGCAGCAGCATTGCGACGCTGGAGTCATCAGGGTTCACCATTGATGCCGCAAAAGCGGGCTATCTGCCCTCCATAAAAGCGGGCATCACAACCGGTCGACAGCAGGATGAAGGCAGCGGCCATATCGCCACCGTCGGCCTCTCTCAGATGCTTTACGACTTTGGTAAAACCGGCAGCGCGGTCGATCAGGCCAGCGCGAAATATCTGCGCCAGCAGGCCACTGTTCTGATGCAAATCGACACCATTATTGAACAAACCGCACTGGCACTGAATGACGTTTATCGCTCGACGCAGCTGCTTGATAATTCGAAGAAAGAGGTGAAAGCCCTGCGGGATATCCTGGCGCTGACGCAAATGCGTGCCGATGCCGGAGCCAGCACACGGGTGGATCCGGTTCAGGCGCAGGCGCGTGTTGAAGCCGCCCAGGCAGAGCAACTGGATCTGGAAATCAAACTCCAGCAGCAGAAATACCATCTGCAATCCTTGCTGGGCCAGCCGGTTGCCGAAAAGAAAATATCCGCACCGATCTCGCTGCTGCCGCTGATTGAGCGTCAGAATGCCCGGATCGATTTAAACCGTAACCCGACTATTTTAGTCGCCCAGGCCGATGCCGCCGTGGCACTGGCTGAGTTACGTAATTACAAAGCGCAGCGCTATCCCACTTTATCGCTTGAAGCCAGCACCAATAAATATATCGGCGACATTGCGGATTATCAGCGCCATAGCCAGTACCAGAACGTTTATCTGTCTGTTAACAGTACGCTTTATCAGGGCGGCGCATTAGTGGCGCAGGAAAGTGCCAGTGCCCGCGCACTGGAAGCGGCCAGAACCACCATAGCCAGTAAAAAACTGGAGATCAGCGATCAGCAACGCAATTATTTCCAGAGCGTAAAGGGATTACAAAAAAATATCAGCCTGCTGACGCGCCGGATGAAAACGATTATGGAGACGCGCTCCCTTTATCGTGAGCAATATTTATCGCTGGGTAACCGAAACGTACTCGACTTACTTAACGCCGAGCAGGAAATAAGCCGTGCTCAGCAGGATTTAATTAATGCCCGCTGCGATCTGTGGGCCTCCTCGGTTAATTATCTGGTAGTAACCGGTATGGCACGTGAAGCATTTGATTTAAATAATAAGGTCATTCAGGGACTGCGCATTGCGCCGTAATTCTGTCAGCAATTAAGAGAAGATGATAATGAACACAATATCTGACAGCGAAAATGCATCAGCACAGCCTCACGCGAAAAAGGCTTATACCCCCTGGCTCGACGCGCTGCTGCTGGTGGCGAAACATTACCGCCTTGATGGTTCACCTGAGCGGGTGAAAGGGGAAGCGGAATGGCACATGCAGCACCTTTCACAGGATGCCCTGATTGAAAATATGGCGCGCCAGCTCGGCCTGCTGGTCATTTTTGACGCGTTTGACCCGGATCAGCTCGATCCGTGGCGCATGCCGTTGATCGTCGATTTCGGTCCTCGCGGCGTCGGCGTCATCACCACGGTGGGCGAGGATGGCCAGGTCAGCGTGATGCTGAGCGGTGAAAAACAGCTGCAGACCACGCTGAGTATTGAAGATCTGTCGCAGCATGCACAGCGCGTACTGCTGGCGAAGCCGGAGTCTTCCGTGCCGGATGCGCGGGTGGATGACTATATTAAGCCACATCGTGCTGACTGGCTGTGGCAGACCATTCTTCGTGAGTGGCCAGCCTATGTAAACGTGATGTTTGCGTCGCTGATCTCCAACGTGCTGGGCCTCTCCGCGATGCTCTTCACCATGCAGGTGTATGACCGGGTGATCCCTTCCCAGTCGGTGCCCTCTCTCTGGGTGCTGTTTGGCGGCGTCATGATCGCCCTGACCTGCGTGTTTGTGATGCGTATCATCCGCACGCATATCTCTGATGCAGCCGGTAAAAGCGCGGACCTGCGCATCTCCGATCGCGTCTTTGGTCACGCGCTGCGGATCCGTAACGATCAGCGGCCCAAATCGACCGGATCGTTTATTGCCCAGATCCGCGAGCTGGAACAGATCCGTGAACTGATTACCTCGACCACCATTTCAGCAATTGCCGATCTGCCTTTTTTAATCATCTTCCTGTTTATCCTCTGGTTACTGGGTGGATGGCTGGTACTGGTTCCGCTGGCGGCGATTCCGCTGATTGTGATTCCGGGCCTGCTGGCGCAGGGTTCGCTGGCGAAGCTCTCCAAAGCGACCATGCGCGAGTCCGCAGTGCGCAGCGCTATGCTGGTTGAGACCGTACAGGGCATGGATGACATCAAGCTGCTGCGCGCAGAGCCCTACTTTCAGAACCAGTGGAATCACCTGAATGAGGTGATCAGTAAATCTTCACAGAAGCAGCGTTTTGTCAGCGGCCTGCTGATGAGCTGGACCAGTGAAGTCCAGACCGTTGCCTATGTCAGCGTGGTGCTGGTGGGTGCTTTTTTTGCCATGAGCGGTGACCTCTCTACCGGCGTGTTAATTGGCTGCTCGATGCTGGCGTCACGCATGATGGCACCGCTGGGCCAGCTGGCGATGATATTTGGCCGCTGGCAGCAGGCCAAAGTGGCGCGCGAAGGACTGGAGAACCTGCTCAACAGCGAGGTCGATCAGCCAGAGCGCAGCATCCGTATTCATCGCCCGCGCATTAACGGCGAATATGCGCTCTCTGACGTTATCTATCGCTACGACCCGAACTCCCCTGATCCGGTGCTGACGGTGAAAAAGCTGACCATTAAAGCCGGTGAGAAAGTGGCGCTGCTGGGGCGTAACGGGTCCGGTAAATCAACGCTGTTGCAGCTGATGGCAGGTCTGTTGCAGCCGGGTGAAGGTGTCCTGCTGCTGGATGGCGTGCGGCTTTCCTCCATTGACCCGCTGGATGTAAGGCGTGACGTCGGGCTGCTGACCCAGAACGCATCCCTGTTCTACGGCACAATTCGCGAGAACTTACGCCTGGGCATGCCGCTGGCGACAGAAGAGGAGATGCTTCAGGCCCTGGAGATCAGCGGCGCACTCGACTTTATTCAGCGCCTGCCGGAAGGCATGGATTATCTGTTACAGGAGGGTGGCAAAGGCTTGTCTGGCGGACAGCGTCAGCAGCTGTTGCTGGCACGCACCCTGCTCCGCCAGCCAAGCGTGCTGTTGCTGGATGAACCTACCGCCTGGCTGGATGATGCCGCTGAAAAACATCTGATTGAGCGGCTGATGACGTGGATGGGCAACCGTACGCTGATTATCGCCACGCATCGCCCGGCGGTATTGCAGCTGGTTGATCGCATCATGCTGATGGATAAAGGCAGGATTGCGCGGGATGGCTCAAAAGCAGAGATGCTGGTCACCCGGCCCGAAGCCAGTGCCGCGCCGCATCAGGGCAACGTCAATGTTAAACCGAAGGGAGCACAGGCATGAGTTTCTCCTTATTCCGTAAAAAGAAGCATCAGCGTTCCCGTCAGCGCGTCTCTTCCGGCGGCCTGATCATCATGTCGGTGCTGGTCATGCTGCTGCTGTTCTTTGTCTGGGCTTCTAACTTTGAACTGGATGAAGTCACCGTTGGTGTCGGCAAAGTGGTACCCAGCTCACACGAGCAGATCATCCAGTCGCTGGAAGGCGGGATCCTCAAAGAGCTGAAGGTTCACGAAGGCGATGTGGTTGAGGCGGGCCAGGTGCTGGCCCTGCTGGATCCCACCCAGATTGACTCCGGTGTGCAGGAAAGCACGTCGCGTTTACGCGCAGCGCTCGCGACGGCGGCCCGCTTACAGGCTGAGACGGCAGGCACGCCGCTGACCTTTCCGCCGGAAGTTTTAGCGGATCCGTCCCTGGTGGCCGCTGAGACGGCGCTTTATCACTCGCGTCGTGAGAACTACAGCAAAACCATCAGCGGCCTGACTGAAGCGCTGAGGCTGATTAACCGCGAACTGCAGCTGACCTCTTCCCTGGTGGCAAAAGGCGCGGCAAGCAATGTGGAAGTGCTGCGCCTGAAACGTCAGGCTAACGACCTGCAAAGTAAGCTCAACGACGCGGAAAATAACTACATCGTGCAGGCCCGTGAAGAGCTGGCGAAAGCCAACGCCGAAGCGGCATCTCAGCGATCGATTATCATCGGGCGGGCGGACTCACTGAAGCGCACGGTTATCGTCACGCCGGTCAGAGGAATCGTTAAAGATATCGAGGTGAACACGGTCGGCGGCGTGATTCCGCAGCGCGGCAATCTGATGGAAATTGTGCCGCTGGATGAGCAACTGATGATTGAGGCGCAGATTGCCCCGCGCGATGTCGCCTTTATCACACCCGGCCAGCGTGCCGTGGTGAAACTCACGGCCTACGACTACAACATCTATGGCGGTCTGGAGGGCAAAGTGGCCTCTATTTCACCCGACACCATTCAGGATGAAGTTCATCGCGACCAGTACTATTACCGCGTCTACATCCGCACCGATAAGGATTATCTGGTCAATAAAAAAGGGAAAAAGTTTCCGGTTTATCCGGGGATGATCGCGATGGGTGAGATCCATACCGGCAGTAAAACCATCATGGAGTATCTGATGAAACCGCTGAACCGGGCGAAGGAAGCGCTGCGGGAGAGGTAAAATCTGCGGTGGCTGGAGATGGAACTGTGAAAATGCATGTCCGGGCTTCTGAACCTGCCTGGACATGCTGTTTGGTTAAAAATGGTCGTATAAATGGTCGCGGCGAAAATGGCGCTGTTTAGTTCTGTGGGAATAGCATCGCTGTATCGGTAAGCCAGTCGCCAGCGCTTAATAGGATCAGACCCAATGCACGGGCGATCGTCCTCGTCAGCCAGGTTCCTGCTGGCAGAGGGTTTGATTGCATCAGAGTGGCTGGGGCGGTGGAGGATTCAGGGTAATAAGGTTTGGTTACTCCGCAGCTGAAACATCAGCTGGCGGTGTTGAAAGAATTGCGCAGCGTTTATCCAGCAGCGACTCAACGGACGCCCGATTGCCCTTATCCCAGCCGCGCCGGGTGGTTAGCAGGATAAACCCTTTTTCTCCCGAGAACGTCGTCGGGATGAGCGCCACACCAGACTCCGCCAGCTGCGGCGGCGATAGATTGAAATGGCGCGCCACGGAGGAGACAGGATAGATCCCCATCGCCGTCGGTTGCATAACGCGACGGGCATAGTAGGTGTGATTCAGCAAACGGTCGGGCAAGGGTCGCCAGTCATTATGAATATAGGGGCGCTCGGCCTGAAGCTGGCGATAAACATCTTCCCGCAGGCAGGTCAGATGAATATGCAGTTGATTCTGGCTGCGGCCATAAGCGGAATTCAGCGCCATGCCAAGCCGATCCTCAGGCACTTTAGCGCCATAGGCCGCCATCAGACGATAGCGCATTAACCAGGCGTAGCCGAAATAATCGGGACGTCCAGGGCGCGACAACGTAATGCTCTCAATGCCGGACATCGCTACCGTCGGCACCAGAATAAAGTGCAGCCTGTGGCGAGGATTCTGGATGATGCTGTAGCCCTGTGTGCTGTCCTGCGGCAGATAGATTTGCTGGCAGGGTGCCGGATCGCGACGGTAGTGATAGTTATTCATGCAGAGGTCATGCGTGACCGTCCACAGCGCGTCAGAGCGGGCGCATCCTGTCAGCAGCAGCGCAATGACCAGCGGCAGAGAACGGCATCGCCACAACAATTTCCCGTTCAGCGGATTGCGTCCGGTCAGGCGACTCAATGCGGGTACAACCTCATTAGCAAGGGTTCATATTGGGGGAGCGTTTATCCGAATGGCAAATCAGCATTCAGCCTTAAAAAAGAGATGCACTAACCTTTTGCTTCAAAAGCATCAGGAATTCTGCAGGCGTAGTTTCCCATAAGTCTGTAGAAAACTCCGCGCCATAGCGGCTTTTAAAGTCCTCCTCCAGGTTGTCACTCTCCCTCATAAACTGCTCAATATCACCAATCAAGCCATGTCGGGAAGCAGCTGTGGAATCTGCAATCCATGCGTTGATTTGAGCATCTACACTTTCACCACTACCGAACAAATCATAGTCCTGTCCAAAGTAAATGGCGATTAGGCTATCAAGTCCGGCTATGTTAAGGTTTTTCATAACTATGCCATCGGATAAGCAGCAAGGATGATAAAGATCTTACAGTTCTAATACTCGAATTTAAGTGTTATACGGACCTTATAGCATGCTTACTCAAAGCCTCTTTGAGGTGTCAACAGTCACGCCCATTATTGTAGCTATAACCATCAGTCACTTTAACAAAGATTGATCCTAAAACGTGATTTAAAAATCAAAGCCGTAGTATGTCGTGGATGTGCGCGCCATAGGTTGCAGCATTTGAGTGTATCGCCTTTG
The DNA here is from genome assembly GCF_019880205.1 of Pantoea alfalfae. Classification (NCBI taxonomy): domain Bacteria; kingdom Pseudomonadati; phylum Pseudomonadota; class Gammaproteobacteria; order Enterobacterales; family Erwiniaceae; genus Pantoea; species Pantoea alfalfae. Next base: position 3,447,846 of record NZ_CP082292.1, read on the forward strand.
TTGATCAATTCATCAGGAAGACCAGACGATATAAGTTGCTTTTGCAATTTCCTGATTTAAAATTTACATATTATTTTCAACAATACCGGTCAAACAGCCTTTATTTTATAACAGGAAATTTAAAAATCAGTTTCTTCTATCTAAGAGGTAAAATCGAAGTAAAGCTATTAAATGATACGAAGGACTAATGTACTGATGGAGGTAGTGGCTTCCTGATAGTTAACCGCTCCCGAAGCGATATCGGGAGCGGCTTTTCATTCAGACGACTTTCTGTTTACCGACAATAACCTGAATAAACTCCTGCACCTGCTTTTGTTTCCGCGCCGACAGCTTGCACACCTGGCGCAGCGACTGCATCAGTCCGCTCTCCTGCCGGGCGGTGAGCACGATACAACCTTCCATTACCTTTACATCTACTGCTGTGCCAGTGGCAAAACCGTCAGCTTCCAGCCATTGTCCTTTCATGGTGATGGCGGGTACCCGGCTGTAATCCGGATATCGGCTTGCATAGCTAACCGTTAATTTCCGGTTATTTGCAGGAGAGACTTCTGGTTCAGACAGTTGTGCAATAGAATGGGCGTCAGTCATGATTACTATTCCCTATAAATAGTGATTGTGATTAGCGGCGCGGGTGTGTTGCAGCACATCCGCACCGCGCTAAATATCTGTATACATCATCAGGTATGACAAGAAAAGTCCAGCTTAACACAGCCTTTAATAAGCTATTTATAAAATCATTTGAATATAAAGCTTAAGGAATTTTTAGCAGAAAACAATAAGAAGAGCACCAGCAAGGTGCGCAGAAATATAAGGATTGATATTTTTCACGTGACTTTTTTAACTATACTGGCTGCACATTTGGATTTAATTTTTCCAGCAACGCGGCGGCGCTGTTGGCAGCCTGTCAGATCGATATTGGGCTTATTTTCCTGAAATAACCAACGCGGAAATAAGCCAGTTCTATCAACTCAAACCAACACCTTCAACCCATGCTTCTGTAACACGCAAAGCAGCTTCAGCGATAATCCACCTGGACGTTTTACACCATTTTCCCATTTCTGCACCGTTGACACGCTGGTGTTCAAATGGCTGAAAGGCTGGGAAAAGTCACTAATGGAGAGTGTTTTTTCGGGTGTGAGGAGAGCTTAGTTTGAGCTTACAAGGCTAGTCAGGACATGAGAAAACATGGTTTGAGTTAGGTGGTTAAATGAGCGAGTAAAACGCACCTAAAAAATTAAGCTTACAATTTAGGCTTTCATATAACCTATTGAATTAAAGAGAGTTACATCTCATACCAAATTCCGGAAAAAACGCCAAAAAAAGTGAAGACTCTACGTAAAAAAAGATGACACAAGCCTGTAAAACGTTTATTTTTACGTAAAATGAATATTACTTCCAGGTAACCTCTGTATGGCGAACTTTGACACTGATTATTGCTACTCTTTCCCCGCTGTCAGAGGAATCCAGGCAGGCAGACCGTTCTATATCGCTACCTGCCCAATGCGCATAATCCCCAAAATTTTCAGTTTTGACGAAAATGAAGTACCGCCTGAGTTGCGTGCACAAAGAACACTCAATAAAGCCCGTATACCTGAAATGGTCCGCTACTTACTTGAAAATCCAAGTGATTATGTTTTTTCAGCTCTAACTGCTTCCATTGCAGTAGATGTGCAGTTCGATGAGTATTCGGGTTCCAATAACTTAGGGACTTTGCGGGTGCCCATGGAGGCACAAATTTTAATCAATGATGGGCAGCATCGCAGGAAAGCGATAGAAGACGCACTGGATGCAAGGCCTGAGTTGGGACAAGATAATATTCCCGTATTATTCTTTGTAGATGAAGGGCTTAAACGCAGTCAGCAAATGTTTGCTGATTTGAATAAATATGCCATCAGGCCAAGCCCTTCTCTTGCTACACTTTACGACCACAGAGATATCAGTTCGAACTTATCACGATATCTGGCTATGAATATCGAGCCTTTTATCGGACTAACTGAAATGGAAAAATCCAGCATCAGTAAGTTTTCAAACAAACTCTTCACCTTAAGCAGCATCAAGCAAGCTACGCGTTCTCTGCTGGGAAAAGAACCTAAAGCCAATGATGTTGAGCAGTGTTCTGACCTTGCGGCCCTCTACTGGCAAGCGATATTTCAGGTCATGCCAGACTGGCAATTAGCTGCAAAAAAAGAGGTATCTCCTGCTCAACTTCGCCAGGAGTATGTTCATGCACACGGCATAGGTCTTCAGGCTCTGGGTTTACTGGGTCACTGCCTGCTCTCAGAGCACCCTGACTCATGGCAAAAAATAATTTGTGAGCTTAGAGAGTTTGACTGGCGTAAAAGCAGCCCAGAGCTTACAAAACGTGCAATGCAACATGGTAAACTCAGTAAGACGACGGCATCTATCCAGCTTACCTGCAATGCTCTTAAAATCGCCTTATCGCTCCCCCTTTCAAATGAAGAACAAGAGCTCGAAGCTCAAATGGTTATCTCATGAGTAAACTGATTCAGGCCCACGATCTGGCCGATTACGAAGATTTTATCAACCAGGAAAATTTTGCCGGGCGGCCCCTGGCAGAATACGTATCTGAAGTACAACGTATCTATTGTGCTGATAAGCGTCCATGGGTGATTGGCTACAGCGGGGGTAAAGATTCCAGCGCTGTCATTACTTTGGTATACCTCGCACTACTTGGACTACCGCCCGCTATGCGGCAGAAAGACGTGTTTCTTGTTTCGTCCGACACATTGGTAGAGACACCAGTCGTAGTGGATTTGATCAAGAAGACCATGCAACGAATTGAAGCCGGTGCTAAACGCGCTGGGCTTCCAATCACTCAGCATGCTGTCATGCCAAAGACCCACGAAACCTTCTGGGTCAATCTGCTAGGTAAAGGTTATCCGGCCCCTACCCGCAGTTTCCGCTGGTGTACTGAGCGCATGAAAATCAACCCGGTAAGCGATTTTATTAAAGATAAAGTCAGCCAGTTTGATGAAGTCATCGTTGTACTTGGATCACGTAGCAGCGAAAGCGCATCCCGCGCGCAGGTCATAGCCAAACACAAAATTGATGGTACCCGTCTGGCGAGGCATACCACTCTTGCAAATGCATTTATCTATACCCCTATCGATACCTGGGACACTGAAGACGTCTGGAAATTACTCAGAGGTGCATTTCGTTATTCTCCAGATGATATTGATGAGTGGGAAAACCCATGGGGTGGTAACAACCGTCCATTGTGGACACTGTACATGGACTCTTCAGCGCAAGGCGAATGTCCACTCGTTATCGATGACAGTACGCCATCTTGCGGTAGTTCACGCTTTGGATGCTGGACATGTACCGTGGTCACCAAAGATAAAGCGATGGAGAGCCTGATCCAGAATGGTGAAGTCTGGATGTCTCCATTACTGAAGTATCGCGATCTTCTGGCGTTCACCACTGATCCAGCAAATAAAGACACTTACCGTAACTATAAGCGCCGTAGCGGCAAGGTCAGTTATCAATACGCCAAAGATGGCGAGGAAATAAGTGCTGAACGTAAGCATGTACCAGGACCTTACTGGATGAAGTATCGTCAGCAATGGTTGAAAGATTTACTGGAAATTGAGCGAGATATGAATGCTCAGGGCCACACCATCACGCTTATCACTGAACCTGAACTACATGCTATTCGCCAGGAATGGTTAAAAGACCCGAATGAGCCCGATTGGTATGATGCCCTGCCGGGTATCTATCGGGAGGTCTACCAAAAAGATTTGAATTGGGTTGTAGACGACCAGTCAAGATTTGATGCCAGTGATGCTGACTTGCTAATGCAGATATCTCAAGGATTTGATGTTGAACCTGAGATGGTCATGAAGTTAATCGAACTGGAAGTATCTATGGAAGGCCTGAGCCGACGTCAGGGGATCTTTGACAAGTTAGGCACCATCCTGAGACAGGACTGGGGCAGTCTTGAAGAAATTAAGCTGCAACAAGAAGCATTACAGAAACGAAACGATCGGGATATACATCAGGGCGAAGTCGCTCAGTTAGAAGCCGAACTCCAGATATTGCAGCGCAGAATTGCCGAAGTAAGTGACTCGTCTCTGCTTACCAGTGAGGAAAAAGAACATGTTAATTAAACAGCTGGTTTTGCAAAACTTTAGAGTCTTTAGAGGAGAGCACGTTATTGAATTGGCGCCAAGGAAACGCCAAAACAATTCTAATCCGCGTCCGATAGTTTTATTTGGTGGACTAAACGGTGCTGGGAAAACATCCATTCTATCGGCTATCCGAATTGCCTTATATGGCAGACTTGCGTTTGGTTCATCTACCCAACAGCAAGAATATGTTGAAGAGCTTAGTGCATTGATTCATAACGGCTCCACTTCTGGAGAGGATCCGAGTGAAGCATCAATCGAGCTCAGCTTTACTTATAACAAAGGCGGTTATGAAGCTGAATTCACCGTTACACGTTCCTGGAAAAAAGGTAAAAAAGATCAGCTCTCGCTTCAGCAAGATGGCCAACCTCTGAATGAACTGGATTATGATCAGTGCCAGGGATTCCTGAATGAATTAATTCCACATGGAATTGCAGATTTGTTCTTCTTCGACGGCGAAAAAATTGCAGAACTTGCTGAAGACGATTCAGGAAATATTCTACGTACAGCGGTAAGACGCTTGTTAGGTTTAGATCTCATTTCGAAACTTCGAAATGATTTGATGATATTTGTCAAGCGTCAACAATCAAGCCAGTTAGAGGTTTCAAAACAGCAAAAGCTTTCTGATCTTGAAGAACAGGCTAAAAAGTTTTCTTTCATGGCGGAGCAGATTTTAGAAAAAGCTGATTTTACAAAAATGCGCATCGATTTGCTGACGAAAGAAATCATGCGATATGAATCCCTTCTCAATGCAGAAGGTGGTGCTTTTGCCCAGACTAAAACACAAGAAAAACAGAAAGTTGATACGCTCTTAAAAGAAAAAGAGCGCCTTGAAAAAGCCTTGCGCCATGAGTGCGATGGCTCATTGCCATATGCTTTAGCACCTAAAACTTTAGGCCGTTTGCTGGAACAAATTAATAAAGAGATGCAAATCAAGCAAGCGAGCAGTTTTGAAAAAGAATTGAATCAATTCCTCGTACAGCTAAAAAATGATATCTCATTCCGTTCAGGTACTACAGGTATTATTGCTGCCGAAGCGATTGAAGATAATCTAAAAGATTTCCTGGCTAGTAAACCTAAAGGGGAATTATTGTTTGACATCTCGGAACGGGAAGCTGGGATGATTGAACAGTCCATCGAGCAAGACAGTAAGAAATCCTGGGAACGCTTTGATCTCTATCGTACCCAATTAGCAGAAGTTGAAGAGCAACTTGAGCAAGCGGCAGCAAACATCGCTCGTGCACCCGAAGATGATCAGCTCATAGATATATTTGAAAAACTTCGAGAGCTTGACCGGCAACGCGAGAGTAAACGCCAGGAGTATCGCCTGCTTCTGGAAGAAGCAAAGCAAACTAAACAACAGCAGCTTGAATGTGCTCGCCAGATACAAAAAACTCATGATCTGGCTCGTAATCAGCATAACTCCGATAGTGCATTTAATAACGCGCAGGAAACGATCAATCTGCTTGATCGATATAGTGAACTTTTAACAAAAGCCAGGGTGAAAACGCTGTCAGTCAATTTTGGCGATGCTTATCGTAAATTAGCTCGTAAAGAGGATTTACAGCTCAATGCACACATCAATCCTGAAACGTTTGATGTGGAATTGATCGATGAAAAAGGCACAGTAATAAATCGTAAGCTTCTTTCCGCTGGTGAAAAACAAATCTATGCAATAGCAATACTTGAAGCTCTGGCGAAAACATCTGGTCGCGATTTGCCAGTGATTATAGATACGCCACTGGGCCGTTTAGATTCTCAGCATAGAGATAAATTGATTAATCATTACTTCCCGTTTGCTAGTCATCAGGTAGTGCTGCTATCAACAGATACAGAAGTAGATGAGCGATATTTTGTCGATCAATTGCGAGATGACATCTCTCATGCTTATGAAATCGTTTTTAATGCGAATACTAAGTCATCAACTTTAAAACCGGGATATTTCTGGGAATTAACAAAGGAGGCAATCTGATGCTCCCTAACAGAATGCAGCTCAGTCGCCAGACTGAAGAACAACTTAAAAAGCTTAAGGGATTCACAGGGATAACTCCTAACGTGGCCTCCCGCTTAGCATTTTTCCGTTCGATAGAAAGTGAGTTTCGATTTTCACCAGATCGAGATAGCAAAAAGCTAGATGGCCTTTTGGTACTCGACAAAATTACGTGGTTGGGTGAAACGCTACAAACAACGGAATTGGTACTTAAAATGTTATATCCACAGATAGAGCATGCAATGTTAATTAAAGCATGGGCGGCACATGTTGAGGATGGGATTGCTGCAATAAGAAATCATAAAAACCTAAAAGATATAGCGCAGGTTTTATAGTTATTTTCATAGGTTAACATAAATGCAAATATGTTAACCTATGCTAAGCATTAAACTATATCCTCTTCAAAAGCTAATGCATAATTTATTACCTCTTGAAAACTAGCGCTTAGTACATCATTGGTTATATCTTCAATGTCAATTAGCCTTATTATTCTATGCCTATCAAATATAAGTGATGCTGTGATCTCATCATTTTGACAAAAATTTCGATCTGCGTCTCTAAAATCAAATGGAACAAATAATATGTTTTGTGCATTATCAGGCAAATCAGCAAGAAAGTTTTTAACCCGGTCGACACTAGCTTGTTTATTACTCCAATTTTTTCCAGATGCACTTTGACCTAAAAATATTTGCTTTCTTTCTAAGTTAGGGTCATCTTTAAAAGGAATCCACGCAACAATGTCTATCCCACCATCACCATTGTCACCGGACCTAAAGATATTAGCTCGAACAGACCTTGTTAACCCCAAGTCACTAGCTAACAGAGTAAATTTTCTCTCGAGACTACCAATATATTTAGAACTGCTGTCAGAAGAAACGCCGAATACATGAACCTCAGCATCTTGAGGTAGATAGTTTTTCAAAGCATAGTATGATAACTTCTCAAAAATTGTCGTTACTTGGTGATATCCATCCAAGTATTTAAGAAGAGAGCTTAATAACAAACATATATATATATAATGAACATCTTGAATGTTATCTTTTTTCTTAACTCTTACACCGTCGAAGGAGAATGGGTAGTGGTCACCATAATGAATGGCTCGACTATTAACCTCGGAAAACCAATTATTAATTCTACTATTCCAAACCTCACTTGTATGACCATTATTTTCAGTACCAATATCAGCAATTTTTTCATCTTCTAAAAAACGATCATAAACATCACTAAAACTGACACCATCATCACAATCAACTAAAGCAAGAAGCTCTATATAGTCACAATAATAATGTGAGTTACATATAGTTTCATTCGGCGTACTGCTTAATGATTTAAATTCAATCATCCCATTTCTCTTCTGACATAGATTTGATAGCAGCATTCATACTTTTCGCAAGCGTAAATATATCTTTAAGTTTTTCTCTAACCGAGTCATGGTGTTGTTTTACTTTAAACAGTACATTATTGGCTCTTTTTAATCCAGAGAGAGCTGCTTCAATTTCCTGATTGAATGAATCGGCTGTAATGGATACTAAATTATAGGCATCTATTATATTACCTTCACCTGCTCGGAAGTACTCCTCTGATTCTTTATTTCCTAAAACGGTATCAAGCATTTTTAAATTATTGCTATCACCTAAAACTCGGCTTCGTCCATTTTCATTTTTCTCGAAGAACCATCTTGTTAATAGCTCCAATTTATCTATATTTACATTAGCTGTAGGCTCATTTGATTTAATATCAACATTAATATATCCTCTGATATTTTCACGACTCAATGAGTCAGAGAGATAATTAAAATGCAAGCTTGTTTCATCTAAGGATACAATCTTGAAAAAAGCCTGATCTTCAATTTTCAGGTATAACTCATATGCTATTAGCAAACCTCGGACATAATCACTACGACTACCAATTGATTTTGCTAATTTTCTACATTTACTAGTAAAATCATCATCATTAAGTTCTTTTGATAATTCATTAAGATATCTAGCCTTGGGCAAAATCCCCCATGACTTCACACCTGTTATATGTCTATATCCCAGATACTTGTTAATTTGCTCACGATTTTCGAAAATAATGCATGGCAATTCATTTGGTCGCTCCTTGGTTTCAGAAAGGACTTTCTCTATTTTTATTTTTTGTGACGCGGCCAATTCAGGTTCGTTAAGCAATATGACAGATGTAAGCCTTCTATTTCCTTCTATTACAATATAATCACCAGATTTGTTATCATCAGGAACAACCAATAATGCCTCGCCGATAAAAAAACCAGACTGCCCGATTGCCAACATTAATTCTATAATAGATGCATCATTAAGCATCCAATTAACAATATCTTTCTTCCCTATTTTATCCTTACGAAAAGTAGAGGGAAGACGAGGATTTTTCTCATCTAGCTTTATCTTATCTAACTTTACGTATTGAATATTTTGCTTGGCCATTTCATCTCCATCAATTTTACGAAAATATTACCCTAAAAAATCAAACAAGTTCCCAAAAGGCCTTATCTCTCATTTTACTTACTCTTTTATCACCATCGATATAAAGACTAAAATGTTTATCAAGCTGACGAATCTGCCCCATCAAAGACTCCTGTTCCCCTTTCTCATCAACATTAAAAACAGCTTTAATATCTGCATTTTTGATCTCAGATACTCGATGAATTACCCAAGTTAAAACATAGGAAGCATAATTATTTTCCCCAGTCTTAAAGTGGGTGATCTCCTGCGTTGAAAGAATAGCCCCTACACCATATTCGCGCCCTTCTTTAAGGATCTTACGCAAACTAGAAAAATCCTGACGCATAAAATTATCGGCTTCATCGACCAGAATCATTTTTGTTAGCTGGCGGTAATCGCCTTGAACCATTGGCTTGCCCCGTTTTTGCATCTGCGCATAAAACAGATCTAACGTTAACGCGACAACTAGGTTTTGAATTTCAGAAGGATATCCAGCCAATTCAATGACGGTCACACCATCAACCAGATCATACAAGCTGGTCATTTTCTCAGGATTGGTTTCAAATATCTGGAAACCTGCCAGATTATAAAGTGCTGCATACAATGAATCTTCGTCAACTTTTTCCTGAGCCAAATAACGTTGCCAAACATCTTCAATAGTAGGTGCAGTATGGCCCCATGTTGTACGATCATGAGGGATGATGCCAGATAACGCATAACACTCCATGATCAGGCCAACCAATTTCATTCGCTGTTTTACGCCTAGGTTGTAGGCTTTACCCATTGTTTCTGCAAATGCCATTGCTGTGTGTCTAGGCAACATAGGCATATCGCCGAATAAAGATAATGGATTGTAAGGTAACAAAGATAACTGATACTTCTTAGCTCCAGTTGCCTCAAGAAATGCATTATCCACATAGTCAGATTTATAATCGAAAATCAGCAAGCCAATAGGCTTGCCATCAACATTACAGGACTGATTGCGCATCAGCTGGGTAACTAAAGACTTTGTAAACTGAGTTTTTCCAGTACCCATTGTGCCAATAATCCCAGTGTTGGTGTTCATGAACTTAGCCGTGTTCGTTGGCTCCCAATACAACGGGCTCTGGCGCACAGCATCGTGACCGAACAATATCTGTAATGGCGTATCAATGATATCAGGTGCAGTTTTTGTAATTTCAGAATTTAAGGGCTGATGTTCCGAAACGGGTTGTATAGTTGTCGACTCAGTGTTTTCTACAATCACATCTTGTTGTAACGGACTTACATCGCGTTCTGGCTTAAGCCAATATTTTTCCGGCACCTGGAACCGTTCCACAAGCGGTGATTGATCTCCCTGTGCAGTGATTAGAGAAGGCAGCAGTGAATAAGGGATTTCAATCTGTAAAATATTATCTACCGTCTCTTTATAGGAGATATCAAAGCAAGTTGCGCTGTCTACATGTGCTACCACGAAGCCGTTTGCATAATCCGCAAGCTGACCTAACTGATAGTCGCCTGTTAACCACCATTCACGTCGATCAATCAAGGGGACAAGTTTGTCGCTGTCGAGCACGCCGTACAAACGCAACTTCTCTACCTGCATCAGCACCTGACGTATAAAAAGCGCTCGGTAGAGTTGTGATGCCAGCGTTTTAGGCTCCAGAATATCTTGCTGTAAGTAACGTTTTAACTCGCGAGCCTGTTGGCCTGCGTAACTATAGTCTGGTCGAGCCCCGGTTTTCACTTCTAGCGGCAACAGATAGAGGCAGTTTTCTTTAAATCCGACAAAGAGCACATCATCAGAAATAGCACCATTGCGATACCCCTGTAAATTCCTCGACAAATCGCTCTCTTTCATTTTCAGGCCGACATTTCCGGACACACGAATCATCTCAGCTACCGATAGCGGAACCCAGCAAATATCAGACTCACGCAGCATAGATTGCACAAATTTGTACGCGCCAATAATGCCGTGTTTCTCTTTACGCTCTCTTTCACTGGAGCGCAGCATTTTCAGCAGCCATTCGCCATTGAACGCGTTAAATTCAGCAAGCAGATGATTACTGTCAACGGTGGATTGCCCGGGCTGGCTTCCGGTCTGGAGCAAGCGTAAAAACAAATCAACCTGCTTCGTGACGGTGACGGCATCATAACCTGCGCAACTGGTGTATTGGTCAGAATAGTGAATAAGAACTACATCTTTCTGGCTAGTGAAAAAGTCGAGAGTGACTTTAGGATCAATGATTGTGGTCCAGAGCGCACTGTTAAATGAGTAATTAAGTAGCTTTTTAAAATTACCGCTTACGGCTAAGCCGATCCCCTGTCCATGATACTGGCTGTTGCTTTGACGTGCAGGTTGCCACAGGCAGCCGATTAATTGTGCAAGACGCAACGCGCTGTAGGGCTCGGTGTCCACGTCACGCAGGCCAAACGCGGTAAAGTATGCGTCCCCCTGTGTTTCAGCTCCTTCACCAGCGATGAGTCCATGGCAAAGCACCCCGCTGGACGCATCTTCGATACGTATCTGTCGGCAATCAACAGGTACTGTGTTGGTGAAAAACGCCAGATGCGCATAGGCCAGCTTGTCACTTTCTGAAGGTAGGACAAATTTGCTGAATGTTAAACGGCTGCGTAGCAGATCAATCAACATATCTGCCTCTGCCCGCCATACGCCGCTGTTCAGATCGAGATCATTTTTTAGCTGTTCATAGCTGCCACTTTCAGCAAAGTGATCGAACATATTGGGAAGAAGGCGTTCATCGTAGCAGTTCACATGCACCGAAATAGCGTGCTCTCTTTCCTGCTTAAAATAATCCACTAAGCCCAAAAATAACTCTTTGGCGTTCCCTTGATTAATGGCATTAATAATCAACGCATTGTTTCCCGCACTCTGAAACAACCGAGCATAGGCATCTGTGAACTCATTAAGTTTGTCTTTTACCAGACGTTTCACATAGTCATGACTTACCTGCCGTTGCGGAATCACATCAATCCAGAAGCGGTTCTCCTCCACTGGCTGCAATTGTGCGTATTCATGCTCACTCTGATAAACAAATGGCATTAAGCCTGAAACCACCAGGCGATCCAGGGTAATAGACGGTAGAGTGGCAAATGAAGATGAAGCGTGCGTTTCCGACTCTTCAATTATCGTTTCAGCAAGTTGTAGATGGTAGGCGAGTACTAGCGGATGCAGCGGCGATAGGCGTTCATGGCTATCACTACGGCATATCCCAACATATAGAAGCCGTTTTTCCCGAGCCGTCAGTGCTCTGCTCAGGCTGATTTGCTGAAGGGCCTGTTCAAAGGTGGCAATGATGTTGCTGACCACAGCGCGGTATTCTGCTGACCATGATACCAGGCTAGGCAGCGTACTACGCTGCTGATAGTAGGCAAATAACTGCTCATATGCGTTATGTAGCTCGGGGTAGCTGGCATGAAGATCTTCTATTTTAAAATCAGTACCGTCACTTCCGGTACCCAGAAGACGCCCCTCAATTAATGAAGCTTCCAGTTGTAATAATTGCTGACGAACACCAACGACTTTGTGCTCAATGTTATCAAGAATGATACGACTCTTCAGTCGATTCCAGGTTGCATTACCCGCTTCTTTAAACAACTTATTGAAACGACTCTGATCAAACAGCAGGGGCAGCGTTAGTCCTTCCTCGGCTCCTGGTCCCTCGATGTTAAACGACAAACGAGAATCGCCAGAAATGAGTGCAAACTGAACCAGGTCACTTTGATTCGCCAGTTTCTCAAAATTCACTTGAGCATAATGCTGGCAATCGATGTATTCGCTCTCGTCATCTAGCATACAGGTCAGATCGCCAGATTCGGCAATACGCAGCGTATTATCTTCCAGTTGCAGCGTTATTTGCCCTTTACCAGGCTCTATACGATAGCTGTGCTGAATATCGTTTAGCCAGAATTTTCCCTGCTCAACTAATAACAGTCGAAACTTATATTCTTCAGCTGAGTTATTACGATTGGTCAGTTCAAGACTAAAAAAGCATGGACGCCCGTCAAAGGGCACCGATGCCATAATGCATGATGTCTTTCCTCCCGCCCGGCTAGTGCGCCAGAAAGACGTATTTTTTAGCTGCCGATGATGGGATATTTTAATCTGGCTGTCCTGAAGATCGTTCCCCTGAAAGCTGAACTCTAACTCTGCTTTTGATTGTCCGGGCTGTACCTGCACCAGCAGGCTGATGTCACGTTTGCCCGCCTTGCTCGCGCTTTTAGCACGTTGCCAAACTTCACCGTTTTCAACGGAGATGTTTTCCAGCACCAGTTTTTGCTCACTATTCTGTTCTTTTTCTCTTCTATAGTCGGCAAAATCAAGCTCACGCCAGTCGTCTTTATCGACAAAGTGCTCCTGAATGAATTTAGTACTAAATTCAGTCAGCACATTCTCCAGCTGTCCACTGTAGCGTTCAACACTATCTTCAATCTGGCGATATAATTTCCGGTTTTCATTGAGTCTACTGCGAAGCTGCTTGTGGCTATAATTTAGTAGCTCATCATCTTTGAACAATTGAAGCTCTGAAAAATCCAGGTTGCCATCATCAAGCAGACGATACAGCGACGAGAAACCAAATACAGTAGCCCCTTCTTCCAGCACCGTTTCACGTTGATCCTCCAGAAGGCAGCGTGATAAGTCCGAACGGTTACTATCGGTGGTAATAAGCCTTTCCAGCTGATGACTGAAGGTTTGCGGATACCAGATAGCATCCGGTGCAGCCACGTCTTTCGTGCTGTTAATCAGGGTATCCAGCATACTGTTGTGAATAATTAACAGCGCCGTTTGGGCAAAAATTCCGCTACGCCCTGCCACTTCGTCTCGCAGATGGGAAATATAGTTTTCTGTGAATGCCGGAGCCTCGTTACCATGCAGCACCGGAATCAGCTGAATACCATTGCATGAGAGGAAATCAACGTGCTGCTCTGGCGCAATCTCAAGTTGATTTCCGTCCGCCAAAGAAACGAATGCTTCCCAAAGCTTTAAGGCATTTTCGGGATCGGGAGATTTGAACTGGTAGCGCTCGCCCGGCTGGATGATGCCGCCAACCCACTCAATAAAGGTTTCAGCAAGAAAAGTTTCAAACTGTTTTACGGACATATACGGCGTCTCCACTGTCACTCATTCGCTCTACATTTCCCATACGTTCATAAAACGCCACCAGCGTTTGTACTGACTGATTATCCAGATAAAAACCACGCTGCTCAAAACCACGCAGCAGTTCATGCAGGCGGAGCTTGTCATTTTTCCCAACGGTAAGATTGGTCAATAACAGCAAGCGATCCTGATTCAGTACCAATACTTTTCCCGCCCGACCGCGCACCTGAATGAAGTCAGCACAAATCTGGCTTTCCAGTTCGTTGATATATTTACGGTTGACTGTCGCACGATCCGTTTTCTTACCCTGAAACTGCTCTACAGCAACGGATAAGAGCTGTTTAAAAGCACTGTCCAGATCTGTAGCGCGATCTCTGGCTGGAAGATCTCGTTCTTCCTTACTGATAAACTTTTGTATGTAATCATTAATATCATCTAACACTTGATTTGAACTGTTCGAACAGCTCAAACAATCCTGATACACTTGCCAGAGGGGCCTTTTTTTCTCCCCTTTTATCTGCAATACCTCCAGTGAGGAAAGTATTGGGAAAAGTTTTTCACTCTGACCAGCAAACCATTTATAACCAAAGCGTTTAATTTTATCCCGCTCAGAACTGGCTTTTTCGCTGTCGAGAATAAAGAATAGAGACTTACTTTGTGGCTCACCATCTCGCCAGTTATCCAGATTGAGAGCCAGTTGAGCACACCAGCTAAAAGCGTACAGTCGCAGAGTATTAGTCAGTTCTTGCAAGAGATATTGTGGGTGTTCGGCCAAAAACTCCAAGTCAGACTGAAAACATACTGCTATATAGGGGAGATAGGATTGCTCTTCGGGAAACGGGCCTTTCCCCAGCAATCTTATTTTTTCATTGAGCTTATTCATCATTTGCTGCTCAATGAAGTTCAGTCTGTCCTGTATGGGATAACCAAGGCTGAAATCCCCCATCAAATTAGAAAACAATGTGCCCAGACGCTTATCTGCCGTAGACCCATTGATTATTTTTTCGCCCACAAATTGAGCATGAAAAAGCAAAAAAAGTGGGGAAACACTGAAAATATCCTGGCTGGCAAAATACATCCGTTCCAAAACTGACCAGAAAGCTGGCTCATCAAGCAACTCATGCATATGTGCCTTACAATCCTCACGGAATTGGTCAGGATCGTAGGATTCAATTTTACGTTTCAAGGCGTAGCTAAGTACCAGGCCGGTAACAAATTGCCAGTCAATATCGTTATTTTTATTGCGTATCGGCAGGTAACTATCCAGTTGATTATTACCAACTTTTAAATCAGTTGCGATAGGATACATGTTGTCAACCCTCCATACCGCTAATAGTGATCATATCTTCATCCGCTTTTGCACGATAAACCCTGGAGCTACCATCATAGAATTTGATGTCTCTACTAGACTTAGCCTGTTCAGCAATTAATTCAACAAGTTCATCCAATAGAACAATAGCATTTTTATCGTATTTATTTGGGCGATATCCATTATTGAGTTTGTTCAAGAGCTCAAAGAGATTAAGGCCAATATGAAAAGAAGGAAGTGCATTTTGTCCGACCTTTAGATAGATATCAAAACCCGTTGGATGGGCAGTATTTTTATTACGAATCGCGTCCCAGTCAGGCTTAATTTCTACGGGCGCAGTTAATTTTACTCCACCGAACTCACCCAAGAAAAACTCTTCTTTCTGCATGCTTAATTCCGGTGCTCTACGGTTAGCATAGCGCTGTATACCCGCAATAAGCTCAAAATTATAGAAACGATTCAATAATTTTTTTTGTTCCGGGTCTCCAGTATAATTTCTATGAAGACGCCAAATTTTTGAGTAACGCTCAAACAACGATTCATTAAAGAATGCAGAAAAATTCTTATGGTAATTATTCCCCAGAGATTCGTCTTGAAGAAGCCAAAAAAGGCGAACTAATGAGGTCGCATCACCAGACCTAACACATTGGCGATCAAACTTAATATGCAATGTCTCAAGAGCAATTAAAAAATCATCGAGATCGTTGTCAATCAGTCCAAGCTCATAGCGCAAAATAAACTGATCAAGTTCATAGGTATGCAATCTGGCGGGATCGAAATCTGAGACTTTTTTGATCAAATCATTTTCTGAACCAGTAAATAAGTTATCAAATAAGTATCCCGGCCCCATAAGAAGATGATGCAGGAAATCTAGCAATGTTCTGGTGGTTACAAATTGATCTTTTATTAATCGAGCTTTAAAAAGTTGCGTAATCAAAACATTCTGCACACCCGGCAAACAAAGCAATTTAAAGTTCGCGACTTCTTTCAGATCGGGATTGATAGCCTCATCTCTCCGAAAAATAAACTGGAATAAGTTATCATCATTATCGCCAGTTAAATTATCTAATAATTTTTTGATAAATGATGAGTATTGTTTATTTTCTTCAAAATGGAATTTAGGATAATGTTCAAAATCAAAAAAAATGCAATTCCCATTCTGATAAGGACGGCTTGCACTCTGCTGAGCGGATAAAAAAGAGTCAATTGCAGATCGAATCGCTTGGTGGCATTCAGCACCTTCTCTGGCAAAATTTGCAATCATGCCGGTGTTGATACCAATGAGAAGAGGGGATGATTGCTGATGATGATTAGTAAATAGATTATTCAGGGCATCAATAGCTGATTGCCTAGGAGCAAAACTGTGTGTGGCATCCATGTGGAAATTAAATTGCCGCTGATAACGAGGATTTGACTGACAACGGGCTAAAATTTCTGACTTTCCATCTCCGCTGCTCCCACACAGAAAAATGATTTCACCGGGTTTAGCAACATCGAGATAACGTTGCAAATCAGTCTCAATATCTTGTTTTACAAAGAGTTGTTCTTTTAACTGATCGAGTTCATCTTTCTGACGATGTGTTACAGTGGTGACTGAAAACGAAGATGACTTCGCAAGTACACCCAAAGCCTTTTGTAATGTGATTGCGCTCATAACCGCACGGTCTCTGATGTGGATTTGTAACCATTCTATATAAACGTAAATATTAACTCTACTGAACATTGAGCAAATTTATTAGTTTAATAATGCTCCAACCATGCTTTGCGAGAGCAGACTCTAAAGCAATCTGGTTGACTTCAGGACATAGATGTTCAGATCTGGCCTCCGGTCAAAGCCTGAAAACTTTAACCTCATAACATTCAGATTCCATCTGCTGTTTAAAGGGATTGTACCTACCATTTCTGGTAGAGAGAATTATGCTACCAATCAGCTAACATGTTGTATTTTATATTTTTTTAAACGAGATTAGGTGTTGACTAGCCAAATTTTTATGTCATATTTAGCTTGAAAGCTTGGTAGGGAAACATGTTTTTAACGCAGCATAATGACACATATGGGTTTTAATTGAAGGTATCCTGAAAGCCTTCATAGTCCTTGATTGATTTAAAAGGCCATCTGACGTAACAGTTATATTTATCCAATCCATCAATTGTCCTCTCATAACCCAAATCAGCAGAATCCAGTAAGACTATTATGCTTCATCATTACTTTTAGTTAATACGTTTTACCAACCTAAGATATAAGCAGATTGTATGGGCAGAATTATTTTATTGGTGAAGGTTGCGAATAGAGGTTCAGGGTAAAGATTGAATCTGATGCGAAACCCTCAATTCCAGAGCGACAGGCACAAAAAAAGCCGCCCTTGAGCGACTTTAATTCGTATACCTGGTGCCGAAGGCCGGAATCGAACCGGCACGCCTCGCGGCGGTTGATTTTGAATCAACTGCGTCTACCGATTTCGCCACTTCGGCACTGAAGGGTATGCGGAAAACGTTGAGGATTATACCGTTACCCCCTGTTTCCGCAACCCTTATCCGCAGGCAGAGGTGCAACTGCTGAAAAAACCGTCTTTTGGGTTCTCCGGGACACAGCATAACCTCCTTGTTGAAGCTGCCTGCTCCCCCTCGCCCGCCGTAAAGCATTCACGTCAGCCATCAACTTTACTGGCATAACAAAAGCGCTAACCCGATACAGCCTTCACATCAGTCACCAGCGTCGGAAGATCCCACGTGCCGCCTGCATGGATATACCGGCACATGCCGGTTCCGCCCTCATAGCTTTTGCGGAAGGCCTGGCCGTCCCATACCCAGCTTTCCTGGCTCATGCAGTCACCGATACCCCGGCCTTTCTGCACGCTGGTAATCTCGCCCTTGTCGTAATCGGAGCCGGAAATGGTCACCAGTTCAGGCTTGCCTTTCAGCTGATTATCAATGACCCAGTAGCCATATCCTTCGTTATAAGCGGCACGCCAGCAGAGCGCCGAAAGCAAAGCGTGTGTGTCATCCAGTGGCGTAAGCGTGAGTCCGTCGGTTTCCGGATCGCTGTTTTCTGCAGGTGAATACAGGCTGTCGCACGTGTCATCATCATTATGATTGACCGTTGCAAGCAGTCGGGTTTTCAGTGCGTCGTTTTCTGTAGCGGTCAGCAAACGCGGTTCGCCGCCGAGAGTTTTAGCCGCCTGAATAACCGGTGCCGGCACAGCCTTAGCTACGCTGCTTTCCGGCTTATTGCCCTTTTTGGTGAGCGCACCCGGCGTGCCGATACGGCCCTGCACGTCGTCCGCTTTCAGCAGCACGGCATAAGCGCCTTCGCCGGAAAGCTGGAATGGCTTGGTGCCGCCTTTAAATTCAACTTTACCGCTGCCTTTCACGGCGCTGATTACTGCAGCGGTCTGACTGGCTGACATTCGCCAGTTGTCATCAGCCGCCACCAGATCGCCAGCGGATTTACCATTGATCCACAGCGTCAGATTTTCCGCCGGTTCGCTGTCATCTTCGGTGTCGCCCAGCGTCACTTCTCCCACTGTCTCCGTTCCCGGTCCAGCAGCACGGGTGAGCAGGATAGAGCCGGAGGGATCCTCTTCTTTGGCATAACCGGCAATGCGGCAAGTCCGAGTGTTATCACAGACAACTTCCCAGTCTTTGTGCTCAAGCGTTTTTCCGCTCTGAGCGGCCTGAGCCGACAGGGAGAGCGCCGCCAGCACGAAAAGCATCGGTTTACAGTTCACTTTAATCCCTCAAGTTTTAATTCTGATATCAGTGCTGATATCACTCTCACCACGGGTCAAAACAGGCGCAGGAGTGCCATACCTCCCTGTCGTTTTACAATCGCCCCAGGGTCATTTTCTGTACCTCGGCCGCTGGATTGGCCTCTTTCACGGCGGCAAGAAAACCGGCAAAATCCCGATTAAAAAGGCTGTAGTTGTTCAGGACTCTGAACTCCCTTTCGGTGCGATAAGACCCGGTGACGTAACGCACCAGCCATACTCTACGATTACTGACTTTGGTTCCGGTGACTTTTATCCTGATAATATTTTCCAGCGGCACTTTGCAAAGCGTTTCGCCTTCACGCTGCTGATACAGGAAGTCGCTGTCATAGTAATAATCTTCCGTGTTCATGCCCAATTTTTTCAATATCGGAGTGTTAGCCGATATCTTTTTCATCTCGCCTGGAGAAGGTGGGAGCCCTTTTTTAAGGGGCAAAGGCCTGAAGAAAGACCAGATGAGCAAAATGAAAAACGCTAACGAAAGCAGTGAAATAATAAACGAAAAAATCTGATGCATTTAAACATCCCGGACTGCGCGGATAGTTTCTGATTATATCCAGGAAGATATGACGCCGTTATCCGTTTTTACCGCTCTGAGCAGCGCCTTTTCCAGCAATTGCAGAGGCGAGCCAGCCGCCTGCATCGGCAAGCGCTGGCCCCACTTCAGACAATTTTCATAAGCGGCAAATCAGACGTTTATGCTTATCCACCAGTTGCTCCAGTAACTGTGCCAGCCTATCCTGAAGCTCCTTTTCCGGCTCCCTGCTCTTAGCCTCTGCCAGTATTGCAACAGCTTCTGCTGGCAGTGAGGCTTGCGGCCAGGCTTCCAGCGCATTCAGTGCTTTATTACGGCTAAACGTCATCGGGCTTTTTAAGCCTGTCCGGATCAGTATCCAGCCCTGTCCGGGAAAACGGCTTAAATCCTGCAGGACAAAACTGAGCGCCGAATGCTGCTGATATAGCGGCCCTCTCCCCTGGGATTTTTGCGGTCCGCAACTGATGGCAGTCAGATCCAGTTCGCTTTCTGCCAGCGCGATAACCTGCGCGATATGATCCGGATTATCGGTTTGCATCAACTGATACCAGAGGACGCTTTCCGGTTTTTCACGGTGCCGCTGATAAATTGCTGGCCACGGATCGCCTTCCTGCTCTCTGCAAAGCTGAAGTGCCGTATGAAAAATCATGCTGTCATCATCATGCAACCCGGCCTCAATCAGCGCGGGCCACTCGGGTAAAGCACGGATCTGCTCGCATAGCCCCCTCAGATGCTCCCTCTCCGCCTCGCTGGCAAACGTTTCTTCACCCATCAGCCTGCCGATTTCGCCTGCAACCTTATAATGCAGCAGGTCGCCTGCTGAGCCTGGCAGGATATGCGCGAGGTAACGCTCGCACGCCTGCACGGCATAGGTATATTCACCGATACCGGGGCCGGGCTCTCCGCTGATCATGCCGCGCAGGATTTCAGCGGCGCCCTGAAGTAATTGCGCATCGACCTCGCCTGCAAGCGCATCGTGCAGCAGGCCATACTCGGCACAGTGCCAGGCGGTATATTCCACCATCACTTCATTCTTATACCCCTCCCTTAATAGCCACTGACGAAGGGCATGATCCGGCGTTTCTGGCAACCGCTCGATCAAATGGATACGTCCCCAGCCAGCAGTGCGCTTCGCCAGCGCCAGCCACGCCAGCGCGAACTCCTCCGGCGGCAGGATAGCCCGCATCGCTACTACGGCATAAAGGGTGAATTCATCATGACTGCCTAACGTCTGAAGAATATTCACGCTTTGCTGATACGGGAAAAACGCCATTAGCGCCATCGCTAATTTCACCACCTGACGGTCAGGTGCCTGCGTTGCCAGAAATAGCACCAGCGCCCGCAGGCGGCGGGCATCAATAGCCTGAGAAGCGCCCATCATCCTCAGCAGATCGTCGATAAAACCAAGAGGCGTATCCTGCTTTGCCAGTTGATAAAACGCCTGCATATTTTTACTGCTGCTCCGCCGCAGTACGCGGATGATCGCCTGCGTCACCTGAGCCGCTTTTTCCTGGTGACTGTCGTTCGCCACATGATGACTGAAGACCCCGTCTAACGCACCAGGCGCCCAGCGGAGTAGGTCTTCGCCATCCTGTGCCACAGGTTCGTCAGGCAGCGTCATAGCAGCTTGAGGCAGCACGCCGGTTGCTTCCGGCCACTTGGCCAGCCAGTCATAAATAGCGCACTGCTCTGGTGGCCATACGATGGGAAAACGCTGTTCGTCAGGTTGACGGAAGATATTGGCGATCCACTCTTTCATTTTATATTCCTTTATTTTTCAGTCACGCCATGCTCAGTACGGTTTTCATCAGCAACGCATCCAGATCGCGGCTGTCGCGCCGCTCGCTATCCGGCAGCGTTTCACTGACGCGCCCTTCATCCAGGCACTGGCGGATGAAAGCATGGATGCGATCCATCCGCTCACCATATTCCGCTTCGCCTGCGCGCTGCTTGCGTGCCAGCAACTCTTCGATTTCGGCCAATAGAGAGGGATCCGTTACCGTCCCTGCCAGCAAATCGTCGAAACGCATTGGCGGCACACCTTTTCCGGCCTCTATCCACTGCACCGCCAGCAGTGGGCGCAAAACGTAGAAGTACTTTTTCAGCCGCACGCTGTCGCCCTGAAGATATCCCCGAAAGTTCTTTTTAGCCATAGATAGATAGTGCCAGCGCGCCCGCAATGGCGAAAACCAGTCCGGTATCCTTTCCCGCAAATCAGCGACGATAGCCTCCTCCTGCTGATAGATGACAGGCGAATCCAGCCACTCGATCAAGGTAGGGTTGGCTCGCTTTAACAGACCCAGCGCTTTTCGCCACTCCCAGCCGCAGACATCCAGCGTATCGTCGATCGGTAGCTCGATAACGTCGCGCGGTGGCTCAATACGCAGATACCACTCCGGTTTATGCACATAAAGAAAACGCACATCATAATCGCTGTCTGGTGAGGCAAAGCCCCAGCCACGACTGCCCGACTCGCAGGCATACAGCACTTTGACTGAATGCTCTTCTTCTATCTGGCGCAACACGCTACACACGCGCCCGCGCATTACGCTATCCACGCCATGCAATCCTGTTCTCATTTTTTTATCCTTTTACGCAAACAACCTGTGACAGCGTATGCACCACTTCCACCAGAGAAGACTGGGCAGCCATTACGGCATCAATATTCTTATAAGCCATCGGGATTTCGTCGATAACCTCTTTATCTTTTCGGCATTCTACGTGCGCCGTAGCACGTCGCTGATCTTCCACGGTAAACCGGGCTTTCGCCGCCGTGCGGCTCATGGTTCGCCCCGCGCCGTGACTACATGAGCAGAAGCTCTCTTCGTTACCCAGGCCGCGCACGATAAAACTTTTCGCACCCATTGAGCCGGGAATAATACCCATCTGCCCTTTTTGCGCTGATACCGCGCCTTTGCGCGTCACCAACACCGACTCGCCAAAGTGCATTTCCCGCTCCACATAGTTGTGATGGCAGTTCACTGCTTCCAGGTGCGTACTAAAAGGCTTACTGATGACACGGGACATCGCCGCCAGCACACGCTCCATCATGGCTTCGCGATTATGGCGGGCGAAATCCTGCGCCCAGCTCACCGCTTCCACATAGTCGTTAAAATGCCTGCTGCCCTCCCTAAAATAAGCGAGGTTACGATCCGGCAGATTGGCGATATGACGCTGCATATCTTTCTGCGCCAGCGCGATAAACAGATTACCGATGGCGTTTCCTACGCCGCGCGATCCACTGTGCAGCATCACCCAGACCTGCTGGCATTCATCCAGGCAAACTTCAATAAAGTGATTGCCCGTCCCCAGTGTTCCCAGATGCTGATAGTTGTTGGTTTTGAACAGCGCGGGATGCTTCTGCGTCAGCGTATTAAAGCGCGGCGCCAGTTCAGCCCAGTGGCGATCCACCTCCTGCGGCGGAGTCTGCCAGGCACCCTTATCGCGACGGGAGCGGGTATTCGTACGGCCATGCGGCACCGCCTGCTCAATGGCACTGCGGACGCCCGACAGATTGTCCGGCAGATCGCTGGCCATCAGCGAGGTGCGCACCGCAATCATGCCACAGCCAATATCCACGCCGACCGCCGCCGGGATAATGGCGCCTTTAGTCGGGATCACGCTGCCGATGGTGGATCCTTTGCCCAGATGCACGTCTGGCATCACCGCCAGATGGCGAAAGATAAACGGCATTTTTGCCGTGTTCAGCAGTTGATCGCGCGCTTCTGGCTCAACCGGCACGCCGTTAGTCCACATTTTTATCGGCACGCCCTTTTCCTGCTGGAGGGTCTGATAGCTATTTTTCATTTTGTTCTCCTAGTTGCTGTGGCTTAGGTATTGCGAATGCCGTGCCAAAAAGCTCACCCTGCACAATAAAATTTATCACCTTGATTATTAAAGTTATTTACAATCAGGGCACCGCACAGCATTGCCACAACTCATAATGGAACTTATCTTATCGGATAAGTTATTTATCTTATGGGATAAAAATGAAAGCTAACGTGGTGATAGGTGTGCTGGGTACTGTGCTGGACAGGCGTGGCAAGCGGGAAAATCGCTGGAGTAAATGGCGGCCAACCGTCGCGCTTTGCCAGCAGGAAGATCTCAGGATCGATCGGCTGGAACTGCTCTATCAGCCACGCGATATCAACATGGCACAGCGAGTGGCTGAAGATATCATTCAGGCATCCCCCGCCACTGAAGTTGTGCTGCACAGCGTTAAGCTGGCCGATCCCTGGGATTTTGAAGAGGTTTACGGCAGCTTCCTCGATTTTGTCAGCCGCTATCCTTTTAATACCGACGCCGAAGAGTACCTGGTGCATATCACTACCGGTACACACGTGGCACAAATCTGCTGGTTTTTACTGACTGAAGCCCGCTATCTGCCCGCACGTCTTTTGCAGACCTCACCAGCCAGTAAGGGATCTGAGACGCCTACTGCACTCGGCCACTACTCCATAATCGATCTCGATCTTAACCGATACGCCACACTGACCAGCCGTTTTCAGCGCGAACAGCAGCACTCCACCTCCTTTTTAAAATCTGGCATTGAGACGCGAAACCCTACGTTTAACAGACTGATCGAGCAGATTGAACGTGTGGCGCTCCGCTCCGACTCTCCGATGCTGCTGACCGGCCCAACCGGCGCGGGCAAATCTTTCCTTGCGGAGCGCATCTATCAACTGCGTCATGCCCGCCACCGGCTAGCGGGTAAATTCGTGGCGGTTAACTGCGCTACTCTGCGCGGTGACAATGCGATGTCCACGCTGTTCGGCCATGTCAAAGGAGCTTTTACAGGTGCACAGCAGGCACGTGGCGGCCTGCTGCGGGAAGCCGATGGCGGCATGCTGTTTCTGGACGAGATCGCCGAACTGGGGCTGGATGAGCAAGCGATGTTACTGCGTGCCATCGAAGAGAAACGCTTTTTCCCTTATGGCTCAGATAAAGAAGTCAGCAGCGATTTCCAGCTGGTCGCCGGCACGCACCGGGACATGCAACAGTGGATTGCCGAAGGCCGCTTTCGCGAAGATCTGTTTGCCCGCATCAACATGTGGACGTTTCAACTGCCGGGACTGGCCGAACGCCGCGAAGATATTGAACCCAATCTGGATTTTGAGCTGGCGCGTTACACACGTGAACAGCAAACGCAGGTGCGATTTGATAAAGAAGCGAGAAGTCACTTTCTGCGTTTCGCCTGCTCGGCAGAAGCCAGCTGGCGAGGCAATTTCCGCGAACTAAGCGCTTCCGTCACACGTATGGCGACCCTGGCGGAACAGGGAAGGATTTCTCTGGAACTGGTAGAAGAAGAGATTGCCCGGCTGCGCACCAACTGGTGCTCTCCGGTTGTGCTGGCTGCCCAGCCAGATCCCCCTTTAGCGCAGTACGATCTGTTTGATGAGTGCCAGCTACAGACGGTGTTAAGCGTCTGCCGCACGGCAGATTCGCTTTCCGAAGCGGGGCGACGCCTGTTTGCCGTCTCCCGCCAGGGGAAAAAACAGCCCAACGATGCCGATCGCCTGCGTAAGTATCTGGCACGGTTTGGGCTGAGCTGGGAAGAGGTTAAAAGATAAAGCACCTGTTGGCCTTCGTAGTTGTAATACTGCACTGCACCAGATAACGCTGGCCATTAATTTCCAGGTCGCGCCAGAGCTTTGTCGCCATTTCTGGCATTGCCTCAATAATAGTTATCTCTATTTTTGAGCAGCATTACATTGCCAATCTGTTGCTTGTCGACTCCTCCCTAAACACCATCCTGTTCCCCCCAAAACGCAAAAGAGCCAACCTCGCGGTTGGCTCTTCCTTGCATCTTCACATCGGGTATCAGCGATACCCATCAGCGCCTGTCGTTGTCAGGATGAGCGCCTCAATGCGTATGGTCATGATGCAGCTTGTTTTCGACCTTATCCTTCACTTCGCCAGCTTTATCCTTCACTTTCTCAGTCAGGCTCTCTTTGTGGTCATGGTTGTGCGCGCCGGGTGACTGTGTCGCTGCACCCGCTGCAGCAGGTTTTACCCCTGCTGTCGTACCCGGAAGCTCGCTCTCCAGACCACCGCGTGCATGGTCGATCTCCACTTCCTGACGACGCACCGTGTCGTTAATCGTCTCGGTACGATCGCTGCCGTCGGTACGCACCACCACTTCTTCTTTCACGTGGGTCGTTTTGTTGATTACCGGCTGCTCATGCGTCTCAGCGACTTCGACGGTTTTCTCGGACCAGTCCACTTCACCGGCCAGCGCGGGTTCATTCACCGAGCGGCGGAAGATGTCAGCATGCTGCTCATGCAGCGAGATATCTTCAGAGACGGTATCGGTCACGGTATAGCGTCGTACGCGGGTGGAGCCTTCGCTCACCAGACGTTTACCCACTTCCACCTGCTCTTCGGCCAGACGCAGAATGTCAGCTTCGCTCTCATCACCGGTCAGCGAGGTGCGTAGCGGCTCAGCCGGGCGGTCGTTGGTCTCACCGGCAAACTGCTTGCCTGCGGTCGGGTTAATGCCCGGTGCGGTGGTGCCGTTCCCGACTGAGCTTTGCATACGTGACGGCACATCTACCGAGTCATGAGAATGGAGAATCGTCATGGCGCGGGCCAGCTTCTCCTCCTCAGTACGGATGGTCAGCACGACGCCGCCCTTGTCCATTGCTCGGGTATACACATCCGCCTCATCTTTATCGACGTCGTGCCCAAACAGACGCTGCCACAGGCTCGGATGGCGGACAGACTGCCCTTCCTGCTGCAAACGTTCTCCACTGATAAGACTGATGTCCCGATCAGAAAAGCCTGCTTTCACGAGATTTCTTTTCGCGGCCTCTGCCTGAATTGCAGAATCGAACAGTGTTACGATTTTTTCCTGTGCCATGATAGGTTCCTCTCTGTTAGCTGATTTGATCGTCATCTCTCTCAACGTTCACCTGCTGCTCACGTCGGGTCACCACCTCCTGAAAAGGAACATTCTCCTGCACTTTTCGGATGTGGATTTCCTCTTTAAGCACCAGCTTTCTGACGATTTGGATTTCTTCCTCTACTACCGGGACAATCAGTACACCATTCTCTTCCCTGATTTCGGGCATCGTTTCAACGGGCTGCGCTTTCGCTACATGCTCAACCTCAACCTTCTCCTGGGTAAGCAGTGTACTGATGACCTCGTCATGTTCAGTTGTGGAACGGGTAACGCGGACATGTCCATCCACAATCTTTTGCTTCGTCAGGGCTATTTGCTCTTCAGCGAGTTTAAGCGTGACCTCTGCATTATTATTGTGCTCTGGCTGTCCAGCCATAATATCACTCCCGTTAAATTAAATATCTGCCACAACTGCCTGACACAGTGATTAAGCATGAACACTCTCGCTGATTTCGCAAGCCGGGATAATAAAAAATATCAGCAACTCAATTTAATTACCGCACATAAAACTGCATTAAAAAACAGCGACATGGCTTATTTTACCGCTGCGACAAAAAGAAAAATTAGTTAATAATCAATACTTTAAAAATAAGTCATTTCACAGGTAAATATTAACCACCCAGACGTAATTACTTAAAAATGCGTTTATAAGCAAAGCGGTAACTTTAATTTAAACCAGGACGATTCCTGATAAACACCGTGAGAATATTAAAGAATGTTTCAGCAGAAGCGCTAATTAACGCACCAGGGGAAGTCATCTCACGAAATAATAACACCCGTGCTCATCCGGATATTTTATTGCCTCTATTACAGAAGATTCCCAAAGCGTTATTTATGAAGGAAGTTCAGGAACTTTCTGGTCGTCAGACTCTCTTAGCAAAACTGAATACGCAGATACTGAGGTTAAGATGAAACAGGCACAACGCAGTGCATGGGGATGGGGACTGGCGGCACTTCTGGTGGCAGGCAGTGCATCAGCGGCAAGCTGGCAGGATCAGCTGAGCAGTGCAGCATCGCAGCTCAGCCAGCAGAATAACGGCAGCACCACCCAGCAGAATGGCGGCATGTCACTGTCTGCTATTACCAGCATGCTGGGCGGCGGCGACAAAGCGGTCAGCGCCAACAGCATGACCAACGCGGCCGGTGTGATGCAGTACTGCGTCGAACATAACGTGGTGAAAAACAACGTGCAGTCGGTTAAAGATCAGGTGCTGAGCAAGCTCGGTCTGAATACCACCACCGCGCAGGAACAGAAAACCGACTACACCCAGGGCGTGGCAGGACTGCTGAACACCGGGAACGGCCAGCAGTTGAATCTGCAAAGCCTGAGCAACTCGCCGATGGGCGAGAAGCTGAAAACCAAAGCCTGTGACGTGGTCCTGAAGCAGGGCAAAAACTTTATCTCCTGATCCCGTTCCTCTTCTCTCCCCTCTCTGCTCTGAGGGGAGCGTTAAACCCCGCTTTGCTGTGATGCCTGACATTCCCTTAACCTGGGGTTGAGCGCTATAGTGTTGTTTTGGTTTCTACAGGACAGCACGCATGAAAGGCATCAACATCGCACTTTACTTCGACCCCGATCAGATTCAGGCCTGCGTTCATGAACAGGACGGCAGCTATCTCAGCAAAAAATTCGAGTATGACGATGGCGTGATTGAAGAGATCTACCAGTGGCTGGAGCAGTACGAACCTAATCGCACCCACATCTGCCTGATTGAAAACGAAACCGCCGAGCTGCTGGCCGATGAGCTGGTCGACAGCGGCTATCGCGTCCATCAGGTCACCATGCACCAGCTGCTGAGCTGGTTCGCCGCTGAGCCGCCTTCCACGCCAGACGGCACGCCGATGCGCGCCATGCTGCGTTTCCTGGAAGATGAACATCCGCGTGAATATGAGTCGCGCACACCGCAGACCGAAGCGCTGATGGAGATGTTCGACGAGCTGGATGCGCTGGAGATGGTCGATGACGGCGATGACGAAGACGCGCTGCCAGGCGATCTGCTGCGCGCCATGAAGAAGCACAAAATCACCGCCAGCGCCGCGGCCCAGCGTCTGCTACCGGACGTCAACGAACGTATCCGCGAGCATCTGATGCAGTACCCCGAACTGATGACGCCGGAAATCCTGCAGGACTTCTTCCCGGAGCTGTTAGAGGCGCTGGAGCGCCCGAAACACTAATCAGGGAGATCGGCTATGCTGGAACTGATTAAAGCGGTCAGCCTGGGGCTGGTGGTGATCCTGCCGCTCGCCAATCCGCTCACCACCGTGGCGCTGTTTTTAGGGCTGGCGGGTGACATGAATTTCGAGGAGCGCAACCGCCAGGCGCGCCAGGCTTCCATCTATGTCTTCGCCATCATGATGGTGGCATGGTACGCGGGCAGTGCGGTGCTGAATACCTTCGGTATCTCTATACCGGGTCTGCGCATGGCGGGCGGTCTGATTGTCGCCTTTATCGGCTTCCGGATGCTGTTCCCGGCTAAACCTGCCGGGCATTCAGTTGAAGCTAAGCAGAAACTGGATGAGCTGGATGGGGCTAAAGAGCCGGTGAATATCGCCTTTGTGCCGCTGGCGATGCCAAGTACGGCCGGGCCGGGAACCATTGCGATGATCATCTCTTCTGCCTCAACGGTGAGAAGTGGCGTCGATTTTCCCGCCTGGGTAATCAGCGTGGCACCGGTGCTGACCTTCCTGCTGGTGAGCCTGATTCTGTGGATCTCGCTGCGCAGTTCGGGTGCCATCATGAAGCTGGTGGGTAAAAGCGGTATTGAGGCGATATCGCGCCTGATGGGATTTTTACTGGTCTGTATGGGCGTGCAGTTCATCATTAACGGCGTGCTGGAAGTGGTACGCACCTTCCATTAATGCGGGTTTTCCCCTCCCCGGACAGGCAGAGGGGAAAGCGCGATTACTTCAGCGTTTTACGCACTTCAGCAACCTGATCTTTGCTCACCGCAGGCGCGGTGTTGCTCCAGCCCTGACGAATAAAGGTTGCCAGCTGCGCGACTTCATCATCATTCAGCCGCTGGGCAAAGCCTGGCATCGCCAGTTTAGACGGCGCTTTCGCGGTCGAAGGCTGCTGCGCACCGGCCAGAATGGTGTGGATCAAGCCGGTTGGATCCTTAGCATTCACGATGGTTGCGCCATCCAGCTCCGGGAAGATCCCGGGTGCGCCTTTGCCGGTCACGAAGTGACAGGCCCCGCAGTTATCCAGATAGAGACGCTCGCCTTCGCTGAGGTTCTTCGCGGCGGTGAGTTTCGCTTCCGTTGCCTGCTGCGCCTGCACGCTGAACGCCTGCAATGGCGGATTGCCGCCCAGGAATTTCAGGTAGGCCGCGATAGCTTTGAGATCGGCATCGGTCATGTGTGAGCTGCTGTGCTCGACCACCGAGGTCATCTCGCCGCCTACTGCCGCTTTATCGTTACGGCCGGTCTGGAGGTAGTCGATGACTTCCTGCTCGCTCCAGTGTGGCAGGCCACGCAGTGACGGCACATCCCAGTTGTTCAGGCTGCCGCCCGCCAGGAATTTATCATCACCGCTATCCAGCGCTTTCTCGTTCATGCCCAGACCGCGCGGCGTATGACAGCTGCCGCAGTGACCCAGACTCTCCACGATATAGGCACCGCGGTTAACCTCGGCTGACGCACCACCAATCGGCTGGAACGGCTTATCGGACGTGAACGCCCAGTTCCAGAACCGCATGCCCCAGCGCTGGCTGAACGGGAAGCTCAGATCGGTTTCCGGTGGCTGTTCCGCACTCGGCTGCACGCCTTTCATAAAGTAGACGTAGAGCGCGTGCATATCGGCATCGCTGATTTTGGCGTAGTCAGGATACGGCATGGCCGGATAGAGATGCGAGCCATCCGGTAAGACGCCCTTGCGCACCGCGTCAGAGAACTGCTGCTCGCTGTAGTTACCGATGCCATGCTGCTTATCCGGCGTGATGTTGGTGGAGAAAATAGTGCCGAGGTTCGACTCAATCGCCAGTCCACCCGAATAGGCCGGTTTGCCGGGCAGCGAGTGGCACGCCATACAGTCGCCCAGGCGGGAGAGATACTCGCCCTGCTTAATCAGTTGCGCTTCATCTTCGGCGTGAACCGGCAGCGCAAATCCGCTGGCCAGCAGCACCGCGTTGGCAAAAATAAAAGACTTCAGTTTCAGCTTATTCATGCGCTTATGCCTGTACCAGTGGACCGGGATTTTTCAGGTAGTGATCTTTGATCGCCTGCGCCGCCATCAGGGTAATCGCACCGATGGTATCGGTCGGGTTCGCCTGGAAGTTCTGCGGGAAGGCGTTGCCGCCGGGCACAAAGACGTTATGCACATCCCAGCTCTGCAGATACTTGTTCAGCGCCGAGGTTTTCGGGTTATCGCCCATCACCGCGCCGCCCACGTTGTGCGTAGAGACATATTTGGTGATATCGAAATCCGCGCCCATTGGCAGGAAGCTCATGCTCATGCTGTCCGGGTTCAGCTCTTTGGCGATGTTGCCGACGATGCCTTTCAGATGCTGCTGCAGCTTCAGCTCATTCTCTTTCCAGTTAAACGTCATGCGCAGCAGTGGCAGGCCACGGTGATCGTTGTAGTTCGGATCGAGATCCAGATAGATGTCGCGGTAAGACTGGCAGGTGGTGGTGATGCTGATCTTCATCGAATGACCGTACCACTCTTCCAGACCTTCCTTGTAGCCCATGCCCCAGGTCGGGGTGCCTTTTGGCAGCGCGGTGCTGATTGGCGTGCCGGTCGCCTGTGAGCTGTGGATCTTCGCACCGCCCAGGAAGCCAAGTGAAGGGCCGTCGAAGTTGCCTGGCGAGATATCGTTAAACATCTGGCCGGTCGCGCCCGCCGTCGCATACGGATTGAAGTTTTTATCTTTGAAGAACAGCGTTGCGCCGCCGTTCGACAGGAACGCGTAGTTACGGCCTACCACGCCCTCTTCGGTAATCGGGTTGTAAGGTTTGCCGATGCCGGAAAGCAGCATCAGACGCACGTTGTAGAGCTGGAAGCTGCTCAGCACCACGATTTTCGCGGGCTGGAAGCACTCGTTGCCCTGCGCATCGATGTAGATCACGCCTTTGGCGGTTTTCTTATCATCGTTCAGCACGACCTTAATCACTTCCGCATTCACTTCATAGGAGAAGTTCGGCATACGCTTCAGCGAATCCATCACCGCCGTCTGCGGCGACGCTTTGGAGTAGTTCAGACACGGATATTTGCTGCAGTAGCCGCAGTAGTTACACGGGGCGATCTGGTTGCCGTACGGGTTTTTCCACGCACGTGACACACAGGCTGACGGATTCGGGAACGGGTGGTAACCGAGTTTCGTCGCTACCTCTTTGAACATCACGTTGTTCAGCGTGTCATCCAGCGCGGGCAGTGGGTAAGGTTCAGAGCGCGGGCCTTCAAACGGGTCGCCGCCTTCCAGGATTTTGCCGCGCAGGTTGCCGGTGTTGCCCGACTGGCCGCAAATCAGTTCGAATTTATAGTAATAGGGCTCGATCTCTTCCCAGCTGAACGGGAAGTCCATCACCCGCATATCATCCTGCAGAATGCCGGGCTTGTAAGCCTCGTCAACGTAGGTTTTAAGTTTGATGTCGGTCGGCGTCGGACGGATCAGTACCGCCGTCCAGTGCAGACCGGAACCGCCTACGCCGGTGCCCGGTGCAAACGCGCCCCATTTACGGGTTGGCAATGCCGTCTGGCTGCTGTTGTAGCGCACGGTGACCGCCACTTCGGCGGGTGTCGCAAACACTTTGTTGCGCACCGCATAGGCGTATTCATCCGCCGGTTTCGGGTAGGCGAACTCGTCGTAATCGCGATCGCCGCCGCGCTCCAGGGCGCGCACGTCCAGACCTGCCAGTGCCAGCTCGATGCTCATCAGCGAGCCTGCCCAGCCGAGGCCGCAGACCACGACGTCGACTTCTTTTTTAGTAACCTGTGCCATGATAATCCTGTTTACCTGATGTGGAAGCGCTTATGCGCGTTCACCTTTGATGCTGACCGGGCCGAGCGGATAAGGAACGTTGTGCTGTTTCACCCATTCGGTGAAGCTGGCACGCGCGCCGGGGAAGCCGATAGCGATCCAGGCTTTCATGCCTTTATTACCGCCGTACATCGGGTCGGCCAGGTAGCCATGCTTGGTATCGGAAAGCAGCTGGCTGAAGAAATGGGAAGGCTTAAGATCGGCTTCGCCCAGCGCGGCAAAGTCGATCTCGTTTTTGTTGACCTGGGTCAGCACCGCATCTTTCTCTTCCAGCGTCAGCGCATGAAACGCTTTCTGGTGCGTGTTCTGCGACCACTGATTGATCAGCCGGATACCGGTCTGATACATCTGCTGGGGACGGAACGGGATCTGATAACCCATCGTGGCGGGTGCTTTCGTGTTGAACGGCCCCTGCATATAGATTTCGCTGCCAAACGCTTCGCTGTGCAGCTGCTGATCGATAAAGATCGGCACGTTAGTTTCCAGCGCGCCCGGTGCTTTGCCTTTGCCGCCCGCCGGAATCAGGCGGTCGGTGGCGGCCAGAATAAACTGCCACTCATCGGCACTAAAAAAGATCGGTTTGTAATCGGCTAACTCCGGTGCGGCCATCTCTGCAGCCTGTGCCGCAGTCATGCCTTTCAGGACCAGTTCACTTAATGGCAACGCCAGCAGTGAACCGAGCAAAAATTTACGCCTGGTGGTGGGTTTTTCTAAAAGCATATCCGCACGACTCTCATCTGCTAAATACCCGCTTACTGTGTTATGACGCTGAAAGGCCGGGTGCAGGCAGGAAACTCCCCGCAGAGATGAACGCACACAGCACAGACAACGGCAGAACAGAGAAGGCAGGTAGAATTATGGTTCGGTGACTAACGGAACATATCGGTTAATAACCTGGCAATATTAGGGATATATATATGTCTGAATGTAAAAATTGAATTTAAAATGTGTCGTAGTAAAAGTTTATCATGGTGTTGCGGAAGGGTTGCGGATAGGTAAAAGATTTACAGCGAGGAAATTGCGTCTAAAACCGCATAAACATCGGGTATTTAGCCGTTTTAACGCAGGAGCGACGGATATTATTTTCGCCCTGTCATCATCACGCAGAATAACCGATAAAAAAATATCATACTTCCATACAAGAGAATCATTCTCATCGTTAACACTATAGTGACTTTGATGGTCATACAATCAGACAGTGCGCAAAGTGTGATCGCCTGAGTAAATCCTGCTTTATTCCGCCTGTTGTTAAATGACGCTGAAATAATTACTGACGGACATGACCTTAATTTGTCCTCTTGCCTGAATAACTAAGCATGTAATTGTGCAAAGCTCATAACAAACCGGCATTTTGAGATTATCCGGCGCCCGATAGAGTAGAGCGATCAACGACTCAGGATAACCCTCAATGCGCAAAACGCTACTCTCACTCTCTTTATTGACTGCACTGACACTGGTTCACCCGGCATACGCCGCGACGCCAGCGGACACGCTGGTAGTCGCCGTGCCACTCGATGGCATCATCAGTTTCGATCCGGCGGAAAGTTTTGAAACCGTCAGTAACAGCAGCCTGCGCAATATCTACCAGACGCTACTGGAACCGAATCATCAGAACCCACAGCAGCTCTCGCCACTCGCCGCCACACGCTGGCAGGCCGGAAAAACGCCGCACAGCCTGGTATTTGACCTCAACCCACAGGCCCGTTTCGCCAGCGGTCATCCGCTGACCGCGCAGGATGTGGTCTTCTCCTTAACCCGCGCGGTAAAACTCAACAAAGCCCCCTCTTTTATCCTGGGTGAGTTTGGCTGGACGCCGGAAAATATCGATCAACAGTTCACGGTGATCAACGACCACCAGCTTGAACTGCGCTGGCCCGCTGAGATCGGCAGCGATCTGGCGCTGCGCCTGCTGACCGCGCCGGTCGCCTCCATCGTTGACAGTAAACTGGCCCGGGAACACGTCAGCAATAACGATTACGGCAATGCCTGGCTGAAAACGCACTCGGCTGGCAGCGCCGCCTATGCCATCAAACAGTTTGTCCCGCTGCAGGCGCTGGTGCTGGAAGCTAACTCTTACAGCACGCAGAAGCCGCATCTGAGGCGGGTATTGCTCAAGGGCGTAGCCGATGCCGGCAGCCGCCGACTGCTGCTCCAGCAGGGTGACGTGGATGTCGCCTATCAGCTTGGTCCGGACCAGATTGCCGCGCTGAAAACACAGGCAAATGTGCGGGTTGACGCCTTCCCGTCCAGCCTGGTTTATTACGTTGGCTTTAATACTCAGAACGCGCAGCAACCGGCGCTGGGCAATCCGGCCCTGTGGCAGGCGGCACGCTGGCTGGTTGACTATGACAGCCTGGCGAACCAGCTGCTGAAAGGTCAGTATCGCATCCATCAGAGCTTCCTGCCGGATGGCTTCGATGGTGCACTGAACACCACGCCGTTCCATTACGATCTGAAAAAGGCGCAGGAAATCCTGCAGAAAGGCGGCATCAAACCGGGCACCCACATCGCGCTGACGGTGGTGAACCAGCCGCCTTATATAGACGTGGCGCAGGCGCTGCAGGCGAGCTTTGCCAAAGCGGATGTGCAGCTTGATATCCAGCCGGTGGCGGAATCGGAGCTGTGGAGCAAAATGCGCAGCCGCGACTTCCAGGCAATCTTCACTTACTGGGGCGCGGACTACATCGACCCTAACACCAATGCCAGCACCTTTGCTTCTAACGTGCCAGGTGGCGGCAAAACCCTGGCATGGCGTGTCGGCTGGACCATTCCGGCGCTGAGTGCACAGACCCGCGCCGCCGCCGGAGAGAGCGATGCGGCTAAACGCCGTAGCCTCTATACCGGGCTGCAAACCCGCATCCAGCAGGATTCACCGTTTATCGTACTCTTACAGGGCGCGACCCAGGTGGCGGTGCGCCGCAATCTCAGTCACCTGCAGCAGGGCATCGGCGTCAGCCTGCTCAATTTCGAAGAGGTGCAGAAGTAATCCCGCGTTTCAGGCCGCTGCTCTGCGGGCAGCGGCCGCGTTTTTGACGAATTGTTCTCCTCCTGTCTATGCTCCGCTTGCTATCCTTCAGGCATAATCCTTTGACTGAGAGTGGAAAACCATGACTTCCCCGCTACTGATTGCCCGTACGCCAGACGTCGAACTTCATCTGTTGCCGCAAATGGCCAACCGCCACGGCCTCATTACCGGTGCGACCGGCACCGGGAAAACCGTTACGTTGCAGAAGCTGGCCGAATCGTTCTCCGCCAGCGGCGTACCGGTCTTTATGGCTGACGTCAAAGGCGATTTAACCGGCGTGGCGATGGCGGGCCAGTCCAGCGAAAAGCTGCAGGAGAGGCTGGCGAAAATCGGCGTCACCGACTGGCAGCCGCAGAGCAATCCGGTGGTGCTGTGGGATATTTTTGGCGAGAAAGGCCATCCGGTACGCGCCACCGTTTCCGATCTCGGTCCATTACTGCTGGCGCGGCTGCTGAATCTGAATGAAGTCCAGAGCGGCGTGCTGCAGATTATTTTCCGCATAGCCGATGACCAGGGCCTGCTGCTGCTGGACTTCAAAGATCTGCGCGCCATGACCCAGTACATTGGTGACAACGCCAAAAACTTCCAGACCCACTACGGCAATATCAACAGCGCCTCGGTCGGCGCGATTCAGCGCGGATTGCTGACGCTGGAGCAACAGGGGGCGGAACACTTCTTTGGTGAGCCGATGCTGGATATCGCTGACTGGATGCGCGTCGACAGCAACGGCAAAGGCGTCATCAACATCCTCTCTGCTGAGAAGCTCTACCAGATGCCGAAACTCTACGCCACCAGCCTGCTGTGGCTGCTGTCGGAGCTTTATGAACATCTGCCGGAAGCGGGCGATCTCGATCAGCCAAAGCTGGTGTTCTTCTTTGATGAGGCGCACCTGCTGTTTACCGACGCGCCGCCGGTGCTGCTGGAGAAAATAGAACAGGTCATGCGGCTGATCCGCTCCAAAGGGGTCGGCGTCTGGTTCGTCACCCAGAATCCGGCAGATATTCCCGATCGGGTGCTGGGCCAGCTCGGCAACCGCGTTCAGCACGCCCTGCGCGCTTTCACGCCCAAAGATCAGAAAGCGGTGAAAACGGCCGCCGATACGCTGCGCGCCAACCCGGCGTTTGACAGCGTGGAAGCGATTCAGGCGCTGGGCACTGGCGAAGCGCTGATCTCCTTTCTGGATGCCAAAGGCAGTCCGTCGGTAGTAGAACGCGCGATGGTCATTGCGCCAGGCTCGCGCATGGGTCCGGTCACCGGTGATGAGCGTAACGGCCTGATCAACCATTCGCCGCTCTATGGCAAATATGACACCGAAATCGATCGCGAATCGGCGTTTGAAAAGCTGCAAAAAGGCTTCCAGGCCGCCAGCGATGAGGCGAGTGCCCCCCCGGCCAAAGGCGACGCTGTGGCTGTCGACAATGGGATTCTCGGTGGTCTGAAAGAGATCCTGTTTGGTCACACCGGCCCGCGCGGCGGCAAACACGACGGCGTGGTACAGACCATGGCGAAAAGCGCTACCCGCCAGATCACCAATCAGATCATCCGTGGGGTGCTGGGCAGCCTGCTGGGTGGCCGTCGCCGATGAACCCCGCTCTCTGCTAAGATCAGGTTATGGATAAACACTACGAACTGAAACGGATGAAACGCCTGGCGCTGCTGCTGCTGCTGCTCGCCGTCGCCACCTTTGTTGTCACCCTTTTCCTGCCGCCTGGCTTCTGGGTCAGCGGCGTCAAAGCGATTGCGGAGGCCGCGATGGTCGGCGCACTGGCGGACTGGTTTGCCGTGGTGGCGCTGTTCCGGCGCGTGCCGGTGCCTTTTATCTCGCGCCATACCGCCATCATTCCGCGCAACAAAGATCGTATCGGTGAAAACCTCGGGCGCTTTGTGCAGGAAAAGTTTCTTGATACCGACTCCCTGCTGAACCTGATTCGCCGTCACGATCCTTCAAACCTGCTGGCACAGTGGCTGAATGCACCGGGCAATGCCGACCGCGTTGGCCGCCATCTGCTGCAGGTGATGCGCGGCTTCCTGGATCTCACCGATGACGCGCGGATTCAGACCTTTATGCGCCGCGCGGTGCATCGTGCCATCGACAAGGTCGATCTCAGCCAGACCAGCGCCATGGTGCTGGAAAGCCTGACCAAAAATAACCGCCATCAGGCATTGCTGGACGCGGCCATCGACCAGTTGCTGAAGTTATTGCATAAGCCCAGTACCCGCGAGTTTATCGCCATGCAGCTGGTGCGCTGGCTGAAACGCGAGCATCCGATCAAAGCCAAAATGTTGCCGACCGAATGGCTGGGCGAACACAGCGCCGAGCTGGTGGCCAACGCGGTCGATTCCCTGCTGGATGATGTGGCGCTGGATCAGGGCCATGAGCTGCGCCTCGGCTTCAACCGGGCGGTTGATAAACTGATCGTTAAGCTGCAGACCGACCCGGAAATGGCGGAGCGCGCCGAAGAGATTAAGGGCTGGCTGAAAGAGGATGCCTCGTTCAATCGCTACATCGGCGAACTGTGGAATGATATGCGCAACTGGCTCAAAGCGGATCTCAGCAGTGAGGATTCGCGGGTGCAGGAGAAAGTGCGCGGTGCAGCCCTGTGGCTTGGCGAAACCCTGGCCGCCGACCCGGCGCTGCGTGACTCCATGAACCAGCATCTGGAACAGGCTGCACGCAGCGTTGCACCAGAGTTTGCTGGCTTCCTGACGCGTCACATCAGCGACACTGTGAAAAGCTGGGATGCGCGCGACATGTCGCAGCAGATTGAACTCAATATCGGCAAGGACCTGCAGTTTATCCGCATCAACGGTACGCTGGTAGGCGGCACCATCGGGCTGATTCTCTATCTGCTGTCGCAGCTGCCCGCTGCCCTGCCCGCACTGTCAGGCTGGATAAATAGCGTGGCGTAACGCCGTTTCAGGCCACTGCAGTCACTCCTCCGGCTGGCAGACATAAAGCGATGGGCGTATACGCCTGTCGTAAAGCATTGCGGGTCATGGATAGCGTCTTTGTGGAAAGCGTAGAATCCCTGAGCCTGCACTGTTAGCCAATAAAAAAGGCCGCTTGCGCGGCCTTTTCTTTTACTGCATTCATTGCGCTTAGCGCCGCTTAATCAGCATAAACAGACTGATCGCGAAGAACGCAAAGCTCGGCAGAATCGCCCCCAGAATCGGCGGTAAGCCATAAACCAGACTCAGCGGACCGAAAATCTGGTCCAGCACGTAGAACAGGAAGCCAAAGCTGATACCGGTCACCACACGCACACCCATCGACACGCTACGCAGCGGACCGAAGATAAACGACAGCGCCATCAGCATCATCACCGCCACCGACAGCGGCTGGAAAATCTTGCTCCACATATTCAGCTGATAACGTCCCGCTTCCTGGCCACTCTGCTTCAGATATTTACTGTAGCTATGCAGACCGCGAATCGACAACGCGTCGGGATCCAGCGCCACCACACCCAGCTTGTCCGGCGTCAGATTGGTTTTCCATTCACCACTCAGACTCTGTGAACCGGTAATCTGCTTCGGATCAGTCAGGTTTGACTCATCGACCTGAGACAGCATCCAGCGCTTCTTAGCCGCATCCCAGATCGCCGTCGCCGCGTAACGCACGCTCTGCAGACGACGCTGATCGTTAAAGTTATAAATGCTTACACCATCAATTTCATTGTCGCCTTTGATGCGCTCAATATAGATGAAGTTATTGCCATCTTTCGCCCACAGACCATTCTGCGTCGAGACCAGTGCGCCGCCATAAAGCTGCTGCGCCCGGTAGTTACGCGCCATCTGCTCGCCCGATGGCGCAACAAACTCACCAATCGCCATGGTCAGCAGCACCAGCGGAATTGCCGTTTTCATCACGGACAGCGCCACCTGCATGCGGGTAAAGCCCGCCGCCTGCATCACCACCAGCTCACTGCGCTGCGCCAGCGCGCCAAGTCCCAGCAGCGCACCCAGCAGGGCCGCCATCGGGAAGAAAATCTCAATATCTTTCGGCACGCTCAGCAGGGTGTAGTAACCGGCGCTCAGCGCGTTGTAGCTGCCCTGACCGGTCTTGCGCAGCTGATCGACGAACTTGATAATGCCGGAAAGCGACACCAGCATGAACAGCGTCAGCATGATGGTATTGAAGATAGTTTTACCGATATAGCGGTCAAGTACGCGAAACATCAGACCGACCCTCCGCGGGTAAAGCGGGCGCGAATCCGACGCATCGGCACCGTATCCCACAGGTTAAGGAGCACCGCCAGCACCAGATAGCTGATATTCACCACCCACATCCAGAGCGCCGGATCAAGCCGCCCTTTCGCCCCGCTCGACTTCAGCGAGCTCTGCAACAGGAAGAAGATCAGATAGAGCAGCATGGCGGGCAGCATCGACAGCACGCGACCCTGACGCGGGTTCACCACGCTGAGCGGCACCACCATCAGCGCCATTACCAGCACCGCGAACACCAGCGTCAGACGCCAGTGCAGCTCGGCCTGAAAATCCGGTGTCTTATTCGCGAA
Organism: Pantoea alfalfae; assembly: GCF_019880205.1. Lineage (NCBI taxonomy): Bacteria > Pseudomonadati > Pseudomonadota > Gammaproteobacteria > Enterobacterales > Erwiniaceae > Pantoea > Pantoea alfalfae. The sequence goes on from NZ_CP082292.1 coordinate 3,487,564, forward strand.
CAGGTCGGTCATGCTGGCCTGCTCTGCATCGTTAGGATCGAGCGTTGCCGCTTTATATCCCACGGTGGCCTGATAGTTGGTGAAGTCGGTGATACGGAAATCACGCAGCAGTGCGGTGCCCTCAAAGCGGGTGCCTTTGTCCAGCGTTACCACCTGCGAGCCATCTTTGTGCTGCTCCATGTGACCGCTGTCAGCCAGCACCACCGAAGGACGCGCGTTACCTTTTGGCCGTAACTGCGCCAGGAACACGTTACCAAAGTTGTTGCCCTTCACATCCTCGACAAACAGCACGGCGCTGCCGTCGCTGGAGGTCTGGAACTGCCCGGCAGCCATCGCTGCCGCACCTGGGTTTGCTTTGGCGTTCTGCGTCACCTCATCCTGATAACGGGATGACCACGGCCCCAGCCAGATGACGTTCACCGCAGCCACTATCGAGGTAAACAGCATCAGTACCATCGCCGCTTTCACCAGGACGGCCTTACTCAGGCCGCAGGCGTGCATCACGGTAATTTCACTTTCCGTGTAGAGACGCCCCAGCGTCATCAGGATCGCCAGAAACAGACTTAAGGGCAGTATAAGTTGTGCCATTTGAGGCACACCGAGTCCTAACAAGGTCAGAACGAGGTTTGTCGGCACTTCGCCATCCACCGCGGCTCCCAGGATCCTGACTAACTTCTGGCAAAAGAAGATGAGTAGCAGGATAAACAGGATAGCCAGCTGGCTTTTGAGCGTTTCCCGAACCAGATATCTAATGATGATCACGCTTAGTACGCCTGTGAAAACTTGTCTTTTTGCAGGAAAATCGCTAGTTTCAACGCTTATCAGCCATTTTTCTTCATCAATGGCCGTCGCCGTAGCTAAATTTGTATGAAAAACGCGTCCGGGTGGTGAAAAAACAACATCTTGTCACCCTGATTCATTATGACCTCCAGCGGCAGAATGTCATGCTGCGACGATGAATAAATGGGTCATGAGCGCGCTACATTCTAGCGGCAGCAGCGGCCGTTGTCTTTAAGATTCAGGAGAGTGCATGGAGTTCAGTGTAAAAAGCGGAAGCCCGGAAAAACAGCGCAGTGCCTGCATTGTCGTTGGCGTTTTCGAACCGCGTCGTCTGTCACCGATTGCCGAGCAGCTGGATAAAATCAGCGACGGCTACATCAGCGCCCTGCTGCGCCGTGGCGAGCTGGAAGGAAAAGTGGGCCAGACACTGCTGCTGCATCATGTGCCAAATATCCTGTCCGAGCGTATTCTGCTGATTGGCTGCGGTAAAGAGCGTGAGCTGGATGAACGCCAGTACAAGCAGGTCATTCAGAAAACCATCAACACGCTGAACGACACCGGCTCCATGGAAGCGGTCTGCTTCCTGACCGAACTGCATGTCAAAGGCCGCAATACCTACTGGAAAGTGCGTCAGGCCGTGGAGACCTCAAAAGAGGCGCTCTACAACTTTGATCAGCTGAAAAGCAACAAAGCAGAGCCGCGTCGTCCGCTGCGCAAACTGGTGTTTAACGTGCCGACCCGCCGTGAACTGACCAGCGGCGAACGCGCTATTCAGCATGGATTAGCGGTTGCTGCAGGCATGAAAGCCGCTAAAGATCTCGGCAATATGCCGCCAAACATCTGTAACGCTGCCTATCTGGCGTCGCAGGCGCGCCAGCTGGCCGACGCCTTCAGCAAAAATGTCACCACACGCGTGATCGGCGAACAGCAGATGAAAGAGCTGGGCATGAACGCCTATCTCGCTGTCGGGGCCGGTTCGCAGAACGAATCGCTGATGTCGGTGATTGAATACAAAGGCAATCCGGATGCTGAAGCGCGCCCGATTGTGCTGGTGGGTAAAGGGCTGACCTTTGACTCCGGCGGCATCTCTATCAAGCCTGCCGACAGCATGGACGAAATGAAATATGACATGTGCGGCGCGGCCGCCGTCTATGGCGTGATGCGGATGGTGGCCGAGCTGAATCTGCCGCTGAACGTGGTGGGTGTGCTGGCGGGCTGTGAAAACATGCCGGATGGCCGCTCGATGCGTCCGGGCGACGTGCTGACCACCATGTCTGGCCAAACGGTTGAAGTACTGAACACCGACGCCGAAGGCCGTCTGGTGCTGTGCGATGCGCTGACCTACGTGGAACGTTTCGACCCGGAAGTCGTCATTGACGTGGCAACGCTGACCGGAGCCTGCGTGATTGCGCTGGGACATCACATCAGCGGTTTGCTGTCGAATCACAACCCGCTGGCGCATGAGCTGATCAGCGCCTCGGAGCAGTCAGGCGACCGCGCCTGGCGTCTGCCGATGGCGGATGAGTTCCAGGAGCAGCTGGAGTCCAACTTTGCCGATATGGGCAACATCGGTGGCCGTCCTGGCGGCGCGATTACCGCTGCCTGCTTCCTGGCACGCTTTGCCCGCAAATATAACTGGGCGCACCTGGATATCGCCGGCACGGCCTGGCGCTCCGGCAAGGCTAAAGACGCTACCGGACGTCCGGTGCCGATGCTGTCGCAGTTTCTGTTGAATCGGGCAGGATTGAACGGCGACGACTAAGCGCCCTCTTTTCTGACAGCAGGGGCGGATCTGATTCCGCCCTTGATCTTCTGATGAGCTAACCGATGAAAAACGCAACCTTCTACGTGCTGGAAACCGATGCCCCGAGCGATGGCCTGAGCGCTGTTGAAGCGCTGGTGTGCAATCTGGCGGAAACACGCTGGCGGGCCGGAAAGCGGGTGTTGATCGCCTGCGAAGATGAACAGCAGGCCATTCGTCTTGACGAAGCGCTGTGGCAACGACCGGCAAACGCCTTCGTGCCGCACAACCTGGCGGGTGAAGGCCCGCGCTACGGTGCGCCGGTCGAGCTGGCCTGGCCACAGCGTCGCGGCAGTTCACAGCGCGACCTGCTGATTAGCCTGCTGCCCCACTTCGCAGATTTTGCTACTGCTTTCCATGAAGTGATAGACTTCGTTCCTTACGAGGACGCTCTCAAACAACTGGCGCGCGACCGCTACAAAGCGTATCGCAGCGTTGGATTCCAATTGAATACGGCAGCGCCACCACAGCCGCAAACGACATAGCAGAAATGGAAAAGACATATAACCCGCAAGATATCGAGCAGCCGCTTTACGAGCATTGGGAAAAGCAGGGCTACTTCAAACCGAATGGCGATACCAGCCAGGAAAGCTTTTGCATCATGATCCCGCCGCCGAACGTCACCGGTAGCTTGCACATGGGTCACGCCTTCCAGCAAACCATCATGGACACCATGATCCGTTACCAGCGCATGCAGGGGAAAAATACCCTGTGGCAGGCCGGTACTGACCACGCGGGCATCGCCACGCAGATGGTGGTTGAGCGCAAAATTGCGGCTGAAGAGGGTAAAACGCGCCAGGACTATGGCCGCGATGCGTTTATCGAGAAAATCTGGCAGTGGAAAGCAGAATCCGGCGGCACTATTACCCGTCAGATGCGCCGCCTGGGTAACTCTGTCGACTGGGAGCGCGAGCGCTTCACTATGGACGATGGCCTTTCCAACGCCGTGAAAGAGGTGTTTGTTCGCCTCTACAAAGAGAACCTGATCTACCGTGGCAAACGCCTGGTGAACTGGGATCCTAAGCTGCGCACTGCGATCTCCGATCTGGAAGTGGAAAACCGCGAGAGCAAAGGCTCCATGTGGCATATCCGCTATCCACTGGCTGACGGCGCAAAAACCGCCGGCGGCAAAGATTATCTGGTGGTCGCCACCACCCGTCCGGAAACCCTGCTGGGTGATACCGGCGTCGCCGTTAACCCGGAAGATCCACGTTACAAAGATCTGATCGGCAAATTTGTGATGCTGCCGCTGGTTGGCCGCCTGATCCCTATCGTTGGCGACGAACATGCCGACATGGAAAAAGGCACCGGCTGCGTCAAGATCACCCCGGCGCATGACTTCAACGACTATGAAGTTGGCCGTCGTCATAAGCTGCCGATGATCAACATCCTGACCTTCGACGGCGATATCCGCGACCGTGCTCAGGTGTATGACACCAATGGCGAAGCCAGCGATGCCTGTTCCGATGAGATCCCGGCGGCTTTCCAGAACATGGAACGCTTCGCGGCGCGTAAAGCGATTGTTGCCGCTGTCGATGAACTCGGCCTGCTTGAAGAGATCAAACCTCACGATCTGACCGTGCCTTACGGCGACCGTGGCGGCGTGGTTATCGAACCGATGCTGACTGACCAGTGGTATGTGCGTACCGCACCGCTGGCGAAAGTCGCGGTTGAAGCCGTTGAGAATGGCGACATCCAGTTTGTACCGAAGCAGTACGAAAACATGTACTTCTCCTGGATGCGCGATATTCAGGACTGGTGTATCTCCCGTCAGCTCTGGTGGGGTCACCGCATCCCGGCGTGGTATGACGACAACGGTAACGTCTACGTCGGCCGCACCGAAGACGAAGTGCGCGCCGAGAATAACCTGGCCGCCGATGTGGCGCTGCGTCAGGATGATGACGTGCTGGACACCTGGTTCTCGTCAGGTCTGTGGACCTTCTCCACTCTGGGCTGGCCGGAAAACACCGAAGCGCTGCGTACCTTCCATCCGACCAGCGTGCTGGTCAGCGGCTTCGACATCATCTTCTTCTGGATTGCCCGCATGATCATGCTGACCATGCACTTCATCAAAGATGAAAACGGCAAACCGCAGGTGCCGTTCAAAACCGTCTATATGACCGGTCTGATCCGTGATGAAGAAGGTCAGAAGATGTCGAAATCCAAGGGTAACGTGATTGATCCGCTGGATATGGTCGACGGCATTTCGCTGGAAGCGCTGCTGGAAAAACGCACCGGCAATATGATGCAGCCACAGCTGGCTGAGAAGATTCGCAAACGTACCGAGAAGCAGTTCCCTGACGGCATCGAGCCATCAGGCACCGATGCACTGCGCTTTACCCTGGCGGCGCTGGCCTCAACCGGACGCGACATTAACTGGGACATGAAGCGCCTGGAAGGCTATCGCAACTTCTGTAACAAGCTGTGGAACGCCAGCCGCTTTGTGCTGATGAACACCGAAGAGCAGGATTGCGGACAGAATGGCGGCGAAATGACGCTGTCGCTGGCGGATCGCTGGATCCTGACCGAGTTCAACAACACGGTGAAAGCGTACCGTGAAGCCCTGGATAGCTATCGTTTCGACATCGCGGCTAACCTGCTGTATGACTTCACCTGGAACCAGTTCTGCGACTGGTATCTGGAGCTGACCAAGCCGGTCATGAACAGCGGCAGTGAAGCTGAACTGCGTGGCACCCGTCATACGCTGGTTCACGTGCTGGAAGCGCTGCTGCGTCTGGCACACCCGATTATCCCATTTATCACTGAAACCATCTGGCAGCGCGTGAAGGGGCTGAAAAATATCAGCGACGACACCATCATGCTGCAGCCTTTCCCGCAGTACGATGCGGCGAAAGAAGATGCCGAAGCGAAAGCGGATATTGAGTGGATGAAGCAGGCGATCGTCGCGGTGCGTAATATCCGTGCCGAGATGAACATCGCGCTGAGCAAGCCGCTGGATGTGCTGCTGCGTGACTGCTCGCCTGCGGCGCTGCGTCGCGTTGAAGCTAACCGCAACTTCCTGTCGCGTCTGGCGCGTCTGGAAAGCCTGACCATTCTGCCTGCGGGCGAGAAAGGCCCGGTGTCGGTGACCAAACTGGTTGAAGGCGCAGAACTGCTGATCCCGATGGCGGATCTGGTGGATAAAACCGCCGAGCTGGAGCGTCTGGCGAAAGAGCTGGTTAAGCTGGATGTCGAGATCGAGAAGATTGAGACCAAGCTGGCAAACGAAGGCTTTGTGTCGCGCGCGCCGGAAGCGGTCGTCGCGAAAGAGCGCGAACGCGTGGCAGACCTGCAACAATCAAAAGCAAAACTGATTGAACAGCAGGCGGTCATTGCGGCATTGTAAGCGTCGTAGCTGACAGCTTATTCATAAAGCCGGGCTTGCCCGGCTTTTTTATTGACCTCGTACAAATCCGGAAGAGATGATGACGACCAGTACCATCCCGCATTTTGACCTCCAGGTGCGGCCAATTACGGCCGCCGATAATCCGCATATCGCCCAGGTGATCCGTGATGTTTCCGCCGAGTTCGGCCTGACGGCTGACAAGGGCTACACCGTTTCCGATCCGCAGCTCGACCAGCTGTTTGAGCTCTACAGTGCCGAACAGAGCGCCTACTGGATTGTTGAGTATCAGGGCAAGGTGGTCGGCGGTGGCGGTGTTGCGCCGCTCGCCTGCAGCGCGCCCGATATCTGCGAACTGCAAAAGATGTACTTTCTGCCAGAGGTGCGCGGTCGGGGTCTGGCGCGCGAACTGGCATTGCGGGCGATGGAGCATGCGCGCAACCACGGCTTCCGGCGCTGCTATCTGGAAACCACCGCCAGCCTGACGCGGGCGATTAAACTGTATGAGTCGCTGGGCTTTGAGCACATCGACAGTGCAATGGGCTGCACCGGCCATGTCGACTGCGAAGTACGGATGCTGAAGACCTTATAAACCGCGCTCCACGTAACGCATATCGTTGATGGACTCGATTTTGAACTGCCCGTTATCGGTGTAGCGCAGCAGCGTCACGCTGGCATTCTTAAGCTGCTCCCGTAATGAAGTATCGCCCAGCGCCTGCAGCAGAGTGGTGATAGCCATACCGTGGCTGACCACCAGCACATTGCCTCCGCCCTGCTGCTGCGCCTGCTTCGCGATTGTGGTGATACTCTTCATCATGCGCTTAGCTACCTGCTGATAGGTTTCGGCCTGGCCGGAGGATTTAATACCTGCCAGCGATGGCGTGCCTGCGGCTTCCGCCTCATGAATCGCGTCGATCATCCCATCCATACGAATTTTACCGGCGCTAAACGCTTCCAGAAGTGCGGTATCAGAAGCATAGCCCGCCTGATGCGCGGCAGCGTTAATCAGATTTTTATTCAGATCGCCTTCATAAAGGCCAAATCCCACCTCGCGCAGCCCTTTCAGCTCTTTCAGCACAGGCGGGTGTTTCCAGTTCTTCATTACCAGCTGCGCGGTTTCTCTCGCCCGTCCCGAATCGCTGGACCAGGCCGCGACGAAGGGTAACGGCTGCAATCCCCTTCCCAGTTGCTCTGCAACAGCTGCACCGGAAGCCGTCAGCGGCGTATCGGCCCATCCCTGCGCGCGATGTACCGTATTAAACATGGTCTTTCCATGCCGGGTAACATAGAGCATCACATCTGCGGCCCAGGCGGAGCCGGCAGTGCTGACGGAGATGACAGCTATTAACATGAGCGTTTTAAATTTTATCTTCATTTTTATTCTCCGGATCAAAAAAGATTGAATTTATATTGAACAACCACTTCAGCGGACAAACTGCGGGAACGCTGAGTTTTCCCCTGATTATTCAGATGCGGGGTCTCTTTACTGTTTTTATATGACCAGCCATAACCGGTCAGCGTGAATAGCGTCAGATTTTTGAAGGTGGGATGTTGATTACTGAATTGATTAATTAATGAAACCTCGCCGGTTCGCACAAGATTATTACGATAATGGAACTGGCCATAATTAAGCTGTATTCCGGTACTGATCCCCTTTGTAATTTCATACTGACTCAGAGAAACCAGTGCCAGCTCTCTATCGCGCATATAGTCTTTGCCCGCCGAAGTTAGTGACGTGAAACGTCCCCGGGTATTTTTAGTCAGGGGCCGGGCATAATATCCCACCGCCCTCTCCTTTGGAGCCGATGTCCAGCCAGCAGCCAGTCTCTGCGTCCAGGCGCCATGCTTCCAGGTCGTTTCCCCGACATAGTGCCACGCCTGTTTATCAAAGGTTCTCTTGCTGGCGGGCATCCTTCTATATTTCTCCAGCGCCTGGCTGCCATAGATTTGCGCGCCTAGTGACCAGTATGGCGAGAGGGTGTAGCCCGCCTCAATCACATGGCGGCGCTGATAGCGCTCAGCCTCGCCGAATGCGTAGGCAACCGCGTGACGTTCATCTTTGTAGCGCAGCGCAGCGGTGTAAATGGCGTCAATTTTTTGTCTGGCCTGGGTTTGCAACGCCAGCGTTTTTCCTGAATCATGCCGTATGGTTTTGTTAACGAAAGCAAGATCCAGCCGGGCATTCTGCCACGTCAGTGCTCCGCTATAGCCAGCATAGCTGTTGCGCGACAGGCGATCCGTGGTCGTCAGCACGCCGATATTTTTCAGTTCCTGCCAGCCTGCCTTTCCATCGAACCGTAGCCTGCGATTGCCGAGCTTTAGCTTAAGATAGCGCTGACTGAACTTGCTAAAGCCGTGGGCATCCCGCTTCTCCATGTTACCACCGCTGTCATAGAGCAGACCGCGCGTGGAGAAGTAGTCGCTTGACCCCAGGCGTACGGCGCGGGTATAAGTCGTATCAAATCCAAGCAGGTCCCACTGATAACCGGAACGAAAATCGACTGTCGCGGCCTGGCCCCAGGCATTGTGAACCGCGGTGGGCTGTGCTTCGTCCTCCTTGAGATACTTCCAATGGTTGCGCAGTTTGAAATCGAGCGCCGCGTCACCCCATAATTTATTCTGCGCGGAGGGGGCGTGAATGTCAGACGCCTTAACACTCCCCCCAAAAAAAAGCAGCAATAGTGAAAAAAATAAATGAAAATAGTATTTTTCTTTCATTTTTAAATCCTTCCCCTGGCGATAGTAAAAATCCGTCACGCCATGACAATAAGGGTGACCCGGTTCCGTTAACCCATAAAAAAACCCGACTCGCTGCCCTCTGTTAAAAAGGGTAGCGAGTCGGGTTTTGCTTAAAAAAATAACAATCCCGCACTGACTCCGGGGCTATATTTATTTAACTTCAGAAAGTCAGCGTAAAAAAACCGTTATGTGATAGGTGGCACAAAATATCTTTGTACGTCAGTGTTACTTAAATTAAAGCGTTACACAGCACATTATATGAGACCACGCTGCACGGAAGAGAAATAAACGCGGTCAGGCATTCGGAAAAAGAGACACCCTGGCCAGGGCGTCCTCAGGGGTTTACCACGCAGGTACGCCGCTGTGAAAACGCAACTCCGTGTCCGGCTCGCTAATCAGCTTTGCTTCGACCCGGCCAATCGCCTGCACCCGCGGCGCAATATCCTTACCGGCAATCTGCGCCGCCAGCGTTAAATAGTCCTGATAATGCCGCGCCTCTGAGCGCAGCAGCGAAATATAGAACTTCGCCAGTTCATCATCAAGATACGGCGCCAGACTGGCGAAACGCTCGCAGGATCGCGCCTCAATGTAAGCACCACAAATCAGCTTATCCACCAGCGTCTCCGGCTCATGGGTGGTCACTTCGCGCAACAGCGATTTAGCATAGCGGCTGGAGGTGATCTTCTGATAGACCAGCCCGCGCGACTGCATAATTTCCCAGACCTGATAGAAGTGATGCAGCTCCTCTTTAATCAGTAGCACCATCTTCTCCACCAGCTCATCCGCCCACGGCAGCGCATTGCGCACAATGATGCGTTTCGTCAGGTTCTTATGGGCGTTGATAAAGTCGCTGTCGCCATCTTCCCGGAAGATAAAATCTTCATAGGGTTTCAGCCACGCCAGAATAGCGTCGCCGCTGGGTTTGTCGGCCACATATTTGCGGATCAGCCACACCGCAGTCTGGGCGGCTTTCAGCTCACACACCAGATGGTCGGTTAACAGCAGGGTCAGGTTTTCCGGCTTGCGCGCCTCATCAATCCAGGCCTGTGGCGTGCGGCAGTGCAGAAACTGATAGATCGGTTCGAGTAAGGGTGCGTAATTCATGATGTCAGAAAAGGGGTGGCAGAAGTGACAGGCGGAGAACTCTCCGCCCCGGCTACTTAGTGGCGAATACCATCATCATCTTCATCTTCGATGGCGTCGTCATCTTCGTCTTCATCTTCAGCATCAGGGTCTTCAAAATAGGTGCCCCAGCCGTCGTAGTCGACGTTGTACTTACCAATCAGGTTCACCAGCTGCTCAACCTGCACATCGATCAGTTCAGGCTTCAGCGCAGATTCGCTGATGATGTCGACGCACATCACGGTGGTGCCATCTTCCAGCTCCAGCTCTTCCGGCTCGGTCACTTCATAACCCAGCTTGAACGCATCAACGGCCGCTTTTTCCAGCGAATCAAAATTATTGCATGAGAGATGATGCTCGATGGTATAGAGCGCATCAGGATCGCTGCCATCCTCCAGCAGCTCTTCGATAATCTGCCGCGTCTCTTCCTGCTGCTCTTCCAGTAATGCTTCATATGCCATGACAATGTCCTCTCTGAGTTCGGCAATAATCAATTATTTTCCCACACTGCCTGTCGCGCCACTACACAAAACGAAAAGTTTCTTAGCTCCAGGCTTGAAAATGCATATTCATACGGTTAGATTGAATTTTAATTCATTTTGATGATTACCGGAGTGTTGTATGAGCCAACTGTATCAACGCCATTTCCTCAGGCTTCTGGATTTTACTCCCGCCGAAATTGATCACCTGCTTTCCCTGTCCGCTGAGTTGAAACAGGCGAAAAAAAGCGCCAGCGAAGTGCAGTATCTGAAAGGCAAAAACATCGCGCTCATCTTCGAAAAAGACTCGACCCGTACCCGATGCTCTTTCGAAGTTGCCGCTTACGATCAGGGTGCAAACGTGACTTATCTTGGCCCGAGTGGCAGTCAGATCGGCCATAAAGAGTCAATGCGCGACACCGCGCGGGTGCTGGGCCGCATGTACGATGGCATTCAGTATCGCGGTTACGGTCAGGAGCTGGTGGAGACGCTGGCAGAACACGCCGGTGTGCCGGTGTGGAACGGTCTGACCACCGAGTTTCACCCAACCCAGCTGCTGGCTGACCTGCTGACCATGCAGGAGCATCTGCCAGGCAAAAAACTCAGCGAAATGACACTGGTTTATGTGGGCGATGCGCGCAACAACATGGGTAACACCATGCTGGAAGCCGCCGCACAGGTCGGTCTGGATCTGCGTCTGGTGGCACCGAAGAGCTGCTGGCCAGAGGACGAACTGGTGGCGCAGTGCCGGGAAGCCGCACAGCAGACCGGTGGGAAAATTATCCTCACCGACAATATTGCCGACGGTGTGAAAGGCGCTGACTTTATCTACACCGATGTCTGGGTGTCGATGGGCGAAGCCAAAGCGGTGTGGGCCGAGCGTATTGCGCTGCTGCGTGACTATCAGGTTAACCGGGCGATGCTCGATCTGACCGGCAACCCGCAGGTTAAATTCCTGCACTGTCTGCCCGCCTTCCACGACGATCAGACCACGCTGGGCCAGCAGATGGCGGAACAGTACGATCTGCCCAACGGCATGGAAGTGAGCAACGAGGTGTTCGAATCACCACACAGCATTGTGTTCGACCAGGCTGAGAACCGGATGCACACGATTAAAGCGGTAATGGTGGCCACGCTGGGCCAGCGCTGACCGATCCGCTCCAGAGGCGCAAACGTTTTCCTCTTGCTGACCCACCGCGAACGGGTATAATGCGGCCCAATTTGCCGGAGGAAATATGCGACAGCACAGCGGACAATTTGACGCTCAATCACGCCTGACCGCAGGCGGCGCTGCTGTTTCTTTCGGTCATCGACCCGATCTTAAAAAAGCCCCTTAAGCAGGGGCTTTTTTTTGTCCGCAATCCGGCCGCGCAGAGGAGAGAGCTATGGCTAACCCGCTATATCGCAAGCACATTATTTCAATCAACGACCTCAGTCGTGAAGAGCTGGAACTGGCACTGGACACCGCCGCAAAGCTTAAAGCCCATCCGCAGCCGGAACTGCTGAAGCACAAGGTGATCGCCAGCTGCTTCTTTGAGGCGTCGACCCGTACCCGCCTGTCGTTTGAAACCGCCATTCATCGCCTCGGCGCGTCAGCGGTGGGCTTTGCCGACGGCAGTAATACGTCGCTGGGCAAGAAAGGCGAAACGCTGGCCGACACTATTTCAGTAATCAGTACCTACGTTGATGCGATCGTGATGCGTCATCCGCAGGAGGGCGCGGCGCGACTGGCGACCGAATTCTCCGGCGGCATCCCGATTCTCAACGCCGGTGACGGCGCGAACCAGCATCCGACCCAGACGCTGCTCGATCTCTTCACCATTCAGGAGACGCAGAGCCGTCTTAATCAGCTGAATGTGGCGATGGTCGGCGACCTGAAATATGGCCGTACCGTCCACTCCCTGACGCAGGCACTGGCAAAGTTTGACGGCAACCGCTTCTTCTTCATCGCGCCCGATGCGCTGGCGATGCCAGCCTATATCACCGATATGCTGGATGAGAAGAACATCGCCTGGTCACGGCATGACAGCTTTGAAGAGGTGATGCCGCAGCTTGATATCCTTTACATGACGCGGGTGCAGAAAGAGCGGCTCGACCCGTCCGAATATGCCAACGTCAAAGCACAGTTCATTCTGCGCGCTGCCGACCTCAGCACAGCGCGCGACAACATGAAAGTGCTGCACCCGCTGCCGCGCATCGATGAAATCACCACCGATGTCGATAAAACTCCGTATGCCTGGTATTTCCAGCAGGCGGGTAACGGCATCTATGCGCGCCAGGCTCTGCTGGCACTGGTTTTAAACAGCGAACTCGCCCTGTAAGGAGACCCCCCCATGACGCAGGACAACAAACTGCAGGTCGAAGCGATCAAACGCGGCACGGTCATCGACCATATTCCGGCGCAGATCGGCTTTAAGCTGCTTTCTCTGTTCCGGCTGACCGAAACCGATCAGCGCATTACCATCGGTCTGAATCTGCCGTCGGGCGAGATGGGCCGCAAAGATCTGATCAAGATTGAGAACACCTTTCTCACCGACGATCAGGTGAATCAGCTGGCGGTCTATGCGCCGCACGCCACGGTTAACCGCATCGACGACTATGAAGTGGTGGCGAAGATCGCCCCGACGCTGCCGGATCACGTTGAACGGGTGCTGACCTGCCCGAACAGCAACTGCATCAGCCGCAGCGAGCCGGTCTTCTCCAGCTTTGCCGTGAAGCAGCGCGCCGACGATGTGTATCTGAAGTGCAAATATTGCGAGAAAGAGTTCGCCCGCCATGTGGTGCTGGGTCACTGGTAATCGCCCTGCCCGACCTTATAATGGGCAATACCGGCGGCATCGCCGCCTGACGACATAATCAAAGGAGCCATGATGTCTCGTGAAATCAGTACTGAAAAAGCCCCTGCCGCTATCGGTCCCTATGTTCAGGGTGTCGATCTGGGCAGCATGATCATTACCTCTGGCCAGATCCCGGTGGATCCGGCGACCGGCCAGGTGGCAGATGACATTGCCGCACAGGCACGTCAGTCACTGGAAAATGTGAAGGCGATTGTTGAAGCCGCGGGTCTGAAGGTGGGTGACATCGTGAAGACCACGGTGTTCGTGAAGGACCTGAATGATTTCGCCACGGTCAACGCGACCTATGAAGCGTTTTTCACCGAGCATGAGGCTCACTTCCCGGCGCGTTCCTGTGTCGAGGTGGCGCGTCTGCCAAAAGATGTGAAGATCGAAATCGAAGCGATTGCCGTCCGTCGCTAAGCCTCACGCCGTCTCTTCCCGCGTAAGCCGGAGAGAGGCGGCGAATTTGTTACCGCTTAGCCGGTCGCCATAGCCACAGCACCGTAATCGCCAGCGCAAACAGCACGCCAAAACCGACGCCCGTCGCCACCGCAGGTGCTCCCGCCTTAATCGCCAGCGTATAGAGCCCCAGCATGATCAGCATGGCGCTGTTCTCGCCCAGGTTCTGAACCGCAATCGCATTGCCTGACCCGACGCTCTCTTTGCCGCGCGCCTGCAGCAGCGCATTCAGCGGCACCACGAAGAAACCGCCCAGCGCACCAATCAGCATCAGCACCAGATAGGCATTCATCAGGGAATGCTGCAGCGCGAAGACCACCACCATCACGCCAATCAGCACACCGGCTGGCATACAGCGACGCACGGTCTCCAGCGTGACCAGCTTCGCCGCCGCCGCCGCGCCAATCACAATGCCGATCGCCACCATGGCATTCAGGGTGGTTGGCGTGGTGTTGTCATTGATGCCCAGCGCCACCGGCACCCAGAGCACCAGCAGGAAACGCAGCGTCACGCCAGCGCCCCAGAACAGACTGGTGCCGAGCAGCGAGAAGCGCGTCTCTGCGTCACGCCACAGCAGCGCAGCGGCACTGAAGAAACTGCGCGTCATCACGCCGAACTGCCAGCTCTGCCCCGGACGTGCCGCCTGCAGTTTCGGGATAAACAGGTTCGCGACTACGGCGATGCCGTAAGTCAGTGCACAGATCCCCAGCGCCGCCAGAATATGCCAGTCAGCCAGCATCCCGCCCGCCACCGAGCCAAGCAGAATGGCGGCGATGGTCGAGGCCTCCATCAGCCCGTTGGCTTTCACCAGCTTCTCGCCGTGGGTGATCTCACCGAGGATGCCATATTTGGCCGGCGAGTAGGCCGCTGCGCCCGCGCCCACCAGGGTGTAGCCGACAAAGGGATTGAAGCCGAAGCAGATCACCAGCGCGCCCAGCAGCTTCAGGCTGTTGGCGAGCATCATCACCCGCCCTTTCGCCATGCTGTCCGCCACCTGACCGACAAACGGCGCCAGCAGAATGTAGGCTGCGACAAACAGCATTTGTAATACCGGCTGGCTCCACTCGGGATAGAACTGACTTTTCAGCACAGCCAGCGTGGCAAACAGCAGCGCGTTATCGCCGAAGGCCGAAAAGAACTGGGCGATAATCACGGCGATCATGCCACGCGACATCAGCGGCGCATTACGATCAAGGCTCATGCCTGCTCCTCTTCCGCCATTTTTTTCAGGGTAACGTAGTCGGGTTTACCGCTGCCCAGCTGCGGCAACTGCTTCATGACACGGATATCACGCGGCAGTGCCAGCTCTGGCGCACCCAGCTCGCGGGCGGCTTTCTGCAGCCTGTCGCGCGCCAGCTCCGCATCGGTGGTAAACAGCACCAGTGCCTCACCACGCTGACCATCCGGGCGCAGCGAGGCGGCGTGCTGTTTGTCCGGTGACGCTTTCAGAGCGATCTGCTCGACGATTTCCAGTGATACCATCTCACCGGCAATCTTCGCAAAGCGTTTGGCACGACCCTGAATCTGGCAAAAACCGCCTTCATCGAAGCTGACGATATCACCGGTGTCGTACCAGCCCGCTTCCATGTTGCCTTCGCCATCGTCAGCGACCGGTGCTTCCAGCACGCCAGGATTTTCGACCCGCAGATAGCCTTTCATCACGTTCGGCCCGCGAAGTTGCAGACGTCCGCCGTGCTCAATGCCTGGCACCGACATCAGTCGTGAATCCATGCCCGGCAGAATGCGTCCCACGGTGTGCGTCTTCGCCGCCATCGGCACGTTAATCGCCACGACCGGCGCGCACTCGGTGACGCCGTAGCCTTCAAGGATACGAATGCCATACTTCTCAATGTAGAGCTGACGCGTGTTCTCCTGCAGCTTTTCCGCACCCGCTACCACATAGCGCAGGCGGGCAAAATCATAGGGTGCGGCAAAGCGCGCGTAGTTACCCAGGAAGGTTGAGGTGCCAAACAGCACGGTGCAGTTACGGTCATAGACCAGCTCTGGCACGATGCGATAGTGCAGCGGGCTGGGATAGAGGAACACCTGGGCGCCGGTCATCAGCGGCGTGAACAGCCCGACGGTGAGACCAAACGCATGAAACAGTGGCAGCGCAGACATAAAGCGGTCGCGCGGCGTGAAGTCGGCGATGGTGCGGATCTGCTCGACGTTCGCCAGCAGGCTTTTATGCGAATGCACCACGCCCTTAGGGTTGCCTTCAGAGCCGGAGGTAAACAGCACCATGGCGGCGTCTTCCGGCTGCTGAGGCAGCTGCGCGCGATGCGGCATCAGCAGATGCGCGAGGATCCATAGCTTGTCTTTGCCGGTGACGGTATCTTTCAGATCTTCCAGGTAGATCCACTGCACATCGTCCAGCCCCTGCGGCAGATGCCACAGGTTGCCTTTTTCCAGGAACTGCCGCGACGTGAAGACGGTTTTGATCTGTGCGGCGGTCAGTGCCGCCCGCATGCCATTAACGCCCGCACTGTAGTTGAGCATGGCCGGAACGCGCCCGCGCAGGGTGGCCCCGAAAATCGCTGCCGCTGTCACGGTGGTATTCGGCAGCAGCAGCCCCACCACTTCTCGCGGCTGGCTGTAGCGTTCAAGAATACGGCCCACGCCCAGCGACTTTTTCAGCAGTCCGGTGTAGCTGTCAGGCTTGAAATTGACATCTTCGATGCAGCGCTTAAACGCGCCATAACGGGTACGCGCCGCCAGAAACGCCTCAAACAGGGTTTCACGCGGACGTACCGCCATGCGCGCTTCCATCATCACGTGATGCAGATGCTCACCGGCCAGCACGCGACGGTCGCGCGCCCGTTTCGCCTCCGGCATCGGAATGCGGGTCGCGGGCAGTACGGTCAGGGTGATGCGCGGGAACAGGCGACGTTTAAACACGCCAGCCAGACGACCAAACGGCGTGTATTCTGCGCCTTCAATGCGCATTGGCACCACATTCGCGCCTGAGCGCGCGGCGACAAAGCCGGCCCCGCTGTAGATTTTCATCAGCGAGCCGGTGACGGTAATGCGTCCTTCCGGGAAGATGACCACCGGACGGCCCGTATCAATCAGCCTTACCAGCTGCTTCAGCGCCATAGGCCGGGTCGGATCCAGCGGCACAAAGTCGATAAAGGGTTTAATCAGACGCATAAACCAGCTTTCGCTGATGGTCGAGTAGACGGCGAATACCGGTTTAATCGGTAAAAAGAGCGCCAGCAACATGCCGTCGAGAAACGACATATGGTTCGGCGTGATTAATACCTTCTGCTTATGCAGTTCGGCGACGTCGCCACGCAGTTCGACCCGCCATAACAGGCGAAATATCAAACGTAAAATTTTGAAAGCCATGCCGGTTCCTTAGCATCGTGAAAATTAGCCCCTCACGATGCAGGATTTGACGCGGTTCGACAACCGAATTATCGGCAATCTGACGCGGCTTCAGGGGGCCTGCCAGCTACCGCCGAGCGCGGCAATCAGTGCCACGCTGCTGACCCACTGCGTGCTCTGCAGCGTCAGCAAACTCTGCTGCGCACTCAGGCTGCTGTTCTCCGTGGTCGCGACATCCAGGTAGTTAATCATGCCCGCCTCATACTGCAGACGCGTCACCCGCGCCGAGGTCTGTGCTGCATCGGTGGCGCGCTGCTGTGCGGCGATTTCGCCCTGCAGCGTGTTCAGCTCCACCAGCTTATCTTCCACTTCCTGCATCGCGGACAGCACCGTCTGACGATAGGTTGCGACGCTGGCATCCCAGCCTGCCCGCGCCTGATCGACTTTGGCAGAGGTCGCGCCCGCGTCAAGCAGCGTGCCGCTCAGCTCCGGCCCCAGCGACCAGACGCGATTCGGCAGCGAGAAGAGCGAATGCAGCACGGAAGCGCTGACGCCCCCGCTGGCGCTGAGGGTCAGGTCGGGATAGTAACCGGCCACCGCCACGCCCACCGCAGCATTGGCCGCAGCCATGTTACGTTCGGCGTACGCAATGTCGGGACGGCGCTGCAATAGCTCGCCCGGCAGGGCCGCCGGAATGGCGGGCAGCGTGGCGGTCAGCGGCGCGGCGGCGAGACTGAAGTCGGCGGGGGCTTTGCCGACCAGCAGCGCAATGGCATGTTCCATCTGCGCGCGCTGCCACTGGTAATCCTGCGCCGAGGCGCTGGCACTCTCCAGCTGCAGCTGCGCCTGAGCCAGCGTGGCACGCGACGCAGTGCCCGCCTGATACTGGCTGTTAATGACGTTCAGGTAGCGCTGATACGCGTCAACGCTCTGCTGATAGCACGCGATTTTCTGATCCATGATGCGCAGCTGGAAATAATCCTGCGCCAGCTCAGACTGGGCGCTCAGGGTGATGTTGGCCAGTTCTGCCGCACTGGCCGAGGCGCTGGCGCGGTTCTCCTCCAGCGTGCGCCGCAGTTTGCCCCACAGATCCAGCTCCCAGCTGGCACTCAGCTCCGCCTGATGGCTGCTGCTGGTGGTGCGAACGCTGCTGCCAGTGGCATGGCTGCCGCTGCGCGTCACGCTGCTGTCATAGCCCAGCGAAGGAAACAGCGACGCGCGAGACTCCGCCGCCAGCGCCTGCGCCTGCCGGTACTGCGCGGCATAATTCGCCACGTTCTGGTTCGAGATGCTCACCTGGTTCAGCAGGCCGCTCAGGGTGGCGTCGTGATAAACCGCCCACCATTCGCCTTTGCTTTGCGCATCAAGCGGCGTCGCCTGCTGCCAGCCTCTGGCCTCTTTATAGTGGACCGGCATCGCCATCGCGGGGCGCTGATAGTCGGGACCGACGCTACAGCCGCCCAGCAGCAGCATCACAACAAAGGGAATAAGCGGTTTCATGGATCAGGATTCCGTAGGGCGCAGACGACGCCATTGACGTTGAGTGGCACGGCCCAGACGGTCGAGCCAAAGATAAACAACCGGTGTGGTAAACAGTGTCAGCAGCTGGCTGAGCGCCAGTCCGCCCGCGATAGCGATCCCCAGCGGACTGCGCAGATCGGCATCCCCGCCGCTGCCCAGCGCCAGCGGCAACGCGCCGAAAAAGGCGGCCAGCGTAGTCATCATGATCGGCCGGAAGCGCATCAGGCACGCCTGGGTAATCGCCTGCTGCGGCGACATACACTGCCGCCGCTCCGCGTCGATGGCAAAATCGATCATCATGATGGCGTTCTTTTTCACGATACCAATCAGCAGGATGATGCCAATCAGCGCGATCACCGTGAGCTGCGTGTTGGTCAGCAGCAGCAGTAACAGCGCGCCGACGCCCGCAGACGGCAGCGTCGAGAGAATGGTCAGCGGATGGATGTAGCTCTCGTAGAGCACGCCGAGCACGAGATAGACCGCCGCCAGCGCCGCCAGAATCAGCCACGGCATGGTGGCGGTCAGCTGGGAAAAGGCGGCGGCAGTACCGGCAAAACCGGCATGAAGGGTCGACGGCAGGCCCAGCTTCGCCATCGCCTGTTTAATCAGCAACTGCGCCTGCTCCAGCGAAACGCCCTCATTGAGGTTGAATGCTACGGTACTGGTCGCGGACTGGCCCTGATGCGCCACCGACAGCGGTGCATTGCCGCCGCTGAAGCGGGCAAAGGCGGAAAGCGGCACGCGGTCACCGCTGTCGTTAATCACATAGAGCTGCTGAAGCGTCTCCGGATTCGCGGTGTCGCTGTCCTGCAGCGACATCACCACATGATACTGATTCAGAGTGTGATAGAGCGTGGCGATCTGCCGCTGGCTGAACGCATTGTTCAGCAGCGTATCGAGCATCTTCACATTGACGCCCAGCCGGGTCGCGCGGTCGCGGTCGATGGTCAGCGCCACCTCCTGCCCGCCGGTCTGCGAGTCGGAGTCTACGCTGTTGAGCCCGGGGATCGCCGCCAGCGCCGCCTGCACTTTCGGCGTCCAGATCCGCAGCAGATCAAGATCGTCTGCCTGCAGGCTGTACTGATACGTGGCGTTAGCGCTGCGTCCGCCAATGTGCAGATCCTGCGCCGCCATCAGGAACATCTGCGCCCCGGCGATGTGGCTGGTTTTACGCGTCAGCCGGTTGGCGACTTCGGTAGCCGTGGCATCGCGCTGGTCAAAATCTTTAAGTCGCACAAAGAAGTTGGCGCTGTTGCGGGAGCCAAACATCCCGCTGCCCATCGACGACATTACGCTATCGACCGCCGGGTCTTCCTGAATGATCTTCGTGAACATCAGCATTTTCGGCCTCATCGCCTGAAACGAAATGTTCTGATCGGCACGCAGCGCGCCCATCAGCAGCCCGGTGTCCTGATTCGGGAAAAAGCCCTTCTGCACCACGGTGAACAGAAAAACATTCAGCAGCACGGTCAGCAGCAGACTGAGCATGGTCAGTTTCTGATGGCGCATCACCCAGGCCAGCCCGCGCCCGTAGGCGGCCAGCAGGCGATTTAGCTGGTTTTCAATAAACTGATAAAGCGGATGCGGCCGCTTGCTCACGGGCGGCTTCGGTTTCAGCAGGCGTGCGCAAAGCATCGGCGTCAGGCTGAGCGAGACAAACAGCGAGATCAGCAGCGACACGGTGAGTGTGACAGCAAATTCGCGGAACAGCCGCCCGACAATGCTGCCCATCAACAGAATCGGGATGAACACCGCGATCAGCGATACGGTCATCGACAGCACAGTGAAACTCACCTCCTGCGCCCCACGCAGCGCCGCCCGCAGCGGACTCAGCCCGCGCTCAATGTGACGGGTGATGTTTTCCAGCACCACAATCGCATCATCCACCACAAAGCCGGTGGAGATAATCAGCGCCATCAGCGACAGATTATCCAGGCTGTAACCCAGCAGGTACATCACCGCACAGGTCCCGATCAGCGACACCGGCAGCGCCAGTGCCGGAATGATCACCGCCTGCAGATTGCGCAGGAAAATAAACACCACCGCGATGACCAGCAGCACCGCGATCAGCAGCGTCTCTTCGGTGTCATACAGCGAGGCGCGCACGCCCGGTGAGCGGTCAACTACCACCTTCAGCTGGCTGTCAGCAGGCAGGCTCTTTTCCAGCAGCGGCAACTGCGCTTTTATTGCGTCGATGGTTTCCAGCATGTTAGCGCCCGCCTGACGTTTAATGCCGATCATCACCGCAGGCGTGGCATTGAGGAATCCCGCCTGATAGCGATCTTCAACCGAGTCATAGACCGTGGCGACGTCGCTCAGCCGCACCGCCTTGCCCTGCTGCCAGGTGATGATCAGATCACGGTAGCTGGCGGCCTTATCCAGCTGGCCGTTGCTGTCCACCAGCCACGACTGGTCACTGCCCTGTAAGATCCCTTTGGGCAGATTGGTGGTGCTGTCGGCGACGGCGGCACGCACCGTCTCCAGCGAGATGCCGTAGTGGGTCAGCTTCAGCGGCTGCAGATCAATCCGCACCGCGGGTAAGGCGCTGCCCATCAGCGACACTTCGCCGACGCCCTGTACCTGCCCCATCGCCTGTTCGATTTTGCTCTCCGCCAGATCGTAAAGCTCGCCGGGCGTGCGGGTAGCAGAGGTCAGCGCCAGCATCACAATCGGCGCATCTGACGGGTTGGCTTTGCGATAAGTCGGCAGCGAGGCCATTGCGCTGGGCAGCAGGCTGCGCGCCGCGTTAATCGCCGCCTGCACGTCGCGCGCCGCGCCGTTGATATCGCGGTCCAGCTCAAACTGCAGGATAATACTGCTGGAGCCCTGCGAACTGCTGGAAGTCATCTCACTGATACCGGCAATCTGCCCGAGCGAACGCTCCAGCGGGGTCGCGACGGTAGCCGCCATGGTCTCCGGGCTGGCCCCCGCCAGGCTGGCGCTGACCATGATGGTCGGAAAATCGACCTGCGGCAGCGGTGCCACCGGCAGCAGCCGGTAACCCAGCGCGCCGGGCAGCAGGATCGCCAGCGTCAGCAGCAGCGTCGCCACCGGACGAAAGATAAACAGCCGGGTCAGATTCATTGCCCGCTCCGCGCCTGCTGCTGACGGCGTTTCACCCAGGCACTGCCGCGCTGCGCCAGCCCGTCAAACCAGAGGTAGATGACCGGCGTGGAGAAGAGCGTCAGCACCTGGCTGACAATCAGCCCGCCGACAATTACCAGCCCCAGCGGCTGTCGCAGCTCGGCACCCGAGCCGGAGGCGAGCATCAGCGGCAGCGCGCCGAGCAGTGCCGCCATCGTCGTCATCAGAATCGGGCGGAAGCGCAGCAGGCAGGCCTGATGAATCGCCTCACGTGCGCTGAGGTGCTGCTGATGTTCCGCCTCCAGCGCGAAGTCGATCATCATAATGGCGTTCTTTTTCACGATGCCGATCAGCAGGATGACGCCAATCAGCGCAATCAGGCTGAACTCCGTGCCCGCCAGCAACAGCGTCAGCAGCGCACCCACCGCCGCCGACGGCAGCGTAGAGAGAATCGTGACCGGATGGATAAAGCTTTCGTAGAGAATGCCGAGCACCACATACATGGTGATCAGCGCCGCCAGAATCAGCCACAGCGTGTTGCCGGTGGCGCTCTGGAATGCCGACGTTTCGCCCTGATAGCGCAGCGTGGTGCTCTCCGGCAGCTGCAGCTGCTGCCGCACGTCGGCAATTGCCCGCTGTCCATCCTCCAGCGAGTAGCCTGGATTCAGGTTGAAGGAGATCATCACCGCCGGGAACTGATTCAGCCGCATGTGCATCAGCGAACCGGTGCGCTGGTGGATAGTGGCGATAGAGGTAAGTTTGACCATGCCGCTGCTGGCAGAGCGGGTGTCAGAGGCTGAAGTGGACGTCGATGAAGACGAAGATGTTGACGAAGACGTTGACGCTGATGAAGTCGTGCTGGTGGATGATGACGCCGAACTGCTGCTGCCGGACGATTGCAGCCAGACATCATCAAACGACGCCGGACCCTGCCGGAAGGCCGGCGCCACTTCCAGCACCACCCGATACTGATTCGACTGGGTAAAAATCGTCGAGACCAGCCGCTGACCAAAGGCGTTATAGAGCGCGGTGTCCACGTCCGATGCGGTAATGCCAAAGCGCGCCGCTTTGTCCCGGTTCAGCTCCACGTAAGAGACGCGCCCCTGATCCTGCAGGTTACTCACCACGCCATTAAACTCGGGCCGCTGCTGCAACGCTGCCACCAGTTTCGGCGACGTGCGGACCAGATTTTCACTGTCGGCGTCGTCAAGGGTGAACTGATACTGACTCGGCGACACTTGGTCGTTGACGGTGAGATCCTGCGCCGGTTGCAGATAGAGCCGGATACCCGGCACATCGCTGGTCGCCTGGTTCAGCTGGCTGATCACCTCGCTGGCGCTGAGATCGCGGGCGCCAGAGGGCTTGAGGTTGATCTGCAGCCGTCCGCTGTTGAGGCTGCTGTTAGTGCCGTCGATGCCGATGGTCGATGAGACGCTCTCCACCGCCGGGTTTTTCAGGATCAGCGCAGAGAGCGCCTGCTGCCGCGTCGCCATTGTTTTAAACGAGACATCCTGGGAGGCGACGGTAATGCCCTGAATCAGCCCGGTATCCTGGGTCGGGAAGAAGCCTTTCGGCACCATCATGTAGAGCAGCGCCGTCAGTCCGAAGGTTGCCAGCGCCACCAGCAGCGTCAGTTTCTGATGGTTCAGCACCACGGTCAGCAGCCGGTCATAGCCGCGCACCAGCCGGTCGAACATCTCGCCGCCCTTGCGGGCAAAGGTTGACTGCTGCTCTGGCGGAATGTGCCGCAGCAGATACGCGCACAGCATCGGGGTCAGCGTCAGCGACACCCCCATCGACACCAGGATCGCCACCGCCAGCGTAATCGCGAACTCCCGGAAGAGTCGCCCGACCACATCGCCCATAAACAGCAGCGGAATCAGCACCGCAATCAGCGAAAAGGTCAGCGAGATAATGGTGAAGCCAATCTGCCGGGAGCCTTTCAGCGCCGCCTCCATCGGTGTCTCGCCCTGCTCCAGCCGCCGGGAAATGTTCTCCACCACCACGATAGCGTCATCGATAACAAAACCGGTGGCGATGGTCAGCGCCATCAGCGACAGGTTATTCAGGCTGAAGCCCGCCAGATACATCACGCCAAAGGTGCCAACCAGCGACAGCGGCACCGCCACACTCGGGATCAGCGTGGCGGCCACGTTGCGCAGGAACAGAAAGGTTACCATCACCACCAGCGCAATCGACAGCATCAGCTCAAACTGCACGTCGCTGATTGAGGCGCGAATGGTCTGGGTGCGGTCGGAGAGAATCGTCATCTTCACCCCGTCCGGCAGCGCCGCCTGCAGTGCAGGAAGCTGCGCCTTGATGTTGTCCACCACCTGAATCACGTTTGCGCCGGGCTGACGCTGCACGCTGATGACAATCGCGGGCTGGTTATTGGCCCATGCGGACTGGAAGCTGTTCTCCGGGCCCTGTTCGATGTGGGCGATAGCTTTCAGGCGCAGCGCCGCGCCATTCTCATAGCTGAGGATCAGGTTGCCGTACTCGGTTGCGGTGCGCAGCTGGTCGTTGGCGTCGATGGTCACCGAATGATATTTACCGTCAAAGCCGCCTTTGGCGCCATTGACGTTGCTGTTGCCAATCAGCGTATTTACCGCCTCCAGCGTCAGGTGATGCGCCGCCAGCGCCAGAGGATTCATCTGCACCCGAATCGCCGGCTGATGCCCGCCCGCCAGCGTCACCATGCCGACGCCGGAGATCTGCGACAGCTTCAGCGCCACCTGGGTGTTAACCAGATCCTGCACCTCGGTCAGCGGCAGCGTGCCGGAGCTGGCCGCCAGCGTCACCACCGCGCTGTCCGCCGGATTGACCTTTTTGTAGGTCGGCGGATTAGGCAGATCGTCGGGCAGCAGGTTATTTGCCGCATTGATCGCCGCCTGCACCTCCTGCTCGGCGACATCCAGCGACAGATCGAGGCTGAACTTCAGGGTTATGATCGACGAGCCGCTGGCGCTGGTGGAGCTCATCTGGCTCAGCCCCGCCATCTGCCCCAACTGGCGCTCCAGCGGTGAGGTGACCGACGACGCCATCACATCCGGGCTGGCGCCCGGATAGAGCGTGGTGACCTGAATGGTCGGATAGTCGACCTGCGGCAGCGCCGAGGTCGACAGGAATTTCCAGGCAAAAATCCCGGAGATCAGCACGCCGGCCATCAGCAGGATGGTGGCGACAGGACGCAGAATAAACAGGCGAGACGGGTTCATTTCGACACAGCACCGGCAGCGGGCGTCTCATCTGCCAGCGTGACTTTGCTGCCGCTGGTCAGACGATCGATCCCTTCCGTTACCAGCCGATCGCCCGGTGCAACGCCGCTGAGGATCGCCTGCTGATCGTCGCCGAACGCCGGGCCGGTGGTGACCGCTTTACGCGTGACGGTATGATCTTTGTTGATCACAAAGACAAAGCTGCCGTCGCTGCTCAGCTGCAGCGCCTGCGCCGGGATCACCGTCGCGCCTTTCAGCACCCGGGTCTGCAGCCGCAGATTCACAAACTGGTTAGCAAACAGCGACTCATCCTGGTTGGCAAACACCGCTTTCAGCGCCACGGTGCCGGTGGCGGTGTCGATCTGGTTGCTGATGAACTTCACTTCGCCGCTGGCGAGCGGATGCTGGTTGTCCTGATCAAACAGCGTGGCGGGCAGGCTCTGCCCCTGATGCAGCACGCTGACCAGCGCGGGGATGTCGCTTTGTGGCACGCTAAAGGTCACGGCGGCGGGCTGCATCTGCGTGATGGTCACCAGACCGGTGCTGCTGGAGCTCTGCACCATGTTGCCGGGATCGACCTGACGCAGGCCGACGCGCCCGCTGATCGGGGCGGTGATCCGGGCATATTCAATGCTCAGCTTTGCACTGGCGATCTGCGCCTGATCGGCGGCGACGGCACCGCGATACTGCCCGACGGTGGCAATCTGCGTGTCCAGATCCTGGCGCGCCAGCGCATCCTGCGCCGCCAGTTTGCGGTAGCGCGCCAGCGTCAGCTCGGCACTTTTCAGCAGCGCCTGGTTCTCGCTGAGTTCAGCCTGATACTGGTTCAGCGTCGCCTGATAGCTGCGCGGATCGATCTGCGCCAGCAGTTGACCGGCACTGACTTTTTGCCCCTCAGTAAAGAAAAGCTGCTCCAGCTGGCCGTCAACGCGGCTGGTCACCGTCACGCTGGCGTTGGGGATCACCGTGCCGAGCGCATTCAGCCACACCGGCACATCCGCCGTGCTGGCAACCCCGCTGTGAACCAGCGTTGCACTGCCGCCCATCATGCCAGGCGAATCCGGTCTGCCCGGCGGCATTCCCTCACCCGGCCCGTGCCCCGAAGAGAGCAGACGCCAGATAACGCCCGCGACAATCGCCGCCACCAGCAACAGAAGCAGCCATTTAAGCCCAAAGGAACGCGCGGGGCGAGAAAGGTGAGTCATCGTCGAACTCTTCAGATAAGCAGAAAAAGAAATCCCGGAACGTGCGGAATGCGGCAGTGAGCGGCAGCGAGCAAAAAACCGCCAGGCTTCACGGCGGCCATTATCAGTGAAAGGCGACGCGCCTTTCTATTGGCAAACTGTCAGGGTTTCGTTAAGAACGATGTTGATTTAGCGGGAGTTTTTACAGCGGTAACGGCAGGCTCAGGCAAGCAGACAAAAAAAACCCACGCATCTGCGTGGGTCGGTGTAATAACAGGGTCTCACTGCCGAAGCAGTGTTGTTTTCACACCCATTAATACCTCTGGGACTGCTATCCTCGCACTGATTGACCGCGCGGAGACAGCGGGAAAACGCAACCGAATTCGGGGAAGTGCAACGAGGTGTGAATATTCCTCACGCCTCGCTTACACTCTGATTTAACTAAGATTTATCCGAAGGGCTGGCCGTGGGTTTAGTGTAGATGGCATCCGGTGCAACGTTCATGTGTTTCAGTACCGGCCCCATGATATTGCCGAACACCGGCGCAGCAACCGAACCACCGAAGTGATCGCCCGCCGTCGGATGGTTGATCATCACCACCAGCGCCACTTCAGGATGACTGGCGGGCGCAATACCGGCGGTGTAGTTGACGTAGCCGCCATCATACTTGCCGCTGGTACCCATCTTTTCCGCCGTACCGGTTTTGGTTGCCAGACGGTAGCCCGGTACCGCAGCTTTCAGTCCGGTTCCGCCCGGCAGGACGTCGCTCTCCAGCATATGCACCACCTCTTTCACCGTTTCCGGATTGGCGACCTGGCGTCCCATGACCGGCGGCGTGACGCGGGTGATCGACAGCGGACGGTAAACGCCATAAGAGCCGAGCGTGGCGTATTCGCGGGCAATCTGCAGCGGCGTGACGCGCAGACCATAGCCAAAGGAGAAGGTAGCCCGCTCGATATCCGCCCAGCGGGCGCGGTGCAGCGGGAAGTAGCCGACGCTTTCGCCGGTCAGCCCTAATCCGGTCGGTTTGCCCAGGCCAAACGCATGATAGGTATTCACCAGCGCCTCCGCGGGCATCGCCAGCGCCAGATGAGAGACGCCGATGTCGCTCGATTTTTGCAGAATGCCGGTCATGGTCAGGCGCGGCCAGTGGCCGACGTCGCGGATCAGGTGGCCGTTAACGCTGTAAGGCGTGGTGTCGATCACCGAGTCCGGACGCACCAGATGGCGCTCCAGCGCTTCCATTACGACTAACGGCTTAACGGTCGATCCCGGTTCGTAGCTGTCATTGATGGCCGAGTTACGCATCTGCGCCGGGGTGGCCCCTTCATAGTTGTTGGGGTTGAACGACGGATAGGAGGCCATCGCCAGAATCTCGCCGGTGTCGATTTTCACCAGCACGGCCGCACCCGAGTCCGCTTTGTTGATCAGTACGCCGTCGCGCAGTTTGCTGTAGAGCGTGTACTGGTCATATTTGTCGATGCTGAGCTGCACCGTGGGCGGCTGCGTCGGCGGCTGGTAGTTGATCATCGCGATGATATTGCCCGCCGCATCCTGACGATAGACCTCTTTGCCCGGCTCGCCCTGCAAGACTTTATCGAAGCCTTTTTCCAGCCCGTTCAGGCCGACATTATCCGCGCCAACGATACCGATCAGCGGCGCAGAGGCTTCGCTCATCGGATAGAAACGGCTGTCGTCATAAACTTCACTGATGCCTTTCAGCTTCAGCTCTTTAATGTCTTTGGCGATGCCCAGTTCGACTTTACGTCCCAGATAGAGGAAACGACGTTTCGGGTTGGCGGTGATCTGCGCCGCCAGCTCTTCGGGACGGGTGTTGAGCGCGGCCGCAAGATAGGCCCATTTGGCACTGGTAAAATCAGGGTTG
Source organism: Pantoea alfalfae (assembly GCF_019880205.1). Classification (NCBI taxonomy): domain Bacteria; kingdom Pseudomonadati; phylum Pseudomonadota; class Gammaproteobacteria; order Enterobacterales; family Erwiniaceae; genus Pantoea; species Pantoea alfalfae. The sequence goes on from NZ_CP082292.1 coordinate 3,515,343, forward strand.
CTCTCCAGCACGCGCAGTGGATCGGCAATCACATCGCGCGATGGCACGCTGAGCGCCAGCGCTTCGCCGTTACGATCCAGCAGGGTGCCGCGACTGGTGGGCAGCGTGACGGTTCGCAGCGATCGCTGATCCGCTTCGTGCTCCAGCATCGGCTGATTCAGGAACTGCAGGTCCGCGACGCGCGCCAGCAGCACCACCAGACAGGTTGTGACACCCAGACAGATCAGTCGAAAACGAAAAGGGTTGAATGGCGCTTTTATCTGGTCTTTTCCCAGTAGTTTTTTAATCCGGGGCATGGCATTCCGCTGCGCAAAATAAAGAGAAAGGGGCTGGTGCCAGCAGTTATAAAGAAAGCGCTGGCCGTATAACAGGAAAACTGTGTATCAGTTCGTTATTGGCAACGGATTTTTGGCAAAAAAAAACCTGCGCATCTGCGCAGGTTGGTGTAATCAAGAAAATCTATTGATGTTCACCCATCAATACCTCTGGGACCCTGAATGTAGCAAAGGGAATTGATCGGCTGCCATCGCCTAAACGCAACAGTTACCCGCAAAATGTAACCAGCCATGAGAACCTTACGCTATTGTGCAATCCTGATGTTTTTTGATTTCCACCAGGCAACTCATGGCGTTTGGCCCCTGCGTCAGCGACGACGTACCAATATCGAGCGTCAGCACGTTGGGGTTACCGGCGCGATCAAAAGGCTGCCACGCCCTGCCAAAGCCAGGGTCAAACCACGCACCGGTAGCGATAATCACCACGCCCTGCGTCACGCCCTCGGTGATCTGCACACCCGCCAGCATCACACCACGTGCGTTGCTCACCTCAATCTCATCGCCCTCCACCAGTCCGCGCGCAGCTGCATCCACTGGATGCATGTAAAGCGTTTCATGTCCGGCCGTTTTATTGTCCTGCACCGTGTCGGTGGCATCCAGCTGGCTGTGTAACCGGTCGGAAGGCTGAATGGAGATCATGTGCAGCGGATAGTCGCGGCTGACTGGGGAACCAAGCCACTCCTGTGGTTCACGCCACTCCGGATGACCGGCGAAGTCGTCCAGTTGGTAGTCCGCAATGGTCTGACTGAACAGCTCGATTTTGCCGCTGGCGGTTTTGATTGGATTGGCCTGCGGATCGGCACGGAAATCCTCCATAAACTGATAAGGCTTGCCGCCTTCCGGAATTTCCACAAAGCCGCGCTGCCAGAATTCATCAAACGCCGGGAAATCGATGCCTTTGCGCTGATGCGCGGTCGCACACTGCTGATAAAGATGCGCAATCCACTGCATCTCATTGCGCCCTTCGGTAAAGGTGTCGCGATAGCCGAGTCGCTCTGCTAAGTCGGCAAAAATATCGAAGTCGTTGCGCGCCTGATGCTGCGGCTTAATCGCCTGATGCATGGCCAGCACAAAGCGGTCACGTGAGGAGCCGCCGATGTCATTACGCTCCAGCGTGGTCGTCGCAGGCAGCACGATGTCCGCCATCTGCGCCGCTGGCGTCCAGACGATATCCTGCACCACCACCGTATCGGGCCGTTGCCAGCCCTCCACCAGCCGGTTCAGCTGCTGATGATGGTGGAAAGGATTGCCGCCCGCCCAGTGCACCATGTGGATATCGGGATAGTGCAGCGTTTCGCCCTGGAAGCTATATGGCTGGCCGGGATTGAGCAGCATATCGCTGATGCGCGCCACCGGAATCGACAACCCTGACGGATTGGGGCCGGTGCTCATCATCGGGGCAGGCCCCTCCTGACGGGGATTGCCGACGCTGTTCATTGAACCATGACCGAAAGAGAACCCCGCGCCCGGCAGGCCAGGCTGACCGAGCATTGAGGAGAGCGCAATCATCATCCAGTAAGGCTGCTCGCCGCGATGGGCGCGCTGCACGGAATAGGAGCAGGTAATAAAGCTGCGCTTGCCGGTCAGTTGCTGCGCCAGCTGCACGATGCGATCAGCCGGGATGCCGGTGATACGGCTGGCCCAGCCAGCGGTTTTCGCTACGCCGTCGGTTTCGCCCAGCAGATAGGCGCGCAGCTGCGGCCAGCCGGTGCAGTGGCTGGCGAGAAACGCCTCGTCAACCGCGCCGTGCTGGGTGATCTCATGCCCCAGCGCCAGCATCAGTACCACGTCGGTATTGGGGCGAATCGGGATCCACTCGGCGTTCACAAATTCCGGGCAGTCATCGCGCATCGGGCTGATGTTGATGACCGGCGTGCCTTTGGCCGCCAGCTGCATCAGCGCCGGTTTCAGGCTGTGCTGCCCTGCGCCACCTGAGGCGACCTGGGCGTTTTTCAGCGCCAGCCCGCCAAAGGCGACAAAAATTTCGGCATGTTCCACTACCTGCGGCCACTCGGTGACGCGCCCGGTCAGCGGCATATAGGTGCCGATCACATAGGGCAGGAAGAACTGCGCCGCGCCCCAGCTGTAGTTACCCTGCTGATCGACGCCGCCGCCGCCCTGAAAGTAGAAACGACGCACCAGCGTGCGGGCGTGATTGACGCGACCGGCCGATGACCAGCCGTAGGAGCCGTTGAAAATGCCCGACGCACCATAGCGTTCGCGGACGCGGCGATTCTCTTCCGCCACCAGGTCCAGCGCGGTTTCCCAGTCGACGGCGACAAAATCTTCCCGGCCACGCAGCGTGCGGTCGCTCTTTTCGCGTGACTTCAGCCACGAGCGACGCACCATCGGCTGGCGAATGCGTTTGTCTGAGTAGACCAGCTCAGGAATGGTGTGGATCATCGGTGACGGATCGGCATCAGCGAAGAAAGGTTCGCAGCCAATCAGACGATCGTTTTCAGTGACGGCGGTAAACGCGCCCCAGTGCGCCAGATGTGGCACTTTGGTTTTCATCGTTGTTTTTTTCACGGTAGCCAGGTGGGGAACTGAGCATAACATGGGGCAACGTCTCAGCAGAAGATGTGCAGCAGCGGTCGTTTTTGCCCCTTTTTGCGACGACGCTGGCATTCTGTCGGGTTGATGTGTCCGCCCTTTTCCGTAACACTGATGCGATGTGTAAACGTTTTCCCCAAAGCAGGTCAACGCATGGCTACCATAAAGGATGTTGCGCGACTGGCGGGCGTTTCTGTCGCCACAGTCTCCCGTGTAATCAATAATTCTCCCAAAGCCAGCGACAGCTCCCGACAGGCCGTAGGCCAGGCGATGGAGCAGCTTCAGTATCACCCGAATGCCAACGCACGCGCGCTGGCGCAGCAATCGACCGAAACGCTCGGCCTGATTGTCGGTGACGTCTCCGATCCCTTTTTTGGCGCAATGGTGAAAGCCGTGGATGAGGTGGCAGGCGACACCGGTAACTTTTTGCTGATTGGTAACGGTTACCATAATGAGCAAAAAGAGCGGCAGGCGATTGAACAGCTGATGCGTCACCGCTGCGCGGCGCTGGTGGTGCACGCCAAGAAAATTCCCGACGCAGAACTGGAAGTGCTGATGAAGCAGGTGCCGGGTATGGTGCTGCTGAACCGCCTGATCAAAGGCTTTGAAAAGCGCTGTATTGCACTCGACGATCGCTACGGCGCCTGGCTGGCAACCCGTCATCTGATCCAGCTCGGCCATCAGAATATCGCCTTTATCTGCTCGACCCACACCATCTCCGATGCCGAAGATCGCCTGCAGGGTTACTATGATGCGCTGAAAGAGCACGGTCTGCCGTGCAGCGATCGGCTGGTGACCTGGGGCGAACCGGACGAAGTGGGCGGTGAGCAGGCGATGACAGAACTGCTGGGACGCGGCAGAAATTTCACCGCCGTCGCCTGCTACAACGACTCGATGGCGGCGGGCGCGCTGGCGGTGCTGAGCGATAACGGCGTCCGCGTGCCGGAAGAGATGTCGCTGATCGGCTTCGATGATGTGCTGGTGTCGCGCTATGTGCGACCACGCCTTACGACGGTCCGCTATCCGATTGTCACGATGGCGCAGCAGGCCGCTCAGCTGGCCCTGGCGCTGGCCAACGATCTGCCGCTGCCGGAAGTGACTCACATGTTCAGCCCGACGCTGGTGCGCCGTCATTCGGTCAGCGGCCCGGCCTGACGCAACGGAGGCCGGTTCAGCCGGCCACAGTACTTACTGAAAGGCGTGCAGCAGCGTCTCCAGCGGCCTGACCAGCGCTATCACCGTTTCATCCTGCACCTCTGCGGCGGCATCCAGTGTCGCCTGCATCTCCGCCACTTCACTGGCACCAAACGCCTGATTACGGACGTAAGCATTCACCAGCGCGAGGCCCATGGCGCTCAGCACCTCAACCTGCTGCACGCTGTGTGCCAGCGGCTTCAGCGTCGCGCTGCCGTTGACGATCGGCATCACCGCAGTCGTGTTGGCCTGCCAGCGCTGCAGCGGCGCGCGCACTGCGGAGGCGGCAGCCGGATTATTACGATTGGCGATTAATACGGCGACCTGTTGCTCCAGCTGGCGCACTGCCTCACTCTCTGCGGGCAGCACATCGGCCAGCCGGTTTAATGGCTCCTGATAGTTGTAATGCCCCGCCTGAAACTTCAGGTGCTGACGCGTGTAATACTGCGCCGGTTCCAGTACTTCGGCCAGCACTCGCAGCGGGGCGATATCGTGTCCGCTGGCCAGCCGCATCATCTGCTGCTCCGTCTGCGCATGTTGCAGCGTTCCCACGGACACCGTGCTCCAGCGATCCATCGCCGCCAGCCGTGAATACATCGAATCCATGTTCGTGACGTTTTCTGCCGACCATAACCGCTCGGCCACCACAAAGGCGCGCGGCCACAGTTTAGTATCAATGATCTGGCTGTTGATGTTTTCAGCCCACAGCGCCGCCTCGCCACCCAGCAGATTTTGCTGTACCTGTTCTGGCGTGGGCAGCACGGGTGCGATGCCCGCAGGCGGCTGCATCAGACGCTGACCGCTGGCGGGATAACGTACGTTGCCTACCCGCACATAGCCTTTGAGAGACTGCTGTTGCAGCGTGACCACCGGCTGGAACGGCCCCATCCAGCTATCCACCGTGAACTGCACCTGTTGCGTCGAGAGCCAGTTGATGTCGCTGATCATCCGCCGGGCTTTGCCGTCGAAGTCGATAAAACCGCGCCAGCCCTGCGCGCCCTGAATCAGCGTAAAGCTGCCCTTCACCGGGCTGCCTTTCAGCCGTGGCATCGTGAATGACCAGCTCTGCGCCTGGTCGTCGGGCCGCAGACGGTCCTGACCGTTCAGCCCGCGTGGCGTGACCTCGTTGCGATAGTGATAGCTGGCAGGCTGGGGCTGATCGAGGTAGAAACCGGTGGAGAGGATGCCGCGATAATTTTCTTTTGCCAGCGCACTCAGCGCATCCTGGCCCTGCCAGGACTGGATCAGAATGCTGCGTGGCAGATCGGGATGAGCGATCTCATCCCAGCCCACCATCTGACGCTGATGGGCTTCGAGGATCTTCTCCACCCGCTGATTGAAGTACGCCTGCAGCGCATGCGCGTCTTTCAGATCGTGCTCGCGCATAAACTGCTGAATCACGGGTGAGTTTTTCCACTGCGTGGGATCGACTTCATCGCCGCCGATGTGCAGCCAGGGATCGGGAAAGATCGCCGCCATCTCTCCCACCAGCGTATCGATCACCTGATAAACCTGTTCATTAGCGGGATCAAGCAGCGGTTTAAAGACGCCCCAGCCGCGCTCCATCTGAAAGGGACCCGCTGCGCTGATCAGTTCCGGCATCGCCACCGCCAGCGCGGAGGCATGTCCTGGCATATCCAGCTCGGGCACCACACGCACCCCACGGTCGGTGGCATATTTCACGATTTCCCGCATCTGCTGCTGGCTGTAATAGTTGCCATCGCTGGCTTTCTGCTGCAGCTGGGGATAGTGGCTGGAGGCGAAGCGCCAGCCCTGATCGTCGGTGAGATGCCAGTGAAAGACGTTCATTCGTGCGGCGGCGATGCCGTCGATCTGACGCTTAAGCGTTTCTACCGGCATAAAGTGGCGTGCCGTGTCGATCAGCACACCGCGCCACGGAAAGCGCGGATGATCGTGAATGGTGACGTAAGGAATCGTCGTGCCCTGCTCACCGTTTTGTATCAGCTGCAGCAGGGTTTCCATGCCGCGCATCGCACCAAAACGGTTGGGTGCGGTTAATCGCACGCCATCGCCATTGACCTGCAACTGATAGCGCTCATCACTGTCGGGCAGCGGCAGTGGATCGACTGCCTTTGCAATCATGATGCGGATAGTCGGTGCAGCTACCGGCTGCGTGGCGGGCAATAGCGGCCAGCCGGTCTGATCGCTGATGCGCGCCAGCCAGCGTGCTTCGGCCCCCGCCAGATGATCGCCTGAGATTTGCAGCGTCAACTGCGGCGTCAGGGTAAGCGCACCGCCACTGGCGGGCTGCTCCACCTGTTGCGGCCAGGGCATTAGCGGCAGCGGATTGGCTATGACGATCGGGCTAAAAACAGCGAGCAGGAGCAGAGTACGGGGTAACCACATTGGCGGGCATCCTTGTAACGTCAACGGTTTGACAGGGCAGAACGTTGATTAAAGTTGCTGCACGCCGATTCGCCAGTGAATCCCGCAGGAAACCTGAACCATCACCCGATTTTTTACATTCGTCGGAATTTTCTGCCGGGTTGAGTCTTCCTTGCTTCAGGTCAAATCCTTGCGCAATAATTCACAGCAATCACTACATGTAGAGAATAGAATCCACCCAACCCCCATATGTAGTTAACGGAGAGAGGAATGGCGACGGTGGTAATCAAGCGCGATGGATGCCGGACAGGCTTTGATGCGCAGCGTATTGAGCAGGCTGTTGTGGCCGCGGCACGGGCAGCAGATGTCGACGATGCGGCCTGGTGCGCGCAGGTCGCTGAGCGCGTTGCCCTGCGGCTGGCCGATCGTCCGGAAGTGGCTATCCGCGAGATTCAGTGTGAGGTAGAAGAGACGCTGATGGCGGGTCCTTATCCACAACTGGCGCGCGCCTACATTGAGTATCGCCACGATCGCGATGTCGCCCGCGATCGTCAGAGCCAGTTACATCACGCCATTCGCGGTCTGGTCGATCAGACCAACGCGGCGCTGCTGAACGAAAATGCCAATAAAGACAGCAAAGTGATCCCGACGCAGCGCGATCTGCTGGCCGGGATCGTGGCAAAGCACTACGCACAGCAGCAGATCCTGCCGCGCGACATCGTTCTGGCGCATGAGCGCGGCGAGATCCACTATCACGATCTCGACTATTCCCCCTTCTTCCCGATGTTCAACTGCATGCTGATCGATCTGAAGGGCATGCTGACCAACGGTTTTAAGATGGGCAATGCTGAGATCGAGCCACCTAAATCGATCGCCACCGCCACTGCTGTGACGGCGCAGATTATCGCCCAGGTCGCCAGCCACATTTACGGCGGCACCACCATTAACCGCATTGATGAAGTACTGGCCCCGTTTGTTGAGCAGAGCTATACCCGGCATCTGGCGATCGCCGAACAGTGGCAAATCCCGCAGGCAGAGCAGTATGCGCGCCAGCGCACAGATAAAGAGTGCTATGACGCCTTTCAGTCGCTGGAGTATGAGGTGAATACCCTGCACACCGCCAACGGCCAGACGCCGTTTGTCACCTTTGGTTTTGGTCTGGGGACTGACTGGGCGGCACGGCTGATCCAGCAGTCGATTCTGCGTAACCGGCTGGCGGGGCTGGGCAAGAATCGCAAAACCGCGGTGTTCCCTAAACTGGTCTTCAGCATTCGTGAAGGCGTCAACCGCCGGGCGGGCGATGTTAATTACGACATCAAGCAGCTGGCGCTGGAGTGTGCCAGCAAGCGGATGTATCCCGACATTCTCAATTACGACCAGGTGGTGAAAGTCACCGGCTCGTTCAAAACCCCAATGGGCTGCCGTAGTTTCCTTGGCGTTTATGAAGAGAACGGCGAGCAGATTCATGAGGGTCGCAACAATATCGGGGTGATCAGCCTGAACCTGCCACGCATCGCACTGGAAGCGGGCGGTGATGAAGCGCGTTTCTGGACGCTGCTCGATGCCCGCCTGCTGCTGGCTAAGCGGGCGCTGATGACGCGTGTGGCACGGCTGGAGAAGACCAAAGCGCGCGTTGCGCCCATCCTCTATATGGAAGGGGCCTGCGGCGTCCGGCTGAATGCCGATGATGAGGTAGGACCTATTTTCCGTAATGGTCGTGCGTCGCTGTCGCTGGGCTATATCGGCCTGCATGAAACCCTGAATGCGCTCAGCGGCGGTCATCAGCATCCTTACGATGATGCGGCGCTGCGCGCCAAAGGCGTAGAGATCATTGCGTACATGCGCGCCGCCACCGATTGCTGGAAAGCGGAAACAGGCTACGGCTTCAGCCTTTACAGCACGCCAAGTGAGAATCTGTGTGACCGTTTCTGCCGTCTTGATGCCGCGCAGTTTGGTCTGGTGCCGGGCGTCACAGACAAGGGCTACTACACCAACAGCTTCCATCTCGACGTTGAGAAGAAGGTGAATCCTTACGACAAAATCGACTTTGAAGCGCCCTATCCGCCGCTGGCGAATGGCGGATTCATCTGTTACGGCGAATACCCGAATGTGCAGCACAATCTCAAAGCGCTGGAAGATGTCTGGGATTACAGCTACGACCGCGTGCCCTATTACGGTACCAATACGCCGATTGATGAGTGCTACGAGTGCGGCTTCAACGGCGAGTTCACCTGTACCAGCCGTGGCTTTACCTGTCCGAACTGTGGCAATCACGATCCGGCGCGCGTCTCTGTTACACGGCGGGTCTGTGGCTATCTTGGCAGCCCGGATGCACGGCCCTTTAATGCCGGTAAACAGCAGGAAGTGCAGCGTCGGGTGAAGCATCTGTCTGAAGGACCGCTGGGATGATGCACATCCATCGCTACTATGATGTGGATATCGTGAATGGACCCGGCACCCGCTGCACGCTGTTTGTTGCTGGTTGCGAACATCAGTGTCGCGGCTGCTACAACCAGAGCACCTGGCGTATTGATTCCGGCGTGCCCTTTACGCTGGCGATGGAGGAGCAACTACTGGCGGATCTGCAGGACACACGCATTCCGCGCCAGGGCTTGTCGCTGAGCGGTGGCGATCCACTTCATCCGCATAACGTGCCGCACATTCGCCGTCTGGTGAAACGGGTGCGACAGATATGCCCCGGTAAAGACATCTGGCTCTGGACCGGCTACCGGATGCAGGAGCTGAATGCGGCACAGCGCGCCGTGCTGGACTATCTCGACGTGCTGATCGATGGCCGCTTTGTCGAAGAGGAGAAAGATGCCACGCTGCAATGGCGCGGCAGCCGTAATCAGATCGTCTGGCAGTTACGCTGAATGACGTGGGATGTCGACCGACTCAATGATGTTGACGCTTTCACCACCCGGCGCGAACGCCTGCTGATGCAGACAACGCGCCACGTCGCGTGCGTGAACCGCCCGCCAGTTGCCCGGCAGCAGCGAAAACAGGGGTCCCGCCAGGCTTTCGCCCTGACGTTTCTGCGCGCGATCCCCCAGCAGCAGTGAAGGTCGCACCAGCGTCAGGCGCGGCCAGCCCTGATGGCGCAACGCATTCTCCATTTCGCCTTTGACGCGATTGTACAAAAACGGTGAGTAACGGCTGGCACCGTGCGCGCTGACGACCAGCATCTGCTTCGCGCCCAGGCGTAATCCGCATAATCCGCTGTCCACGACCAGGGTGTAATCGACGTGGATGAATGCCTGTTTGCTGCCCGCCTGCCTGCGCGTCGTTCCCAGGCAGCAGAACACCGTATCCAGCGAACTTTCCAGCGGCCCGAGCACATCCGTCAGATCGGCTTCTACCGGATTCACCACTTTATGCATCGCAGGCAGTGGCCGGCGGGTGGGCGCGATGATTTCGTCAATGCGGGGATCCTCAATCAGTAAGCGCAGCAGATGCGACCCGACTAAGCCAGTGGCACCGGTCAGTAATACGCGATTCATCTCAGATTCGTCCTTATTTCACTGCTGACAGCTTAAAAGATAGCTGATCTTAACGGGCAGGCTTGCGTTCTCACGCTCAGCGACCAGGCTTACAGCGTGATCCGGAAAGCGCGCCACGCTCTCCACAACTTTAAGGAGGAAAAAAAGATGAGCAAGAAAGTTGCGGTTTTGATTACCGACGAATTTGAAGACTCAGAATTTACCTCACCTGCGGAAGCCTACAAAGGCGCGGGTTTTGAGGTCGTGACCATTGAGAAACAGGCCGGTAATGTCGTTAAAGGCAAGAAAGGCGAAGCGGAAGTGACCATCGATCGCAGCATTGATGATGTCAGCCCGGCGGAATTTGATGCCCTGCTGCTGCCAGGCGGTCACTCGCCTGACGCTCTGCGCGGCGACGATCGTTTTGTTGCCTTTACCAAAGAGTTTGTCGCCAGCGGCAAACCGATCTTTGCCATCTGCCACGGTCCACAGCTGCTGATTAGCGCGAACGGCGTGCGCGGTCGCAAGATGACCACCGTTAAAGCCGTTGCCATTGACCTGATCAATGCCGGTGCTGACTTCCATGACAAGGAAGTGGTGGTGGACGGCGATAAGCTGGTCACCAGCCGTACGCCGGACGATTTACCGGCCTTTAACCGTGAATCCCTGCGGATCCTCGAAGCGCTGTAATTCCGCCGCGCCCTTTTCAGCCGAAAGGGGCGTGTCTATTTTTCCCGCTGCCAGGCAATTTTCTTGCCGAATCCCAGCGCATTATCCGTCATCTTCACCTCATCCAGCTCAATCTCCCACAGCGGGGCCAACACTTTGCGTGAGACCGGAAAACGTTTCTGGTAAGCCGCTCTGGCGACCTGCTCTGTTGCTTCCTCCAGCCGTCTGACCCGGCCACGATACTGTACCCCTTTAATGAGCAGCACAGTTCTGGGCTGGCCATTGACAGTGCCTGCAACTTGCGGATTCTGTACCATTAATTCACCGTGGCGGGTAGCGGGTTCGGTCATAATCCAGAAGGCCATGCGTGTCTCATCAAAGACGTAGTAGCAGTTAGCGCACCAGAGTTGATCGTCGGCGGTACAGCAGAGAGAAAGTACATGCTGCTTTCTGAGGTAGCGAACCAGATGGGCGTGATCGGACAAGATAAACTCCTGGTGGTGCACCGGAGCGTGAAGCGCGCTACACTGCCCGGCACCTTTTTTGGGAATAGTTTACGATGGGTCAGCAGTGGCAACTCTACATCGTCCGGACGGCGAAAGGGAGCCTGTACACCGGCATCACCACGGATGTGGTGCGCCGGGTTGCTCAGCACCAGAGCGGACGTGGCGCCCGCGCGCTGCGCGGCAAAGGCCCGCTGGACCTGGTGTTTCACTGTGAGGCGGGCGATCGCGCCAGCGCCTCCAGACTGGAGTATCAGGTTAAGCAACTGACCCATCAGCAGAAGTTACTGCTGGTGGCGGGTCAGCCGATCAGCCTGGAGAGCTGGCTACGTATTACGGCTGGCGATTAAAGGGTTCGGCGTAGTCGATCTGCCCTTCCGCGCCGTCAAAGGCATTGTCCGCCAGACGGTAGACCTGGAACGTTGCCTCTGTTCCCGGCCAGCGACTGCGCAGGCCATGACGTGCAGCCGGTTCAAAACCAAACCGGCTGAACAGCGCCGGATCGCCCAGCACGACAACCGCGCTGTAGCCAAATTCATTAAGTGTATCCAGCCCCTCATAAATAAGCTTGCTGGCAATGCCCTGACCGCGCAGCGTCTCATCAACGGCCAGCGGTGCCAGCGCCACCCAGCCGCGATCGTCGCCCTGAACGCTGACCGGACTGAATGCGGCATAACCCAGCACCTGTCCCTCGTCATCTGTGGCGACCACGCCTAAGGTCAGCAGGCCATCTTCACGCAGCGCCTGAGTCAGTTCCGCCTCGGCGGAGTGACTGAAGCAGCGTCTGAGCAGTACGTCGATGCCTGCGGCATCAACACCAATTTCGCTACGGATCAACATGCGGCACCTGCGCGCGGCTGTGCGGCCTTCGCGTCCTGTTTCATGCCGGCGTCGACAAATGCCGCCATCTGCTCAATAGCCGTGCGTAACGCAGTGGGCATAGCCTCGGGTTCAATAGCATCCATTACGTTCTTCACCTCAAGTCCCAGTTCTGTGTCACCTTCAATCACCAGACGGCGTTGAAAGAACAGCATATCGGGGTCTGCTTTACGTGCTGCCACCAGCAACAGATCATTGGCATTGCTCCGAAACCAGACATCCGCTTCGGACTGTTGCAATACCGCCAGTCGGCCATCCTGCAGCGTGGTTATCCATTGCAGATTAAGATCGGCAATCTCGATACCCAGCAGGCGACCATTCAGAAAGTCTAACTCACCTTCAGCCAAAGCATGGCGAAATTGCCAGTTTAAGAGTTGTTGCAGCAGCAACTTTTTGACCGGGAATGGGGTGAGCGCTACAGGTAACCCTAAGATTTTTGGACCGGTCTTCACACAATGGGCATGTATCCGCTCTAACACTTTCGTCACTCCCTTCAGAAAATTTTACGTATATTGCCATATCCTTTTCTGCGCGCCTCATCCGGGATCAATAAAAAACGCGGCAATAGCGGGAAAAAACGCTGCCGGGAAAGATGAACTGAAATTTCACTGCCTTAAATCAACACACAGACCAGACCAGATGCCTAGACTCGACGCCCATCGCATGTTGAGAGGAACACCTATGGAACTGCTCTGCCCGGCAGGAAACTTACCCGCAGTGCGCACCGCCGTAGAAAATGGCGCGGATGCGGTCTATGTGGGACTGAAAGATGACACCAATGCTCGTCACTTTGCGGGCCTGAACTTCACTGATAAAAAGCTGGCTGAAGCGGCGCGTTATCTCCATCAGCATCAGCGCAAACTGCATGTGGCAATCAATACCTTTGCCCATCCCGATGGCATGGGACGCTGGCAGCGGGCGATTGATGTGGCGGCGCAAAACGGGGCAGATGCCCTGATTCTGGCTGATATCGCTACGCTGGAGTACGCCGCGAAGCACTATCCACAGGTTGAACGTCATCTCTCTGTACAGGCATCGGCAACCAATCTTGAGGCGATTCGCTTTTATCATCGCCACTTCAATCTGCAGCGGGTGGTACTCCCGCGCGTCTTGTCGATTCATCAGGTTAAACAACTGGCACGCAGCACGCCGGTGCCGCTGGAGGTGTTCGCCTTTGGCAGTCTGTGCATTATGGCAGAAGGCCGCTGCTACCTCTCCTCCTGGATGACCGGCGAATCACCTAACAGCGCAGGTGCCTGCTCCCCGGCGAAATTTGTACGCTGGCAGCAGACGCCGCAGGGCATGGAGTCACGCCTGAATGAAGTGCTAATTGATCGCTACGCCCCCGATGAGAGCGCCGGTTACCCGACGCTCTGCAAAGGACGCTATGAGGTTAACAATCAGCGTTATCACGTCCTGGAGGAACCGACCAGTCTCAACACACTGGAACTGCTGCCAGAGCTGCTGCGGGCAGGCATCGCCTCGGTGAAAATCGAAGGCCGGCAGCGCAGTCCCGCCTACGTCGCTGATGTGGCGCGCGTCTGGCGTCAGGCAATCGATCGCTGCAAGGCGCAGCCGGAGCAGTTTGACGTGGCGCCACAGTGGATGCAGACGCTGGGCGATCTCTCTGAAGGCACACAAACCACGCTGGGTGCTTATCACCGTGAATGGCAATAAGGAGTCATGATGCAATATGCTCTTGGACCGGTGCTCTGGTACTGGCCGACCGATACGCTGGACGATTTTTATCAGCAGGCTGTCCGCAGTAGTGCGGATATTATTTATCTCGGCGAAGCGGTGTGCAGTAAACGCCGCGCTACGCCCTATGCCCGCTGGATGGCGCTGGCGCGTGACGTGGCATCCAGCGGCAAACAGGTTGTACTCAGCACGCTGGCGCTGCTGCAATCACCCTCTGAGCTGAAAGAGCTGCAGCGCTACGTAGAAAACGGCGAGTTCCTGATTGAAGCCAATGATATCGGCACGGTCAATATGGCCGCTGAGCGCCATTTGCCCTTTGTCGCCGGTCCCACGCTGAATGTCTATAATGCCGACACGCTGCAGCTGCTGGTTAAAGAGGGCATGACGCGCTGGTGTATGCCGGTGGAGATGTCGCGTGACTGGCTGCTACAGCTGCTGGCGCAGTGCGAGACGCGGGGTATCCGCAAACAGTTTGAGGTGGAGGTGATGGGTTACGGTCATCTGCCGCTGGCGCTGTCAGCGCGCTGTTTCACCGCCCGCTCGGAAAATCGCGCGAAAGATGACTGCGAAACCTGCTGTATCAACTATCCGACAGGTCGCCGCGTCAACTCTCAGGAGGGACAACAGGTGTTCGTCCTCAATGGCATTCAGACCATGAGCGGCTACTGCTATAACCTGGGTAACGATCTGGCGGGGATGCGTGGCCAGGTCGATTGCGTGAGACTCTCGCCGCAGGATACGTCGACGCTGGCAGAGATCGACCGTTTCCGCGCCAATGAAAACGGTCAGGCTCCGCTTATGGTCGCGAAAGGCTGCGATTGTAACGGTTACTGGCGCAAACTGGCGGGTATGACGCTGGCATCCTGAGTAAAAGCACATACCGGCTATATTCCTGCTGAGGTTAGCAGTTTTAATATAAGGAATGATGCGTAATACTAAATGGTGCAGGTTTTTACGCCTGCGCCATACAACGGGAGTAGTCATGTCTGATAAAAAACCTCTTCGCCTGTCCGTGCTGGATCTTGCGCCGATTCCACAGGGTGCGACCGCACGGAATGCGTTCCATAATTCCCTGGCGCTGGCGCGTCAGGCTGAAAAACTGGGCTTCGAACGCTACTGGCTGGCTGAACATCACAACATGACAGGGATTGCCAGCGCTGCGACGTCGGTGCTGATCGGCTATCTGGCGGCGAACACCGAGACACTGAAGCTGGGCTCCGGTGGCATTATGTTGCCTAATCATGCGCCGCTGGTCATCGCCGAGCAGTTTGGCACCCTGGCCTCTCTCTATCCGGGCCGTATCGATCTCGGTTTAGGTCGCGCGCCCGGTTCTGACCAGCGCACCATGATGGCGCTGCGCCGTCACCAGTCCAGCATGCATGCGGACACCTTTCCCGAAGATGTGGCTGAACTGATTAACTGGTTCGATGCTGGCCCGGATGCGCAACTGCCGGTTCAGCCAGTGCCGGGTCTGGGGCTGAAGATCCCGGTCTGGCTACTCGGATCCAGCCTCTACAGCGCGCAGCTGTCAGCAAAAATGGGCCTGCCGTTTGCCTTTGCCTCCCACTTCGCGCCTGACCAGCTCTTCCAGGCACTGCATGTGTATCGTGAGAACTTCCAGCCCTCGGCGCGTCTCGACAAGCCCTATGCCACCGTCTGCATTAACGTGGTGGCCGCTGATAATGAGCGTGATGCGCGCTTCCTGTTTACCTCGCAGCAGCAGCAGTTTATTAACCTGCGCCGCGGCAAACCGGGCCCGTTACCGGCCCCGGTTGAGAATATGGATAATCTCTGGTCGCCGTCAGAGCAGTATGGCGTTCAGCAGGCACTCAGCATGTCGCTGGTGGGCGATACCGACAAGGTGCGTCATGGCCTGGCTTCGCTGATGCGTGAAACGCAGGCAGATGAAATTATGGTTAATGGCCAGATTTTTGACAGCGAAGCTCGTCTGCGCTCCTTTGCCATTGCGATGGAAGCGGCAGACAGCCTGTAATCAGTTTTGCGGTGGGCGCAGGGTATCCGGGCTCACCGCCAACTGACGACTATCCCTGGCAGGAGATTGCCCATACAGGCGGCGATATTCACGACTGAACTGTGATGCGCTCTGATAGCCCACCCGATAGCCTGCCGTACCGGCATCCAGCTTTTCCACCAACATCAAACGCCGCGCCTCATTGAGCCGCAGTTGTTTCTGGTATTGCATCGGCGTCATAGCCGTTACGGCTTTGAAGTGATGATGCAGCGAAGAGATACTCATGCCGACACTGCTGGCAAGCTGATCGATCTTTAGCGGCTGGTGAAAATTCTCCCGCAGCCAGCGGGCAGCCTGCGCCACCCGGTTACCCGGCCGCTCAGCCAGCGCCATATTCAGGATGCGCGAGCCCTCCGGCCCGGTCAGCAGCCGGTAGAAAATCTCCTGCTCAATCAGCGGAGCCAGCGCCTCAATATCTTCCGGGTGGTCAAGCAGACGCACCAGCCGGATGACTGCATCCACCAGCAAAGGTGAAACCTTATGCACGGTGACACCCCGTTCATTGCCTGCGGTCACCAGCGGCAGCGCTGGCGGAAACTGTTCAAGGTAGCGCATAAGCCGGGATTCATTGATGGCGATACCTATCCCGAGATTGGGCTTTTCCGGCGTGGCGACAGTGACGCAGGCGCGCACTGGCATATCCAGCGTTACCAGCAGCAGATCCCCTGGTCCATAGTGCAGCACCTCATCACCCATATGCAGCGCTTTGCTGCCCTGCGCCACCAGCGCAAAACTGGCCCATTGAGCAAAGTGCATCGGCTCAGTAGGTGCTGAAACCCGGCCAAAAAACAGGCAGTCGATGGCGCTGGAATGCCGGCCATCCTCCGGCGCATGACGGGCAATTAACTGTGCCAGCGCCTGCCACTTGTTACTCTCTGTCACTGCGTTCTCCCCTTCCGCTCTGTGCCGATATTACCTGACGTCTGGCGGAATGCCTTTGCTGGTGCAGCACTTTTGCAGGATCGTGCAAAAAGCTTGCAGGATTGCGCTACCCGCTTTTCGTCAGCCGCGCGCATAGTCTTTCGACGCAATCATTACGGCGGAGAATGACATAATGAAAGCATTGCAGAATAAAATTGCACTGGTGACCGGCGCGTCCAAAGGCATTGGCGCGGCCATTGCCATCGCATTTGCCGCAGCGGGCGCGCGCGTCGTGGTCAACTATCGTCAGGACGAGGTGGGAGCGGCTGACGTAGTCAGCGATATCGTCACGTTGGGCAGTGAAGCCGTGGCGGTACAGGCTGATATTTCTCATCTGCGGGATGTGGAACGGCTGTTCGCCACAACTGCAGAGTGTTTCGGCGCACCGGACATTGTGGTGAACAATGCGGGCAGCTTTCATCACGGCGAGTTTGCGGCGCTGACGCAGGAGGAGATGCAGCAGCAGATCAACATTAACCTGCTCGGCACGCTGATGGTCTGTCAGCAGGCGATTCGTCATTTCCCCGCGCATGGCGGCAGCATTATCAATCTTAGTGCCCTGAACAGTAAAAACAGCACGCCGGGTTCCGTACTCTGGGCGGCCACCAAAGGCGCGGTGGATACCCTGACTCAGGGGCTGGCGCGCGAACTGGGCGCCAGGAATATCCGGGTTAACGCGCTGGCTCCTGGGATGATCCTGACCGAGGGATTACTGGCTGCGAAGAGGATGAGTCCGCAGCTCAAGGCACAGCTGCTGGCGGCTACCCCGCTGGGGCGTTTTGGTCTGCCGGAGGATGTGGCGCAGGTCGCGCTATTTCTGGCCTCTGAGGAGTCCGCTTATGTCAGCGGCGAGCGCGTCATGATCAGCGGGGGTGCCTGACAGGCATAAAAAAAGGGAAGCCAGCGGCTTCCCTTTTTATTACGACGTTAAGTCGTTATGCATCACGACGACGTGGAGCGGCAGCTGCGCCTTCTTCACGACGTGGACCACGGCTACCTTCACGGTTGAAAGTACGTCCACCGCCTTCACGACCACCTTCACGGCGTTCAGAAGAGAAGCGACGACCACCTTCACGGTTAGCTGCGCCCGGACCGCTGCGACGCTCACCGCCAGCACCGGCTGGACGACGATCGCCACGGCCTTCGTTTGGCTGAGCATCACCCAGCAGCTGCATATTCATTGGTTTGTTCAGAATACGCGTACGGGTGAAGTGCTGCAGCACATCGCCTGGCATGCCTTTCGGCAGCTCGATAGTCGAGTGGTTACCGAACAGCTTGATGTTACCGATGTAACGGCTGCTGATGTCGCCTTCGTTAGCGATAGCGCCAACGATGTGACGAACTTCAACACCATCATCACGGCCTACTTCGATGCGGTACAGCTGCATTTCGCCAACGTCACGACGTTCGCGACGTGGACGATCGCCATCACGGCTGTCACGGCTTTCACGTGGGCCACGATCGCTACGCGCTTCACGGCTGTCACGACGGCCATCACGCTCGTCACGATCGCGGTATTCACGACGTGCAGGACGTGGTGCTTCTGGTGGCAGAATCAGAGGACGTTCGCCCTGTGCCATCTTAAGCAGTGCGGCGGCCAGCGTTTCCAGATCCAGTTCATCTTCCGGCTGCATTTTAGTCAGCAGAGCACGGTACTGATCCAGATCGCTGCTTTCCAGCTGCTGCTGAACTTTAGCGGCAAACTTGGCCAGACGACGCTCACCCAGCAGTTCTGCGTTAGGCAGTTCAACTTCAGGGATAGTCAGCTTCATCGTACGTTCGATGTTGCGCAGCAGACGACGCTCGCGGTTCTCAACGAACAGCAGCGCACGGCCAGCACGACCAGCACGACCGGTACGACCGATACGGTGAACGTAAGATTCTGCATCCATCGGGATGTCGTAGTTCACAACCAGGCTGATACGCTCAACGTCCAGGCCACGGGCCGCAACGTCGGTTGCAATCAGGATGTCGAGACGACCATCTTTCAGGCGCTCCAGCGTCTGCTCACGCAGAGCCTGGTTCATATCACCGTTCAGCGCGGCGCTGTTGTAGCCACTACGCTCCAGTGCTTCTGCCACTTCCAGCGTTGCGTTTTTAGTACGCACGAAGATGATGGCAGCATCAAAGTCTTCTGCTTCCAGGAAGCGAACCAGTGCATCTGTTTTACGACCGTAAGCGGTCCAGTAGCTCTGGCTGATATCAGGACGCGTTGTCATACTTGACTGGATACGCACTTCCTGTGGATCTTTCATGAAGCGTTTGGTGATGCGACGAATCGCTTCCGGCATGGTTGCAGAGAACAGTGCAGTCTGATGACCGGCTGGAATCTGAGCCATGATGGTTTCAACGTCTTCGATGAAGCCCATACGCAGCATTTCATCAGCTTCATCCAGCACCAGGCCGCGCAGGTTAGAGAGTTCTAACGTGCCGCGTTTCAGGTGGTCAAGCAGACGACCAGGGGTACCCACAACAACCTGTGGTCCCTGACGCAGAGCGCGCAGCTGCACGTCATAACGCTGGCCGCCGTAAAGGGCAACCACGTTCAGGCCACGCATGTGCTTAGAGAATTCGGTGATTGCTTCAGCAACCTGTACCGCCAGTTCGCGGGTCGGTGCCAGCACCAGGATTTGCGGTGCTTTAACAGTCGGGTCGATGTTGTTTAACAGCGGCAGAGAAAATGCCGCAGTTTTACCACTCCCGGTCTGCGCCATGCCTAACACGTCACGGCCCGCCAGCAGGTGAGGAATACACTCAGCCTGGATTGGGGATGGCTTTACGTAGCCCATGCCATTCAGTGATTCAAGGATGTCGGCGTTCAGGCCAAGGTCAGCAAAAGTGGTTTGAATATCAGTCATGTAGTACACGTGCCTCTTAGATTGCGGCGGCCAGTCTACATAACTCGTCGTGAAAACTTTCAGTCATTTTCATCAAAAAGTGTGAACCGGCTCAAATTAGAAGTTTTGACGAACAGAAAAGCCTTCATCCTTTAAGATGATGACTTAACAGGTTTTACAGGCAAATTAAGTTCGTCAGCTATTGCTGGTCAGATTCTGATAAATCGTCTTGTGCCTGGCCGAGTTGCGCCAGTTCCAACAATGCGTATCGGTGTTCAACAAAGTTGTTAACGTTGTTGGCCACCGCCAGTTTGAACAACGCTTTCGCGTCGTCCTTCTCCCCCAGACTTAGGTAGTACTTACCTAAATAGAAGTTGGTTTCACTGAGATGTTCAGCGAGCGAGGTGTTATCCGTTGCGTCCGCCTTGAGACTTTCCATCAACGTTTTCTCGTTGATATCTCCAAGGTAGAACTCGACAATATTCCATCCCCATTGGTCTCTGACCGCTTTGTCGTGACGCTGTTTAAGCGCGACTTTTGCCTTGTCGACATCCATCTCACGTTCAACGAGATAGAGCCACAGACTGCGGAAAGGATCGTTAGGATCGTCTTGATAAAACGCCAGCAGATCATCTTGCGCTAACTTGTATCGACCGCCGTAATAGAGGGCGATACCACGGTTTAAATGCGCATAGTTGTAAGTTGGATCAAGCTCAAGTACAGAATCAAACGCTTCATAGGCGGCATCAAAGTTGCCCGCCTGCGTTAAATATATGCCTAAGTAGTTAAACACTTCGGGCATATCTGGTCTTATAGACAGCGCTTGCGAAAAATCGTTCCGCGCTAATGCCCGCAGACCTAAACTATCATACAACACTCCGCGCTCATATAACAGCTGTGCGCGTTCATCATCGGTGAGAGCGCGACTGGCAAGAATTTGTTCCATGCGCGCCAGTATCACTTCCTGCTGCAGTGTGGGCTGTAAAGGCACTGCAAGAACGTCGTTCTTACGCCAATTGGAGTTGCTGCATCCTGCCAGCGTCAAAGCTGTCGCAACAAAACACCAGCGCAGAAAAGGCTTCATTTCCCACTCCCGAATACAAACATTGGGATAACCATCCTGTCATCCGCCTGCTGTGCACAAGGATTCCCGCCCTCGCGATGATACAAACGCCCCTCTCTGCCAGGCAAAGAGGGGCAAATCAGCAACGACTTATTCAGCGTCAGGCGTGGTCACCGCTGCAGCTTCTTCAGTCTGCGGCTTAGATTCTGTCGCTTCTTTGATGCTCAGACGTACGCGACCCTGGCGATCAACTTCCATCACCTTAACCGGCACTTCCTGACCCATCTGCAGGTAGTCAGTCACTTTCTCAACGCGCTTATCAGCGATTTGTGAAATGTGAACCAGACCTTCTTTACCGCCGCCGATGGCAACGAAGGCACCGAAATCAACGATACGGGTCACTTTACCACTGTAAATGCGGCCCACTTCGATTTCTGCAGTGATCTCTTCAATACGACGAATGGCTTCTTTCGCTTTCAGACCATCGGTCGCAGCGATTTTCACGGTGCCGTCATCTTCGATTTCAATCGTGGTGCCGGTCTCTTCAGTCAGTGCACGAATCACTGAGCCGCCTTTACCGATCACATCTTTGATCTTGTCAGAGCTGATTTTGATGGTGTAGATGCGCGGTGCAAATTCAGAAATCTCAGTACGCGGTGTGCTGATAGCCTGTTCCATTACGCCCAGAATGTGCAGACGCGCACCCTTGGCCTGGTTCAGGGCTTCCTGCATGATTTCACGCGTGATGCCTTCGATTTTGATGTCCATCTGCAGCGCGGTGATACCTTCACGGCTACCGGCTACCTTGAAGTCCATGTCGCCCAGATGATCTTCGTCGCCCAGGATATCAGACAGAACCACAAACTTCTCATCTTCTTTCACCAGACCCATCGCGATACCGGCAACGGCGGCTTTGATTGGCACACCTGCATCCATCAGCGCCAGTGAGGCACCACAGACAGAGGCCATTGAAGAGGAGCCGTTTGATTCGGTGATTTCAGACACGACGCGAACGGTGTAAGGGAAATCTTCCGCTTTAGGCATTACCGCTAACACACCGCGCTTCGCCAGACGACCGTGACCAATCTCACGACGCTTCGGCGAACCGACCATGCCGGTTTCACCGACAGAGTATGGAGGGAAGTTGTAATGGAACAGGAAGCTGTCGGTACGTTCGCCCATCAGCTCATCCAGGTTCTGCGCATCACGGGTAGTACCCAGCGTTGCCGTAACCAGTGCCTGCGTTTCACCACGGGTGAACAGTGATGAACCGTGAGTACGTGGCAATACGCCAGTACGCACGTCCAGACCGCGGATCATATCTTTTTCACGGCCATCGATACGTGGCTCGCCATTCAGGATGCGGGTACGAACAACGGTTTTTTCGAGGCTATGCACGATGTCGCCGATTTCTGAACCATCCAGCGTGTCATCTTCAGCCAGCAGCGCAGCAATGGTTTCGTCTTTGATGACGCCAACCTGCGCGTAACGCTCCTGCTTGTCAGTGATGCGGTAAGCATCACTGATGCGCGCTTCTGCCAGGGCAGCAACACGAGAAATCAGCGGGGTATTGGCGGCTTCTGGCTGCCAGTCCCAGCGCGGTTTGCCTGCTTCAGCAACCAGGGCATTGATGTTTTCGATAACGATCTGCTGCTGGTCATGGCCAAAGACCACGGCGCCCAGCATCTGCTCTTCTGACAGGATCTCAGCTTCAGATTCAACCATCAGAACGGCATTCTGCGTACCGGCAACAACCAGATCCAGACGAGACTGTTTCAGCTCATCTGCGGTTGGGTTCAGAACATATTGATCGTTGATGTAACCTACACGTGCAGAGCCAATCGGGCCATTGAACGGCAGACCAGAAAGCGCCAGTGCAGCAGAAGCACCGATCATCGCAACGATGTCTGGATGAACCTGTGGGTTGACAGACACCACGGTGGCAATAACCTGGACTTCGTTAACAAAGCCTTCCGGGAAAAGTGGACGAATCGGGCGGTCAATCAGACGCGAAATCAGGGTTTCGCCTTCGCTTGGACGGCCTTCACGACGGAAGAAGCTGCCTGGGATACGACCAGCAGCGTAAGTACGCTCCTGATAGTTCACGGTCAGTGGGAAGAAGTCCTGACCTGGTTTAGATTTTTTCTGACCTACAACAGTGACGAACACTGCAGTATCGTCCATGCTCACCATCACAGCGGCTGTCGCCTGGCGAGCCATCATGCCGGTTTCCAGCGTGACGGTATGTTGACCATATTGGAATTTGCGTACGATCGGATTCAGCAAAATCAAAGTCCTTAACTTCGGGGCAGGGCTATCTGTAGCCTGCCATTGATTACCAATCTTCAGCTGCATCCTCGCGACTAATGACAACCCTCGACCGCCCCTGCGGTAAAGCCTCTCATTAGCCGCGCGAAATTCTGCAAACTAAAGATCACACTAAGCAACAATACATCAGTTTGGCCCGGATTGCTGCCGATTGCTCGAAAAAAGGGGCCATAAAGGCCCCCTCTTCACGAAACTCGCACAAATCTGATCGTAAGCTGCACACAGTGCAAAAGTCCGCATAATGCCCCGACGATCAGATTCTTCAGACTTAGCGACGCAGACCGAGACTTTCGATCAGGCTGCTGTAGCGTGCAACGTCTTTACGCTTCAGGTAGTCCAGCAGCTTACGACGCTGTGATACCATGCGCAGCAGACCGCGGCGGCTGTGGTGGTCTTTTTTGTGCTCAGAGAAGTGACCCTGCAGATGGGTAATCTGCGCGGTCAACAGGGCAACCTGAACTTCAGTTGAACCGCTGTCGTTAGCACCACGGCCATATTTAGCAACGATCTCTGCTTTAGCTTCTACGCTTAGAGACATAATAAACTCCAGTAATAAATGAATGTATGGGTGCCGATCTCTAATTCAGCATCCCGCTTTAAAGCCGCGCTATTCTACTCTGCGCCTGATAGCAACGCAAATGCCCCATCAGCGAAAAGTGAACGCCTGGCTTAATCCTGATACTCAACCACTAAACGACGTGGCGCAAGACGGCCATCATCGGCAATTTCTGCCATACCGATAAACTTACGCGCTTCGCCTTCCGATACTCTGACCAGCCCCTGCGCAGGCGCGTTGCTGGCCTGTACCGGCTGTCCCTGACGGAAAAAATCTGCCACGGCGGGTGGGATATTCACTTCAGGGAAATCAGAGGCCGGGCTGTCCATCGGCAACAACAGCGGATCGAGCTGCGTTTCCAGTGGGGTGCCCGCTTCTGTGGCTTCCGCCAGCAGCGTGTTGAGCTGTTCCAGCGTCACCATCCGTTCATACGGATAACGGGCAACCTGTACACGTCGCAGCATGATGACATGCGCACCGCATCCCAGCTTTTCACCCAGGTCATCGATGATGGTACGGATATAGGTGCCTTTGGAGCAGTGAATTTCCAGCTCCAGCTCATTATCCTGCCAGCGAATAAATTGCAGCTCATAGACCGTGATGGGACGCGGTTCACGCTCAATCACAATGCCCTGACGCGCATATTCATACAGCGGACGACCCTGATGCTTCAGCGCCGAAAACATCGATGGCACCTGCAGCGTATCGCCGCGGAAGCTCTCAAGGGCGCTATCCAGATCGACCTGACTGAAGCTGACCAGACGCGTCTGCACGATATTGCCATCCGCATCTGACGTGTCAGTGCGCTCGCCCAGTCGGGCAATCACACGGTAGCGTTTGTCGGAATCGAGCAGATACTGCGAAAACTTGGTCGCTTCACCCAGGCAGATTGGCAACATGCCGGTGGCCAGTGGATCAAGCGCGCCGGTATGGCCTGCGCGATTAGCGTTAAAGATACGCTTCACTTTCTGCAGGACATCATTCGACGAAACGCCTTGTGGCTTATCCAGCAACAACACGCCATGGACGTCGCGACCGCGACGACGCGGACGACTCATTACGCCTCCTCGTCATCGCCGGTGGCATCCGGACCACGGCGCTCTGCATCGTTCTTAACGACGCTGGTGACGAGGTTAGACATGCGCATCCCTTCGACTAACGAGTTATCGTAGAAGAACGTCAGCTCAGGCACGATACGCAGACGCATCGCTTTGCCGAGCAGAATGCGAATGTAGCCTGACGCTTCTTTCAGCGCTTTCAGGCCATGCTTGATCGCATCTTCATCTTTGTCGTTGAGGAACGTAACGAACACTTTTGCGTAAGCAAGATCGCGTGACACTTCAACGCCGGATACGGTGACCATCATGCCAAGGCGCGGATCTTTAATCTCACGCTGCAGGATCATCGCGATCTCTTTTTGCAGCTCTTGTGACACGCGCTGCGGGCGACCAAATTCTTTCGCCATCATTATTTCTCCCAAATAATTCGGGAGGCCAGAGGCCTCCCAAATTGCAACACATCAGCAGTCTATTACTCGATGGTGCGTTTAATTTCGATGATTTCAAACACTTCGATCATATCGCCAACGCGAACGTCGTTGTAGTTCTTCACGCCGATACCGCACTCCATGCCGTTACGCACTTCGTTGACGTCATCTTTGAAGCGACGCAGAGATTCCAGCTCGCCTTCGTAAATCACCACGTTGTCACGCAGGACACGGATTGGATTGTGACGTTTGATGTTACCTTCCGTCACCATACAACCGGCAATCGCGCCAAACTTCGGTGATTTGAACACGTCGCGCACTGCAGCCAGACCAATAATCTGCTGTTTGTACTCTGGTGCCAGCATGCCGCTCATCGCTGCTTTAACTTCGTCAATCAGGTTATAGATGACAGAGTAGTAGCGCAGATCCAGGCTTTCTGCGTCAATGACGCGACGCGCAGAGGCATCGGCACGAACGTTGAAGCCAAGGAGGATGGCGTTAGAAGCAGCCGCCAGGGTTGCATCGGTTTCGGTAATCCCGCCCACGCCTGAACCCACAATCTTCACCTTCACTTCGTCGGTGGAGAGTTTCTGCAGGGAATCAGAGATGGCTTCCACAGAACCCTGAACGTCGGCTTTCAGAACGATATTCAGTTCAGACACTTCGCCTTCGGTCATGTTAGCAAACATGTTTTCGAGCTTAGATTTCTGCTGGCGAGCCAGTTTAACTTCGCGGAATTTGCCCTGACGGTAGAGCGCAACTTCACGTGCTTTCTTCTCGTCACGTACCACAGTCGCTTCATCACCTGCAGCCGGCACGCCGGACAGGCCCAGAATCTCAACCGGGATAGAAGGACCCGCTTCCATGACTTCGCGACCCAGTTCGTCACGCATTGCACGAACACGGCCATATTCGAAACCACAAAGAACGATGTCGCCTTTATTAAGCGTACCTTCACGAACCAGCACGGTAGCAACCGGACCACGACCTTTGTCGAGGAACGATTCAATCACCACGCCGCTCGCCATACCTTCACGGATAGCCGTCAGTTCCAGAACTTCTGCCTGCAGCAGGATTGCGTTTAACAGGTCGTCAATGCCGGTACCCGCTTTCGCAGAGACATTTACGAACATGTTTTCGCCGCCCCACTCTTCCGGAATGATTCCGTACTGAGTCAGTTCGTTTTTAACACGATCCGGATCCGCTTCTGGCTTATCGCACTTGTTCACGGCAACCACAACCGGCACTTTAGCGGCTTTGGCGTGTTGAATAGCTTCGACAGTCTGTGGCATCACGCCATCGTCTGCGGCAACCACCAGGATAACGATATCTGTCGCCTGTGCACCACGTGCACGCATCGCGGTAAACGCGGCGTGGCCCGGGGTATCCAGGAAGGTGACCATACCGTTGTCGGTTTCAACGTGGTAAGCACCAATGTGCTGTGTAATACCGCCCGCTTCGCCAGAGGCGATTTTAGTGGAACGGATATAGTCCAGCAGAGAGGTTTTACCGTGGTCGACGTGGCCCATGATGGTCACAACCGGCGCACGAGACTCCTGTGCCGCATCGGTATCACGATCGTCCATTACCGCTTCTTCCAGCTCATTCTCACGACGCAGGGTCACTTTGTGGCCCATTTCTTCGGCTACGAGCTGTGCAGTTTCCTGATCGATGACCTGGTTGATAGTCGCCATGGCGCCCATCTTCATCATCGCTTTGATGACCAGAGAACCTTTCACCGCCATTTTGTTCGCCAGTTCGGCTACGGTGATGGTTTCGCCGATCACAACATCGCGGTTAACGGCCTGCGCTGGCTTGTTGAAGCCCTGCTGCAGTGCGCTAGGTTTGCGATGCTTACCGCCTTTACCGCCACGAACCTGCGCACGCGCTTCTTCACGGTCAGTTTTGGCTTCGGAATGTTTGTTGCCTTTTTTCGCCGGACGCGCAGCTTTAGCAGTAGTACGCGCACGCGCACGGCCTGCTTCAACCTGACGGTCGTTTTCGTCTTCTGCCTGACGGGCATGGGTCGAAGTGGTGACGTGATAGTCGCCTTTATCCTCTTCTTCCGGTTTTTCCCATTCAGCTGATTTCTCTTCAGCCAGACGGCGGGCTTCTTCGGCTACGAGGCGGGCAGCCTCTTCAAGCTTACGGCGGGCTTCTTCTTCAGCTTTACGCTTCAGTTCAGCAGCTTCAGCTTCGCGACGGGCTTTGTCTGATTGCGCAGCCCTGGTCACTTCGTCGGTAGGTTGATTTGTCACTTTGTCATTTTCCGCTGCTGCACGTTTGGCCTTATCAGCGGCTTCGCGCCTGGCTTTATCTTCGGCTTCACGTTGCGCTTTCTGTTCAGCTTCGCGACGGGCTTTTT
The DNA here is from genome assembly GCF_019880205.1 of Pantoea alfalfae. Lineage (NCBI taxonomy): Bacteria > Pseudomonadati > Pseudomonadota > Gammaproteobacteria > Enterobacterales > Erwiniaceae > Pantoea > Pantoea alfalfae. The sequence goes on from NZ_CP082292.1 coordinate 3,542,587, forward strand.
CTTCTGCCTCGCGTTGCGCCTGCTCTTCCGCTTCACGCTGCGCCTCGGCTTCAGCTTCTGCCTGAGCTTGCTCAGCCTCTGCATCACCCTTCACATAGGTACGCTTTTTGCGGACTTCGATTTGCACCGACTTACTTTTACCCCCGGTGCCTGGAATATTCAAGGTGCTGCGCGTTTTACGCTGCAGCGTCAGCTTAGCTGAACCGACCTGACCGTGTTCACGGTTCAGATGAGATAGTAAGGTTTCTTTCTCTTGCTGGGTCACCGCGTCATTTTCAGACTTAGGGATTCCCGCATCAGCAAATTGCTGTACCAGGCGATCGACCGGAGTCTGAATTTCTGCGGCCAGCGATTTTACGGTTACATCTGTCATGCTGTTCCTTCCTGTTATTACGCGTCATCGCCGAACCAGCAGATATTACGTGCGGCCATAATCAGCGCGCCGGCCTGTTCATCAGACATGCCTTCAATATCCGTCAGATCGTCAACACCTTGCTCAGCGAGATCTTCCAGCGTGCAAACGCCTTTTGACGCCAGGCGGAACGCCAGCGCACGATCGAGGCCTTCAAGATTCAGAAGATCCGCAGCGGGCTCCTGATTTCCAAGACTCTCTTCTTTCGCCAGTGCCAGGGTGGTTAACGCATTTTTTGCTCGTTCACGCAGGGCTTCAATGGTCTCTTCGTCGAGGCCGTCGACTTCCAGCAGCTCGTTGATTGGCACGTATGCCAGCTCTTCCAGCGAGGAGAAGCCCTCTTCCACCAGTACGGTGGCGAACTCTTCGTCGATGTCGAGATGTTTAGTGAACATATCGATCGCTGCATGCGCTTCAGCCTGATGCTTAGCCTGCAGATCATCGACGGTCATCACGTTCAGCTCCCAGCCACTCAGCTGCGAAGCGAGACGCACGTTTTGGCCGTTACGGCCGATCGCCTGAGCCAGATTGCCAGCTTCTACAGCGATATCCATGGTGTGATTATCTTCATCAACCACGATTGATGCCACATCGGCCGGAGCCATGGCGTTAATAACAAACTGCGCCGGGTTATCGTCCCACAGCACGATATCGATACGCTCGCCGCCCAGTTCACTGGAAACCGCCTGAACACGCGCGCCGCGCATGCCCACACAGGCACCCACCGGATCGATACGTTTGTCGTTGGTTTTGACTGCAATTTTAGCGCGGGAACCCGGATCACGGGCAGCGGCTTTAATTTCAATCAGTTCTTCGCCAATTTCTGGCACCTCAATGCGGAACAGTTCAATCAGCATTTCCGGTTTGGAACGCGTCACAAACAGCTGCGCGCCACGCGCTTCCGGACGTACAGAGTAGAGTACGCCACGAATACGGTCGCCTGGACGGAAGTTTTCACGCGGTAGCATATCTTCGCGCAGAATGACCGCTTCGGCATTGCTGCCTAAGTCGAGGGAAATGTTGTCGCGGTTAACTTTCTTCACCACACCGGTGATGATTTCGCCTTCCTGCTCACGGAACTGATCAACCACCATCGCGCGCTCAGCTTCGCGCACTTTTTGCACGATAACCTGCTTAGCGGTCTGGGTAGTGATACGGTCAAAGGTGACCGATTCAATCTGATCTTCGACATATTCGCCCAGATTGAATGCTTCATCTTCGAAGCGGGCCGCATCCAGCGTGATCTCGCGCGTCGGCTGTGTCACCTCTTCTACGATTTCCCAGCGGCGGAAAGTATCGAAATCGCCACTGCGGCGATCAATGCTGACGCGTACTTCAATTTCCTGCTCGTACTTTTTCTTGGTCGCAGTCGCCAGCGCGCTCTCCAGCGCTTCGAAGATTTTCTCACGCGGCAGGGCTTTTTCGTTAGAAACGGCTTCTACAACAGCTAAGATCTCTTTGTTCATCCTGGTTAGCCTCAATCCGGACTTTTAAAAGTGGGGGACCAGGTTCGCTTTCTGAATATTACTCAGCGCGAACACTTCATCGCTACCCTCAACGTGCACCGTGATCATCTCGCCATCAACTGACTTGATGGTTCCCTGCCATTTACGGCGGTTCTGAACGGCCATACGCAACACCAGACTCACTTCTTCACCCATAAAACGGGTGTAGTGTTCTGCGGTGAACAGAGGACGATCGAGTCCCGGTGAAGAGACTTCAAGGTTGTAAGGTACAGTAATCGGATCTTCAACATCCATTACCGCACTTACCTGGTGGCTGACATCGGCGCAATCATCGACATTGATGCCATCTTCACTATCAATATAGATGCGCAGGATAGATGTGCGACTACGAACGAATTCAATTCCAACCAGTTCGTAACCCAGCGCTTCTACGGGAGCCGATACCAACTCTGTCAATTTTTGCTCTAATGTGGACAAGCCCACCCCCAAGACATAAAAAAAGGGCCTATAGCCCAGTATTACGATTCGCTAATAACAAAAAACCCCGAATATTCGGGGCTTTTAGTCACTGGACCCTGTATGCCGCAACGCGGCCCGGACTCCATCCAAAGAATTTTCTTTCAAAAAATAGCCGTGAATGCGTCCGTCGATGCATACAGTATATTTGAAAAAGAACTCAAAGGGAAAGTGGTTGCGGGGGCCGGATTTGAACCGACGACCTTCGGGTTATGAGCCCGACGAGCTACCAGGCTGCTCCACCCCGCGTCCGAAAACGTGGCGAATAATACGCCAGACCTGCATAAAATGCAAGTGATACTACGATTTGGTACCGAGGACGGGACTTGAACCCGTAAGCCCAATCGGGCACTACCACCTCAAGGTAGCGTGTCTACCAATTCCACCACCACGGCACTGCACTGACCACAACGATTCGTTGTGCTGACGATCTTACTTAGGAATATCGCTGCCCGGTGTAACCGGTTGAGCTGGCTTTTCAGTCTGTTGAGAAGACTGCGCCGGCGCAGAAAGATTTTCCCACTCACTTCCTTTCGAGGCTTTATTGCTGTTCAGATTACCCAGAACCAGGCTGATGATGAAGAACAGTGCCGCTAGGATGCCAGTAGTACGGGTCATGAAATTACCTGAACCCGAAGAACCAAACACCGTACCGGATGCGCCTGCACCGAATGAGGCTCCCATATCAGCGCCTTTGCCTTGCTGCAGCATGATCATACCCACGAGGGCGATAGCTACAATAAGGAAAACAACTAAAAGAGCTTCGTACATATTCAACCTGTTCCTTGCACGATAATCGTACAGTTAAAGCTTCAACCAGTATTGATGGGGCGTCTCGTCATCACCCATCAGAAGCGGGTGTGAATACTAACCAAAGGCGCATATCTCTGCAAGTGCAATTTCTCTTACGCAAACTGATTGCAGAAAAAAGCGCCATCCCGGTGATTTTACAGGCGGTTCAGCATTCTGAGCACCGCCTTTAAGAGGTTTAAACCGCTTTGACCTGATCGGCAATACGATTAGCCAGTTCGGTGACCTGCGCCTCATTTTCGCCTTCGACCATCACACGAATTAGCGGCTCAGTGCCTGACTTACGCAACAGAACGCGTCCGCGACCCGCCAGCGCTTTTTCAACATCAGCGGTGACCGTTTTCACGGCGTCGTTTTGCAGCGGGTCATGCTCGCCCGCGAAGCGTACGTTGACCAGAACCTGCGGCAGCATCTTCATACCACTGCAGAGATCGTGCAGGCTCATGTGGTTACGCACCATCGCAGTGAGCACTTGCAAACTTGCAACGATACCGTCGCCAGTGGTGGTTTTATCCAGCAGGATCACATGACCGGAATTCTCCGCGCCGAGACGCCAGCCCTTCTCCTGCATCTTCTCCAGCACATAACGGTCACCGACTTTGGCACGGGTGAACGGAATGCCGAGCTGTTTCAGCGCTAATTCCAGGCCCATGTTGCTCATCAGCGTACCCACTACACCGCCGCGTAACTGTCCCTGACGCAGCGCTTCACGTGCAATGATGTAGAGGATCTGGTCGCCATCTACTTTGTCGCCCAGATGGTCAATCATCATGATGCGGTCGCCATCGCCGTCGTAAGCCAGACCAATATCGGCCTTCTCCGCCAGTACGCGCTGCTGCAGCAGTTTAAGATCGGTGGCACCGCACTCTTTGTTGATGTTCATGCCGTCTGGCTGGACACCGATTGCGATGACGGTTGCGCCCAGCTCGCGCAGGACATTCGGCGCAATGTGGTAAGTCGCACCATTGGCACAGTCGACCACAATTTTCAGGCCATTCAGATTGAGTTCACTGGGGAAAGTCCCCTTACAGAACTCAATGTAACGCCCCGCTGCATCAACAATGCGGCTGGCGCGGCCTAACTGGGCTGATTCAACACAGGTAATCGGCTTTTCCATCTCCAGCTCAATCGCTTCTTCCACGTCATCAGGCAGTTTGGTGCCTTCGGATGAGAAGAATTTAATGCCGTTATCGTCAAACGGATTGTGCGACGCTGAAATAACGATGCCCGCCTCTGCGCGGAAGGTACGGGTCAGATAGGCGATGGCGGGAGTCGGCATCGGACCGGTAAACGCAGCGGTCAGGCCCGCGGCGGCGAGGCCTGCTTCCAGCGCAGACTCCAGCATATAGCCCGAGATACGGGTATCTTTGCCGATAATGATCTTTTTCGAACCGTGACGCGCCAGTACTTTACCCGCGGCCCAGCCCAGCTTCAGGACGAAATCAGGCGTGATAGGTGTTTCACCGACTTTGCCGCGAATGCCATCTGTACCGAAATATTTACGATTACTCATGATGCTCCTTTTGCTCTTCGGGTCGCTTCGACCACGCGCATCGCTTCGGCCGTCTCTTTTACATCATGCGCGCGAATAATCTGCGCGCCCTGCATGGCAGCAATCACCGCGCAGCTCAGGCTGCCGGTTAAACGCTGTGACGGGCCAACATTTAACAACTGGCCAATCATCGATTTACGCGACATCCCCACCAGCAGCGGCAGACCAAAGTGGTGAAAATCGCTGAGATGAGCCAGCAGTTCATAATTGTGGCTGAGATTTTTACCGAAACCGAAGCCCGGGTCGAGTATCAGCTGCTCTTTTTTAATTCCCGCCGCTTCGCAGCGCGCAATCTGCTGAGCGAAGTAAGTGTCCACTTCGCTTAAGATGTTTTCGTAAACCGGTGCCTGCTGCATGGTGCGCGGTTCGCCCTGCATATGCATTAAACAGACAGGAAGTCCGGTAGCCGCTGCGGCTTCCAGCGCACCCGGCTCAGAGAGTGAGCGGACATCGTTAATGATGTGAGCACCCACTCGTGCGGCTTCCCTGATTACGTCGGCTTTAGAGGTGTCTACTGAAATCCACACTTCGAAACGCTGGGCAATGGCATCGATTACCGGAATGACCCGCTCCAGCTCCTCCTCCACACTCACTTCATCTGCGCCAGGACGGGTTGATTCACCGCCGACATCGATAATGGTTGCGCCTGCGTTGACCATCTCATTGGTATGCGTCAGCGCATCGACCAGCGCGTTATGTTTACCACCATCTGAAAAAGAGTCCGGCGTGACATTCAGAATGCCCATCACATGAGGAAAAGATAAATCGAGATGGGAATCACGGGCAAACAACTTCATGGTGAAAACTCCTTGCTGATCAATATCTGGATGTAAAAAACCCCGGACCAGCCGGGGTTTTGTCTGACAATGATGCGTCTTATTTGTTGTACTGCTCTGACATGGTATTGCCTGGGTTCGGCGTACGCGGTTCATCAACCGGACGTGGCGCTTTTGGCGTACCGTTGCTGTCTGAGTTGCTGCCTGGATCTTCCCAGCCCGCAGGCGGACGCACTTCGCGGCGTGCCATCAGGTCGTCGATCTGCGGTGCATCAATGGTTTCATACTTCATCAGCGCGTCTTTCATGGCGTGAAGAATGTCCATGTTCTCACCCAGAATGCGGCGGGCACGCTGGTAGTTGCTGTCGATCAGGTGTTTAACTTCCTGGTCAATGATGCGGGCTGTTTCATCAGACATATGTTTCGCTTTCGCGACAGAACGTCCAAGGAATACTTCACCCTCTTCTTCTGCATACAGCAACGGACCCAGTTTTTCAGAGAAGCCCCACTGCGTCACCATGTTACGTGCCAGATTAGTCGCGACTTTAATGTCGTTGGACGCACCGGTAGAAACATGTTCCACACCGTAGATGATCTCTTCTGCCAGACGACCACCGTACAGCGTTGAGATCTGGCTTTCCAGTTTCTGACGGCTGGCGCTAATCGCGTCGCCTTCAGGCAGGAAGAAGGTCACACCCAGCGCACGGCCGCGCGGGATAATCGTAACTTTATGCACCGGATCATGCTCTGGCACCAGGCGGCCAATAATGGCGTGGCCCGCTTCGTGGTAAGCCGTTGACTCTTTCTGCGCTTCCGTCATCACCATGGAGCGACGTTCCGCACCCATCATAATTTTGTCTTTCGCTTTCTCGAACTCAACCATCGACACCACGCGCTTGTTTGAACGAGCGGCGAACAGCGCAGCTTCGTTCACCAGGTTGGCCAGATCGGCACCTGAGAAGCCTGGCGTACCACGTGCAATGATTGCGGCATCAATGTCGGTTGCCAGTGGCACACGACGCATATGCACTTTCAGGATCTGCTCACGACCACGTACGTCTGGCAGACCGACCACAACCTGACGGTCAAAGCGGCCTGGACGCAGCAGCGCAGGGTCCAGTACGTCAGGACGGTTAGTCGCGGCGATAACGATAATACCTTCGTTACCTTCGAAACCATCCATCTCAACCAGCATCTGGTTCAGCGTCTGCTCACGTTCATCATGACCACCGCCTAAACCGGCACCACGCTGACGACCCACAGCATCGATCTCATCGATAAAGATGATGCACGGAGCGGCTTTCTTGGCCTGTTCGAACATGTCGCGCACACGGGATGCACCGACACCGACAAACATTTCCACAAAGTCAGAACCGGAGATAGTGAAGAAAGGCACCTTGGCTTCACCGGCAATCGCTTTTGCCAGCAGGGTTTTACCGGTACCCGGCGGGCCCACCATCAGAACGCCTTTTGGAATTTTACCGCCCAGCTTCTGGAAACGGCTCGGCTCGCGCAGATATTCCACCAGCTCAGCCACCTCGTCTTTCGCTTCGTCACAACCTGCTACATCGGCGAAAGTGGTTTTAATCTGGTCCTCCGTCAACATGCGGGCTTTGCTTTTGCCGAAGGACATCGCGCCCTTACCGCCGCCGCCCTGCATCTGACGCATAAAGAAGATCCACACACCGATCAGCAGCAGCATCGGGAACCACGAAATGAAGATGGAAGCCAGCAGGCTTGGCTCTTCCGGCGGTTCGCCAACCACTTTGACGTTTTTGGTCAAGAGGTTATCAAGCAACTTGGGATCGTTGACAGGAATGTAGGTCGTGTATTTATTGCTGTCTTTTTTAATGACGTTAATTTCACGCCCGTTAATACGTGCCTCGCGGACCTGATCCTGGTTCACTTCCGACAGGAAGGTTGAATAATCAACCCGACGGCCATTTGACTCGCTGGGCCCAAAGCTCTGGAATACTGACATCAGCACGACCGCGATGACTAACCAGAGAATCAGGTTTTTCGCCATGTCACTCAAGGGATTAACCTCATATTACATCGGTGTTAACAGATAGCGTAGGGTACTATAGATCCTGCATACATGGAATCGCAGCAAAGCTGCGGACGTCTCCAGCAATTTGGTTATAGTTTGCGCCCAGTCGCCACAATGTACACTTCACGTGAACGTGAACGTGAAGCGTCCGGCTTACGAATTTTTACTTTCGTAAACAGGGAGCGAATTTCCCGCAGGTATTCATCGAAGCCATCTCCCTGAAACACTTTCACTACAAAACTGCCGCCAGGTGCCAGGATATCCCGACACATCTCCAGCGCCAGTTCTACTAAATACATCGACCGGGGAATATCTACGGCAGGTGTACCACTCATATTCGGCGCCATATCGGACATGACAACCTGGACTTTCTGATCGCCAACGCGCTCAAGCAGCGCATTGATCACTGATTCTTCACGAAAATCGCCCTGAAGGAAATCGACACCGACTATCGGATCCATTGGCAGGATATCACAGGCAATGATGCGCCCTTTATTCCCGATTTGCTGAACCACATATTGCGACCAGCCACCAGGTGCAGCACCCAGATCTACCACGGTCATGCCGGGTTTGAAAAGCTTGTCACCCTGTTGTATTTCATCAAGTTTAAACCAGGCGCGCGAACGCAACCCTTTTTTCTGCGCCTGAAGCACATATTTATCGCTAAAGTGTTCCTGAAGCCAGCGGCTGGAGCTGGCCGAACGCTTTTTACCCGTCATAATAATTCCAGTTAAATCGTCATCGTAGCGATAAACCTGCACGCAATGGGTTGCGTCGATTTGGTGATATACCCGAGATGGCGGTAGAATGAACCGTTTTCAATCCCTGAGTAAGTAAAAAACTACGATGAATCTAAGTACCAAACAAAAACAGCACCTCAAGGGCCTCGCCCATCCGCTCAAGCCAGTTGTTATGCTGGGTGGCAATGGCCTGACTGAAGGCGTGCTGGCCGAAATCGAGCAGGCTCTGTCGCATCACGAACTGATTAAGGTAAAAATCGCCTCTGAAGATCGTGAAACGAAACAGCTGATCGTCGAGGCTATCGTGCGTGAGACCGGTGCCAGCAACGTACAGGTGATCGGCAAAACGCTGGTGCTGTATCGCCCCTCTAAAGAGAGCAAAATTTCTCTGCCACGCTAAGTGGGCAAAGAAAGTGACATGCTCTTACCTCAGATAAAAGGCCGCAATGCGGCCTTTTTCCTTTCTTTACATTGTGCTTCAGCGCTTTTCAAAGCGTAGCAACATCTTAAAGGTATTCCACCTTCAGAATCTCATATTCAACGTCGCCGCCCGGGGTTTTTACGATAGCCACATCATCGGCCTCTTTACCCACCAGACCACGCGCCATTGGCGAATTGACTGAAATCAGATTTTGCTTAAAGTCTGCTTCGTCATCGCCCACGATGCGATACGTGGCTTCTTCGTCGGTCTCGACGTTCAGCACGGTCACCGTTGCGCCGAAGATCACGCGGCCGGTTTTGGGCATCTGCGTAACATCGATAACCTGCGCATTGGAGAGTTTGGCTTCAATCTCCTGAATACGGCCTTCACAAAAGCCCTGCTCTTCACGCGCAGCGTGATATTCCGCGTTCTCTTTTAAATCGCCATGCTCGCGTGCGTCAGCGATAGAGGCGATAATGCGCGGGCGCTTCACGGTTTTCAGCTCGTTCAGCTCTTCGCGCAATCTTTCAGCGCCTCTTAACGTCATCGGAATCTGATTCATTTAAGCTCCTCGCCCTCTTTCCTGTTTAACGATGTCATCCTGACCGGTGACCGCAGAAAAAAGCGCTCTGCGGCGCATTAGCCCGTTTTTGCAAATAAAAGAATCCTGACCCGGAGATGCTTCCAGGCCAGAAAAGAGTTTTGCAATTTGATACGTATTTTACCCCAGAGTTCCCTGCGGGTCATCGTTTACTTTGCACCGTCCAGCGACGTAGTATTGACGCCCTCACCTGCCAGTTACCGCGAGATTATGCGATTTTCACGACTTGTTACCGGATTAAGCTGCGCATTTATGCTGCAGGCACACGCAGCGCCAGTTGATGAATACATGCAGTACCTGCCAGATGGCGCCAATCTGGCGCTGATGGTTCAGAAAGTGGGTGCATCAACACCGATCATTGATTACCACGGCAAACAGATGGCCCTGCCCGCCAGTACCATGAAAGTGGTGACGGCGCTGGCGGCATTACTGGAACTGGGTGGCGACTTCCGTTTTCAGACCACGTTTGAGACCCGGGGTGCCATTATAGATGGCACCCTGAACGGCGACTTAGTCGCACGTTTCGGCGGTGATCCAACTTTAAGCCGTCAGGATCTGCGCAACATGGTCGCGGCAATAAAGAAGCAGGGCATTAACCATATCAAAGGCAACCTGGTTATCGACACCTCGGTTTTTGCCAGTCACGACATGGCACCGGGCTGGCCGTGGAACGATATGACCCAGTGCTTCAGCGCCCCGCCGGGTGCCGCGATTGTGGATAAAAACTGCTTCTCGGTGTCGCTCTACAGTGCCAATACGCCAGGTGAAAATGCGTTTGTGCGCATCGCCTCCTATTATCCGGCGCATATGTACAGCCAGGTCCGCACCATCGGCCGTAACAGCGGTGAAGGGCAATATTGCGAACTGGATGTGGTTCCAGGTGAGCTGAACCGTTACACCCTGACAGGCTGTATGCGCCAGCGTGCCGAACCGCTGCCGCTGGCCTTTGCGGTGCAGGATGGCGCGGCCTGGGCAGGTGAAATCCTTAAGGCAGAGCTGCGCTCGTCAGAGATTGACTACAGTGGCCATCTGGTGCGCCAGACGCAGGTCACGGAGCCAGGTACCGTACTGGCATCGACCCAGTCTGCGCCGCTGCACACGCTGCTGCACACCATGCTGAAGAAGTCAGACAACATGATAGCCGACACGGTCTTCCGCACCATTGGTCATCACTACTTCAACGTGCCCGGTACCTTCCGTGCCGGGCAGGATGCTGTCCGCCGTATCCTGAAAGCCAAAGCCAATGTCGATATGGGTAACAGCATTCAGGTTGATGGTTCCGGTCTGTCGCGCCACGATCTGATTTCGCCGCAAACCATGATGCAGGTGTTGCAGTTCATTGCGAAGAATGACAACACGCTGGATTATATTTCGATGTTGCCCCTGGCGGGTTACGACGGCACGCTACAGTATCGTGGCGGGCTGCATGAGGCGGGACTGGATGGCAAGGTCTCGGCGAAAACCGGTTCACTGCAGGGCGTCTATAATCTGGCGGGCTTTATTACCACTTCCAGCGGTGCAAGAGTGGCATTTGTTCAGTTCCTTTCCGGTTATGCAGTGCCGCCGGAAGATCAACGTACCCGCCGTATTCCACTGGTGCGTTTTGAAAGCCGACTCTACCGCGATATCAATCAGAACAACTGATTAAGCAGAAATAAAAACGCAGCAGGCGATCAACCTGCTGCGTTTTTTATGGCTGAACCGATCAGAAGCGGGTGTTCACGCTCATATAAAATGTGCGGCCCGATTCGTTAAAGGTATTGGCTCCTGCGCCGTAGAGGTAAGCGCCGGTGGTGGCATTGCCGGTAGTCTGCGCATTGCCCTGACGGAAATGACGCTTGTCGAAGAGGTTGTCGATACCCACGGTGACACTGGCATATTTATTAACGTCATAGGTGCCGCTCATGCCTACAACCGAATAGGGACTGACCTGATCGGTCGCGCTGCCGGTGACGGCGTTACCTTTATAGTCATACTTCTTCGGCACCTGTTTACCGTACCAGGTCAGGGTTGTCTGGAGAGAGAGATCCTGCATCGCCTGCCAGCTCAGCGTCGAATTGAGCGTATACGCCGGAATAATTGACAGGCGATCGCCGGTCTCTTTATTTTTGCTCTGCAGCATATACGTGAAGTTGTTGTTCCACGTCAGGCTGTCGGAGAACGGGACGTTAACCGTACCTTCGAGCCCCTCAACCACCGCTTTGGGCACATTTTCCCATTTGTAGATGTCGGTTTTGCCGTTAGACGCCGTGCCGGTGGGAGCCGTGCCTGCCTCAATCTTGTTCCGGTAGTCGTTGCGGAACCAGGTCAGACCCGCCTGATAGCCGTCGCGCTTCCATTCCAGTCCAATCTCTTTATTGATGCTGTTTTCCGCTTTCAGGTCATCATTACCCATCAGATAACAGGCACCGGCACTGGCCGCGCAGCCCTGGCCATTGCTGTAAAGCAGATAGTTCGGGTTAGTCTGGTAGAGGCTCGGCGCTTTATAAGCGCGCGCAATGCCCATTTTCAGCGTGAACTCATCGCCTAATCCCTGTGAGAGGTTGAGCGACGGGCTCCAGTTATCGCCGACAATCGAATGGTGATCGAAGCGCAGGCCGGGCGTCAGCATGGTGCTGTCAGTCAGCTCAATATTGTCTTCCGCAAACAGTGAGAAGATCTCCGCCTGCGAATAGGGAGAGCGTCCGGTGGTGGCGATACCCGGAATCGAACCGTAGCTGGCGGCCTGCGTCGTCGAGGAAGGATCCTTCATCCGCTGCTGATTCCATTCCGTGCCAAAAGTTGCAGTCTGATTCACCAGCCACTCAAAGGGCACGCTGATCTCGCTGTGCAGCAACACATCATCCAGCTGGATAGTGTTGAAATTGCTGTTGGAAAAGATCCCTTCAGTGCCGCCCGCCAGCCCTTCATTCAGACGCGAGTTGCGGGTGTTTTCATACTGCGCATAGGTGTTGGTGCTGATGCCATTATCCCAGGCGCCGGTCCACTTAACTGAAAAGTTCTGCCGATAGAGCCGGTTGGTTTCGTCACCATATTTGCTTTTCACAAGCGCGTTGGTATTGGTGTTCTGGGTGTCGCCAGCATAGAGGTTGCCCTGACGGCTGTAACCGGCCCCCACTTCCAGCGCCTGCATTGGTGCAAACGTCCAGCGCAGCAGGCCATGAATATCTTTATTGACTGAACCTTCGCGGCCCGCCGGGTAGGATCCCGCGTAACTGCCGGTGCGGTCTGCGGCGTGCCCTTCATTGATATCGTAAGCATCAGCCTGCGTTTTTGCCAGACCGCCATAGAGCCGGAAACTGACATCATCGCCCAGCGGTCCTTCAAGACTGAAGTTAGTACGCCGCGTCGCGCCCTCCTCCTTGTGTTGCGGCACGTTGTAATAGGCGTTCCACGAGCCGTGCCACTGATTATCCATCTCTTTCCTGGTGATGATATTAACCACACCACCCGCCGCACCATTGCCGTAGCGGGCCGCTGCCGGACCCCGGATGACGTCAATGCGGTCAATGATCTCTGGCGGTACCCAGTTCGTGTCGCCGCGTGTGTCGCGCTCGCCACGCCAGCCAAGCCGCACCGCATTGCGGCTGGTCACCGGCAGGCCATCGATCAGGATCAGGGTATTTTCCGGCCCCATACCACGGATATCGATCTGACGGTTATTACCGCGCTGGCCGCTGGTGGAGTTACCGGTCAGATTGACACCGGGCATGGTGCGGATGATTTCGGCGACGTCGCGCGCAGGCGGATGTTTTTTGATTTCGTCGGCGGTAATCGTTGACACGCCAGGGGCCTGCAGCGTCTGCTCAGCGGCGGTGACCGTCATGGTGTCGTCGTGGAGGGTATCGGAGGTGCTGCTGTCGATAGCGGGTTCGCGGGTGGCTTCAGCAGCCACGGCACCGGCAGAAATGAGAGAGGCCGTGAGACCCAGTTCAATCATAATGGCTAACGAAAGCCGGGATATCTTTTTCATTTTTCTGTTCCTGGAGTGCCAGCGAGCATGCCACTGCCGGCGTACCGGTAAAAAGGTCATAACCTTGCCTGCAACGCATTAACCTTCCCGTCACACAGGCTTCAGAACCGCGTTGCGTCCGTCTGAAATCCGATGCGGCAGAGAGAATGCGCGCGCTCCCTGTCGAGCGGAAACACCCTATTGCAAATGCAAATAATTATCAATACTATTATCTGTAACATGCATGACTCTAAGCAAGTGTGATTGAATCATGGCGCGAATAGCGTGGTTAAACGAAGAGACCGGCAGCGAACGCTGGTGGCAGCAGCTGCAGCAACAGGGCATTCCCCTGATTGAACCCGCTGAAAAGGGGACCTGTCAGGTCACTTTTTTCTGGCGTGATCCGCAGGGTGACCCGCTGCACTCTGATACCCGGCGCGTCTGGATCAACATTACCGGTGTGACCGATCATCATCACACAGCCTCACCTTCCTCCTTAACACCTGTTCCTGATACCGATGTCTGGTGGTGGCAAACCACCCTGCCCGCTGACTGGCGCGGCAGCTACTGCCTGATCCCTGACAACCAGACAGAGACGTTTGCCGGGCAGGCTGATATGCAGGCGCTGCGCCAGTGGTGGAGTCAGAAATTCCGGCAGGCACAAAGCGACCCGCTGAATCCTTTGCGTAGCTGGGCAGGTGGACGCGGAATGAGGGTCTCGCCGCTGCACCTGCCACGCGCGCCGGATCAACAGGTGTGGCGTGCGGTTGATGAGGGCCGTGCCGCCGATATTCCGCTGCAACACTATTTGTGGCGCAGCGAACGGCTGGGAAACCAGCGTCAGATCTGGATCGCTGTCACCGGAGACGCCAGTGCAGGCGATCGTCCGCTGGCACTGCTGCTGGATGGTCAGTTCTGGGCGCACAGCATGCCGGTTGCCGGTCCGCTTCAGCAACTCACTGAGGCAGGCGAGCTGCCTCCTGCGGTCTATGTCATGATCGACATCATCGACCGCGAACACCGCACGCGTGAACTGACCTGTAACCCTGACTTCTGGCTGGCGATTCAGCACGAGCTGTTACCACAAATTCAGCAGTGGGCACCGTTTCGGGCCGACAGCACGCTGGTGGCCGGACAGAGTTTTGGCGGCCTTTCTGCCGCTTACGCCACCCTGAACTGGCCGGAAACTTTTGCGGGTGCCGTCAGTCTTTCCGGTTCGTTCTGGTGGCCCGCGCGCGGTGACCCGAATGGCTGGCTGCCGCAGCAGTTACAGCAGGGTTTGCTGCAGGCGCCCTCCCGGCGCTTTTATCTGGAGGCGGGGCGGCGCGAACGCCTGATTCTGGCAGCAAACGAACAGTTTCAGCGCGATCTGACTGTGGCAGGACATCAGGTCAGCTATCACCCGATTGAAGGCGGTCACGATGCGCTGTGCTGGCGCGGCGGACTGCTGGCAGGCCTCAACGCTATGTGGCAATCGTCATAACCCGCTGATATCCCGCCGTCTGTGCGCCATTAAAAGAAAAAGGATACCCAGGAGATCGGCGTTTATACGCCCGACGACTTCGGACAGGAGACCAACATGCAACAACTCAATCCTTTCGACGATCCCCAGCAGGATTGTCAGGTACTGAAAAATGCTCAGCAGCAGTACAGCTTATGGCCCGCCTTTTGTGCGGTTCCGCCAGGATGGCAGCCTGTTTATGGGCCCGAACTACAGGCCCGTTGCCTGAGCTGGCTGAATGAAAACTGGCACGATATCCGTCCGGTTATGACGCAGGACAGTGGGAGCCGCAATGTCTGAGACCACTCTGAACCCGCTGACAGAGCAAAAAACGTTGCCGCTGGTGGCCGCTCAGCCCGGAATCTGGATCGCTGACCAGCTATCGCCCTATTCCAATGCTTACGCCGTGGCGCATTTTGTCGAACTGCACGGTGTGCTGAACAGCGCGCTGCTGTCACGGGCCATAATTGCTGGCATGCAGGAAGCGGACACACTGAATATGGCCTTTGGCGAGCTGGAGGGTGAACCGCTACAGTGGCCTGCCCCCCAGGATTTCCGCGAGCCTGAAATAATCGATCTGCGCGATGCCGCCGATCCTGCTGCATCAGCACGTGCGCTGATGCAGCAGGATATGTCCGGTGACCTGCGGATACTGAGCGGTGCGCCGCTCTATCATCACAGCCTGCTTCGGCTGGGCGAGGATCACTGGTACTGGTATCAGCGCTACCATCATCTGGTGGTCGATGGTTTTAGTTTCACCGCCCTGACCCGCCGCATCGCCCATCTCTACAGCGCCTGGCAGCACGGCGACACGCCGGAGCCGAGCCCCTTTGTCCCGTTCAGCGAGGTCGTCGACGAGTATCAGCGCTATCACAACTCTTTGGCCTGGCAGCGCGATCGCCAGTTCTGGCTGGAGAAAGGCGCGCAGTTACCTGCGCCCGCCTCGTTGTCCGCTCTGCCGCTGGCCGGTCAGAGCGCCAGTACCGACCTGCTACGCCATACGTTTGCCGTGGATCGCAACACTTTTCAGGCTTTGCTGACGCACACCGGGCAGCACAACCTCAGTGCTGCGGACACCGCCTTTGCGCTGGTGGCGTTATGGCTGGCGCGCCTCACCGGTCAGCATGCGTTCGCCGCCGGTTTCATCTTTATGCGCCGCATCGGCTCGGCCGCGCTCTGCGCCACCGGTCCGGTGATCAACGTTTTGCCTATGGCAATCCATTACGACCCGGCACAGCCGCTGACGGCACTGGCCGGGCGTCTGGCGGGCGAAGTCAGAAAAATGCGCCGTCATCAGCGTTACGACGCTGAGCAGGTGCAGCGCGATCTGGGCCGGTTTGGTGACAGTGCTCCGCTCTATGGGCCGGTGATTAACCTGAAGATGTTCGACTATCAGCTCGATTTCGCAGGCATTGAAGGCATCACTCATCAGCTGGCGTCAGGCCCGGTTCGCGATCTGGAGATTGCTATCTACCTCAGCGAACAGGGCGACCTGACGCTGGAACTACTGGCTAATGCAAAGCGCTATAGTGAAACCGCGCTGAAGCAACATGCCAGTCGCTTTGGTCTGCTGCTTGAGCAGCTTGCCGTCCGGCCAGCGTGCGCCTGTGGCGAGCTGGATATGCTGATGCCGGAAGAACATCAACAGCTGGCAGCGGTCAATCAGACGGCTGTGATGCTGCCTGCAGAGACGCTAAGCAGCCTGCTGCTGCTGCAGTCGCAGCGTACGCCGCACGCTATGGCGCTGGCGGATGAGGCGCATCAGCTTAATTACCAGCAGATGCAACAGCAGGTCGCCGCGCTGGGACAACAGCTGATTGCGCAGGGTGTGACGCGGGGTGACATCGTCGCCGTGGCGCTGCCGCGCTCGGTCTTTTTATCACTGGCGCTGCAGGCGATTGTCAGCACAGGCGCAACCTGGCTGCCGCTTGATACCGGCTACCCGGACGATCGGCTGAAGATGATGCTGGAAGATGCCGCGCCGAAGATGCTGATCACCTGCCGCGAACTGGCAGACAGGCTGGCGGCTCTCTCACCGGCCGCGCCGCTGTTTTACGACGTGCTGTTAACCCCGGTGGATAGCGTGCTGACACAGGCTCCGCGTCCGCATGATGGCGCTTACCTCATCTATACCTCTGGTTCGACCGGTCGGCCAAAAGGCGTGCTGGTCAGTCATGAGGCGATCGTCAACCGGCTGCTGTGGATGCAGGATCGTTATCCGCTCGGCGGTGATGATGTGGTGCTGCAGAAAACGCCGAGCAGCTTTGATGTCTCGGTGTGGGAGTTCTTCTGGCCATTGATCGCTGGCGCACAGCTGGTGATGGCACCGCCTGATGCCCACCGCGACCCGGACGTGCTGCAGCAGCTATTTGCCCGCTACCGCGTGACCACCACCCATTTTGTTCCGTCGATGCTGGCTGCTTTTGTCGCCTCGCTGGAGGAAGGTGACGCGATAGCGCGTTGCGCCACCCTGCGCCGGGTTTTCTGCAGCGGCGAAGCGCTGCCCGCTGAGCTGTCGCGCCAGTGGCAGACGCTGACCCGGGTGCCCTTGCATAATCTTTATGGCCCGACCGAAGCGGCAGTGGATGTCAGCTTCTACCCGGCTTTCGGACCGGCGCTGGCGGCCGTCGACGGTGCCAGCGTGCCGATTGGCTTCCCGGTCTGGAACACCGGCTTACGGATTCTGGATGCGCGTCTGCAGCCGGTGCCACCGGGCGTGGCTGGCGATCTCTGGCTGACCGGCGTGCAGCTGGCGCATGGCTATCTTGATCGTCCCGACCTCACTGCCAGCCGGTTTGTCGCCGATCCGTGGGGTCACGGCTCCCGGATGTACCGCACCGGTGATGTGGCGCGCTGGCTGCCGGATGGTGCGGTGGAGTATCTGGGTCGCAGCGACGATCAGCTTAAAATTCGCGGACAGCGTATCGAGCTGAACGAGATCGACCACGCCATGGCTGCGCTGCCTGGCATTGTGCAGGCCGTGACGCATGCAGTGGTACTGGGCAGCAGCAGCGACCAGCAGGGTGATGCCCGCCAACTGGTCGGCTATGTGGTGGCAGAGGGCTCAATTGATGCCGACGTCATGCGCCAGACTCTGGCGACACAGTTACCGGCGCATATGGTGCCGGTGGCGATTGTTCAGCTGGCGGCATTACCGCTCAGCAGCAACGGCAAGCTGGATCGTAAAGCGCTGCCGCTGCCACAGACCCGAACAGCGGCTGCCGGTCGTGCACCGTACCCGGGTCTGGAAACGACGCTGGCGCAGGCGTTCGCCACGCTGCTGGAACGTGAGTCCGTCAGCGCACAGGATGATTTTTTTGCGCTGGGTGGCCATTCGCTGCTGGCGATGCGGCTGGCGGCGCAGCTGCGGCGGACGCTGAATCAGCCGGTGTCAGTGGGCCAGATTATGGTGGCAGCTACGGTAGAAAAGCTGGCCGTCCTGCTTAGTAGTGAACCCGCGGAGACAGCCCGCGCCGGATTTGAGGCGGTCTTGCCGCTGCGGCGTACTACCGGCCCGACGCTGTTCTGCTTCCATCCCGCCTCAGGTTTTGCCTGGCAGTTCAGCGTGTTGCAGCGCTATCTGGATGCCCGCTGGTCGCTGCTCGGCATTCAGTCACCTGATATCACCAGCCCGCTGAATCAGGCGCAGCACCTTGACGCGGTGTGTGAGGCGCATCTGGCGACGGTGCGCCAGCAGCAGCCAGAGGGGCCCTACTATTTCCTGGGCTATTCGCTGGGCGGCACGCTGGCGCAGGGTATCGCCGCGCGGCTGGAGGCCGAAGGTGAAACCGTTGCTTTCCTCGGACTGCTGGATACCTGGCCGCCGGAGACGCAGAACTGGGATGAACGGCGCGGCGAAAACGTGCTGGATCCGGCGGTGCTGGAAGAGGTTAATCGTGAGCGCGAGCAGTTTATCGCAGCACAGCGCGAGCAGGCCGGTGAAGGAATGGAGGCACTGTTTACCACCATTGAAGCCAACTATGCCAGTTCGGTGCGCCTGCTGGCCACGGCGCGCAGTGCCCGCTTTAGTGGGCACGCCACGCTGTTCCTGGCGCAACAGACCCAGTTGCCCGGTCAGGATGCACGCCGCGCCTGGGCGCCCTGGGTTGGCGGACTGACTATCTGGCCGCTGGACTGTGCGCACGTCGAGATCATCTCACCGCGCATGTTCGAGCAGATCGGCCCACGACTGCAGCAGTGTCTGGCAACGCTGATTTCCTGAGTCATCCTGACCTGCGCTTATTCACCGGAGAAGGCGCGGGTCAGCCTCTGCCCAGCGGTACAATCATCGGCGTACCGGCCACCGGATCGCTGATGATAAGGCAGCGCAGGCCGTAGATCGCGTCTATCAGTTCCGGCGTTACAATCTCCGCCGGTTTCCCTTCGGCAACGATTTTCCCGTCGCGCATCGCTATCAGGTGGCTGGCGTAGCGGCACGCCTGATTAAGATCGTGCAGCACCACCACCAGCGTTCGGCCATGCTGCTGATTGAGATCCTGCATTAATTCCAGCAGTTCAATCTGATGGGCAATATCCAGCCAGGTGGTCGGTTCATCCAGCAGCAATAGCGGTGTCTGCTGAGCCAGCACCATCGCAATCCACACCCGCTGCCGCTGACCGCCAGAGAGCGTATCAACCTGCTGCTGCGCTAAATCGGCCACGCCGGTGGCCTGCATGGCCTGCTGCACCGCTGCCTCATCTTCCTGTCGCCAGCGCCCGAACAGCGACTGGTGCGGATAACGCCCGCGCGCCACCAGTTCGCTGACGCTGATACCCGCAGGCGCGTTCGAGCTTTGCGGCAGCAGCCCCAGCCGGCGTGCCACCTCTTTGGTGGCGTAGTGAGCAATGGTATTGCCATCCAGCAGCACCTCGCCCTGCAGCGGCGAGACCAGGCGGCTTAAGGTACGCAGCAGCGTCGATTTTCCGCAGGCGTTGGGACCGATGATCACGGTCAGCTCACCGTCAGGGATCGCCACAGAGAGATTCTCCGCCACGATTTTTTTGTCATAGCCCAGCGTCAGCGCGTCGCCCTGCAAACGTGTTGTCACTTTCATTGACGTCGTGCCTCCCGCACCAGTAGTGCAATCAGATAGAGTCCGCCCAGGCTGACCGTGATTACGCCAACCGGCAGCTGATAAGGCAGGAAAAAGTGCTGCGCGGCGTAATCTGCGGCGATTAACAGCAGCGCGCCACACAAGGCCGCCAGCGGCAGCGCGCCTTTAGTGCCACCGCTGAGCCTCCGCGCAATCTGCGGTGCCAGCAACGCAATAAAGGAGATCGGACCGGCCAGCGCCGTCGAGGCGGCGGTGAGGATAACACCCGTCAGCATCAGCATGAGGCGGCTGCGCTCAACCGGAACGCCCAGCGCACAGGCCGTGTCGTCACCCATCTCCAGTAGTCGCATGCGGCGGGCCAGCATGCCTGTTGCCAGCAGCGCCAGCAGCAGCACGATGATCACCGGCGTGGTTTTCGCCCAGGTAATGCCGTTAAGTGAACCGGCGCTCCAGAGCCCGGCGCTCAGTGCCGCCTCCAGTGAAGCACTGATAATCAGCCAGCTGTTCAGCGCCATCAGCAGTGCCCGCACGCTGATGCCGACAATAATCAGCCGGAAAGTCTCCACGCCGTTGCGCCAGCTGAACAGCCAGACCACACCTGCAGTGAGCAGCCCGCCTGCCAGCGCCGCCAGCGTCATCCCTTCCATGTTTTGCTGGAACAGCACCAGCGCCACCAGTACACCGCTGTAAGCGCCGGTGTTAAAACCCAGAATATCGGGACTGCCCAGCGGGTTGCGCAACAGCGACTGAAAAATCGCCCCGCTGACGCCCAGCGCCGCACCAATCAGCAGCGCCATCATGACGCGCGGCAGACGCCACTCCAGCACAATCAGCTGAACATTGCGCGCTGCCTCGCCGTTGAAAAGTGCCCATAACTGGCTGGCTGAGATCGGTAAGGTGCCGCGCGTGATGCCCAAAAAAGCCAGCACCCCGCAGGCCATCAACAGCAGTAACGCATTGATCATCATCCGTGTCATATCTGCCCTTTTCCCAGCTTACGGCGCACCAGCACAATCAGCATCGGCGCACCGAGAATGGCCGTGACAATTGACACGCGCAGTTCACCCGGTATCAGCAGCCGTCCAAGAATATCGGCGGCCAGCAGCAGACAGGGCGTGATCACAAGGGTTCCCGGCAGCATCCAGCGATGATCGTTGCCCAGCAGCCAGCGGGCCAGATGCGGTGTCATTAACCCGACAAAGGCGATGGGTCCGACTGCCGCCGTCGCCGCACCGCTCAGCAGTGCAATCGCCAGCAATCCCACCAGTTGAGTACGCATCACACGGGTGCCCAGCGCGGTTGCCATATCTCCGCCCATACTCAGGCTGTTGAGCGAACCTGCCAGCAGCAACGCCAGCAGGCTCCCGGCTACGACCGCCGGAAAGACAGTGCGCAGAATGGCAAAATTGCGGATATCCAGCGAGCCGCTGTGCCAGAAACGCAGATGATCGTAAATATCGGGATTAAGCAGCGACAGGCCAGATGTTAAGCCCTCCAGCACCGCACCCAGCGCCACGCCTGCCAGCGTCAGACGCAGCGGATTCACGCGGCCGCCGCCGATCGCACCCGTCATGGCCACCAGCAGCGACGCCAGCAGTGCACCCGTAAAAGCAAAACCCAGCCATTCCGCAGGAGAATCGGCGCCAGAGAGGGCGATGCCAAGCACCACCGCAAAACCCGCTCCGGCATTCACACCAAGAATGCCTGGGTCAGCCAGGGGATTGCGCGTCAGGCTCTGCATCAGTGCGCCCGCCAGACCTAAACTGATCCCGGCCAGCAGTCCTGCCAGGGTTCGCGGCAGCCGGGCATCGCGCACGATCACGCAATCGATGCGGCTGCAGTCGGAGAGTAAGGCATGTGTGACATCATGAAAGGGGACAGGTCTGGCACCCAGCATCAGGCTGAGCGCAATAAGCAACAATAGCAGCATCCCTGAACCGGCTATTGCACGGAGTTGACGCATAACGTTTAAACCTTCACGAATTCAACATGGCCCGCAATTACGAGTGTTTATGATAATGATACTTGTTATCGTTATTAACTGTTTTTTGTATGTTATCATGACTCTCAGATTCAATAATGAGGAAAATGGGTCAAAAAAAGCGACGCTATGAACAAACCCTCCCACTTTATCGATCTCACTCTGCTGAGAACCCATCCCGCCTTTCGCGCCCTGTTTATCGCCCGCTTTATCTCGATTGTCGCGCTCGGCATGCTGGCGGTGGCGGTCCCGGTTCAGATTCATCAGCTGACGCAATCACCATTGCTGGTAGGACTGGCGGTGACGCTGGCCGGAGCCGGTATGTTTATCGGCCTGCTGACCGGCGGCGTGCTGGCCGATCGCTATGAGCGTCGTCGCCTGATCCTGTTTGCCCGATCCACCTGTGGCCTGGGCTTTGCCGCGTTGTGCATAAATGCCCTGCTCCCTTCACCGTCGGTCATCGCCGTCTTCGTGCTGGGACTCTGGGATGGCTTTTTCGGCGCGATAGGCGTCACGGCGCTGCTGGCGGCCACGCCGGCGCTGGTCGGGCGTGAGAATCTGATGAAGGCGGGTGCCATTACTATGCTGACGGTGCGCTTTGGCGCGATTCTGTCACCCGCGATTGCGGGTATGGTGATTGCTCAGGGCGGTGTGGCGTGGAACTACGGGCTGGCCGCGTTCGGCACGCTGCTGACGGTGTTAACCCTGTTGCGATTGCCGCCGCTTGCGCCACCGCAGCAGCCGCGTGAACATCCCATAAAGGCACTAAGCAGCGGCGTCCGCTTCCTGTTCGATACGCCGATTGTAGGTATGGCGGCGCTGACTGGCGCGCTGGTGACGTTAGCCAGCGCGGTGCGCGTGCTCTATCCGGCGCTGGCCCCTCACTGGCAGGTCGGTCTGACGGAGCTGGGGCTGATGTACGCCGCCGTGCCGTTGGGTGCTGCGACAGGCGCGCTGACCAGCGGACGGCTGGCGCAGTCGCCACAGCCGGGCCGCCTGATTCTGGTCAGTGCCATCGCGGCATTCGTCGCACTGGCTCTGTTCAGCCTGATGCCGTGGTTCAGCCTGAGTCTGATCTGCCTCGTGGCCTTTGGTTATTTCAGTGCCATCAGCAGCCTGGTGCAGTACGCGATGATTCAGACGCTGACGCCCGATGCACTGCTTGGCAGGATCAACAGCCTCTGGACAGCGCAGAATGTCACCGGCGATGCGATAGGTGCAGCAATCATTGGCGCGATGGGTTCACTGCTGTTGCCGCAGCAGGCAGCCGCCCTCTCTGGCCTGGCAGCCACCGTGCTGGGTCTCATCATGTGGCTGCTGATGGGCCGCCTGCGACGCTATCAACGGCCTGCCCCCGACGAAGCCACATCATGATTTCACGAACAGCGCTTCCAGCCGCGTCAGTAAATGACTGGCGCTGTAGTAGTCGAGACGAAAGCTATCCAGCCCCAGCGCATAGACCGCTTTAGCGCGCACCGCTGGGGTCTGCGCCAGAAAAGCATTGCTCATTACCTGCGCAGCCGTGTTATCTTCGGCGGCAAACAGCAGATAAGTCTGGCCATTCAGGCCTGCCGCCAGATTTTCGCCTGACAGCTGAAGAATATCTTTACGCTGTCCCATGCTGTGAGCGGACTGAAGCGTCGCCGGTGGCGTTGCCAGCGTGAAGCCCAGCGCCTGCAGTAACTTCCCCTGTGCCGATGCCTCCGTCCAGAGATTCACAGCCCGGCCATCTCCGTTCCACACCATTGCAGAAACCGGCTGCGGAGGCAGGGTCAGCTTTGCCTTCAGCGCCTTTTCACGCGCGTCGAACTCGCTTATCCGGGCAGCGGCATCCGCCTCATGCCCGGTCGCCTCACCCAGCAGCGTCACCAGCTGCTGCCAGCTTTTATCGTCATAGTTAACGACCAGTACCGGTGCAATCGCCGAGAGCTGATCGGCCAGTTTGATCGCTGAATCATTACCGGTGGCGCTGACCACAATCAGGTCTGGCGCTTCCGCAGCGATCGCTTCCGCATTGGGTTCACCAATATAGAGCCGCTTTACGCCACGCTGTTTCGCCACACGCCCCCACTGCCGGAAGAATCCCTGCTCATCAGCCAGCCGGCTGCCGGGTGCGGTTGCGCCACTGGCAACTACCGGCGCATCAATCGCCAGCAGCGATCCGGTCAGGGTGACACTGGTCGAGACAATGCGAGTCGGTGCCTGAGCCAGGGTGACCTGACCTTTTGCCCCCGCGAAGGTGCGCGGCCAGCCGGTCTGTGCAACAGCGGTCACGCTGAACAGAGTGATACTCAGCAAAAACAGCGCTAATGCCGACGTTACTCCCTGTTTAGTCATTTGTTTTCATCCTATTTCTCTCCGGTAATCCGGGCGACAACTTGTGCTGATTTAACCAACAAAACCAGCTGAATCACCGCGTATTTATTGACACCTTCGGCTATTCGACGTAGGTTACTGCAACATAATACAAATGATAATCATTATTAGTTATCTTATCATTTATAGGTGAAATTATGGTGGAATCGCTGGCATTTGAACATCCCCTGCTGCAGGATTTTCCGGCACTCTGCCGTGGCTTCCTGTTTACTTCTCCCTGGCGAAGCCTGACAACTCAGGGCTGTTTTACGACACTCACTGCCCCGGTAAACCAGGGTGAGCAGCTGACCGGAGAGTTTCAGCAACAACTGCAGCATCATTTTGCCTCGGCCAGAAAACAGGGCATAGCCCATCCCATTCTGGTGGGTGCGATCCCGTTCGATGTGGATCAGCCCGCAGCGCTGTTTATCCCTGAGTCATATCAGACCTTTCAACGTGACGATCTGAAAGCCCGTGCCTCATCGGCTGAAAGCGAGCTGCCAGAAGTTCGTCGCCGTACCGCGCTGCCGGATCACGACACCTTCACTGACATGGTTGCGCAGGCCGTGGCAGCCACGCGGCGCGGCGATCCGGATAAAGTGGTGCTGTCGCGGCTGATGGAAATCGTGGCGGAACAACCGGTCGATACGGCCGCCCTGATGCAGCGCATCGTGGCGCAGAACCCTGACAGCTATCACTTTCATCTGCCGCTGCCCGATGGCGGCGCGCTGGTGGGGGCCAGCCCGGAACTGATGATTCGTAAGCAGGGCCGACAGTTCAGCTCCTGTCCGCTGGCCGGTTCAGCGCCGCGCAACAACGATCCACAGCGTGACCAGGCCTCAGGTGACAGCCTGATGCAGTCAGCCAAAGACCGGCATGAACATAAACTGGTGACGGATGCGATGCGCATGACGCTGCAGCCTCGCAGTCGCCTGCTGTCGGTCCCGGAAACCCCTTCCCTGCTGACCACCGCAACGCTGTGGCACCTCGCTACGCAGATTCGGGGCGAAGTACTGGACGACCGCGAAAATGCACTGTCACTGGCCTGCCTGCTGCATCCGACACCAGCGCTCAGCGGATTTCCGCATCAGCGTGCTCAGGCGCTGATTCAGCAACTTGAACCGTTTGAGCGTCAGCTGTTTGGCGGCATCGTCGGCTGGTGTGACGATCAGGGCAACGGCGAATGGGTCGTCACCATTCGCTGCGGCACGGTGAATGGTCCGCGGGTCCGGCTGTTTGCTGGCGCGGGGATCGTGGCGGACTCACAACCTGAATCCGAGTGGCGCGAGACCGGCGTCAAACTCGACACCATGCTTCGCGCTTTTGGATTGCACTAAAGGAACCTGTATGACGATTTCTTACAGCCGCTGGCCGGACGATCTGGCTGCTCGTTACCGTGAAAAAGGGTACTGGCTGGATCTGCCGATGACCGACATCCTGGAGCGTCACCGCGACAGCGAATGCGTGGCGGTGATTGATGGCGACCGGCAATTTACCTATCGACAGCTGGCCTCACTGAGTGACAATCTGGCAGCGGCCCTGCAGCGTCGTGGCCTGAAACCCGGTGATACGGCGCTGGTGCAGCTTGGCAACGTGGCGGAATTTTACCTGACGCTGTTTGCGCTGTTCAAAATCGGCGTTGCCCCGGTTAACGCCCTGTTCAGCCATCAGCGTACCGAACTGGCCGCCTATGCCAGTCAGATCGCGCCGCGCCTGTTGATTGCCGATCGCAGCCATCCCCTGTTCGCCGATGATGCCTTTATCACGCAGCTTCGCCGTGAGCAGCCTTCACTGCAGCAGGTGATCCTGCGTAATGATGCTCATGCGGAAAACCGTCTCGACGCCCTGCTGGCAGAACCCGCAGGTGACTTCAGGGCAACCCCGACCGCAGGCGATGACGTCGCTTTTTTCCAGCTGTCGGGCGGCAGTACCGGCACTCCGAAGCTGATCCCGCGTACCCACAATGATTACTACTACAGCATCCGGGAAAGTGACGTGATCTGCGGGGTCAACGCAGATACCCGTTACCTGATTGCTCTGCCCGCTGCACATAATT
Source organism: Pantoea alfalfae (assembly GCF_019880205.1). Taxonomy (NCBI): domain Bacteria; kingdom Pseudomonadati; phylum Pseudomonadota; class Gammaproteobacteria; order Enterobacterales; family Erwiniaceae; genus Pantoea; species Pantoea alfalfae. The sequence goes on from NZ_CP082292.1 coordinate 3,568,830, forward strand.
TCCCGATGAGTTCTCCGGGCGCGCTGGGCGTCTTTTACGCGGGCGGCCAGGTGATCTTAGCGGCCGATCCCAGCGCGACCCTCTGTTTCCCGCTGATTGAAAAACATCAGGTAACTGATACCGGCCTGGTTCCACCCGCGGCCAGTCTCTGGCTGCAGGCGATTCAGGAATGGGGCAGCAATGCCGCGCTGGCCTCACTGCAACGTATTCAGGTCGGTGGCGCAAAGCTGGGCGAAGCGCTGGCCGCGCGCATCCAGAACGAGATTGGCTGTACCCTTCAGCAGGTGTTTGGTATGGCGGAAGGTCTGGTGAATTACACCCGGCTGGATGACGATGAACAGACCATTCTCACTACGCAGGGACGCCCTGTTTCTCCGGATGACGAGGTATGGGTTGCAGACGAACAGGGACATCCGCTACCGGTGGGTGCCATTGGTCGCCTGATGACGCGCGGTCCTTATACGTTCCGTGGCTACTACAACAGCCCGGAACATAACGCCGCCAGCTTTGATGACCAGGGCTTCTACTGCTCTGGCGATCTGGTTGAGATCACCCCCGCTGGCAACATCATTGTGCAGGGTCGGGAGAAAGATCAGATCAACCGGGGCGGCGAAAAGATCGCAGCTGAAGAGATTGAAAACCTGCTGCAGCGCCATGCGGATGTGATCCACGCAGCGCTGGTCTCTATGAGCGACGAACTGATGGGTGAAAAGAGCTGTGCTTTTATTGTCACCCGTCAGCCGGTGAAACCGGTGGCGCTGCGTCGTCACCTGCGTGAACTGGGCGTCGCAGAATTTAAGCTGCCCGACCGTATTACCTGCGTAGATGCTCTGCCGCTGACCGCGGTCGGCAAGGTGGACAAGAAACGTCTGCGCCAACAACTTGCCGATCAACAAGCGCAAGCCTGATCTGTCCGGAGATTTTCAATGGCTATTCCACAACTGACCTCTTATCCGCTGCCAGCCGCCACCGAGTTGCCCAACAACAAAGTGAAATGGATGCTGGAGCCGGGACGTGCCGCCCTGCTGATCCACGATATGCAGCGCTATTTTCTCAACTTCTGGGGCGAAAATAGCCCGCTGGTTGAGCAGGTCGTTGACAATATTGTCCGCCTGCGACGCTACTGCAAAGCGCAGGGTATTCCGGTGTTTTACACCGCTCAGCCAAACGCGCAGAGCGATAAAGATCGTGCGCTGCTTAACGATATGTGGGGACCCGGACTGAATAAGCATCCCGATCAGCAGAAGATCGTGGAGGCGCTGGCACCGGATGAGGACGATCATGTCCTGACCAAATGGCGCTACAGTGCATTTCACCGCTCGCCGCTGGAGGCGATCCTGCAGGAGATGGGGCGCGATCAGCTGATTATCACCGGCGTCTATGCCCATATTGGCTGCCTGACCACCGCCACCGATGCGTTTATGCGCAATATTCAGCCGTTTATGGTGGCCGATGCGCTGGCTGACTTCAGCCGTGAGGAACATATGATGGCGCTGACCTACACCGCGGGCCGTAGCGGAAAAGTGGTGATGACCGCCGATCTGATGCCTGTGCCACTCAGCAAAGATGATTTGCGCGCGTTGATCCTGCCGCTGCTGGAAGATGATGAGGTGCCGGACGATGGTGAAAACCTGATCGACTACGGGCTGGATTCGGTACGCGTGATGGCGCTGGCGGCACGCTGGCGTCAGGTACATCGTGACATTGATTTTGTCAGCCTGGCCAAAAACCCGAGCATTGATGGCTGGTGGGCGCTGCTGTCGCGGGAGCCGGCGAAATGAGCCACACATTCGACTTCAGCGGTAAAATCGTCTGGGTAACCGGTGCCGGCCAGGGCATCGGCTATCATACTGCGTTAGCCTTTCATCAGGCGGGCGCGCAGGTAGAGGCGTTTGATCTGCGGTTCCAGAGTGATGATTATCCGTTTCCCTGCCACACGATGGATGTGGCCGATCCGGCTCAGGTCAAAACGATCTGCCAGCGCGTATTAGCCGCCCAGCCGCGCATTGATGTGCTGGTCAACGCAGCCGGTATTCTGCGTACTGGTGCCACCGATGAGCTCTCGTTTGCCGACTGGCAGGCCTGTCTTAACGTCAATGCGGGCGGTGCATTTAATCTGTTCCAGCAGACGCTGCCACGCTTTCGTGAACAGCGCACCGGTGCCATCGTTACTGTCGCATCGAATTCAGCGCATGCCCCACGTATCGGCATGTCCGCTTATGGTGCGTCAAAAGCCGCGCTGCGCAGCCTCTGTCTGACCGTGGGTCTGGAGATGGCGCCTTACGGCGTGCGCTGTAATATCGTTTCGCCTGGCTCCACCGACACCGATATGCAGCGCAGTCTGTGGCACACACCGACCGGTGAGCAGGAGATGATTGCGGGCTTCCCGGATCAGTTCAAGCTGGGTATTCCGCTGGGCAAGATTGCGCAGCCGCAGGAGATTGCGGCCACCGTTCTGTTTCTCGCGTCGGATCTTGCCAGCCATGTGACGCTGCAGGATATTGTGGTCGATGGCGGCGCAACCCTGGGAGCATGATGATGACAGCGATCTGGAAACGATCCATTGATCTTCCTGCGCTGAACGCGCTGGGTGAGAACTCTCTGGTGGCCCATCTGGGTATCGTTTTTACCGCAATAGGTGACGATTATCTGGAAGCGACGATGCCGGTCGATGCCCGGACGCAACAGCCGTTCGGGCTGCTGCATGGCGGTGCCTCTGTGGTGCTGGCGGAGTCGATGGGTTCAATTGCCGGGTATATGGCGGTAGAGGAAGGCAGCAGCGTGGTTGGCGTAGAAGTGAATGCCAGCCATCATCGTGCGGTTTCTGCGGGTCTGGTGCGCGGAATTTGCCGTCCACTGCATCTGGGTAAACGCAGTCAGAGCTGGCAGATTGAGATTCGGAACGGTCGGGATCAGCTGTGCTGCAGTGCGCGACTGAGCGTAGCGGTCATGAACTAGCGGCAGAAAGAACGATGCCCCCCTTTCAGCACTGAAAGGGGGGCATCGCATATCACGCAGTAGCAGGCGATCGGTTAACGCTGATAGATAATTTCAACGCCTTCGTCGTCTTCATCATCCCAGTCGTCATCCCACTCTTCATCTTCCACTTCGACCGTGTTTTCAATGGTTTCTTTGTGGTAATCATCCCACATGAATTCCACTTTCTCCGGCTGCTTCTCTTCAAGCTCCGCTTCTTTCGGGTTAGCGTTGATGAAGCTCATCACGTCCCAGCAGAGTTCTTTGACGCCGGTCTGGCTTGCGGCAGAGATCAGGTAATACTTATCTTCCCAGCCCAGCGCTTCAGCAACCGCTTTAGCCCGTGACTGCGCTTCTTCTTCACTGATTAGATCAATTTTGTTGAAGACCAGCCAGCGTGGTTTGTTGAACAGCTTCTCGCTATATTTTTCCAGCTCGCCGAGGATGATACGGGCATTTTCAACCGGATCGCTTTCATCAATAGGGTCGATGTCGATCAGGTGAAGCAACACGCGGCAGCGTTCAAGGTGCTTCAGGAAGCGAATGCCGAGGCCTGCGCCCTCTGCTGCACCTTCAATCAGACCCGGAATATCGGCCACGACGAAGCTCTGCTCGCTGTCCATACGCACTACGCCCAGGCTTGGCACCAGGGTGGTAAACGGATAGTCCGCTACTTTAGGTTTGGCTGCCGAGACGGCACGAATAAAGGTCGATTTACCGGCATTCGGTAAGCCCAGCATCCCGACGTCCGCCAGCAGCATCAGCTCCAGCTGCAGATCACGCTTTTCACCTGGGGTACCCATGGTTTTCTGGCGCGGACTGCGGTTCACTGACGATTTGAAACGGGTGTTGCCCAGGCCATGCCAGCCGCCTTTACCGACCATCAGTTTCTGGCCGTGGCGCGTCATGTCGCCGAGTGTCTCACCGGTACCCTGGTCGATAACCCGGGTGCCGACCGGCACTTTAACTTCGATATCTTTACCACGTTTACCGGTACAGTCGCGGCTCTGGCCGTTTTGCCCACGCTCGGCGCGGAAAGATTTTTCGAAACGATAATCGATAAGGGTATTGAGGTTTTCATCAGCGATCAGATAAACGTCACCGCCGTCACCACCATCACCCCCGTCAGGGCCGCCTCTCGGGATATATTTTTCGCGGCGGAAGCTTACGCAACCATTACCGCCATCACCGGCGACGACCAGAATTGTCGCTTCATCAACAAACTTCATTTTTTAAATCTCCGTCACACAATCGTCTGCAGCACTCTGCAGACGGGTCCGCCAGGGTCTTCTGCGCTGACCAGCGGCGGATAAATCAGGATTGGCTTTCGCCAGTGCGTACACAAAGTGTACAGCAAACTTTTGTGATGCGTCGCTTTTACCGCGACAGACCGCAGAATGTAAAAAGCCCCGCAGGAGCTGCGGGGCCTTCAATTCGTGCGTTCAGACGTCAGACGTCTGCGTCACGACAACCTTACTCAGCAACGATGCTGATGTATTTACGGTTGTTCGGACCTTTAACTTCGAACTGTACTTTGCCGTCTGCGGTAGCAAACAGGGTGTGGTCACGACCACAACCTACATTGGTACCGGCGTGGAATTTGGTGCCACGCTGACGAACGATGATGCTACCTGCCAGAACAGATTCACCACCGAAACGTTTTACACCCAGACGTTTTGCATTGGAGTCACGACCATTTCGAGTCGAACCACCAGCCTTTTTATGTGCCATTTGTCAGATCTCCTCTTACGCCGTGATACCAGTGATTTTCACATCAGTGAACCACTGGCGATGGCCTGCTTGCTTACGGTAGTGCTTACGACGACGAAACTTAACAATCTTAATTTTTTCGCCACGACCGTGAGCAACAACTTCTGCCTTGATCATTCCGCCTGAAACCAGTGGCGCGCCGATTTTCACGTCTTCGCCATTAGCAATCATCAGAACCTGGTCAAACTCAATCGTTTCACCGGTTGCGATGTCCAGCTTTTCCAGGCGAACGGTCTGACCTTCGCTTACTCGGTGTTGTTTACCACCACTTTGGAAAACCGCGTACATATAAAACTCCGCTTCTGCGCTTGCCTTTTAGTTCATCAGGCGGCGCGCTAAATATTCACAATAGGGCGCGAATTCTACGCAAAACTCCAGAAGAAGACAAGAGCACTTTGCACACTCTTGCAGAAAAAAAACACAGGCTGAATGCAACCGTTTCTCAGGCACAAAATTCAAGTACAATCAGTAACAGATTACCTGAACGCTGGCTGGGTAAACCACTTACCATGGCAGAGATAACGAGTCATAGCTGAAAAGACGAATGAACTTAGAACAGATTAATGAATTAACCGCACAGGATATGGCTGCCGTTAACCAGACCATCCTCGACCAGCTGAATTCGGATGTCTCGCTCATCAACCAGTTGGGCTACTACATCATCAGTGGTGGGGGCAAGCGTATCCGTCCCATGATTGCCGTGCTATCCGCACGTGCCATGGGCTACAAGGGCGACCTGCACGTGACCAATGCGGCGCTGATCGAATTTATCCACACCGCCACGCTGCTGCATGACGATGTCGTGGATGAATCCGATATGCGTCGTGGCAAAGCGACCGCGAACGCGGCGTTTGGCAATGCGGCAAGCGTGCTGGTCGGTGATTTTATTTACACTCGTGCCTTCCAGATGATGACCAGCATGGGGTCGCTGCGTATCCTGGCGCTGATGTCAGAAGCAGTAAACGTCATTGCTGAGGGCGAAGTCCTGCAACTGATGAACGTTAACGATCCCGACATTACCGAAGAGAGCTACATGCGCGTGATTTACAGTAAGACCGCGCGCCTGTTTGAAGCAGCCTCACAGGCTTCGGCGATACTGGCTGAAGCCACGCCTGAAGAGGAAAAGGCGCTGCAGGATTATGGGCGCTATCTGGGTACTGCTTTCCAGTTAATTGACGATTTGCTGGATTACAGTGCTGACGGCGAGACGCTGGGTAAAAATACCGGCGATGACCTGAGCGAAGGCAAACCGACGCTGCCGCTGCTGCATGCCATGCAGCACGGCTCGCCTGAACAGGCGAAGATGATCCGTGAAGCTATTGAGCAGGGAAATGGCCGCCATCTGCTTGAGCCGGTGCTGGAGGCGATGAATCAGTGTGGTTCGCTGGAATGGACGCGCAGCCGCGCGGAACAGGAAGCGGATAAAGCGATTGAAGCCTTGCGGATTCTGCCCGAATCCCCCTGGCGCAGCGCGCTGGAGTCGCTGGCACACATGTCAGTTCAGCGCGACTTCTGATCCCTCACGGAGCCTGCCGGGCTCCGTTTTTACGACCCTGCTCTCACTTCTTTTTGTTCCCTATTAGCTATTGCACTCCTGTTGCGTGCCACGACACAGACCAGAAGCTGGATCCAAATATTACTGGAAATTATCAGGAAACATTTGCTATAAAATTCTGACTATTTCCAGATAATGGTAAAAGGAAAACCAGCATCTCGCTGGACGATGCAATGACAAGGAAAAGGAGAACAGGTTATGCAAGAAAGAAAGGAAGACTGGCACCCGGCTGACATTATCGCGGCGCTGCATAAGCGTGGTATGACACTGGCGGCGCTGTCACGCGCAGCAGGCCTGAGTTCATCAACGCTGGCTAATGCACTGACGCGTCCCTGGCCCAAAGGCGAATGGCTGATTGCCGACGCGATTAAGGTTCATCCCAGTGAGATCTGGCCCAGCCGCTATTACGATCCCGATACAAACTGTCTGCTGGATCGCAGAAAACGTATCCGGACGCCTGCCGATCAGACGGATAATGCCTGAGATCTCAGGCGATCCTCAGGCGAAAAAAAACCAGCCCCCGCGGGGGCTGGCTATTTCAGCGCATCTGCAGAACTACTCTTCGCTGACGCGCTCGATGTTCGCGCCCATCGCTTTCAGCTTATCTTCGATGTGCTCATAGCCACGATCAATATGATAAATGCGATCAACGAACGTCGTTCCTTCCGCAATGCAACCTGCCAGAACCAGGCTGGCAGACGCACGCAAATCGGTCGCCATCACCTGCGCACCTGACAGGGTTTCAACCCCGTGACAGATCGCTGTGTTGCTCTCAATCTCAGCATGTCCGCCCATACGAATCAGTTCCGGAATATGCATGAAACGGTTTTCAAAAATGGTTTCGGTAATCACGCCCGTGCCTTCCGCAACCATATTTAACAGAGTGAACTGCGCCTGCATATCGGTCGGGAAACCCGGATGCGGTGCGGTGCGCACATTGACCGCTTTTGGTCGCTTGCCATGCATATCCAGACTGATCCAGTCTTCACCGGTTTCGATATCGGCACCCGCATCACGCAACTTCGCCAGCACTGCATCCAGCGTATCGGGCTGAGTTTTATGACACATTACTTTACCGCCTGAAATAGCGGCAGCCACCAGGAAAGTACCGGTTTCGATACGATCGGGCAGGACGGTATAGACACCGCCACCCAGACGCTCTACGCCTTCGATAGTAATTTTGTCGCTGCCTGCACCACTGATTTTAGCGCCCAGGGTATTAAGGAAGTTGGCTGTATCGACAATTTCCGGCTCACGCGCCGCATTCTCGATTACGGTAGTACCAGTCGCCAGCGTTGCAGCACTCATGATGGTCACGGTTGCGCCAACGCTGATTTTGTCCATGACAATCAGCGCGCCCTTCAGGCGGCCATTGACTGACGCTTTAACATAGCCCTCTTCCAGCTTGATCTCGGCACCCAGCTGTTCCAGACCGGTAATGTGCAGGTCAACCGGGCGCGCGCCAATCGCGCAGCCACCCGGCAGGGAAACCTGACCCTGACCAAAACGTGCCACCAGTGGACCCAGCGCCCAGATTGAGGCACGCATGGTTTTGACCAGATCGTAAGGCGCACAGAATACATCTACCGCGCTGGCATCGACATGCACAGAACCGTTGCGTTCCACCTTCGCACCCAGCTGGCTCAGCAGCTTCATGGTGGTATCAATGTCGCGCAGCTTTGGCACATTCTGGATCTCAACCGGCTCTTCAGCCAGCAGGGCAGCAAACAGAATAGGAAGCGCGGCGTTCTTCGCCCCGGAAATGGTTACTTCACCACTTAAGCGGGTGGGGCCTTGCACACGAAATTTGTCCATTAACACGGCTCTCAATTAACTAGCTAAAGATTGGACTCGCCAGCGACGAGTTCACCACGCTGGGGATCAGAAACCGTTGAGTTTACGGTCACGCGCCCATTCAGCGGGAGTATAGGTTTTGATAGAGACAGCATGAATGCGGTTATCCGCAATAAATTCCATCAGCGGCGCGTAGACAGCCTGCTGCTTTTTGACGCGGCTCAGTTCGCCAAACAGTTCGCCTACGGCGATCACCTGAAAATGGCTGCCATCATTGCTCATCACGTGCACTTCGTCTAAAGGCAATGCTGCCATCAGCACGGCCTGAATTTCACTGTTTTCCATTGGGCTTAACTTCACTTAATAATAATAAGGCTGACATAGTAGAGGAAAGCGGCTGACTCTTAAATACGCAAAAGCCCCTGTTGAAAACAGGGGCTTAGCATAACAACCGGAAATCAGGCGCTTTTATCCGCAGAAACAATAATCTGTTGCAGATTGTAAAGCGTAATCAGCGAATGCAGTTTGTCGCTGATGCCCGTAAAGCGAGGGGTAATACCCTGTGCCCGTGCGATTTCCCGCAGGTGCACCAGCAGGGCAAGTCCGGAAGAGTCCACACGCTCCAGCGCCGCGACATCGATGGTATCGACATCTTTAATCAGCGTCTCACGTTGCTGCCACAGGCTCATTAACGTGTCGCGATCCAGTTCGCCTTTCAGCAATAGCGTGCTGGCTTCCCGCTCCCAGCGTAACGATTCGTGCATTATTTTTGTTTATCCAGCGTGATGGGCTGTGCCGCAGAGGATTTCAGTTGCGCTGTCAGACCATCGATACCTTTAGTACGCAACAGATCGCTCCACTCATTTTGTTTGGTGGTGATCATGCTGACGCCTTCAGCGATCATGTCATAAGCCTGCCAGTTACCGCTCTGGCTGTTTTTACGCCACTGGAAGTCGAGGCGAACCGGTGGGCGACCATTTGGGTCGATAATGGAGACCCGAATGGCGACAATCTGAGCATCGCCCAATGGCTGCTCAGGCTGAATCTGGTAGCTCTGACCGTTGTAGAGTGCCAGAGCCTGACCATAAGCCTGTGCCAGATAGTCACCAAAGGCGCTGAAGTAGGCTTCACGCTGCGCCGGGGTCGAATCACGATAGTAGCGGCCCAACACTAACGCGCCCGCATATTTGATCTGTACATAGGGCAGCAGCTCCTGACGCACAATCTGACGCAGGTAGTTTGGATCCTGCTTGATTTTAGGCTGCTCATTTTTAAGACGGGTAAAGGTCTTTTCCGCCGCTTCGTTCATCAGCTTGTAGGGATTGCTTTGATCGGCCGCTGTCGCCGTTAGCGGTACGGCAACCACCAGCATGGCAATCATCAGTAAACGTTTAAACATGGTATACCCTCTTCTTTAAGGTTGAGCCGGTGCCGCAGGCGCAGCACTGTCGCCTTCCTGCGCATCCTTGTTGTCACTGTTTTGTTTGTTATCGCCGCTCTTGTAAAGGAACTGGCCAATCAGGTCTTCAAGCACCATGGCTGACTTGGTATCGCGTAGCGTATCGCCATCTTTCAGCATCGCCGAACCGAGTTCAGGATCGTCAAAGCCTAAGTTGAGCGCCAGAAACTGCTCACCCAGCAGTCCCTGCGTGCGTATCGCCAGCGAGCTGGTGTCTGAAATTTTATTCGCATACTGATCGCTGATCTCCATCGTGACACGTGGCAGCAGCGTTTTCGATTCAAGCTCAATGTCCGTTACCCGGCCAATCACTACACCGCCAATTTTGACCGGCGAACTGGCTTTCAGGCCGCCGATATTGTCAAACGTGGCGTAGAGTTTCCACGTTGGCTCTGTGCCCATCGACTTTAAATCGGCGACGCGCAGACAGAGAAACAATGCGGCGATCAACGCCATAATCATAAAAATGCCAACCCAGATTTCGCTTTTTTTGCTTTGCATTGCATCAATTCCCAAACATCAGTGCTGTCAGCACAAAATCCAACCCGAGCACCGCCAGTGAAGCATGTACTACGGTACGCGTTGTCGCGCGACTGATCCCTTCAGAAGTGGGAATCGCGTCATAGCCATTAAAAAGAGCAATCCAGGTAACCGTCACGGCAAAGACGGTGCTTTTGATGATGCAGTTAACAACGTCGGTGCGGAAATCGACCGCGTTCTGCATGGCTGACCAGAAGAAACCAGAATCGATTCCCTTCCAGCTCACGCCAACCAGTGCACCGCCAGCGATGCCAACGGCAGTAAAGATCAGTGCGAGTAGCGGCATGCTAATAAAACCGGCCCAGAAGCGCGGCGAAACAACGCGACGCAACGGATCCACCGCCATCATCTCCATGCTGGAGAGCTGTTCAGTGGCTTTCATCAGACCGATTTCAGCCGTGAGCGCCGAGCCTGCCCGTCCGGCAAACAGCAGCGCGGTCACGACCGGCCCCAGCTCACGCAGCAACGACAGCGCCACCAGCATACCCAGACTGGTTTCAGCACCGTATGTGGTGAGTACCAGATAACCCTGAAGTCCGAGTACCATGCCGATAAACAGGCCAGACACCACAATAATCAGTAACGACAACACGCCAACACTATAGAGCTGTTTAATCAGTAGCGGCGAATGTCTGCGAAACGCGGGTTTTCCTACCAGCGCGTGAAACAGCATTAATCCTGCGCGTCCAAAACTGGCGCACGTTTCAATTCCCTGACGACCGAATGACGCCAGCGCCTTCAAGACCATCTGTTTAGTTACTCCCTGAGCCGGTTAAATCAGCGAGATAGTCGCCGGCAGGAAAACGGAAGGGAACCGGACCATCCGCATCGCCATCAATAAACTGGCGGACGCGCGGGTCATTATTCTCTCGCAGTTCCGGCGTGGTGCCGTGTGCGATAATTTTTTGTCCGGCCACGATATAGGCATAGTCCGCGATACTCAGTACTTCCGGTACGTCGTGCGAGACCACAATACAGGTCAGGCCCAGAGCATGGTTAAGTTCGTCGATCAATTTTACCAGCACGCCCATAGTAATGGGATCCTGACCGACAAAGGGTTCGTCGAACATGATCAGCTCCGGTTCAAGGGCAATCGCGCGCGCCAGCGCCACACGACGCGCCATTCCGCCCGACAGCTCAGCCGGTTTAAGTTGAGCTGCACCACGCAGACCCACGGCTTCCAGCTTCATTAATACCGTGCTGTGCAGAATAGGTGCGGGAAGACGGGTATGTTCGCGCAGCGGCCAGGCGACATTTTCATAGACCGTTAAGTCAGTAAATAGCGCGCCAGACTGGAACAGCATGCTCATCTTTTTGCGCGCTTCGTACAATTTAGCGCGAGACAATGACGGAATGTTTTCGCCACGGAAAAAGATTTCCCCGCTAGTTGGCTGAAGTTGCCCCCCAATCAAGCGTAGCAGAGTGGTTTTTCCTATTCCCGACGGTCCCATTATCGCCGTCACTTTGCCTTTTGGCACGGTCAGCGAAATGTCGTCGAAGATGGTGCGATCTCCGCGCGAAAAACTCACGCCACGAACCTCAACCAGATTCGTTTGCTGCTGGATCATTATTACCTCTTGTAAGGATCGGGCGTAAACATGGGGTACGATGGTAGCCTGTTCGGTCCTGATTCACGATAGCTTTACAGAAACTTACCGCTAAGATTTGGCGAAAATGGTCATTAAATTTACTTTTGCCGTTCAGACGGTCAAAATCAGCGGCTGTCTCGCCAAACAGAACCTTAAACCGGTCGGGAAAGGCATTGCCGACCTGGGTTTTTACGCAAGGATTTTTCATGTTCGTAGCTTCTGCACTGCTGATTATCGGTTTGCTTTTACTGGCATATGGTGCCGATCGTCTGGTGTTTAGCGCCTCTATATTGTGTCGATCATTTGGCATCCCGCCACTGATCATTGGCATGACCGTTGTCAGCATAGGCACCTCGCTGCCAGAAATGATCCTCTCCTTTTCTGCGGCCCAGCATGGCCAGATGGATCTGGCTGTTGGTACCGCGCTTGGCTCGAATATTACCAACATTTTACTCATTCTCGGTGCCGCTGCGCTAATGCATCCACTCAGCGTTCATTCTAATCTGATACGTCGTGAACTGCCGTTGATGTTGCTGGTTACCCTGCTCAGCGGATTCATGCTGTTTGACAATCAGCTTAGTCGACTGGATGGAATTGGCTTGATCGCCATCGCCGCTATTTATCTGATGGTGGTGATTCGCATTGCGCGTAAAGCAGAACGGGACAACAACGACACCCTGACGCGCGAGCAGCTGGCCGAGCTGCCCCGCGAAGAGAGCGGAAATACGGTGGCCTTCCTCTGGCTGGCCGTCGCGCTGATTATCCTGCCGATGTCGACCCGGATGGTGATCGACAATGCCACCGCCTTTGCCGACTACTTTGGCGTCAGCGAACTGGTGATGGGCCTGACGCTTATCGCCGTGGGCACCAGCCTGCCCGAGCTGGCGACGGTGATTGCCGGGGCACTGAAAGGTGAAGATGATATCGCGATCGGCAACCTGATCGGCGCCAACATTTATAATATTGCTATCGTGCTGGGCCTGCCGGCGCTGATTCACCCCGGCAGTATCGACTATCACGCCTTTGCCCGTGATTACTGGGTGATGCTGGGGGTCAGCGTGCTGTTTGCCCTGCTCTGCCTGCTGCGTCGCCGACGCGTTGGCCGCATCGCCGGCCTGATTTTACTCTGTGGTTTCTTCGTCTGGGTGACGCTGCTGTGGATGCAGCCGGCATTCATGGACGGCTAACAAGGACAGACTCACTATGTCATATCAGCAACCAACAGCTTTTGATTTTCAGCAGGCGGGAAAAAACGTCCTGCGCATTGAGCGTGAAGGACTGGAACAGCTCGATCAATATATTAATGACGATTTCGCCCGCGCCTGCGCCCTGATCTACGCCTGCCAGGGGAAAGTGGTGGTGATGGGCATGGGCAAGTCTGGTCATATCGGCAAAAAAATGGCGGCGACCTTTGCCAGTACCGGCACGCCAGCGTTTTTTGTTCATCCGGCCGAAGCCAGCCATGGCGACCTGGGCATGGTGAGCAAAAATGATGTCGTGATCGCCATCTCCAACAGCGGTGAGTCGAACGAAATCCTCGCGCTGATTCCGGTGTTAAAACGCCAGCATATTGCGCTGATCTGCATAACCGGACGGCCTGACAGCGCGATGGGCCGGGTTGCCGATGTGCATCTGTGTGTCCATGTTCCCCAGGAAGCCTGCCCGTTAGGCCTTGCGCCAACCACCAGCACCACAGCCACACTGGTGATGGGCGACGCGCTGGCGGTTTCGTTACTTGAAGCGCGTGGATTCACGGCGGAAGATTTCGCCCTCTCCCATCCTGGCGGAGCGCTGGGCCGCAAACTACTGCTGCATGTATCCGATATCATGCACAGCGGCGATGAGCTGCCGCACGTCACCCGTGACGCCTCACTACGTGATGCGCTGCTGGAAATTACCCGCAAAAATCTGGGACTGACGGTCATTGTCGACGGTCTGATGAAAATTGAAGGTATCTTTACCGATGGTGACCTGCGCCGCATCTTTGATATGGGCATCGATTTTCAGCGCGCCACTATCGGGGAAGTGATGACGCCAGGTGGCATCCGCGTCCGGCCAAATATGCTGGCGGTTGAAGCCCTGAACCTGATGCAGACCAAAAACATTACCTCGATTCTGGTGGCCGATGACGACCATCTGCTCGGTGTGGTACATATGCATGACATGCTGCGCGCTGGCGTAGTCTGAACAGGAAAAGAAAATGCAACAGGCAATTCCCACGATTGACACCTGCTATGGACCGGTCAGTGCTGACGTCATGGCGCGCGCCAGCAACATTCGTCTGCTGATCTGCGACGTCGATGGCGTCATGTCCGACGGGGTGATCTACATGGGGAACAATGGCGAAGAGCTGAAAGCCTTCAACGTGCGGGATGGTTACGGTGTACGCTGTTTACTGACCGCCGATGTGGAAGTGGCTATTATTACCGGCCGCAATGCCCGTCTGATGGAAGATCGCTGCAAAACGCTCGGCATCCGTCATCTTTATCAGGGACAATCCGATAAGCTTTTGGCCTATCGTGAACTTCTGGATAAACTGTCTCTCTCTGATGAGCAGGTCGCCTATATCGGTGACGACCTGATCGACTGGCCGGTTATGGCGAAAGTGGGATTAAGCGTGGCAGTAGCGGATTCACATCCGATTCTGTTGCCGCGCGCGCAGTATGTCACGCGGATTGCGGGTGGACGCGGCGCAGTACGCGAAGTATGTGACCTGATCTTAATGGCGCAGAACAAATTTGAGGATGCCAAAGGGCAATCAGTATGAGTAAAAGCAGGCGTTGGATAACGCTGATTCTGACCTTGATTGCACTGGTTTTGATCGGCTGGAATCTTACCAACCAGGATGGCGATAGCACGCCAGTCGGGACGAATGGTCAGTCGCCGACCTATACCAGTGACGATTCTCACACTGTGGTGTATAACCCGCAGGGCGCGCTGTCATATAAACTGGTCTCTGACAAAGTGACCTATTTCTCGGATGACGAGCTGAGCTGGTTCGACAATCCGGTAATGACCACCTTTGATGAGAACAAAGTTCCCACCTGGACGTTACGCGCAGATAAAGCAAAGCTCACCAAAGATCGTATGCTTTATCTGTATGGCCATGTTGAGCTGAATACGCTGACGCAGGATTCCCAGCTTGAGCGGATCAAAACCGATAATGCACAGATTAACCTTGTCACTCAGGACGTTACCTCTGATGACCAGGTGACATTGTATGGCCGCAGCTTTAACTCCACCGGCATGAAAATGCGCGGCAATTTACGGACAAAAAACGCCGAGTTAATCGAGAAGGTCAAAACCTCTTATGAAATTCAAAATGAACAAAAATAGCCTGAAGATTTTACTGGCCAGTATGTTACTGGCAACCAGCGTTCCGGCGCTGGCCCTGACCGGTGACTCGGACAAGCCCGTCAATATTGACTCGCAGAATCAGGCGCTGGATTTGCAGGGCAATGTCGCGACCTTTACCGGCAATGTCATCGTGACGCAGGGCTCTATCAAAATCACGGCGGACAAAGTCGTGGTGACCCGTCCGGGCGGCGACAGCAAGAAAACCATCGTTGACGCCTACGGTAATCCTGCCACTTTCTATCAGATGCAAGACAGCGGTAAGCCGGTTCAGGGCCATGCCTCAAAACTGCACTACGAACTGGCTAACGATTTCGTTGAACTGACCGGCAATGCGTTCATTGAACAGCAGGACAGCAACATCAAAGGCGATCGTATTACCTACCTGGTAAAAGAGCAGAAAATGCAGGCTTACAGCCAGGGCCAGAACAAGCGCGTCACGACCGTCCTGGTGCCGTCGCAACTTCAGGATAAAGGTTCGTCCAACAGCGGAAAGAAGAGTAACTGATAGCTATGGCCACATTAATCGCAGAAAACCTGGCGAAGGCATATAAAGGCCGTCGCGTGGTAGAAGATGTCAGTCTGCAGGTAAAGTCCGGCGAGATTGTCGGCCTGCTCGGCCCGAACGGGGCCGGTAAGACCACCACCTTTTACATGGTGGTAGGTATTGTCCCGCGTGACGCGGGCCGCATTGTTATTGATGATGAAGATATCAGTATCCTGCCGCTGCATGCACGTGCGCGCCGTGGCATCGGCTATCTGCCGCAGGAGGCATCGATTTTCCGTCGCCTCAGCGTCTACGATAACCTGATGGCGGTACTGCAGATTCGTGATGACCTGACCGAAGAGCAACGTCAGGATCGCGCCCGTGAGCTGATGGAAGAGTTTCACATCGAGCACCTGCGCGACAGCATGGGTCAGGCACTGTCGGGTGGTGAACGACGTCGTGTTGAGATTGCCCGCGCGCTGGCTGCCAATCCAAAGTTTATTCTGCTGGATGAACCTTTTGCCGGGGTTGACCCTATCTCCGTTATCGACATCAAGAAGATCATTGAGCATCTGCGTGACAGCGGCCTCGGCGTTTTGATTACCGACCACAACGTACGCGAAACGTTAGCGGTCTGTGAGCGGGCCTATATCGTCAGCCAGGGCCACCTGATTGCGCATGGTACACCCAATGAAATTCTTGCGGATGAGCAGGTTAAGCGGGTTTATTTGGGTGAAGAGTTCAGACTCTGATAAGGTGTCGTTAATACCGATGTTTACCTGGGAACTACCATCCTGTCTATGAAGCAAGGTTTACAACTCAGGTTCAGCCAACAGCTGGCAATGACTCCACAATTGCAGCAGGCGATTCGTCTGCTGCAACTCTCCACGCTTGAACTCCAGCAGGAGTTACAGCTTGCACTGGAAAGTAATCCACTGCTTGAGCAGACCGATCTGCATGATGAGATTGACTCCCGGGAATCGTCGGAAGCCGAAGCGCTGGATACACGTGAAGCGCTTGAGCAGAAAGAGATGCCTGATGAGCTGCCGCTGGATGCCACCTGGGATGAAATCTACACCGCTGGCACCCCTTCCGGCACGGGTACCGATTATCAGGATGATGAGTTACCTGTCTATCAGGGTGAAACCACGCAGTCACTGCAGGATTACCTGATGTGGCAGGTCGAATTGACGCCTTTCAGTGATACCGACCGCGCAATCGCGACGTCTATCGTCGATGCTATTGATGACACCGGATATCTCACCGTCTCGCTTGAGGAGATCCTCGACAGCATTGGCAACGATGAGCTTGAAGCGGATGAGGTTGAGGCGGTGCTGAAACGTATCCAGCGTTTTGACCCGATTGGTGTGGGCGCACGCGATTTGCGTGACTGTCTGCTGGTTCAGCTTTCGCAGTATGCACCAGAGATACCGATGCTGGCTGAAGCGCGCCTGATTGTCAGCGAACATCTCGATCTGCTGGCCAATCACGACTTCCGCAGCCTGATGCGCGTCACGCGCCTCAAAGAAGAGGTGCTGAAAGAGGCGATGCTGCTGATTCAGTCACTGGACCCGCGTCCGGGTCAGTCGATCAACACTGGCGAGCCGGAATATGTTATCCCCGACGTGCTGGTACGTAAGGTTGGCAACCGCTGGACGGTTGAACTCAATGCCGACAGCCTGCCACGTCTGAAGATTAATCAGCACTACGCGGCAATGGGTGGCGCAACGCGCAATGACAGCGACACTCAGTTCATTCGCAGTAATCTGCAGGAAGCGCGCTGGCTGATTAAGAGTCTGGAAAGCCGTAATGACACGCTGCTGAAAGTCACGCGCTGTATCGTTGAGCAGCAGCAGGCGTTCTTCGAGCAGGGTGAAGAATTTATGCGTCCGATGGTGCTGGCCGATATCGCCCAGGCCGTTGAGATGCATGAATCGACCATTTCCCGTGTTACCACGCAGAAGTATCTGCACAGCCCGCGTGGCATTTTTGAACTGAAGTACTTTTTCTCCAGCCACGTTAATACGGAAGGTGGCGGCGAAGCCTCCTCTACCGCGATCCGGGCTCTGGTGAAGAAATTAATTTCGGCGGAAAACCCAGCCAAACCCTTGAGCGACAGTAAACTGACCTCCATGTTATCTGATCAGGGGATCATGGTGGCACGGCGTACCGTCGCCAAATATCGTGAGTCTTTATCCATCCCGCCATCGAACCAGCGTAAACAACTGGTTTGAAAGAAATGAGAAGGAAGACCTATGCAGCTGAACCTGACCGGGCAACATGTTGAAATCACGCCACCTTTGCGTGAATTCGTCAACAGTAAATTTGCCAAACTGGAACACTATTTTGAACATATCAATCAGGTCTATATTGTCCTGAAGGTTGAGAAAGTCACACAGGTGGCTGACGCAACACTCCACGTGAACGGTGGCGAGCTGCACGCCACGTCCGAAGCGGAAGATATGTATGCGGCAATTGATGGGCTGATTGATAAACTCGCCCGTCAGCTGACCAAACACAAAGATAAACTGAAAAAACACTAACCTTCACGCTAGCTACGCGCGCATGGCGCGCAGAGCCGACAGTATGGGGCGGATAATCCGCCCCGTTTTGTCATCTGAGCAAGCGCCGTTTGTCGCACATATCAGGGCGCTGGCGGTGAATGGCCTGGTGAACACGCAAGTGAAACGATAATGAACAACGATCTTACACTGGAATTGAGCACAGTGCTTTCGCCAGACTGCACCCGCAGCGGCGTACACTGCCAGAGCAAAAAACGTGCGCTGGAAATCATCAGCGAACTGGCCGCTAAGCAGCTCAACCTGCCGCACCAGACGCTTTTCGAAGCGATTCTGACCCGCGAACGTATGGGTAGTACCGGTATTGGTAACGGAATAGCCATTCCTCACGGCAAGCTGGAAGAGGATACACTGCGTGCGGTAGGGGTATTTATCAGCCTCGAGCAGCCGATTGCGTTTGATGCCGTCGACAACCAGCCGGTCGATCTGTTGTTTGCATTGCTGGTTCCGGCTGACCAGTGCAAAACACACCTGCACACCCTTTCACTGGTGGCAAAACGTCTGGCAGATAAAACGGTTTGTCGTCGTCTGCGTGCTGCGCAGAGTGATGAAGAACTCTATGCCATTATTACGGAAGTCCAGACAGAGCAGTAACGCGTCTTTACCGGCCCGGTGCCGGTTTTAAAACGGGAGAGAAGGTCATGGTGCTGATGATCGTTAGCGGTCGTTCAGGCTCGGGGAAGTCAGTGGCGCTCCGTGCGCTGGAAGATATGGGGTTCTACTGCGTTGATAACCTGCCGGTCGTGTTGCTGCCTGAGTTAGCCAACTCGCTGGCGGAACGCAATATTTCGGCGGCGGTCAGCATCGACGTCCGTAACATGCCTGAATCCCCGGAAATTTTTGAAACCGCGCTGAATAATCTGCCTGACACATTTTCACCTCAGTTGCTGTTTCTCGACGCCGATCGCAATACCCTGATTCGTCGTTACAGCGATACGCGCCGTCTGCATCCCCTCTCCAGCAAAAACCTGTCACTAGAGAGCGCGATTGATGAAGAGAGCGACCTGCTGGAGCCGCTGCGTTCACGTGCCGACCTGATCATCGACACCTCAGAGATGTCAGTGCATGAGCTGGCAGAGATGCTGCGTACCCGCCTGCTGGGCAAGCGCGAACGTGAGCTGACTATGGTGTTTGAGTCGTTTGGCTTCAAGCATGGCATTCCGATTGACGCTGACTATGTCTTTGACGTGCGCTTTCTGCCCAATCCCCACTGGGATCCTAAGCTGCGCCCGATGACCGGCCTCGATCGTCCGGTCGCGGCATTCCTTGACCGCCACACTGAAGTGCACAACTTTATCTACCAGACACGCAGCTATCTTGAACTCTGGCTGCCGATGCTGGAGACCAATAACCGTAGCTATCTTACCGTGGCAATTGGCTGTACTGGTGGCAAACACCGCTCAGTGTATATTGCAGAACAGCTGGCGGATTACTTCCGTTCGCGCGGTAAGAATGTACAGTCACGCCATCGCACGCTGGAAAAGCGCAAATCATGACCGTCAGACAAACTGTAGAAATCAAAAATAAGCTAGGCATGCACGCCCGTCCGGCGATGAAGTTGTTTGAGCTGGTGCAGAGCTTCGATGCCGAAGTATTGCTGCGCAACGAAGCGGGCACAGAAGCCGAAGCCAGCAGCGTGATTGCGCTGCTGATGCTCGACTCGGCTAAAGGCGGACACATAGAGATTGAAGCCAGCGGCCCGGAGGAGATCCCGGCGCTGGCAGCAGTCATTGAGCTGTTTGAAGCGGGTTTTGATGAAGACTAAGGCTTAGTCGAGCTTATTACGCTGCAGGAAGCCCTCACCGCCAAGCTGGCGCATCTGACGCATTATCCACTGCTGTCGCTCTCTGACGTAGCCTGAAGGTGCAGCAGCACGATAACGGATAGGATTAGGCAGAACCGCCGCCAGTAAAGCAGCATCGGCTGCAGTAAGCCGGCTGGCTGGCTTGTGGAAATAACGCTGTGAAGCTGCCTCAACGCCAAAGATACCCGGCCCGAACTCTGCAATATTAAGATAGACGGTCAGAATACGTCGCTTCGTCCAGACTGTCTCAATCCCTACTGTCAGCCCCGCTTCCAGACCTTTACGCACCCAGCTGCGGCCATCCCACAGAAACAGATTCTTGGCTGTCTGTTGTGACAATGTGGACGCCCCGCGCATCCGGCTATCGCTGTTATCCAGTACAGATTCAATCGCCGCGACATCGAACCCCCAGTGGTCCGGAAACTTTTGATCTTCGGAGGCGATAACGGCCAGCCCCATCCACGGCGAAATCTCATCATGTCCGACCCAGTCAGAATGGGCGACATAACTAAAGTCACCATGTAACCAGGCACTAATTTGGCGTTCAGCCATCACCGCTGAAAACGGTACCGGTAAGAACGAAAAGAGTAATATTCCCGCCAGCCATACGCCCAGCCACACCAGCAGGATACGACCAATAATACGTCTGATACGCTGTCCGACGCTTCCTTTATGCTTGTTCATGCAATCTTCCCACACTTGTTTCAGACGTTAATCAATCACTCATGTAATCACTGCCAGAAAAGCAGCTTTTCCACAAATATCGCTGAAAACCTCACAACGGTTTCCAGACTTTATTCAATCATTTTGCATCAAAATGCTGCAACAGTTCGAAATAGTTCAAGGACTTCCAGAAAAAAGGAATCGGTTCCATTCATGGCTACTGCTTAGCATCTTTCCAGATAAACACTTAATAATGGATAATAAGCACCGGTTCAAATCATTCATTATGCTTAACTGTTATTATTTTATGAATGATGAGCCGCCCAAAGCTTAAACAGAATCATGCTTATAACGTATAAATAAACAGCGCTTAACAGCATCACTCAACGTTGCTATGGCCCTGGTTACTTTCAGCAAGCACAATGATGTCAGCGCAATGAAAGGGCAAAGTTTTAGATTCTTTTTTATCATTCCAAATCGTTTTGGATAATTCGTGTCATTTCAGGGCGGTCACTTGCAATATCAGCGCGTTAGCCTGCCTCAGGAGGCAGATGTTAATGCCAGCTTAATTTACTGCGGCTCAGCCTTTGCTTTGGAGCTGAGCCGCGTCAAAACCACACAAAAAACCACAAATTTGATTAAAATATAAGCAACACAGCAGAGAAAATGATTCCTTGCTTGACTGTGTTGCCAAATTAATGTTTTCTGTATTTAAACGCTGCTCAATATCACAAATTTTAATGAATCTTGTCGCATGAGAAGATGAATTTGCTAAGGTGATGTCAGTGTTAACCAATACCCTGCGGCTGCATTAATTATTCAAATCACAGCGGCCGCAATGCTTTCCCTGGTGTTGGCGCAGTATTCGCGCACCCCGGCCTCGGCTGGGGTCATTTTTTTCCGGGATATGACTGACCCTGCTCTGCCACCCAGTCGCGCAATACCTGCACATCGTGTCGCCACTCATGCTTCAGATCGTCAATCCATTCAACAACGTTGTCCCACCACGCCGGTAATTCAGGACTCTGAATCTGTTTCGCCAGCATCTGCAAACGCTGCAGCCCGACCGAACCCGCCGCCCCTTTAATCTTGTGCCCCTCTTCAGCAATGCCTTTCTGATCGCGCGCCATCAGATTCGATTCCAGCACAGCAAGATAGTCCGGCATCATCTTTTCAAACATCGTCAGGCTTTGGGTAATCAGGCCCGGACCAACCAGCTCGATATACTGTTCGAGCATCGCCACATCCAGCAGCATCCGGGTTTTGTCGTCGCTGGCATCTGCGGTTTCCTCTTCCGAATCTGCCTGATAATCCCAGTATTTTTTGATCATTGCGGTCAGGGCCGGCACTGCCAGCGGTTTGCTCAGAACATCATCCATTCCCGCATCGAAATACTCTTTTTTGTCTTTAAGCACGTTGGCGGTCAGCGCAACCAGCGGTGGCAGATGCGTTCCCTGATACTGCTGGCGAATCGCACGCGAGACATCCAGTCCGGTCATATCGGGCAGTTGAATATCCAGCAGCACCAGATCAAACTCCAGTGGGTCGAACATCGCCAGCGCTTCGCTACCGGTCATGGCGACTTCGACGCTGCAACCCAGCTTCTCAAGCACCGAGCGCGCCACAATCACATTCAGCTCAATATCTTCCACCAGCAGCACGTGCAGCGCCGGGAGTGGCAGGCTGTCGTCCAGGCCTTCATCTTCCACCTCTTCAGCAATGCGTGGCGCTTTGATCTCAACCGTGAAGCATGATCCCTGTCCTGGTGCGCTGTGTACGCGGATGTCACCGCCCATCGCCTGCGCCAGACGACGTGAAACCGCCAGCCCGATACCGGTGCCGGTCGCCGGTTTACCGCCATGCTGATCTTTGACCTGATAGTACATCGCAAAGATCTTATCCTGCTCCTCCTGACGAATACCCATACCGGAGTCCTGCACCTCAAAGCGCAGCGTTTCGTCCTGCTCATAGACTACCCGCACCACGATTTCGCCCTGCTGAGTGAACTTCACGGCGTTACCAATCAGGTTCCACAGAATCTGACGCAGACGCGTTCCGTCCGTCGAAATCATATGCGGCAGCGGCAGTTGCGGCGCAAGCACAAACTTCAGCCCTTTTGGCTGGGCCAGCAGGCCGGAAAGATTTTCCAGATCGGCGAGGAAACCGGTAAAGTCGAGGGGCTGATTATCCAGCTGCACTTTGCGGCGCTCGATTTTGTCCACCTCAATCACATCATTAAAGATGTTGCCCAGCGTGATGGCAGAGACGTGGATGGTCTTCAGATATTTCAGCTGTTCCTGGTTAAGGTCGGTATCCAGCAGAATGCGACTCAGGCCGACAATGCCATTAAGCGGCGTACGAAGCTCGTGGCTGATCGTAGAGATAAAGGTGGTCTTCTCCCGGCTGGCGTTCTCTAGCGCGTCCTGATAGCGCTTACGCTCCGTTATATCGCGACCAAAACCCATCAGTCCGCTGCGCTTACCGACGCGGTCGTAATAAGGCACTTTACGGATCTCGAAACAGGCTTTGCGCCCGTCGGGATATTGCAGCCACTGTTCATAGGTCAGCGAGACGTTATGACGGAACACTTTCTCGTCCGTTTCCAGCACCTTCGTTGCCGCTTCATCGTCGTAGATATCGCGTGGCGTCAGGCCAATCAGCTGTTTTTCGCTTTTACCGGTCAGCAGTTCCATCGCGCGATTACAGCCGGAGAACTGCTTATCAATGTTGCGATAGAAAACCAGGTCAGGCGAAGCATCCAGGAAGGAGCGCAGGAAGGAGGATTGCTGCTCCAGTTCAATCTGTGCCTGCTCGCGACGCGTCACCTCTTCACGCAACTTGTCCATCACCTGTTCGCGAGCCAGCTCCGCCTTCTTACGATCGCTGATCTCCTGATTCAGCTGCGTGATGGTCTCTTTCATCTGCTGGTTCAGTTCCAGGTCGCGGGTTCGCATCTCTTCCAGCTTATCCACCAGCCGTGCCAGCCGTTGACGCGACTCCTCCAGCTGATCGACCACCACCGACAGAAAATAGACCGCCCAGGGCGTTATCAGCAACCCGAAGAAGACCGAACGCACCACGTCAATGCTCTCGACATGACCCCGCAGTACCATCGTAACCGCCATCTGGACAATCATCGCCAGCACCACCAGCGCAGATGCCAGCAGCAGCGAGAACCTCACCAGTCCAAGCTTGACCATTAAATCAACGTAGTACTGCGCCAACAGACGAATTTGTTTCATAACAACTCCCTGGAAGAGAAACAGCCTCATAATAGCGCAGTTAGCCTGCTGACGTCCCGGCACGTCGCGTGAAGATACGGGATCAAATGCGCTTTTATGGTGCATTCGCATAGCCGATCGGCGACGTTAAGGACAAAGGGCTTAAAACCCTTGACTGATTGTGCCAAATGAATAATCTATAATGCCGCCAGCGACTCAGTGATTTCTCTGCATGGCCTGTTTTCAATATCCTGGCAACGTCCCGTTGCGCAGGCACACCTTGTTTACATGCATACTCATTCAACTTAAATGCTATTTTAAGCACGCCCGTGTTGATTAATTTTTCTTATAACTAACCACTGTTTGATTCAAATAGCCGGACATAAGAAAAACAGATACATGCTATGCATCAACGGTTCTGAACAGCATTTAATGCTGTCTAACACCCTGTCACCAGCATGGTGCAGAGATCTGACGCCTGCACTACAGTGAGTCAGTTCACATTTATGGGCCGATCGCCAGGCTACAGAGTGATACATTTTAAACCTTAAAAACCCATTAATTCATAAACTTAATCACATAAAACACCTATTTACCTTGTCTGACCGCCCTATTTGACCTGATTACGCTTTCCCGATAAGTTGGAAATCCGCTGAAAGCTTTCCAGACGGGCCATTGTCTCGGCATATCTATGCAACAAGAAGACTCCCGCGCGGTTTAAGTCATCTCCTTTAAGAGACCGGAAATCAGAGAGCAGCTCAATTAAGGACGTTTTATCGATGTCTGGAGAGAAATGCTCAGGGCTATGACGCGCGCTCGACAGAGCATGGCGATGAAAATGATGTTGCGCCCCGTTGCGCTCAGACCCTGAAACAGTGCAAGTAATGTCAAAGCAGTTAAGGAGACCCTCAATGTCCACTAAAAAACCTCAATCCTATGGCTTGTATGATCCGACAGCAGGCAGTGACAGCTGTGGTGTAGGTTTCATTACGCGCAAGGACGGCGAGCAGACCCACGAAATTCTGCAGATGGCGCATAGCGCCCTGTGCACGGTACCTCACCGCGGCGGTATGTCAGCGGAAGGCGTTGGCGACGGCGCGGGGGTCAACGTTGACCTTTCCCTGCACTTCTTCCGCAAGATTACCGGCCAGCCGCTGGAAGCAGGCCGCTTTGGCGTCGGCAACTTCTTTGTGCCGAAAGATGCTGCGCTGCGCGCGAATGCTGAACGTCTGGTAGATGAGACACTCAGCAGCTTTGGCCTGCCGGTGATCATGAAGCGTGACATGCCGCTCGACAGCAGCGTGACCCGTCCGGCCGCCGTACAGTTTCAGTTACCGATTCTGCAGTGGATTTTCACTGCGCCACAGGACGTGGTTGACCAGAACGACTTCGAACAACGCATCTACCGCGCCCTGTTAACGATTGAAGCCCGCGCGTTTACCGAAAGTGAATTTGGTGGCCTCTATCCGCTGTCGCTGTCGTCGCGTACCCAGGTGTTTAAAGCTCGTCTGAACTCCAATGAAGTGATCCCCTACTTCAAAGATCTGACCGATCCTGATCATCAGGTGCGCGGGCTGTTTTTCCATACCCGCTTCTCCACCAACACCGATCCGCATACCACGATGGCCCAGCCGTTTCGCCTGATGGCACATAACGGTGAGCTGAACACGGACCGTAAAAACCGCATCGCTGAGTCCGCGCTGGCACTGGCCCGTGGCAAGAAAATCGTGCGGCCGAAAGGTCAGTCCGACAGCTCACGTCTGGATCAGAGTATCCACAGCCGTCTGATGGAAGATAATCTCGATCTCATCACCGCCGTGGTTTCAATGATGCCGCCCGCCTGGGAAAACGACAGTTCACTGCCAGCAGAAGTGCGTGACATGCTGGAGTATTTCTCTCTTTATGAAGAGAAAAACGACGGGCCGGCGGCATTAATCTTCGGCAACGGCGAAGTAATTGGTGCCCGCCTTGACCGTCTTGGCCTGCGTCCACTGCGTTCAGTTGAAACGGCGGAGTATATTGGGGCGATGTCAGAAGCCGGCCAGATCGCCTTCCCACCGGAAAGCGTGTTGCGTCGTGGCCGTATCGAAGCAGGCGGCATGCTCTATTTCGATCATCGTGAAAAACGCAGCTACACCACGCTGCAGGCGCTGGAAAAACTGGCTGCAGAGAAAGATTATTCGGCGCTGCTGCGTGAAGCCCGCGTCGGTCTTGACGATCTGCCTGAGATCCCGGCTGAACAGCAGGGTTCACCACTTCGTTATCGCGGCGATCTGAAAACCTATCAGCGCTTTGTGGCTTACTACTACAACCAGGAAAGCTTCAAGTTCATGATGGACCCGATGCTGAATACCGGCGCAGAGAAAATCTCCGCGATGGGTTACGGTAACGCCATTAACGGTTTATCCGATCATGAAGGCGGCATGGCGCACTACTTCTCTCAGCGCTTTGCTCAGGTGACCAACCCACCGCTGGACTCAATCCGCGAAGTGGATGGCATGACGCTGCGTGTCGCGCTGGGTGCGAAACCCCATCTGGGCCGCAGCAAGGGGCGTCAGATTGTGGTACCGACCCCCATCCTCAGCCATCTTGATATGCTGCGTTTGCGCGAGCAGACCATCGCCCCTTATGCGCGCTTTGAAATGCTCTATGAGCCGGTAATCGGCAAAGATCTGCTGAGCACCACCGCGAACGCCAATGCGCTGGAAAAAGCGATTGATGACCTGGCGCAACAGGTAGTGGATTTTGCCCGTGCACAGGGTGGCATCGCCGTGCTTACCGATCGTCACATCTCGTCAACGCACGCCGCAATCCCGATGCTGCTGGTGGTTTCTGCCATCAACCAGCGCCTGGTGCAGGAAGGTCTGCGTCTGGATGTTTCTCTGGTGGTGGAAAGCGGCCAGAGCATCTCCTCGCATCACATAGCTGCCACCCTCGGCTTCGGAGCTTCCGCTATCTATCCACTGGGTGTACAGATGCGTGCAGAGGAGAAATTTGGTGAAGGTGAAGAAGGTAACAAAGCCTTTAAGCGCTATGCCAAAGCCGCTGAAAAAGCCCTGATGAAAACCATGGGCAAAGTCGGTCTCTGTACCGTTGAGAGTTACAGCAGCGGTGAATTCTTTGAGCCTAACTTCCTCAACACTGATGATCCGGTGCTGAAAAAGTATTTCCCGAATATCAAAACCCCGGTGGGTGGCGCAGGCTTTGCAGCCATCGCGGCAATGGCCGTTGACTGGCATCAGAGCGCGCTGAAGATTCAGGGCGAGTCTGAAGTGCCGTTGCTGGGCCTGTTCAAAGAGCGTGCCGAAGGCGCTGGTCACTCCTACGGTACCATCGCCGTGCGCACCTTCATCGACATGACTGAAGAGCCGATTCGCTTTGCCGACAAAGCGCGCGAAGAGGACAACTTCATCCGTCTGATGACGCTGGCAAAACTGGATAACGCCTTTGGCATCAAGCCAGAGACGTTTAAGGACAGCAGCTTCGAGCGCATTCCGGATGACGTGATCAACAACTTTGCGATTACGGCCGATTACCGCCAGTTCTCAAGTCTGATGTATGAAGAGCGTAAACGTCGCCCGGCGGCCCTGCGCGACATCCTGACCTTCCCGGCTGACCTGACCCACATCGACAGCGAAGCGGAGTTCCGCCGTAAGCTTGGGCGCTACTCACTGACCAACAACGGCTTTGCTATTCGCGGCATGGAGTGTGAAGCGGTAGATGGCAGCCTGAATCACTTTATGCTGCGTCTGACCGATGCGATTGAGGGGCTGAAGCCAGAGAGTGAACGTTTGCAGAACCTGTCCCGCGCCCTGAAATCCCGCTTCGGCGACGATATCGAGAGCAGCGACGTGGTCACTGGCGGTCTGAAAGTGACGGCGTACGGTAAAGCGGCAGATTATCTGTCACGTATTTTTACTACCCTGCCCTCACTGCCGCTAAGTGAAGTGCAGCCAGCCTGTGAAATTACCCGTACCTTTGCTTCCGGGGCAATGAGCCATGGTGCACTGGTCGCCCCGGCTCATGAAGCGGTCGCACACGGCACCAACATGGTCGGCGGCATGAGTAACTGCGGTGAAGGCGGCGAGCATTATTCCCGTCACGGTACCATCCGTGCCTCCCGTATCAAACAGCTGGCTTCGGGGCGTTTCGGCGTCTGGGCTGCCTATCTGGCGGATCCGATGCTGGAAGAGCTGGAGATCAAAATTGGTCAGGGTGCGAAACCTGGCGAAGGCGGTCAGTTACCGGCGGCCAAAGTGACCGTCGAGATTGCTGCGGCCCGTGGCGGTACGCCTGGCGTTGAACTGGTCTCGCCGCCGCCGCATCACGATACCTACTCCATCGAAGATCTCGCGCAGCTGATCCACGACTGCAAAGCGGCGCGGGTACGCGTTATCGTCAAACTGGTCTCCTCTGAAGGGATCGGCACCATCGCGGTTGGCGTAGCCAAAGCCGGTGCAGACGTGATTAACGTCGCGGGAAACACCGGCGGTACCGGCGCTGCCTCGGTGACCAGCCTGAAATATACCGGACGCGTGGCGGAAATCGGCATCGCTGAAGTCCATCAGGCGCTATGCGCTAATGGCCTGCGCGATAAAGTGCAGCTGCGCTGCTCTGGCGCGCAGCAGACCGGCAGCGACGTGGTGAAATCTGCTCTGCTGGGCGGTGACAGTTTTGAGTTCGGTACGACGGCGCTGATGATGCTGAAATGCGTGATGGCGAAAAACTGCAACGTTAAGTGCCCTGCTGGTTTAACCACTAATGCCGAAGCCTTTGATGGCGATCCGCGTCAGCTGGCACAGTACTTCCTCAATGTGGCACATGAAGTGCGTGAGATTCTGGCTCGCATGGGCCTGCGTTCCCTGCGTGAGGCTCGAGGTCGCTCTGACCTGCTGCACCTGATGGATCATCCACTGGAAGTCGGCAAACTCGACTTACGCGCCATGCTGACCGTGGTACCTGAGCTGAAAATCGACAAGCCGGTTTATCTGGAAAAAGATTTTGAGCTGGATGACGGCTGGGTTGAGCAGCTGAAATCAGCGCTGGTCGATCAGGCCAATACCGACGTCGCACTGGGCAACGGCATCGTGCTGAACAACCGCAACAAAAGTGTGGGCGGCCAGTTAGCGATCGACATTGAACGCATGCTGAACCATGAACTGAGTGCGGCGCAGTTGCAGGCGATGCCTGCGGTGATGACCGACGATCGCGGCCGCCGTTATCTGGCCCCTGAGAGCGTAAAAATTTCCACCACCGGTTCTGCTGGTCAGTCATTTGGCGCGTTCTGCAACGATGGCATGCAGCTGGCCCACTACGGCACCTGTAATGATGGCGTCGGCAAGGGACAGTGTGGCGGTGAGCTGATTGTCATGTCGCCGGGCGGCGGCGCGCAGGATGGCGACGGCAACGTGCTGATTGGTAACTTTGCGCTGTTCGGCGCAACTGGCGGACGTCTATTCGTGCAGGGTCAGGCCGGTGATCGCTTCGCGGTGCGTAACTCAGGCGCAACGGCCGTGGTTGAAGGCGTCGGTGACTTCTGCTGCGAATACATGACTAACGGTGCCATTCTTAACCTGGGCACCTTTGGTAAAGGATTTGGCAACGGCATGAGCGGCGGCTTTGCTTACCAGTACGATCCGTATGGATCGCTGGCCAGTCACGCTGCCGGTGATTCAGTGCGGTTCGGCTCGATTGCCGATCAGGATGAGATGGCGCAGGTTCACAAGCAGGCAGTGCTGACCATGCTGAACTGGCATCTGGAAGCGACCAAATCGCCGCGTGCCGCCTGGCTGCTGGAGAACTGGGAAACCGAGTGTCACCACTTTGTTTACGTGATGCCGCGCTCGCTGCTGCTCTATCAGGATGGCGGCGAGATCCTCAAAGCCAAGAGCCGTAAAGATCTGCTCGAAGAGCTGTCGACAGCACTGGCAGGCCATCAGGTAGCGAAATTCAAAGCCGCGTGGCGTCAGGGTAAAACCATCGCCAACGGTGCCGTCCCGGCTTATGGCGCAACCGATACGCAGGAGATGTTTGTCCTGCTGAACAACTACACCGTGCTGAGTTTTGCCCAGCAGCTGGCACTGGCGAAGTTGCCGAAAGGTACACCTGTTGAAGATGCGGCGGTGGAAAAAGCGGTGCGTAATCTGCTGATGACTGAAGACTTTTCGCTGGTGAGCAAGCTGCAGCGTCATGCCCGTTCGGCCATCGAGAGTTACAGCGATGACGAACTGGCGAGTCTGATCGGTACCAAACGCATGTCAGATTACAAAGCGGCGCTGACGCAACGTAACATCCGCTCCATGGACAGTCTGGCGACCTACGGCTGGATCATGTATCAGGATGCCTGTAACCGGGAAGTGCTGGGCCACCTGCCTGACTTTGAAGAGCTGTTTGCACGTGCGGCATTGCCGGAAATCGCCGCTGCGGTGGGTAAACTCTCCTGACAGTGATACTGATCAGGCTGAACTGAATATTATTAATTGATCATTGCCCGGATTAATCGTTGTACCGGACAGAGGCTGAACCGCTTTCCCATGCTGCACACGCTGCGGCGCGGGGAGGCGGAACCGCTTTCAGACCGGGGAACGCCACTGATATCGGGCGAGAACGGGATTGAGTAAAAGTACCCATGAAAATTCCTTATATTCCAGAAGATGCACCTTTTAATGGCGATCAGAAGTACTGGCTGGCTGGCTTTCTCGCGGGGCTTCACTCCCGTTTGCTGGTATTAGAAGACAAGCAGCAACCTGCCGCGGGTACAGGCGCAGCCGCGACCACGCAATTGCATATTCTTTACGGCTCCCAGACCGGCAATGCCGAAGCGCTGGCGCAGACTGCTGCAAAATCTGCCCGTGCGAAAGGCCTGGTGCCGGTGGTGCAGGCGCTGGGCGATGTCGATCTCGACGTGTTTGCCACCATGCGTCATGTGCTGATCGTCACCTCGACCTATGGTGAAGGTGAGATGCCGGACAACGCACAGCTGTTCTGGGATGCGATCTCTGCCAGTACCGCACCGCGTCTGGAGCAGATGCATTTCGCCGTACTGGCGATTGGCGATACCGGCTACGATGGCTTCTGTCAGGCAGGCAAGTTCATTGATATGCGCCTTGAGCAGTTGGGTGCGAAACGCGTGGTTGATCGTATCGATTGTGATATCGACTACGAAGAACCTTCCAGCGAGTGGCTGAACAGCTCAATGCCACAGTTTGCCGCCAGCGCAGGCAGCAGCGGCACTGTGCTGGAGAGCGCGCCTGAAGCGCCAGTCATCCCAGGCAGTAACAAATCGAATCCGTATGCCGCCGCGCTGATCACTAACAAGCGTTTGTCAGGCGAGCAGTCAGCCAAAGATATTCGTCATTTCGAATTCGACCTGTCGGACAGCGGCCTGAAGTATGAAGCGGGCGATGCGCTGGGCGTGATTCCGGTCAACGAGCCGTCACTGGTCAGCCTGCTGCTGACGCAGCTTAATGCTGATTACCAGACACCAGTACCTGGCTTTGACCGCAGCCTCGGCGACCTGCTGACCTATCAGTTTGAAATCTCTGAGCCGTCACGCAAGTTAATCGAATGGGTTGGGCAGAACACGACCAATCAGGAACTGCGTCATGTCTTACAGCATGATGATAAAGATGCACTGGGCGTCTGGCTGTGGGGCAAAGATACCCTCGACCTGCTGCAGCTTGAGCTGACACGCACGCTGGCGGTGCCTGAGTTTGTTGCCCTGCTGCGCCCGCTGCAGCATCGTGCTTACTCTATTTCATCCAGTTCTAAAGCACACCCTAACCAGGTACATCTGACCGTTGCCTCGGTGCGTTATCACAGTGGCGGCCGTAATCGCGGTGGCGTCTGCTCGACCTATCTGGCCGAGCGCGTGCGTCGTGGTGAGAAGCCCGCCATCTTTATCTCACCCAATAAAGCATTCCGCGTCCCTGCCAATAACAGCGCACCGTTGATCATGGTGGGACCGGGTACTGGTATCGCCCCATTCCGTGCCTTCCTGCAGGAGCGCCAGGCAACCGGCGCGCAGGGCAAAAACTGGCTGTTCTTCGGCGATCAGCATCAGGAACATGATTTTATCTATCAGGATGAGCTGCTGGCCTGGCGGGATAACGGCTTGCTGACCCGTCTGGATCTGGCGTTCTCGCGCGATCAGGAGAAGAAGATCTACGTACAGAGCCGGATGCTGGAACAGGGCGCAGAGCTTTATGCATGGCTGCAGGAAGGAGCGTACTTCTACGTCTGTGGTGATGCCTCACGTATGGCGAAGGATGTGGATAATGCGCTGTATGAAGTGGTTCGTCAGTTTGGTGGTCTCTCTACCGAACGTGCTGCGGACTATGTCGATCAGCTGAAGAAAGAGAAACGCTACCTGCGCGACGTTTACTGATTGCGAAGGTCTGCTGATAAAAATCCGGCTTGCGCAGGCAGCCGGATTTTTTTATGGCTGACAGGCAAAAAAATACCCGTCGCATGGACGGGTATTCACGATTATGTCACGGCTATTTCACGACGCGCAGTGAAGGTCGTCCACCACGTGGCGGTGGATCGTCATCAGGCGGCGTCTCGTCATCGCTGGCATCGTCAGGACGATCGCCATCAATCACCGACATCATAGTCTCTTCCTGACCCTCTGACGCCTCATGCGTGCCCAGCTCGTAAGCCGGTTCCGGTTCAAACATCGTTCCGGCACCGTTTTCACGTGCATAGATCGCCAGAATCGCTGCCATCGGCACGTTAACCTGGCGAGGAACGCCACCAAAGCGGGCGTTGAACGACACCTGATCATTGGCCAGGTCAAGGTTACCGACAGCACGTGGCGCAATGTTCAGGACAATCTGACCATCACGCGCATACTCCAGCGGCACCTGCACACCCGGCAGATTAATGTCGACCACCAGATGCGGCGTCAGCTGGTTGTCGAGCAACCAGTCATAGAAGGCGCGCAGCAGATAGGGACGACGTGCAGTAAGTTGCGACATTTCCATACGTTAAGCCCGGGCTTGCAGGCGCATTTCACGTTCAGCTTCAGTCAATGAAGCAAGGAAAGAGTCACGCTCAAATACACGGTTCATGTAACCTTTCAGCTCTTTTGAACCCGAGCCGATCAGATCGATGCCCATTGACGGCAGACGCCATAACAGCGGCGCCAGGTAGCAATCGACCAGACTGAACTCTTCGCTCATGAAGTAAGGCGTACGGCCAAACAGTGGCGCGATGGCCAGCAGCTCTTCACGCAGTTGCTTGCGTGCGGCTTCGGCTTCCTGGCCCGTGCTGTTCTCGACTTTCCGCATCAGGCTGTACCAGTCCTGCTCGATGCGATGCATCATCAGTCGGCTGTCACCACGGGCAACCGGATAAACCGGCATCAGTGGCGGATGCGGGAAGCGCTCATCCAGATATTCCATGATGATGCGTGATTCATACAGCGTCAGCTCACGATCTACCAGCGTTGGTACCGTGCGATACGGATTGAGGTCAATCAGATCCTGCGGCAGGTTATCCATTTCGACCTGCTCGATCTCTACGCTGACACCCTTCTCCGCCAGGACAATACGTACCTGATGGCTGAAAATGTCAGTAGGACCAGAAAACAGCGTCATTACCGAACGTTTGTTGGCAGCGACAGCCATGAAAACCTCCAAGTTTGTTCACAAAAAGATACTGCGAATAGCCAACCACACGGCGATTCACCAGCTTATCGAACTCGCACGCAACCTGGTTAGCCGCGTCACAGATACTGACGCCCCGACAGTGGGAAGGCGCATAACGCACCGGCCTGCGGGCGCAAAGTGACACAGAGTTTACCAGATTTTAGGCTGCTTGTGGGCGAGTAATAAATCTTTGCAGGTAAATTGAGCGCGACGTTACGGTTTTCGCGGGAAGTCGTGGGAAGGCAGAAAATAAAAAACCCGCCGAAGCGGGTTTTTTGAGCCAATTGCCACAGCCGGAGCTGCAAACAATTAACGCTTGGAGAACTGAGGACGACGACGTGCTTTACGCAGGCCGACTTTCTTACGTTCAACCTGACGCGCATCACGAGTAACGAAGCCTGCTTTACGCAGTTCGCCACGCAGTGATTCGTCGTATTCCATCAGAGCGCGGGTGATACCGTGACGGATCGCACCAGCCTGACCAGAAATACCGCCACCTTTAACAGTGACATAGAGATCGAATTTACCAACCAGGTCCAGCAGCTCAAGCGGCTGACGAACTACCATGCGGGCAGTTTCGCGACCGAAGTACTGTTCCAGAGAACGTTGGTTAATTACGATGTTACCGCTACCCGGCTTAATGAATACGCGAGCGGTAGAGCTTTTGCGGCGACCAGTGCCGTAGTTTTGAGTTTCAGCCATTGCCTTTAATCCCGATTAAATGTCAAGAACTTGCGGTTGCTGTGCCGCATGGGTGTGCTCGTTGCCTGCGTAAACTTTCAGTTTACGGTACATAGCACGACCCAGCGGGCCCTTCGGCAGCATGCCTTTAACCGCGATCTCAATCACACGCTCAGGACGGCGAGCAATCATCTCTTCAAAGGTCGCCTGTTTGATACCACCGATGTGACCAGTGTGGTGATAGTAGATCTTGTCAGTACGCTTGTTGCCGGTTACAGCAACTTTTTCTGCGTTCAGAACGATGATGTAATCACCCGTATCAACGTGCGGAGTATATTCCGCTTTATGCTTACCACGCAGACGGCGCGCCAGTTCAGTCGCCAGGCGACCCAAAGTTTTGCCCGTTGCGTCAACTACAAACCAGTCACGTTGGACGGTTTCTGGTTTAGCTGTAAAAGTTTTCATCGAAAAGCTTACCCAAATTAAGTTACACGTTGGTGAAATCCCAAACGCTTAAGTAAACGAATGAGGCTCACACGACCATTTTGACCAGCAAGCCACCCCTTCGGATAGAGTTACTGGAACACAGAGGATTTGGGAAAAAAATCCTTTGCTGTAACGTGGGGTCGCAAGATTATAGAGAAGTCGGTTACAAAAATCGAACCCTATTTCGGTATTTATCCTGTTTATTCTCACGGCAGGTGTGGCAAACGCAGATACTCTTCGCTCTGCATCTCCTGAAGTCGCGATAAACAGCGCTGGTATTCAAATTTCAGTCGCGTGCCCTGATAAATCTCGGTCAGGGACGTTTCTGCCGCGACCACCAGCTTCACATGACGTTCATAGAACTCATCGACCAGCGCCAGGAAACGGCGCGCCTGATCTTCGGTTTTATAAATCATCACCGGCACGTCATACAGCAGCACGCTGTGAAAACGGCGCGACAGCGCAATGTAGTCATGCTGGCTGCGGCCCTCTCCACACAGGGTCGTGAAATTAATCGCCAGTACGCCTTCGCTAACGCCCAGCGTCGGCATCTGGCGATGATTAATTTCCAGAACCGGTGCCGCTTCAGGCTGACTGCCTGACAGTGCTTTGAACATCCGGCCCATCTCGGCATGCGTCTCTGCGTTGAGCGGGAAGTTCCACAGATGTGCGGAGGTCAGCGTGCGTAACCGGTAGTCGATACCCGCATCCACATTCATCACATCACAGTGCCGTTTTATCTGCTCAATAGCAGGCAGGAAGCGCGCACGCTGCAAACCATTGCGATAAAGATCGTCCGGCGGAATGTTCGAGGTGGCGACCAGCGCAATACCGCGTTCAAACAGCGCTTCCATCAGCGTGCCCAGCAGCATTGCATCGGTGATATCGGAGACAAAAAACTCATCAAAACAGAGGATGTCGGTTTCGGCTTTGAATTTGTCCGCCACGATCAGCAACGGATCGCTCTGGCCCTGAAGCTGTGTCAGTTCTTCGTGCACCCGCAGCATAAAGCGGTGGAAGTGCAGGCGCAGTTTGCGATCGCCAGGAATAGACTGAAAAAAGAGATCCATAACCCAGGTCTTACCGCGACCGACACCGCCCCACATATAGAGCCCACGTACCGGTTGTACCGTTTCGTTTTTCTCTTTGCCAATCAATTTAGAGAGGCGCCCCAACAGGCCGGATGAGGAAGGCGCGGCGGATTGTTGCCGGGCAACCAGCGCCTGCTGCAGCGCGTCTAAACGGGTAATCGCTTCACGTTGTACGTCATCGGGCCTGAATTCGCCCTGCGACAGCGCCTGCTCATAGCGTGCAAGCGGAGTTGAGGTTTGCATTATTGTTTCAAAGTCCCTGAATGGTGTCTGATTGATACCACGGTTGCTGAAAAAAAGGCCGTTCTACACTAAGCCATGCTGCTCCGGAGTTCCACATCCATAAGATTAACGGGTATAGTGACTATTATTGAAATGGTGCAACGCCCTACGGAACAATGGAAAAAACACGGGAGTCATTATGACCTGGGAATACGGGCTAATTGGTTTAGTGGTAGGTATTATTGTCGGCGCAGTCGCCATGCGTTTTGGCAACAAAAAGCTGCGTGAGCAACGCAGCATGCAGTACGAGCTGGAAAAATCGAAAGCGGAGCTGGCTGATTATCGCGAAGAGCTGACCAACCACTTCGCACAGAGTGCGGAGCTGCTGGACAACATGGCGCGTGACTATCGACAGCTCTATCAGCATATGGCAAAAGGCTCGAATGACCTGCTGCCAAATCTGCCTGGCCAGAAAAATCCGTTTGCCTATCAGCTGACTGAAGCTGAAGCGGACAACGATCAGGTGCCGGTGCAGATGCCGCGCGACTACTCTGAAGGCGCATCCGGTTTACTGCGTGGCGAGCGCCCTGCCCGCGACTAATCTTTTTGGGGCGCAGCCTGTCTGCGCCCGCTGTTTTTGCGAACCCTGACCGCAAACGACTGTCACACTCATTAATTCTTCCCACCTTTTGCAGCGAGAGCGTTGTAGCAATGAAAAAACAAGCACGCCTGTTTAGCGCATTAGCCCTGAGTATTGGGATGAGCCTTGCCGCCGCACCAGACGCGATGGCAACGCTACCAGCACAAATTGCGGGCCAGCCGCTGCCAAGTCTGGCACCGATGCTGGAAAAAGTGTTACCTGCCGTGGTCAGTGTTCACGTTGAAGGCACTGATTCGGGTGCACAGGCTCAGGATATTCCTGAACCCCTGAAGCGTTTTTTCGGCCAGATGCCTGGCGGAAATAGTCAGCCACAGCCGTTTGAAGGCTTAGGTTCTGGCGTCATCATTGATGCCGCGAAAGGTTACGTGCTGACCAACAATCACGTGGTCAACGGTGCGGATAAGATCAACGTACAGCTTGGCGACGGCAGCGAATATGAAGCCAAACTAATCGGCCATGATGAGCAGACCGATATCGCGCTGATTCAGATTCAGGGCGCTAAAAACCTCACGCAGGTGAAAGTCGCGGACTCTGACCAGCTGAAAGTGGGTGATTTCGCCGTGGCGATCGGTAACCCGTTTGGTCTGGGGCAGACCGCCACCTCCGGGATTATTTCTGCGCTGGGCCGCAGCGGCCTGAACCTGGAAGGGCTGGAAAACTTTATTCAGACCGATGCTGCGATCAACCGTGGCAACTCAGGCGGTGCGCTGGTCAACCTTAACGGTGAGCTGATCGGTATCAACACTGCGATTCTGGCCTCAAGCGGCGGTAACATCGGTATCGGCTTTGCTATCCCGAGTGATATGGCGATGAACCTCGCGCAGCAGCTGATTAAATTTGGTGAAGTGAAGCGCGGTCAGCTCGGCATCAAAGGCACTGAAATGACAGCCGATATGGCTAAAGCATTCAATGTCGATGCACAGCGCGGCGCCTTTGTCTCTGAAGTCTTACCGCAATCTGCCGCGCAGAAAGCGGGCGTGAAGTCAGGCGATA
This sequence comes from Pantoea alfalfae, assembly GCF_019880205.1. Classification (NCBI taxonomy): domain Bacteria; kingdom Pseudomonadati; phylum Pseudomonadota; class Gammaproteobacteria; order Enterobacterales; family Erwiniaceae; genus Pantoea; species Pantoea alfalfae. Next base: position 3,606,405 of record NZ_CP082292.1, read on the forward strand.
TCATTACGTCGATCAACGATAAGCCGATTACCAGCTTCGCTGAGTTACGCGTCAAAGTGGGCACCACGCCGCCAGGCGAGCAGGTTAAACTTGGCCTGCTGCGCGAAGGTAAGCCGCTAACCGTTACCGTCACGCTGGAACAGAGCGCCCAGAGTACCGCCAGCGCTCAGCTGATGTCACCTGCACTTCAGGGCGCAACCCTGAGTGATGGACAGACCAAAACCGGTGATAAAGGCGTGAAGGTCGATACCATCGAAAAAGGTACGCCAGCCGAACAGGTTGGCCTGCAGAAAGATGATGTGATTATCGGCGTTAACCGCAATCGTGTTCAGACGATTGCAGAAATGCGTAAAATTCTGGAAGGAAAACCGCCGGTACTGGCACTGAATGTGGTGCGCGGCGATGAAAGTATCTATCTGTTGTTGAGATAAACCTCGCATTACGGCGGACACAAGCGCGTGTGTGTCCGCCGCTCTCATGTTATTCTCCCCTGCGATCTCCCCTGGCGTGATTTAACACCATGTTTCTTAAACTTTTGCGTGCCGTGGTGCTGGGCCTGATTGTGGCGGGTATTTTGCTCGCAGCACTGCCTGCACTGCGTATGGGCAGCGACGCCCTCTATAACCACGACAATATTACCGACGAAACGCCCTTTAGCTTCAATCAGGGGGTGCGCCGCGCCGTGCCTGCCGTTGTGAACGTTTACAACCGCAGCGCCCACGGCAACAACAATCGTGGCATCACCACCCTGGGCTCAGGGGTGATCATGAATACAAAAGGCTACATCCTTACCAACAAGCATGTGATCAACAATGCCGATCAGATTATCGTGGCATTGCAGGATGGCCGCTTCTTTGAAGCGACGCTGGTGGGTTCCGATGGCATGACCGATCTGGCCGTACTGAAGATTACGGCTTCTGGCCTGCCTGTTATCCCGATTAATCCCAACCGGCAGCCGCATATCGGCGATGTGGTAATGGCAATCGGTAACCCCTATAACCTCGGTCAGACGGTAACGCAGGGCATTATCAGCGCCACAGGCCGCGTAGGCCTGAGTTCGTCAGGCCGGCAGAACTTCCTGCAGACCGATGCCTCAATCAATCAGGGTAACTCCGGCGGTGCGCTGATTAACTCACTCGGCGAGCTGATGGGCATTAACACCCTGACGTTTGATAAGAGCAATGATGGTGAAACCCCGGAAGGGATTGGCTTCGCCATTCCAACCGTCTTAGCCTCAAAAATCATGGACAAGCTGATTCGTGATGGCCGGGTGATCCGCGGCTATATCGGCATTACCGGGCGTGAGTTACCGCCGCTGCATGGACAGGGCAGCAATCTGGATCGGGTTCAGGGCATTATTGTCAGCGTGGTCACGCCAGATGGGCCAGCGGATAAAGCCGGGATTCAGGCCAACGATGTGCTGCTCAGCGTTAATGGCAAGCCGGCCATCTCCGCGCAGGAGACCATGGATCAGGTGGCAGAAATTCGTCCGGGTTCAGTAATTGATGTGCAGGTGCTGCGAAACGATCAGAAGCTGACGCTGCCGGTCACCATTCAGGAGTTTCCTGACAGCAGCAGCTGATTGGCGGGGTTTTAGACTATCAGCAATGCCTTAGCCTGACGGGCAGGGGTGGCCCATCTGAAGAGCAAAGCGTCCGAGCCAGGATGGCGAGGCCGACCTGCAGGGATGCAGGATTCCTTTGCGGTCAGATGGGCCATCCCTGCCCTTTTCACCCGGACTTTTAGCAACGATCCACCGGAAACGCGATCACTTCACTCAATGACTCCGCTTTCAACGCCAGCATGATCAGGCGATCAATACCCAGCGCGACCCCGGAACAGGCTGGCATACCATGCGCCAGCGCATCCAGCAGATAAGTATCAATAGGATGCACAGGCAGGCCGCGCGCCGCACGGCGGCGGTTATCCTGCTCAAAGCGCTGACGCTGCTCACGGCTGTCGGTCAGTTCACGGAAACCGTTCGCCAGCTCAATGCCCTTGTAATAGACCTCGAAACGTTCAGCCACACGGTGATCTTCCGTACTGATCTCCGCCAGTGCCGCCTGGCTGGCCGGGAAGTGATAAACGAAGCAGGGTTTATCCTGACCAATCTTTGGTTCCACACCCAGCATAAACAGCAGCATCAGCAAGGTATCGCGATCCTCTTCTGCGCGCGCCAGCTCGCCTTCACCCAGCTTTTCAGCAGCTTCTCGCAACTGCGCTTTATCCGCTGACAGCGGATCCAGCTCCAGATGGCGGATAAATGCCTGCTGATAAGAGAGCGACTCGGCGCTGTCACACTCCAGCACCTGCTGCATCAGATCATCGACTTCGTTCATCAGACGGTACATATCGTAATGCGGCCGGTACCACTCCAGCATGGTAAATTCGGGGTTGTGGTGACGCCCCGCCTCTTCATTGCGGAAGCTGCGCGCCATCTGGTAGATCGGGCCACTGCCCGCCGCCAGCAGGCGTTTCATATGATATTCCGGGCTGGTCATCAGCCAGAGATCGCGACCCTGCGCTGCACCAGGCCCGACAAAACGCGTCTGGAACGGCACCAGATGGATATCGGTAATCGTTGCCTGGCTCATCGCCGGCGTATCGACTTCCAGCACGCCGCGATCGGCAAAGAAACGACGCACTTCGGCTAAAATAGCGGCGCGTTTTAACAAATTGGCGATGGGTGCGCTTGGTTGCCAGCTTGCCGTTTCGCTCATGGTGATGACTCCTGATACAAATTAGGGGGGGAAGTCTACCTGCAATGCCTGCGGCAAACAATCTCGTGCCCGTGCTGCCAAAAACAGCGTTTCGGCTTCTATACTTAAGCGGTTAAATCACAAAGGAATCCCACTATGTCTCCATGGAAAACAGTTGTTGCCAGCCTGAGTGCTTTTCTCTCTGTTGCCTGTAGCACCACGCCGCCAAAGAACGTCACGGTCGTTGATAACTTTGACAGCCAGCGCTACCTCGGTCAGTGGTATGAGATTGCCCGCCTTAACCACCCCTTTGAGCGTGGCCTTGAGCAGGTGACGGCAAACTACAGCCCGCGTGAAGATGGCGGTCTGAAAGTGATCAATCGTGGCTATAACGTCAAAAAGCAGCGCTGGCAGGAGAGCGTCGGTAAAGCCTACTTCACTGGTGAACCCCAGCGTGCGTCACTGAAAGTCTCTTTCTTTGGCCCCTTCTACGGCGGCTATAACGTTATCGCACTGGATCCCGACTATCGCTATGCGCTGGTGTGCGGCCCGAATCGCCACTATCTCTGGATACTGTCACGGACACCCCAACTGGAGCCGGGCGTGAAAGAGAAACTGGTTGAACAGGCGCGTCGGGATGGTTTCCCGGTCGAAGAGTTAATCTGGGTAAAACAGAAATAGTGCAGAATATGACAAGCCGGTACGAAAAGTCTTTCGTACCGGTTGGAATAACAGGTTACTTCGTGCTGTTCTGAATCGCCTGGCCACCCGCTTCAACATCTTCACCGACGCCACGCGTGGTATTACACGCCGTCAGCAGAGAAGAGAGCACCAGTACAGAGAAGATTGCGGCAATACTTTTCTTTAACATAACAATGTCCTTTTTGATGGATGTAAAGTACAGCGCTTTAAGCATAGCCGGATTTCAGGCAGTTGCTGCTAGCGGGACTCTAAAAAGGACAATCAGTTAAGGTCATTTTGCCGCACGCGAAATGGCACCGCCTAAGTGGGAGACATCTTCGCCAAAACCGTGGAATGTGTTGCAGGCGCTAAGCGCAGAAGAGACCAGCAACGCGAATGCGATTAATTTTGCCAGCTTGATCATTTTTTTCTCTCAGACAAGAAAAAGGCGCATCAGAAGATGCGCCTGCGAATCTTATTTTACGCGTGACACGTATTCGCCAGAGCGGGTGTCAACTTTGACCACTTCGCCTTCCTGAACGAACAATGGCACTTTCACCACGGCGCCGGTAGACAGCTTGGCTGGCTTGCCGCCAGTACCCGCCGTATCACCTTTCAGGCCTGGATCGGTTTCGATAACTTCGGCTTCGATAAAGTTCGGCGGCTGAACGGCAATTGGACGACCGTTCCACAGCGTAACGATACATTCAGCGTTATCCTGCAGCCATTTTGCTGCATCGCTTACCGTCTTCTCTTCAACCTGGAACTGCTCAAAGCTTTCCGGGTGCATGAAGTGGTAGAACTCACCGTCGTTGTACAGGTAGTTCAGGTTGGTATCTACTACATCTGCGCCTTCGGCGGAGTCGGTAGATTTAAAAGTTTTCTCAACGCGAGAACCCGTCAGCAGGCGACGCATTTTAACGCGTGCGAATGCCTGACCTTTACCCGGTTTAACGAACTCACTGGATTCGATGGCATACGGCTCGCCTTCGAACATGATTTTAAGACCGGGACGGAAATCGTTGCTAGAATAAGTCGCCATGAAGGCCCTCTACGAAAATTGACACTGGTACTAAGCCAAAAAATGGCACACATTGTAACCCTAAAAACACCTTCCAGAGAAGATTGGTTGCAGCAACTTGCGGATGTTGTCACTGAACCTGATGAATTACTGCGGATTTTAGCCCTTGATCAGCACACTGAGCTGGCTGAGGGCGCGGATGCGCGGCGTCTTTTCGCCCTGCGTGTTCCGCATGCGTTCATCCGCCGGATGAAAAAAGGCGATGCGCACGACCCGCTGCTGCTTCAGGTGCTGACCCGCCGCCAGGAATTCATCGATGCGCCAGGTTATAGCACCGATCCGCTCGATGAACAAAGCAACGTTGTACCTGGATTGCTGCATAAATACCGAAACCGGGCATTATTACTGGTAAAAGGCGGCTGCGCCGTCAACTGTCGCTACTGCTTTCGTCGTCATTTTCCCTATCAGGACAATCCCGGCAACAAGCGTAGCTGGCAGGCTGCGCTGGACTATATCGCCGATCATCCTGAGCTGGATGAGATCATTTTTTCCGGCGGCGATCCGTTGATGGCGAAAGATCATGAGCTTGCCTGGCTGCTCGCGGCGCTGGAACCGATCCCGCACGTGAAGCGTCTGCGCATCCACAGTCGTTTACCGGTAGTGATACCGGCGCGCATCACCGATCAGCTCTGTCAGATGCTCAGCGAAACCCGCCTGCAGGTGCTGATGGTGACGCACATCAACCATGCGCAGGAGATTGATGATGAGCTGCGTGAGGCGATGAGCAGCCTGAAGCGTGCCGGTGTCACCCTGTTGAATCAGAGTGTACTGTTGCGTGGCGTCAATGATAATGCCCGGACGCTGGCCACGCTGAGCAATGCGCTGTTTGATACGGGTATCCTGCCTTATTATCTGCACGTACTGGATAAGGTACAGGGTGCCGCGCACTTCTTTGTGTCTGATGAGGAAGCCCGTCAGTTGGTGCGTGCGCTGCTGTCACAGGTCTCGGGTTATCTGGTGCCAAAGCTGGCGCGAGAAATTGGTGGGGAGCCAAGTAAAACACCGCTGGATTTACAGTTACGTCAGGAATAAAAACGGCCAGCGAAAAGCTGGCCGATTCAACAAAGCAGGCGCCCGAGTCACATTATGGGCACTTATATACCTGGCCGGTCATTTTGCTGTCGAGTGGCGCGAACGCGGACAACAGATTCTGCGTCGGGCTGGTTGCACCGTAAATGACGTTGCCGCCCATCTCCGCTGCGCGATTGCGCAGGTCATTGGCTGCACCACGCAGCGCGCTGGTTTCGCCGCCAGCCCCGCTCAGCCAGTTGCTCTGTGAGCCGGTGATATTGCCCAGAAGCTGGCAGTTATTGCCAGGCTGCTGATCGGTAAACGTCACGCGCTGTCCTGCTGAAGAGAGTTGCGTAGAGCTGCTGCAGCCCGCCAGCAATAACGCGCCAGCCGTCAGTCCGAGCAAGAGGTTAATCCGCATTGTAATCCCCATTTATTATCATCAGAGTCGGGTGGCAGCGTAGCAGAAAAAGATCGCTTTTTTCTGAACATTCATTGCCTTAATCCCGTTATATCACCTCAATATTTCATACTGTGTTCAGGCTGACAGCTTTGCGCTTTCCGATGAGCTTACGGCCGTAAGTCAATCTGGCAGGGCGGTAACAGTCAGCGAGCAGACAGCGGGAGATATCAAGAGGAAAGACGAACGATTGCGCCACTACTTATACTATTTTCCTGCCCAAAAGAAAAACCCCCGACCGTTTCCGATCGGGGGTTCTGTGATGACTTAAGCAGTCAACGGCAATTACATCATGCCGCCCATACCGCCCATGCCACCCATACCGCCAGCGCCGCCGCCTAAATCAGGTGCGTCGCCTTTTGGCAGGTCAGTGACCATACATTCGGTGGTGATCATCAGACCCGCAACAGAGGCCGCGTACTGCAGAGCAGAACGGGTCACTTTGGTTGGGTCCAGGATACCGAAGTCGATCATGTTGCCGTACTCTTCAGTCTGCGCGTTGTAACCGTAGTTACCGTCGCCCGCTTTCACGTTGTTAGCAACAACGGATGGCTCTTCACCGGCGTTAGAGACGATCTGACGCAGTGGAGATTCCATTGCGCGCAGCGCAACTTTGATACCGACGTTCTGATCTTCGTTCTGACCACGCAGATCGGCCAGCTGTGCGGCAACGCGAACCAGCGCCACACCACCACCAGCAACCACGCCTTCTTCGACAGCAGCACGGGTTGCGTGCAGCGCATCTTCAACGCGGGCTTTCTTCTCTTTCATTTCAACTTCAGTGGCTGCGCCAACTTTCAGAACGGCTACGCCGCCTGCCAGTTTCGCTACGCGCTCCTGCAGTTTTTCTTTGTCGTAGTCAGAGGTTGCTTCTTCGATCTGCTGACGAATCTGGGTGACACGGCCCTGGATTGTCGCCTCTTCACCCACACCGTCGATGATGGTGGTGGTGTCTTTGTTGATCACAACGCGTTTAGCCTGACCCAGATCTTCCAGCGCCGCTTTTTCCAGCTCCATACCGATCTCTTCAGAGATCACGGTACCACCGGTCAGGATAGCGATATCCTGCAGCATAGCTTTACGACGGTCGCCGAAGCCTGGTGCTTTAACCGCGGCCACTTTCACGATGCCGCGCATGGTGTTAACCACCAGTGTTGCCAGCGCTTCGCCTTCAACATCTTCCGCGATGATCAGCAGTGGTTTGCCCGCTTTCGCAACGGCTTCCAGCACTGGCAGCATTTCACGGATGTTAGAAATTTTCTTGTCAGCCAGCAGGATGAACGGCGATTCCAGTTCAATCGCACCAGTTTCTGGCTTGTTGATGAAGTAAGGAGACAGGTAGCCACGATCAAACTGCATACCTTCAACCACATCCAGCTCGTCCTGCAGGCCGGTGCCTTCTTCAACGGTGATCACGCCTTCTTTACCGACTTTTTCCATCGCCTGAGCAATCAGCTGGCCTACGGTTTCATCGGAGTTAGCAGAGATAGTACCAACCTGCGCAATTGCTTTAGAGTCTGAGCAAGGTACAGACAGCGCTTTCAGTTTCTCAACCGCAGCGATAACTGCCTGGTCGATACCGCGCTTCAGGTCCATCGGGTTCATACCCGCTGCGACCGCTTTCAGGCCTTCAGTGATGATTGACTGTGCCAGTACGGTTGCCGTGGTGGTACCGTCGCCCGCAGCGTCGTTCGCTTTAGAGGCCACTTCTTTCACCATCTGCGCGCCCATGTTCTCGAACTTGTCTTCCAGCTCGATTTCACGTGCGACAGAAACACCATCTTTAGTGATGGTCGGTGCACCAAAAGATTTATCCAGAACCACGTTACGGCCTTTAGGGCCCAGGGTAACTTTTACTGCATCTGCCAGTACGTTCACGCCACGCAGCATTTTTACGCGAGCGTCATTACCGAATTTTACGTCTTTAGCTGCCATTTCAATTGTCCCTTAAATTCGTTTCGTTCAGTGAGTTACGCGAAAAAATTACGCTTCAACAATCGCCAGAATGTCGCTTTCAGAGATGATCAGCACTTCTTCGTTGTCGATCTTTTCGGTTTTAGCACCGTAACCTTCATTGAAGATCACGACGTCACCAACCTTCACGTCCAGCGGCTTAACGTCGCCACTCTCAAGGATGCGGCCATTGCCGACAGCCAGAACTTCACCACGGGTGGATTTACCGGCTGCAGAACCGGTCAGCACGATGCCGCCAGCTGATTTAGCTTCAACTTCTTTACGTTTGACGATGACGCGATCGTGCAATGGACGAATTTTCATTTGATAGCTCTCCTTTGAGAAGTCCAATCATTCAGTTTTGGGGTTGAACACCGGGCTGCATGGCTTCCGGCCTCGTGACCAGAGAGATAGGGCCGCTGCCACCCACTTTCAAGGGGACGGACAATAAATTTTTTACCCGCGAGTAATAAGTGATGGCTTTTTGAACAGAGGATGAGGCAAATAAAAAACGCAACCCGAAGGTTGCGCTTTCAGAAGCTGGGGCTGCAGTTAACGATCCTTGTGATCGTCATGATGCTCAAGGCGATTGCTGTCTTTACGCTCGAACTCGCCATCCATAGTGTAGCCGCTGTCAGGCCCGGCTCCCGGCCCGCGCCAGACGCGCAGATGAGGCATCAGTTTCAGCGTCAGATGCTTCTGCACCGGTGGCAGCAGCAACAGCAGGCCCAGCAAGTCAGTAAAGAAACCAGGCAACAGCAGCAGGAAGCCCGCGATGATCAGTGATACGCTTTTGATCATCTCATTGGCCGGGCTTTCGTTACGCGCCAGCTTCTCCTGCATCAGCATGAAGTTCTTCATGCCCTGATTTTTAACCAGCGAAACCCCGATGCACGAGGTAAAGACCACCAGCAGCATGGTCAGCAGCACGCCCATGACGTGTGCAACCTGAATGAAGAGTGAAATCTCGATCCAGGCCAGAATAAAAAAGACTAATAACGGTATCCAGCGCACCGTACTCTCCTGTAAGTAGGGGCTGAACGGCAGCGTGCCGGTCAGCAGAAAGCGTTCATCCTGAGGATGATAAGAAAAGAGATGGGCACCCGCGCCGCCATTTTCAACCGATCCTGTCAAATTTATCCTGCAGGGTTAATTTTGTAACCAACTTCACATATCGTTAACCAGACGGCAGCATTAAGTGATCTGCATGCGTGCTTTTCTTATGCATCAGAATATGATCGCACATGCCACTGTGAAGACGGATAATATGTCGGCACGGGCACACCACAACAAAATAAACACATCCTTTGTGATGGTTAGCGGCAACAACAAGAAGGTTATCATGGCGAACAACATTCGTATCGAAGAAGACCTGTTAGGTATGCGCGAAGTTCCGGCGGATGCCTATTATGGCGTTCATACTCTGCGTGCGATTGAAAATTTTTATATCAGCAACAGCAAAATCAGCGACATACCTGAATTTGTCCGCGGTATGGTTATGGTAAAAAAAGCGGCGGCGATGGCCAATAAAGAGCTGCAGACCATTCCGCGTAATATTGCCGATACCATCATTAAGGCCTGCGACGAAGTGCTGAACAACGGCCGCTGTATGGACCAGTTCCCCGTGGATGTTTATCAGGGCGGTGCCGGGACCTCGGTCAACATGAACACCAATGAGGTGCTGGCAAACATCGGCCTGGAGCTGATGGGCCATCAGAAAGGGGAATATCAGTATCTTAACCCTAACGATCATGTGAACAAGTGCCAGTCCACTAACGACGCCTACCCGACCGGTTTTCGTATCGCAGTTTACAGCTCGCTGCTGAAGCTGCTTGATGGCATCAGCCAGCTGGCCGAAGGCTTCCAGCGCAAAGCCGATGAATTCCAGACCATCCTGAAAATGGGCCGCACCCAGTTGCAGGATGCCGTGCCGATGACCCTCGGCCAGGAGTTTCACGCCTTCAGCGTGCTGCTGAATGAAGAGACCAAAAGCATTCTGCGCACCGCTGAACTGCTGCTGGAAGTGAACCTGGGCGCGACCGCGATCGGTACCCGCCTCAATACACCGGAAGGCTACCAGCACCTTGCGGTTCAGCGTCTGGCGGAAGTCAGCAACCTGCCGGTGGTGCCGGCGGAAGATTTGATTGAAGCGACCTCTGACTGCGGTGCTTATGTGATGGTCCATTCATCGCTGAAACGTCTGGCGGTGAAGCTTTCTAAAATCTGTAACGACCTGCGCCTGCTCTCCTCCGGTCCGCGCGCTGGCCTGAACGAAATTAACCTGCCAGAGCTGCAGGCGGGTTCCTCTATCATGCCGGCCAAGGTCAATCCGGTCGTGCCAGAGGTCGTTAACCAGGTCTGCTTCAAAGTGATTGGCAACGACATTACCGTGACGATGGCCTCTGAAGCGGGACAGTTGCAGCTCAACGTGATGGAGCCGGTAATTGGCCAGGCGCTGTTTGAGTCAATCAGCATCCTGACGAATGCCTGCTACAACCTGCTGGAGAAGTGCGTTAACGGCATCACCGCCAACCGCGCGGTGTGCGAAGCCTACGTCTTCAACTCGATTGGTATCGTCACTTACCTTAACCCGTACATCGGCCACCACAACGGCGACATCGTTGGCAAAATTTGCGCAGAGACCGGTAAAAGCGTGCGTGAGGTGGTGCTGGAGCGCGGCCTGCTGACGGAAAGTGAGCTGGACGATATCTTCTCGGTGCAGAACCTGATGTACCCGGTTTATAAAGCGAAACGTTATACCGATGAAAATGAACAGTAAGGCTTAATCGACGCTGGTTAACCAAAGGCACACCGCGATCAACACGGTGTGCCTTTTTTTTTGTTACACAGCACACCCAGGTTTTACCGGTTTACTTTTCAGGAGTGATTCATGTTTGTGGTTGAGCTGCTTATCGTCTTAATGGCGATCTGGTTGGGTGCCCGTCTTGGCGGCATTGGTATCGGGTTCGCCGGCGGCATGGGCGTGCTGGTGCTGACGCTGGGATTTGGCATGGTGCCCGGTGCTATCCCGTTCGATGTGATTGAAATCATCATGGCGGTGATCGCCGCAATAGCCGCCATGCAGGTAGCGGGCGGCATGGATTATCTGGTGAGCCTGGCGGAACGCCTGCTGCGCCGTCATCCGCGCCACGTCACGCTGCTGGCCCCGCTGGTGACCTACCTGATGACGCTGCTGGCCGGAACCGGGCACACCGCGTTCTCAACGCTGCCGGTGATTGCCGAAGTCGCGAAAGAGCAAGGCGTTCGCCCTTCCCGACCGCTGTCGATTGCGGTGGTGGCTTCGCAGATTGCGATTACCGCGTCACCGATTTCCGCTGCGGTGGTCTTCTTCGCCACGCTGCTTGAACCGCATGGCGTCAGCTATATCACGCTGCTGGCGATTGCCATCCCCTCAACCATGGTGGGTCTCTTCCTGGCGGCACTGGTGACGAACTTCCTGGGCAAAGAGCTGAAAGATGATGAGGTCTATCAGGCGCGTCTCGCCAAAGGCGAAGTCACGCTGCGCGGTACCAGCGTCTTCCAGGCAAAACCGGGCGCGAAAAAATCGGTGCTGCTATTTCTGATTGGTATTGTGGCCGTGGTGCTCTATGCCACCGCGACCAGCGCCAGTGTCGGGCTGATCGTCAATCCGCCGCTGCCACGCAACGAAGCGATTGTAGTGTTTATGCTGACCATCGCCACACTGATTAGCCTGACCTGCAAGCTCGACACCAGCGAGATCCTCGGCGCCAGTACCTTTAAATCCGGCATGAGCGCCTGTATCTGCGTGATGGGCGTCGCCTGGCTGGGCGATACCTTTGTCAAAGCGCATCTGGCAGATATTCAGATGCTGGCGGGCGACACACTGAAAACCTATCCGTGGATGCTGGCGCTGGTGCTGTTCTTCGCCTCGATGCTGCTCTACTCACAAGCCGCCACCACCAAAGCATTGATGCCCGCCGCGCTGCTGCTGGGCGTGACGCCGCTGACGGCCATCGCTTCCTTCGCGGCGGTGTCCGCGCTGTTTGTGCTGCCGACCTACCCGACCCTGCTGGCCGCCGTGGAGATGGATGACACCGGCTCAACCCGGATTGGCAAGTTTGTCTTTAACCACGCCTTTATCATTCCCGGGGTAATCGCCATTGCGTTGTCGGTACTCTCTGGCTTCGTCTTTGGCGGATTGCTGCTATAGCGCACTCCTCGTGTTACGGATGGAGCGTGCTATCATCGGCGCTCTTTTCAACAGGAGTCACAGGATGAACGCTGTCGTGATCCTCTGCACTGCGCCCGATCAGGCCACGGCAGAGCACCTTGCTGGCTTAGCGCTGGAAGCCCGACTGGCGGCCTGCGTCACCATGCTGGCGGGCGCCACCTCATGGTATCTCTGGCAGGGCAAAATGGCGCAGAGCAGCGAAATTCAGATGCTGCTGAAGTGCGACAGCGATCATCAGCAGGCACTGTGTGATCTGCTTAAAGAGGCCCACCCTTACGACGTACCCGAATTGCTGGCGCTGCCGGTTCAACATGGAGACAGTGAATACTTGTCATGGCTGCACGCATCTCTCGCTTAATTACGCTTCTGCTGACGCTGTTTATCTGCCTGCAGACGCACGCATCGCTTTTTTCAAACCCGGCGACCAGCCGTTTTGTGCCGGTCGATCAGGCGTTTACGTTTGACTTCGATCAGCAGGGCGCGCAGCTCAACCTGCACTGGAAAGTGAAATCGGGTTACTACCTCTATCGCCAGCAGATCCACATCACGCCGCAGAACGCGACGATGACGCCGCTGACGCTGCCCGCCGGTCAGCCGCATGAGGATGAGTTCTTTGGCAAAAGTGAGATCTATCCGCAGGACCTGACGCTGCCGGTGACGCTGCAACAGGCAGGCCCTGATGCCACGCTCAGCGTCACTTATCAGGGCTGTGCCGCCGCTGGATTCTGTTATCCGCCGGAGACGCGCAGCGTGCCGGTAAGTGAGATTGCAGCCAGCAGCGCGCCAGCACCGGTCAGTGCTCAGCCCGCGCCCGCCAGTCCGCTACCCTTTTCTCCGCTCTGGGCGTTATTAATCGGCATCGGCGTGGCGTTTACCCCCTGCGTACTGCCGATGTATCCACTGATCTCCGGCATCATCCTTGGCGGACAGCGCCACTATTCGCTGGGCCGGCTGTTCGCGCTGGCGATGGTCTATGTGCAGGGGATGGCGCTGACTTATACGCTATTGGGACTGGTGGTTGCGGCAGCGGGTCTGCGTTTTCAGGCCGCATTACAGCATCCTTACGTTCTTTTCTCGCTCTCACTGCTGTTTATCGTGCTGGCGCTGTCGATGTTCGGCCTGTTTACGCTGCAACTGCCCGCCAGCCTGCAAACCCGTCTGACCCTGTGGAGCAATCGTCAGCAGGGTGGCTCGCTGCCCGGCGTCTTCCTGATGGGGGCACTGGCGGGTTTGATCTGCTCGCCCTGCACCACGGCCCCGCTCAGCGCCATTCTGCTTTACATCGCGCAGAGCGGAAATCCGTGGGCCGGTGCCGGAACGCTGTGGCTCTATGCGGTGGGAATGGGATTACCGCTGATCGCCGTGACCCTGTTTGGTAACCGGTTGCTGCCGAAAAGCGGCCCGTGGATGCAAACCGTTAAAGAGGGCTTTGGTTTTGTCATCCTGGCGCTGCCGGTGTTCCTGCTGGAACGGGTGCTGGGCGACGCGTGGGGAGTGCGGCTCTGGAGCCTGCTCGGCGTGGCGTTCTTCGGCTGGGCGTTCAGCGTCAGCCTGCGCGCCAGCAGCGGTAAGTGGCGCGTCGTGCAGATTATCATGCTGGCCGCTGCGCTGATCAGTGCACGCCCGTTGCAGGACTGGGCCTTTGGTGGCCCGGCGGCGCAGCAGGCTGTGGCACCGCTGCCGTTTCATACCATCCAGACACCGCAGCAGCTCGATAGCGCGCTGCAGCAGGCCCGCGGCCGCATCACCATGGTCGATCTCTACGCTGACTGGTGCGTCGCCTGCAAAGAGTTTGAAAAATATACCTTTAGTGACAGCGCCGTGCGCGATAGCCTGAGTCAGGTACAGCTGCTCCAGGCCAACGTCACCGCCAACAACGCCAGCGACAACGCGCTGTTGCAGCATCTTCAGGTGCTGGGTTTACCGACGATTTTGTTCTTCGATGCGCAGGGCCGTGAAATCCCCGACTCGCGCCTCACCGGATTTCTCAATGCCGCCGACTTCAGAGCGCATTTGCAGAAACTTACCCCGTAAACAACACTGGAGTCAGGTCATTGCCCGGTGAATGACCGGGCCTGCATACCAGAGGAGAGTCACTTGCAGCGTGAACAGATACTCGAGCATGCATTGAATGTGCTTGAACAGAACGGCCTCGCCGCCACCCTCTCATTGGAAACCCTGGCGGGACAGACTGAATTAACCCTTGAGCAGCTTCAGCTGTTCTGGCCCGATCGTGACGCTCTGCTCTATGATGCGCTGCGCTATCATGGCCAGCAGATCGAAACCTGGCGACGCCAGATCCTGCTGGATGCGTCGCTGTCACCGGATCAGAAACTGATGGCACGCTACGAAGTCCTGAGTGAGCAGGTCAGTAAAGGACGCTTTCCGGGCTGCCTGTTTATCGCCGCCTGCAGCTTCTACCCGCAGCCCGATCAGCCCATCCATCAACTGGCCGAACAGCAGAAACGCGGCTCATGGCAGTTCACCCACGACATTCTGGTTGAGCAGGCGCTGGACAACCCCAGCATGGTGGCCGATCAGATGGAGCTGATTCTTGAAGGCTGCCTGAGCAGGCTGCTGGTGAAACGCAATGTGCAGGATGTCGCCACAGCCCAGCGTCTGGCCGAGGATGTCTACAGCATCGCGCTGTGCCGCAAAAATGGCGCGCTGGCCTGATGTTTTGCCCGTTTTGACTGAAAATCAGGCAATCAGTCACGTTTCCAGGGGTTTTTTAGTGAAAGCCGTTGACGACCCGCGGCCTTTACGGTTTAATGCGCCCCGTTGCCCGAATAGCTCAGTCGGTAGAGCAGGGGATTGAAAATCCCCGTGTCCCTGGTTCGATTCCGGGTTCGGGCACCAAAATTTAAAGAACCCGCCTCTGGCGGGTTTTTTGCTTTTGTGGTGCGAACCCGTTATCGAAGGTTCGATGCACTCGCCACATCCTGTGGCTCACCCTCCGGGTCGCGCGAAGCCGCGCGATGCAAAAATGCTCCCGGCATTTTTGTCCGGGTTCGGGCACCAAAATTTAAAGAACCCGCCTCTGGCGGGTTTTTTGCTTTTGTGGTGCGAACCCGTTGTTATCGAAGGTTTGATACATGCGCCACCTCCTGTGGCTCGCCCTGTGCTTTAGCACGCCACCCACACCGCCCCGGCATCCGCTGATTTCACGCACTGCGCCACCCAGCGCACGCCCGCTAATCCGGCATGCACATCGGGATACCAGAAATCCTCCAGGAAGGCGGTGTCACGGCGATCGGTGGCATCCATCGCCAGCGCGAAGCGGCGATAGAGATTCGACCAGGCTTCAAATAACCCTTCGGTATGGCCTCCGCCAATGCGATCCTCTTCCAGCGCGCGCGGGCTGAGATAACCCATGCCGCGCTCCAGAATGCGAACCGGCTCGCCCTGCACTTCGTAGCGCAGCTGGTTTGGCTGCTCATCCCACCACTCCAGACTGGCTTTCGATCCGACCACGCGAATCTTCTGTCCGTGCATGGAACCCGCATTCACCGCCGAGGCCCAGAGCGTACCCACCGCGCCGTTGTCATACTCCATCATCACAAAGGCGTTATCCTCCAGCGGCGCACGCGAGGCGACAAAACTCTGGCGCGAACAGAGCAGACGCGTCACCTTCAGCTTCGGCAACATCGTTTCGGCGATAAACAGCGGATGTGTTGCCAGATCGCCTAACACGTAGCTCGGGCCGACAAAGCGCGGATCGACCCGCCAGCGGGTGCTTTCACTCTGCAACTCCACCGCCTCATTATGGAAGCCGTGAGCAAACTGCAGATTTACAATGCGGATCTCACCCAGTATGCCTTCAGCGATCATCTCTCTGGCCTGATGAATCAGCTGATGCCCGGCATAGCCGTAAGTGACGCCGACAATCTTCTGCTTCTCCCGGCTAAGCTGCTCCAGCTCATCGGCCTCTTCGACCGTAAAACAGAGCGGCTTCTCGCACACCACATGCAGCCCGGCATTCAGCGCCGCACGGCAGATGGCGAAATGGGTATTGTTAGGCGTGGCGATCGACACCGCCTCAATGCCATCTTCACGCCCAGCTTCTTCGGCGAACAGGCTGGCGTAGTCGGAATAGCAGCGTTCAGGTGCCACACCCAGTGCCTGACCAAACTCGCGGCCGCGCGCCGCGTCGATATCAAATGCCCCCGCCAGCAATGCAAAATTGCCGTCACGCTGCGCCGCCGAACGATGAATATAGCCAATCTGACTGGTGCCGCCGCCGCCGATCATGCCCCAGCGCAGCGAGCGGTTAACTGCTTTTTTACCGTTAATCATGCTGTTGTCCTCAGAATCCTGTTGATCGGAGATAGTCCAGGCTGGCTTTCACATCCTGCAGGCTGGTGTCGGCATGACGCGGATCGCGCTCCTGCTCGATGGTGATCCAGCCCTGATAATGACGTTCATTCAGCAAGCTGCGCACGGCCGGATAGTCGATTGCGCCCTGCCCCAGCGGACACATCACCCCCTGTGCGCAAGCAGTGAAAAAGTCGAGTCCGCGTGAGAGTGCATCACGCCAGACCCGTGGGTTAACGTCTTTAAAGTGGAGGTAATCAATGCGCGACCAGTACTGCTCCAGCGACGCGACCGCATCCATCCCGGCGTAATAGAGATGGCCGGTATCCAGGCACAAACCTGCAACCTCATGCGGAATGTCAGAGACCAGCTGTGCCAGCTCATCGGCAAACTCAATGCAGCCACCCGCATGCGGATGGATCACTGGCCGCACGCCATACTCCTGCCAGGCGATCTCACTAAGAATGGTGATGTGCTGCATCATGCGCTGCCAGTCGTCAGCGGAAAGCCGTGGTGCTTTTTCACACTGACCGGCATATTTCGCCCGCTCCGGATTGCCGAAATCAATGATCACCAGATAAGGCGCGCAGGCACCGGGCGTTTTAGTCGCGACTGGTACGCTGGACAGCGTGCGGCACAGATCGTGGGTCAGCGTTACCAGCGCAGGAAAATGTGCCTCACTGACTAAATCATCGAAAATCGTGCCTGCCACCAGAGAAAGCTGATGTGCATTAAGCTGCCGGGTCAATTCGGCGGCATCGGTTGGCAGATAGCCCCAGGGGCCGAGTTCAATACTGGGATAGCCGGCCTGCGCGGCTTCGGTCAGGACTTTCTGCCACGGCGGCAGAAAGGGATTAGCGGGATCATCCACGCCCCAGCTACAGGGGGCATTCGCAATATGAAAGGTCATGATATCTGCCTGTGCAGTGAAAACTGCTGGCAGTATCAAATAAAAATTTCATCTCAGACAACAATGAAAGTTTCATTTTTTGATAGAGATCGCGTTTAAAAATCCCGTTAAATGATAGATTACTATCAAATAATAGCTAACCTGTTATTTCTACAGGTTTTCAAGCGTTACGATCTCAAATGGTACGGTCACCTGTGCAAAATGGTCAGGCTGACCGGCTCACGCAGCAGATGATGTGCCATCCAGGCCGCAGTGCGTCCTGCTTTCTGATTATCGATGCCAATAAATCCGGCATGGTCACAGGGCGAGAAATCGGAGAACAGCGCGTAAACCCGCACGCCCAGCCGTGAAACATCCTGGATTGCGTGACGGATCAGCGGGTGATCCAGCGCCACCAGCGCAATCACATCACTGCGCTGTGCCAGCTGACGCAAGGAATGCGCGACGGCTTCAACCTCGTGAATATCATGCCAGCAGAATTCAGGTTCGCTACCCTGTGGCTGCTGCGCCCTGAGCTGCTGCTTCAGCGCCTCGCCCAGCTGCTGATAAAACGAATAGCGGGCAGGCAGCAGGATAAAGCTCACGCGGAGTGCGGCTGCAGCCAGTGGCGCGGTGGTCTGGCTGTGCGCCTGGGTCAGGCGATAGCCCAGTTCACGGGCCGCAGCCAGCACCTTCTGCTCGGTCACACTGCGTACCGGCGCTCGGCGGTTCAGCACCCTGTCTACCGTCGCCACACCCACGCCCGCCGCCTGCGCAATGGCCGTCATCGTCACTTTTGACATCACCCTTCTCCTGCTTTTCCTGTTCCCATTAACTAACGGCTACGTCTTTATGTTCTGTTGTTTAAAACAGCACGACTTTATCGCGACAGGGCCATTTCCTCTCATTTATTTGATAGAAAATCAGAGCTAACTTTGATCTTTCTCTCAAAATGAAACATTCATTTCTTTTCGCATTCTCTTTAAAACGTTCATTTGCTAAAAAGGGTAAAAATCCCGAACCGATCCGACCGATCCGGTTGATGGGATCACATCATTAAAAGGTTAGAGCGGTGACGGTGAGCTTTTTATAGTGGAGACCTGAGCCCCCCAGCCTGCACGTAAAAAAGGAAAAGTAATGTTCCCATCAACGCTTCCGGCTCCACGCACAACCGATGCCCGCCAGGTTCCGCAACTGCGCTGGGGCATTATCGGGCCAGGTTGGATCGCCGACCATTTTGCCCATGCGCTGCACCAGCATACCCACCAGCAGATCACGGCGGTGGCTGCGCGCGACCCGGCAAAAGCACAGGCCTTTGCTGACAAATGGTCAATCGGCCATGCCACAGGCGACCTCAATGCGATGCTGGCACGGGATGATGTGGATGCGGTCTATATCTCGACACCCCACAACCACCATTTTCCCGATGGCCTGCGCGCGATTGCCGCCGGAAAGCATCTGCTGATCGAAAAACCGCTGGCGCTGAATGCGCAGCAGGCGATTCAGCTTAAACAGGCCGCTGCGGCCGCGAACCGGCTCTGTATGGAGGCGATGTGGTGCAACTTTGCACCGAAGTATGACGTCATTCGTCAGCTGCTGGCGGATGGCGTACTCGGTGACGTCCACACCCTGATTGCCGATCACGGTGAGTTTTTCACTCCGGATCACCGCATCTTCAATGCCGATCTGGCGGGCGGTCCGATGCTCGATCTCGGCAGTTATCTGGTGGCGCTTAGCGTGTTTGCTGGCGGCGGTGCGCCTGACACGATCGTCGCCCGTGGTCAGCCCGTCCCGGATGGCCGCGTCAACGGTCAGACGTCGATGCTGTTTACCCATCAGCACGGCATGCAGTCGGTGCTGAATACTACCCTGTTCAGCAACACGCCCGGCTGCGCGGTGATTGCCGGTCGCGACGCCACGCTGGAGCTGGCGGGCCAGTTCTATGCACCCGGTAACTTCACGCTCACTTCCAGCAATCGGCGTCACCGCCTGCAGTGGCAGGAACCCACTAACCGCTATGAACAACTCTGTCATGAGATTAACCACTTCGCCTGGTGTATCGGCCAGAGCCTGATCGATTCGCCTGTCCATTCGCTTGACCAGGCGATCATCACCCTGGCCACGATGGATAACGTCAGGCAGCAGATTGGCGTGACCTTCAATGAAGAACAGCAACCTTAACGTGCCTGGAGCAGAAAGATGAAAATCGCTTTTGATGTGGATGTGATTAAAGATTTAGGTATCACCCGTATGGTTCATCAGGTGGCCGACTGGGGCTACAAATATATCGAACAGTCGCCGCATCCGCAGATCAACCCGTTTTATAAACATCCCAAAGCCAGCCGTGAAATTATCACCGAGTATAAGAATGCATTGAGCGCCACCGGGCTGGAAATCTCTTCTTTTATCGTGGTCTATCGTTGGTCCGGCCCGGATGAGCTGCGCCGTCAGGCGGCGGTGAAGAACTGGAAGCGGATGATTGAGATTGCGGTTGAGATGGGTGTGCAGGTCATTAACACCGAACTCTCCGGCACGCCTAACGAGCCGGAAATCTGTGAAGAGATGTTCTATCGCTCAATGGAAGAGTTGCTGCCGATTATCGAACGTGAAGGTATCCGCGTCGAAATTCAGGCCCACCCGTGGGATTTCTGTGAAGAGAACAATGAAACCGTGGATATCGTGAAGTCGTTCCGCAGCGATAACGTGAAGTATATCTACAGCGCGCCGCACACCTTCTTCTATGACAAAGGCAAAGGCGATGTGAAACCGATGCTGGAGTATGCAGGTGACGATCTGTCCCACATGCTGATCGCCGACACCATGAACCATACGAAACACTGTCGCTATATCGTTAACCCGCCAGGCGTGGATGCCACTATTCACCAGCATGTTGGCGTTGGCGAAGGTGAAGTCGACTTCGATACCCTGTTTAAAACCCTGCGCGACACCGGTTTTGCTACCCGCAGCCATAAAGTCGGTGGTGAACCGATTATCGCGGCGTCACTGTTTGGTTACCCGGAAAAGATGAAGGTGCAGGCGATTGAAACCCGCGAACTGATTGAGCGCGAACTGCTGTAAACCTGCCTGCCGTGCAGTCGTTGCTGGCTGCACGGTGATGTCCGCGCAGGACAAACATCGCCCCGTCTGACACACTTTTGATCACTTTTCCCCTGGGCCGCTCCCCGCCTGACATCGGCCCGTCACAACACGCCCTCGCGCAGCCAGCAGAGTTAAACCGCCTTCGCAGCACCTGCTACACTCCAGACCAATATCACATCACAAGGCGAACTTTCATTATGTCGGAAAATGCATATCAGCCCGCAAAAGTCTGGACCTGGGACCCTGAAGCCAAAGGTAACGGCGCTAAAACTAATCGTCCGTTCGCTGGTCCCACCCATGAAAAAGCGTTGCCGGTCGGCAAACACCCTCTGCAGCTCTATTCGCTCGGCACGCCTAACGGCCAGAAAGTCACCATTTTGCTGGAAGAGCTGCTGGCGCTTAACGTCAACGATGCCGAGTATGATGCCTGGCTGATCCGTATCGGCGACGGCGACCAGTTCTCAAGTGGTTTTGTCGACGTGAACCCGAACTCAAAAATCCCGGCGCTGAGCGACCACTCAGCAACACCGCCGATTCGGGTATTTGAATCAGGTAATATCCTGCTCTATCTGGCAGAGAAATATGGTTACTTCCTGCCGAAAGATATCGCTGGCCGCACTGAAACGCTGAACTGGCTGTTCTGGCTGCAGGGCTCAGCGCCTTACCTTGGGGGTGGTTTCGGCCATTTCTATCACTACGCGCCAGAAAAAATTGAGTACGCCATCAACCGCTTCACCCTGGAAGCGAAGCGCCAGTTTGACGTGCTGGATCGTCGACTGGCCAATAACCGCTATCTGGCCGGTGATGACTACACTATTGCCGACATCGCCACCTGGCCGTGGTACGGCAACATGGTGCTCAACGATCAGTATGGCGCTGCCGAATTCCTGGATGTGCAGTCCTATAAAAACGTGGTGCGCTGGGCGAAAGAGATCGCACAGCGTCCTGCCGTCATCCGTGGCCGCAAGGTTAACCGCGTTATGGGTGACCCGGCCGATCAACTGCATGAGCGTCATGATGCAGCCGATTTTGACATTAACACTGAAGATAAACGCCAGGCGTAAAGGAGCCCACAATGAGCGCATATGTCATCTTTATTCGCGACAAAATTACTAACCCTGAGGAATTCGCTATTTACGGCGAGAAAGCGGGCAAAGCGCGCGGCGACCATCCCATTACGCCGCTGGCGTTTTATGGACAGCTTGAGACGCTGGAAGGACCGGAAGCGGACGGCGTAGTCGTGCTGGAGTTTCCGACGGCTGAAGCAGCGCACGGCTGGTATGACAGCCCGGAATATCAGGAAGCGAAACAGCATCGCCTGAAAGGTGCAGAATACCGTGTGGTGCTGGTCCAGGGTGTAGAACAGTCATAGCATGTCATGACTGTGAGAACAGTAAGCCGTAGCCATTAAGGTGCGGCTTAAATTCTCATTCGCCAACAGGTTACTGAGATAACTGCACAAAAAATCCGCAACGTCGAAACGTTACGGATTTGATTAAACTCTCTGAGTATTCGAATATCGTCCCTGATTTTTTTTCAAAAACGTTAGTAAAAATCCATCGCTAACATTATGGATAAATAATAGCGCTATCGTACAACTCAGATCATGTTTTGTTCAGAAAATATTAAACGATAGCTGTGCTGCCGTTGGTGCCGTAATTCTGACGGAAGTCAGCTGCGTAGGCGGCCACAGTGTCCTTACCCCACAGCGCACCCATCACGGCACCTACAACCGGACCGATAATGCCGCCCAGAATAGCACCAACGCCCTGAGCGATAGGACCGAACACGGCGCTACGGCTGGCACTGCCGCCGACTGTTACGCCTGTAGCCAGACCTTCAATGATACCCCAGACCGCACCTTCCGCAGCGTCAGCCAGAGTAGTCACTAATGCACCGCCGCTTACGGTTTCCATTTCGATCAAAGATAATTCACGCATGATAAAGTTCCTTTTATTTAAAAATAACACTGTTAATAAACTTCATTAAAAAAAATATTTTTAATGAAGAGGGTATGACGCAACGCTTGCAGTTAGCTGGCGTATTGCTTTCTGAAGTCAGCCGCATACGCTGCGACTGCGTCTCTGCCAACCATTGCGCCCATAATCGCGCCCGCTATTGGGCCAATAATGCCACCTAATATCGCTCCGACTCCCTGTGCAATAATGCCGAATACTGCATCACGGCTTGCGCTTCCACCGACAGTAACACCGGTTGCTAATCCATCCAGTGCACCCCAGACAATACCTTCAAAAAAAGCGTTAACCTCATCGGCCGTCGCTGGAGCGCCACCGCTTACGACACTAATCTCGTATTCCTTTAGCTTTCTCATTATTTTCACTCCGGCTGTTTAATGTTAATTTATAAGCCCTTTTATTTCAGTAAATGTAAAATTCATTTACTGGAACAATACAGCAGCAGAAGGCTAAAAAAAATAGTAAAAAAATCCATTTTCTGGAAAAATATAAATATAATAAAATCACTTTCCAGATATTATGGAATAATCAAAAAAACCGGAATAACATTGGAATGATAATAATAAAAAATCCAGCCACCTGGTTATATAGTTAATCTTTTGACAACATTAACCCCAGAATGAATATCAAAAACCGTTCCCCAACCCGTGAAATAGGTTTATGCAAAAAGACAAGAAACATTTTTACTAATAATTAAAAGCAAAAATTGAAATTGAAAATCAGATAAAATCATTAAGACGGCCTGCGGCCGCCATTTATTAACTTAATTCAGCTGAATACGTGCTACGCCGTCCCGCTCTTTGCTGCTGTAATGCTGATTAAAGTCAGGCCTGGTGGTGACATAGAGCGTCTGCCCGTCGGGTGAGACCAGCAGGCTGTCAGGGTGACGATCAAATGACCAGCTGTTTTTCACTTCATAGGTCGTGCCATCCAGTTGCAGCACCTTCTTCGACTCGCGCTGGCTGATATAAATCTCATTGCGCTTGCCGTTAAACTTAATCCCCATCGAATCACCCACATCAAGACGCTTAATCACCTTGCCGCTGCGCTCATCAAACACCAGGGTGATTTTCGCCTTGGAATTATCCGTGACAAACAGGCGTCCTGTCGCCGGATCTTCGGCCATGTTCAGGAAAAGATAATTCTGCCCGTCACCGGCTGTCAGACGCTGTTCGATCTTGTGATTACGCGGATTGATTACCAGGATTTCACCGCTGCCGTTCGCCGCGTAAATCCGGTCGCTGACCGGCGAGAAGATAATGCCTGTGACCCACTTGCCGGCATTTTTAATCCGGGTTTTCAGGGTCAGCGTTTTGGCATCGACCACCCAGATCACACCCGGATCGCCTGTGCCGCCGACATAGAGCAGCCCGTCATGCAGAAAGATTTCACGCGTGCCAACCGGTAACCCTTTCTCGTTTTTATCGTCAAACATCAGGCGTTTCAGCACCTTTCCGTTCTCCGGATCAATCTTAGCGATGCCGCCATCCAGTGAGTTGGTGGCGTAGAGTGCGCTGCCGTCCGGCTCGCTAATCAGCCCAAAGTTTTTCAGGTCGAAATGGCCCGTCCCGGTGCTCTGCAGCGTAGTGCCATCAAGACGGTAGATCATGCCGCCACTGATATCGTTCCCTTCCGGCGCACTGGCAACATAGAGCGCATTCCTGGCGGGCAGGTACGCCATCTCATACAACCCTTCACCCAGCTCGCGCTCAATCAGGTTATCGGGGCTGGAGGGCTGCATCACTACGGCGCCACCATCCACTTTTTTCACCGCGGTCTGGCACGCCGCCAGGCTGAAGGTGGTGACCATCACCAGTGCGAGTGCCTTTTTATGCGGGCTGAACAACGCTTTCATGCTTAACTCCCCTATCGACCTGCTCTCCCGGCTGGCCGCAACGCAGAGGACAGGCAGGGAAGAAAAATGAATGAAAATCATACGCATCAGAAAAAAGACTGTAAACGCAGCGTCAGTCTGAAACGACCGAATCAGTTTAATGCGGTATGCTACTTGTCCGCAGATGCTTTTTCAGGCCCGCCCATCCATATAAAATCACTGTTTTTCAACAGATTGCAGATTTTTCTGCAGAAACGCTACAAACGCGGTGATGCGCGCCGGAAGCTGGCGCTGCGCCTGCCAGACCGCAAAAATATCGCCATCAGGGGCCTGCCAGTCGGGTAGCACCTGCAACAGTTCGCCTGTCGCCAGACTGTGCTGCGCGTCCCACCAGGAGCGCAGCAGAATGCCATGCCCATCCATCGCCAGCCGCATCGCCACTTCACCATCGTTGGTAATCAGGCTGCCGCGCACTTTCTGGCTGATGCTCTGTTCGCCGCTGGTCAGCCGCCATAACGTAAAATCGCTGTCGTGCTGACGCAGTAAAATGCAGTTGTGCTGCGCCAGATCGCGCACCGTAGCGGGCAGGCCGTGACGGGCAGCATAGGCGGGTGAGCAGCAGAGGATGCGCGGATTGGTGCGCAGTTTACGCGCTACCAGCCGCGAGTCGGGCGGTTCACCGACGCGGATATCAATGTCCATGTGCGCATCCAGAAAATTAAGCGGCTGGCTGCTGAGCGACAGCGATAGCGAGAGCTGCGGATGCAGTGCGGCAAAGGCAGAGACGCAGGGCGCAATGTGCCGACGACCAAAACCAAATGAGGCATTGATGTTAAGTGTGCCGCGCAACTGAGCCGTTTCACCGCTGACCGCCTCTTCCAGCGCCACCAGCTGATCCAGCAACGGGCGCGCACCTGCCAGATAACGACGGCCTTCCGGCGTCAACTCCAGCCGTCGCGTGGTGCGGCGCAGTAGCTGCACGCCAAGCCGTTGCTCCAGCTGGCTCAGACGCTTGCTGACCGCCGCCAGCGACAGGCCCAGTTCACGCGCCGCCGCGGTCAGACTGTCCAGCGCGGCCAGGCGAACAAAGAAGGCTAAGTCATCGGTGGAGGTGCGGGATTCTCTACTTTGATTCAACAATGGATTGCCTTTCAGGCTCATTATTTCCCCGGAATCGACAGTTATACTGCGTACACAATTCGAACATCAACCGGAAAGGTGCCCTGTGACTGACAAAATTCACCGCATTGCCGTTATCCCTGGCGACGGCATCGGCAAAGAAGTGATGCCGGAAGGCGTCCGCGTAATGAATGCGGCCGCAGAGAAATTTAACATTCCGCTGCGCTGGGAGTGGTTCAATTACGCCAGCGCCGACTACTGGCAGCAGCATGGCAAAATGCTGCCTGACGACTGGTTCCTGCAGCTCAAAGCCTTTGATGCGATTTATTTTGGCGCGGTCGGATGGCCTGATGTCGTGCCCGACCACGTTTCGCTGTGGGGCTCGCTGCTGCAGTTCCGGCGGGAGTTTGATCAGTATGTCAATCTGCGCCCGGTGCGGCTGATGCCTGGCGTCAAAGCGCCTCTGGCGAATCGTCAGCCCGGCGATATCGACTTCTATGTGGTACGCGAAAACACCGAGGGTGAATACTCCAGCGTTGGCGGCACCCTGTTTCCCGGCACTGACCGTGAAGTGGTGATTCAGGAGACGGTGATGACGCGCACCGGCGTCGATCGCATCCTGAAGTTTGCCTATCAGCTGGCGCAGAGTCGGCCGAAGAAACACCTGACCTCCGCCACCAAATCCAACGGCATCGCCATCACCATGCCTTACTGGGATAGCCGCGTCGAAGCGATGTCCGGCCAGTTCCCCGAGGTTCGCGTCGATAAGTATCACATCGATATTCTCACCGCTAACTTCGTGCTGCATCCGGACTGGTTTGATGTGGTGGTCGCCAGCAATCTGTTTGGCGATATCCTCTCCGATCTCGGCCCGGCCTGTACCGGCACCATCGGCATCGCCCCTTCGGCCAATATCAACCCGGAAGGCCTGTTCCCCAGCCTGTTTGAACCGGTTCACGGTTCTGCGCCCGATATCGCCGGTAAAGGCGTCGCCAATCCCATCGGACAGATCTGGTGTGGCGCGATGATGCTGGAGCACCTCGGCTACAAAGCGGCAGGTGATGCGGTGTTAGACGCGACTGAACGCACGCTGGCGGCGGGCGAGCACCTGACGCGCGATCTCGGCGGCAGCGCCAGCACCGAACAGCTCGGTGCAGCCATCGCCGCCGCGCTGTAAATCAATCCGGCAACTGCACCACGCACTCAGGGTGCCAGCCTGACGGTAACGGCTCCGGACGTGTTATCACCAGGCTGTGCAGTTGCAGGTTCTCCACCCCACGCGCGAACAGGCCCGGCAGTCCGCCGGGATAGCGCTCGACACCAAAGGCTTCGCCGGTTTTCGGGTCAAGTTTGTAGGCGTTATCCAGCCCCATGCCGGTCGGAGAGTCCGGGTTACAGGGCGGCCGTACATCATAGTGTCCCTGTGTCATCGGCGACACGCTCTGCCGCATCTGTAGCTGGCTGATGACCACATCGCGTATCCAGCCCGGTTCTGCCGCATGCAGGTTAATCGCCCCTTCCGCCACGCCCGTAACGTTACTGAACTGCACCTGCTCCACGATGCCGGGCATGATGGCAGGATCGCGGCGGCGTACCGAAATATGCAGCGGATCGGCTTTACCCCAGTGACAGGGCGGCGCGTGGTGACAGGCAAAAGTCAGATTACTGAACAGCAGACGCCGCATCGCGCCGCCGTCACGCGACAGAATGCCAATGCCACGATTGGAATCAAAAATGGTGCAGCCGGTCACCGTGACATCTTCCACATCATCCCAGGTTTCAGTGCCGATCTTAAAGGCGCAGCTGTAGCTGCGCAGCAGACAGTTGGTGATCATGATCTGTCGCGCCGGACGCCGTAGCGCGGCCGGTTTATGGGTGGTTTTGATGCAGATGGCATCATCAGCGGCGCTGAGGTAGCTGTTGCTGACAAACACGGCTTCGCAGCTGTCGATGTCGAGCGCATCGGTATTTGGCATAGTCATGGCGTTGTCGATGGTGAGGTGGTCGATATGCACATGGCGACAGCTCACCAGATGCACTGTCCACATCGGTGCCTGCACTATGGTAAAGGCGGTCAGCGTCACCTGTTCGCAATCTTCAAACACAATGATGCGCGGCCGGTCCGCGCGCGGCAGGCGATAGCCCTGCTCATCCCGCTCAGCGGCAAACCAGGCTTCACCCTCGCCATCGATGCGGCCGGTGCCGCTAATGGTGATATTGCGCTGGCCCAGCGCATAGAGCAGCACGTTGTGGGACTTTTCCGCGCAGCTCAGCGCCTGTACCGCCTGGTAGTCAGCCAGCCGCGGACTGGCGATCAGCACCGCACCCGCTTCAAGGTGCAGCTCAAAATCAGAGGGCAGGTTCAGGCAGCCGCTGCGATAACGTCCGGCTGGCAGCGTCAGACGGCCACCGCCTGCCGCCGCAATCTGATCCATCGCGCGTTGCAACATGGCCGTGTCCGGGGTTTCGCCATCGGCGACAGGGTGAAAATCAGCAAGGGAAAGGTGCATCATGCGTCTCCCGCAGGGTTGAGGAGGAGGAATTGCAGCACGATACGGCGCGGCAAACCTTTGTCTGGCCGCCAGTGCGCCGTTTCGTGCGGAACTTCACAAATTACTTCACGGCCCCTTCGGTGACGCCGCTGATGAACTTGCGCTGGAAAATCAGGAACACCACGATCAGCGGCATAATCACAATCATCGCGCCCGCCATCAGCACCGGAATGTCGATGGTGTTTTTGTTCTGGAAAAACATCATGCCAATCGGCAGCGTGCGCAGCTCATCCTTGTTGACCAGAATCAGCGGGATCAGGAACTCATTCCAGGTCCAGATAAACAGCAGCAGCCCCAGCGTTGACAGGGTCGGCCAGATAGCGGGCACCAGAATGCCCCACAGAATTTTGACCCGCGATGCCCCATCCATCACCGCCGCTTCCACCAGTTCTTTCGGCACCTGCTGAAAAGCACTGGCGATCATCAGCGTGGTAAAGGGCAGCGACAGGGCAATTTGCGGCAGGATCAGCGCCAGATAGGTGTTGGTCAGCCCCATCCAGCGCAGCTCGTGATAGAGCGGAATGATAAAGGCTTCACTCGGCAATACCATCCCCAGCGCCAGCATCGCTCCGATGACTTTTTTACCGGGGATTTTCAGCCAGGCGAAACCGAACCCGGCCAGAATGCCGAGCAGCACGCTGAACAGCACTACCGGAATGACCACCAGTACTGAGTTGAGGAAGTAGACGTTAAAGTGACCCTGCTGCCAGGCGGTCAGGTAGTTTTTGAAATTCAGCGAGGCGGGCAGCGTGAAAACACCCTGAAACAGCTCCATCTGGGTTTTAAACGAGGTCATCAGCGCCATCAGAAAAGGCAGAATCGTCATCAGCGCCACGATCCAGATCAGCGCGCGTGAAATCACCGGCGTGCTTCGCATCAGTAACGCTCCTTTAAGGCCAGGTGGATCAGATAGTTAATCCCTAAAACAATGATCATGCTGAACACCGCGACCGACGAGGCGTAGCCAAAGTAGTGCAGGTCAAAGCCCTGCTTATACATAAAGATGTTGGTCACCATGGTGGAGGTGCCCGGCCCGCCCTGGGTCATCACATAGACCAGGTCAAAGGCTTTCAGGCTGGCGATCACCGTCAGCAGCAGGGCAATCCGCAGTTCGGGCCGCAGGCCAGGCAGCGTGATGCGCATAAACTTCTGGCGACGTGACGAGCCATCCAGATCGGCGGCTTCCAGCAGTGATGGGTCCATACGCTGCAGGCCCGCCATAAACAGCACCAGACAGAAGCCAAAAAAGTACCAGGTGGCGACCAGCCCCACGGCGGGCAGCGCCCAGGTAAAATCACCCAGCCAGGAGAGCGCCAGCTGTGGCAGCCCAATCGCGCGTAATATCTGGTCGATCGGCCCGAAGGCCGGATTATAAAGCCAGCGCCACACCACGCCCAATAC
Organism: Pantoea alfalfae; assembly: GCF_019880205.1. Taxonomy (NCBI): domain Bacteria; kingdom Pseudomonadati; phylum Pseudomonadota; class Gammaproteobacteria; order Enterobacterales; family Erwiniaceae; genus Pantoea; species Pantoea alfalfae. The sequence goes on from NZ_CP082292.1 coordinate 3,635,687, forward strand.
CGCCATCGGCATAATGTAGGGCAGGAAAAAGAGAATGCGCAGCACGCTGCGTTCGTTGTTGTTGCGCGTGTCATAGAGAAAGCTGCAAAGCAGCAGGCCGACGCCAATCGGCAACAGGGTATAGAACAGCATCAGGATGGCGTTGTTGCCCAGCGCAATCCAGAAGACCGGATCGCTGAACATCCGCAGGTAGTTACTGATGCCACTAAACACCGGCAGCGAGGTGCCGTCCCATTCAGTAAAACTGATACCCAGTGAGGCCAGCAGCGGGAACAGCAGAAACACCGCATAGACCAGCACCGCAGGCAGAACATAGAGAAAATTACGCCAGCCGCTTAAATTCAACATAACCCTACTCGTGGTTCAGAACGATGCTCAGGCCCGGCTGTGCGCCGGGCCTCCGGCTTAATGCTTCAGGGTTTTCAGGTAACGCTGATAGTTATTATCAAAATTGGCCACCATCTGATCGGCAGTCTGACGACCCGCCAGCAGCAGCTGGACGTTCTGATTCAGCTCGGCATTCATGGTCGGCGTGGCCCAGTCCACATAGTGGCCTAAACCGTCATAGTCGTTGAGCGTCAGCCAGACCTGATACGCCTCCGCCAGCAGCGGATTGTCCGCCGGCATTTTGGCCGCCTTGTTAGTACTGGCCGGCAGGAAGCCCACTTTCAGCCAGCGGTTCGCCATAGCATCCGAGACCATATAGTTGATGAACTTCGCCGCGCCCTCCTGCTGATCTTTGCCTTTGGCGGTGCTGGTAATCGAGAACGCCAGATCGGTCCCGCCCACCATCAGCGGCTGTTTCACGCCTTCACCGGCAGGCATTGCGGCAAAGTGAATATCCTTGTTGTCTTTAAACTGGCCGAGATACCAGGTGCCACTGACGAGGAACGCGGCCTGGCCGTTCTGGAACAGCGTCGCCGCATCGTCGTGACCAATGCCCTGGAAGCCAGGGAAGAAGTACCCTTTGTCGGTCCAGCTCTTCATCATGGTGGCGGCATTGACCAGCTTGCTGTCTTTGAAGGTACCGCCCACATCGTAAATCAGATTATCCAGCGTCTTGCGGTCGTGGCTCTCAATCTGCGCCTGCCACAGGGTGCTGAGCAGCTGCTGGCCCATGTTGCCATCGAGCAGGCCCAGCATCATCGGTGCGGTGCCCTGCTGTTTCAGCTTCGCCATGGCACTTTCCAGCTCGGCCAGCGTTTTCGGTACCGCAATGCCCGCTTTATCCAGCAGCGCTTTGTTGTAATAGAGACCGACCATTTCGCCCAGACTGGCGACGCCGTAAAGCTTGCCGCTGCCGAACTCGCCACTGTCTGACCAGCGATTACGTTTCAGAATCGAGTCCGGGAAGCGCGTGGTCCAGCCGTAGCTGGCGGCATAGCCGTCGAGTGGCAGCAGCAGCTTATCTTTAACCAGCGACCCCATATCACCGCCGCCCTGATTGACCTGGGCGATCTGTGGGCCATCACCGGCAGTCAGTGCCAGCTTCAGCGGAATGCGGGTATCTTCAAAAGAGTGAACTGAGCGGTTAATCACGATGCCGGGATTCTGCTGGGAGAACTCTTTAATCCCTTCATCCACCGCGGCAGTCTGCTCCGGGTAGTTGTAGATATCCCACTCATTCAGAGTAACAGCGGCGTGAGCGGCATGAGAAACGCTGCCCGCCAGCAGGCCTGCTGCCAGCAGCCGACCCACATTGCGAATTCGGAACGAACGAACGGAGGAAACAGACATTATGCTCACCTTCTTCAGACCAGGATCGGCATCCTTTCATCTCACCGCCTGACATCCTGCAGGCTGCAGCCGCACACAAACGCACTCACCCATACTTACTTTAATAGAAAAATAAAGTCAAACAGCCTGCAGTGGGAATTGCAACGCTGTGAGCACGCGCAAATAAACAGCGACATGGCGTGAAATTCAGCACACCGCGCTGGCTTTCAGACGATTAACCCTGGCGGCACGTCGCCAGTCACGTTTTCAATAGCAGGAGATACCAGTACAATAATCGCAAAATAACGTCCTGATAAAACATATGAAAATCCTATCACGCTCACACTTTTCCCTTCCGGACGGCCTTAAAACGCTGGCCAGCCGCGGCGCTCCTGACGTGTTGGCGATCACAGTTGTGCATCCTGACGCCGCTAAACATTGCCGAACCGCCTGCGTTAGTGCGATAAGGTAATTATTCTATCTTGAAAACTAAGTCCACTTTCATTAACGTAACTTTCATCTGCGGATCTGTTCAATCCCTGACCGGTTCCCTCACTCACGAGAATTCACCATGGCGAATCAAAGTGTCATTCGTCCGGCCACGCCGGCGGACTACCCGGCGCTCTACCGCATCTGCCTGGAAACAGCCGATGCAGGCAGCGATGCCCGCGCGCTCTACTCCGATCCCGACTATCCCGGCCAGCGTTTTGCCGTGCCCTATGCGCGCTTCGCGCCTGACTTTGCTTTTGTGCTGGAGCGGGACGGTGAGGTGCAGGGTTATGTCGTCGCCGCGCCCGATACCCGCGCGTTTGAAGCACAGCTTCAGGCCGAATGGTGGCCGCAGCTGCAGGATAAGTATCGTGATCGCAGCGCCAGCGCCCCGCTCGACAGCAAAGTGCTCGACGCAATACGTCATCCCGACCAGGCTGCTGACACGCTGGTGACGCAGTGGCCCGCGCATCTGCATATCAACCTCCTGCCGGCGGCGCAGAAAGGCGGCTGGGGTCGCCGGATGATTGAGCATGAGCTGGCGGCGTTGCGGGCGGCGGGCGTCAGCGGTGTCCATCTTGGCGTCAGCCTGCAGAACGAGCAGGTCTGTGCCTTCTATGCGCGCATGGGGTTTACCCCTATCCTGCGCAGCAATGCCATCTACATGGGCCAGTTACTCTGAGTGAGGTAGCCGATGACCAGCCTGCGCTTGCAGAATGTGAAGAAGTCGTATGAACACGTTAATGTCATTCATGGCATCGACCTGACGATTAACAGCGGTGAATTTGTGGTGTTTGTCGGGCCATCCGGCTGCGGCAAATCGACGCTGCTGCGGATGATCGCCGGGCTGGAGGAGATCAGCAGCGGACAGTTGCTGATTGAGGAGCAGGACATGACGCAGCAGCCCGCCACCGAGCGTGGCATCGCGATGGTGTTCCAGTCTTATGCGCTCTACCCCAACATGACGGTGCGCGGCAATCTGGCCTATCCGCTGGAGGTGATGAAAAAGTCCAGAGCGGAGATCAACGAGGCGATCACTCAGACGGCAGCCCGTCTGCATCTCACCGAACTGCTTGATCGCCTGCCGCGTGCGCTCTCTGGCGGACAACGGCAGCGTGTGGCGATAGGCCGGGCGATTATTCGTCATCCGCGTATCTTCCTGTTCGATGAACCGCTCTCTAACCTTGATGCTGAACTGCGCCTGCAGATGCGCATTGAGATCGCCCGGCTGCACGCCTCGCTCGGTAACACGATGATTTATGTGACCCACGATCAACTGGAGGCGATGACGCTGGCTGACCGCATTGTGGTGCTGCGTCAGGGCCGCATTGAGCAGGTCGGCGCACCGCTGACGCTCTATCACGATCCGGATAATCTGTTTGTCGCTGGCTTTATCGGCTCACCGAAAATGAACTTCCTGCGGGCGGAAATCAGCGCCACCGGCGAGGGTGAAGTGCAACTGCGGGTGCCGGAACTGAAAATTGAGGGCCTGGTGCTGAAAATCGCCGCAGACTGTCGTGAGGGCCAGACCGTGACGCTGGGCATTCGTCCTGAGCATTTCCAGCCCGCCGCGCAGACGCCGGACGCACTGCGCTTCCACGGCGAGCTGGCCTATGGCGAGATGCTGGGCCACACCAACTATCTCTACCTGGATATCGGGCGCGAGCAGATGCTGGTGGTGGAAGAGCGCGAAGCAACCACGCGCGATATGGGCACACAGGTAGAACTGGGCTTTTCTGCCGCGCATTGCCTGCTGTTTGATGAGCAGGGATTGCGCCTGCGCTAAGGCAAACGCGGAAATAAAAACGGGCGCCGAAGCGCCCGTGAGATTGTTGACAAAGTCCAGCTCGATAGCGGTAAGACCGAGCCTGCGAAGGGAACACGGTCAGATCGGAAAGACGCAAAAACCGCCATCCATGGCATGCCCGGCCCGCGCGATTACGCACCTCATCCCTGAGGTGCGCCCGTAACCGGGCCAACGCGTTGCGTTGTTCAAAAACGCCTGGCGTTTTTGTCCCTGCCGCGGGACGCTTTCCTCCTCTGACCGTGCTCCCTGCGCATTGCGCTTATTCATGGCTGCCAGACTCACCCTGACTTGGGTTTGTCAGCAGTCTGGCGGGCGCTTAGCGCCCGTTTTTATTCCAGGGATAACTCAGGTGACCGGCTCTTCATCGGCCTGCGCCGCCAGCAGATCCAGCAGCCGGTTGACGGCAAAACCCGCCGCGCCCAGCGCCCACATCCGGTTCGATTCCGTCAGGAACTGCAACGGCGTCATGTGCGGCGTCAGTTTGAGCCGGTATGCATGGAAGCTCTGAGTGATGTGATCGAGCAGAATGCGTGATGCCATGTGCGGCTCCATCGCCAGATAAACCACGTCCGGATCGTAGGCCACTGACAGGTTCGCCAGCGAAATCCCCAGCTCGCGCCCTGCCTCTTCCAGCACCGCCAGCACCTCGGGCGTTGGTCGCTGATCCAGCGCCTGCAACGTAAGGCCCTCCATCGGTTCCTGCTCCGCCAGCCGCTGCAGAATGGCGCGCGATGAGGCGACATCTTCCAGCAGGCGCAGCGAGCCATCACCCACCAGCCCGTTGCCGATCTCGCCTGCCTTGCCATGACGACCGCGATAGAGCTGACGATTCAGGATGATGCCTGCACCGATCCCTTTACCGTAGGTGGCGATTACCGCTGACTGGGCATTACCGAGCTGCCCAAACACCAGCGCCGCCATCGCCATCGCGTTGGCGTCGTTCTCGATAAAGACCGGCAGCGAGAAACGCTCTTCCAGCAGACGTGCAATCGGGACATTATCCCAGTCGAGCACTTTGGAGCGGATGCAGTAGCCGTTTTCAGCATCAACCAGGCCCGACAGCGCCAGGCCAATCGCCCCGACCCGCTTCTCCTCGACACCTCGCAGGAACTTCGCCAGCGCATCGCCGAGCTGGCGCGGTGTCAGCGTGCCTTTCGGCATCTGCTGCTCGCCCAGCAGATTGCCGCTGAGATCGGTCATGACGATCAGGTTGCGTTCTGCATTGAGCTGAATGCCAATCACGCTGGCGCGATCGGGATTGAGTCCCAGCAGCGTTTTTGGCCGTCCCATCGACACGCGACGCAGCCCCAGCTCCTGCACAATCTCCTGTGCCAGCAGCCGATTAGTCGCCTGCGACACGGTCGACATGCTCAGTCCGCTACGGACTTTCAGGTCTGACTGGCTGATCGGCGCATTTTCAACAATCAACCGCAGAATGCGCGCGGTTACGTTGGGAGCGGTCATAAATTCCTCGGGTTATCTGGCAGAAGAGGTTCAGCCAGTTTCAGATCGGGTATCGGACAGGCGTCAGCTGCTGCGCCAGTATCAGCGCCCCGCTCAGGGCATCGCCCTGCGGCGTGACCAGCCGGGCCTGAATATCGTCATCCAGCCAGCGCTGTATTGGCGTCGCCACGCCCCCCATCAGCGCCACCCGTCCGCTGCTCAACGCAATCAGACGGCAGACCATCAGACCGATATCTGCTGCGGTCTGATGCAGCAGATCCTGAGCGTGACCATCGCCCGCGTCGGCGGCCGCAAAAACCTGTGGCACCACGCGTGCCCAGTCAGCAGGCGTCGCTGAGCGCGTCCAGAGCAGCATCGTTTCCGGGCTGTCACTGAATTGCGCCATCAACTGCCGGGTAAAGGCAGTCGGCATAATAATTGACTCATGGGCCAGCAGCGCCAGACGCAGCGCACGACGGCCCAGTTCTGCGCCCGAGCCCTGGTCAGACAGGGCAAAGCCCCAGCCGCCAAGCAGCGTAAAGCGTTCGCCATCCCAGGCCGCGCCCTGACTACCTGTGCCGATGATAAAGACAGCGCCAGGAGCGCCACCATGCGCACCCGCACAGGCGATCTCCACATCGCTGACCACCTGTAACGCCGCGCAGGCGGGCTGCCAGCTGGCGAGCCGCGCCTGCACCGAGGCGACATTCGCACCCGCTAATCCGGCCACCAGCGCGGTCTGCGTTAGCGCCTCCGGGGCTAATCCCGCCTGTGACAATACCCGGTCAATCAGTTGTCCGACACAGGTCAGCGCCGCGTCATAGTCTGACCAGACGTTGGCTGGCCCGCCAGTGGCTTCCGCCAGCACGTGGCCCTGCAGGTCGGTTAACCGCGCGCGACACTGTGTACCGCCGCCATCAATGCCAAGAAGATAGTGTGGTTGCACGCGCTTCCTTCCCGATTTTGGGTTATAGCCATAATGAGCGAACGATAGGATAAAAAAACTTAAATCGCAATAACAAATAAATATGGTAAAAATATATCGACACTTTTTGTTTAATTTACATGATGATAACAAAAAAACCCTCGCAAAACGCGCAGTGCGTTATTGACATTAGTTTTTCTGTCGTAATAAGTTGGTGGTCAGATTATCAACAGGCGCGCCCGATCACAGGCGGGCTATGCATCATGCGATTTCAGGAGCAGGGGTTTAACATGAAAGTAGGCATTATCGGTCTCGGCTTTCGACTGTCCCACGTGATCAAAGAGTTCAGCAAAGCCGACGACGCCTTCTCGGTAGTGGGTTATTACGATCCGGCACCCGCCGGACTGCCTAATCTGCACAGCTTTGGTATCGCGCCCGGCCAGGCCTTTGCGTCCATCGACGCGCTGCTGGAGCACGGCGGAATGGATGTGGTGCTGGTGGGCTCTCCCAACTTTCTGCATCTGGAGCATGTGGGTCAGGCGCTGGCAGCGGGTTACACGGTGTTTACCGAAAAGCCGGTGGTGATCAATGAAGAGCAGACCATGGAGATGGCGAAGCTGGTGCGTCAGTATGGCGAAGCGCGCATTCTGGTCGGCCTGGTGCTGCGCTACTCCCCGCTCTATCACGATCTGCTGGCGGCACGCGATGCGGGCCAGTTGGGTGAGATCACCTCGATTGAGGCGACAGAACATATCAAGCCTTATCACGGCGCATTCTTTCAGCGCGACTGGCGGCGTCTGGAGAAGTATGCCGGTCCGTACATTCTGGAGAAGTGCTGCCACGATATCGACCTCTATCAGGGCCTGTTGCAGGAGCGTCCGATCCGCGTCGCCAGCTTTGGTGGCCGGAAATCCTTTACCCCGGCGCATGCACCACAGGGAGCGATCACCGCTGAGTCAGAGCTTTATCACGTGAAGCCTAGTGGCTGGTCGAGCACCGATGCGGTCTTCGACAGCGACGCCGATATTGTTGACTACCAGACCGCCCTGATTGAGTACGAAGGCGGCGCGACGCTGGCTTTCCATGCCAACCTGAACGTTCCGGATGAGTTCCGCCGTTTCTGTGTGATGGGCACGGACGGCATGGCAGAAGGCGACTTTGTACGAAACTACTTCCGCGTACATAACGCGCGCAGCGGTGAAAAAGAGGTCGATACCGCCTACAGCGGCAATGCGTATGACGGTCACTACGGCGCAGATGCGCTGATGGCAGAAGAGATTGTTAAACATATTAAACAGGGAACACCGCTGAAAGTTTCAGTGGTGGACGCGCTGGAAGCGGGCCTCACCGCCATAAAAATCGATGAGGCGCGCAAAACCCGCAGCGTTGTGGACATGCGTGAAAGCTGGCTAACATTTGACGCCAACCTGGGAAAAACCGGGACCTGATGGGCCCATCCTGCGGGTCAGACACCCCCTCTGACTCCGGGTTTTGAATGGCAGTATGACTGGTAACTTCCTGTACTGGCCTTCGGGCCAGTGACATTATTGATGGTGAGCGCCACCGTAATAACTCTGCCCAACGCTCAGCCAACGTCTTTTCCCTTCTCTCCAGCCTGAGGCTACTTGCATTCTTAAAGCGATGGGGACATACGCCTGCGCGCAATTCAACAACCGCACAATTCCCTCCAGTGACCCAATCATCTTCACCTACCTGCTCCACAGCCTGAGGCGACGATCAGACTCAAAGCGATGGGAGCATACGCCTGTAGCAGAGCATAGCGGGCCAGGGATGGCGTCTTTTGCGTCTTTGCGAAAGGCGTATGTTCCCTGAGCGTGCACCGCAGTCCATAACCGCACAAATCCCCTCAGCCAATCCAACCAGCCCCGACGCCAGTCCTAAACTGGATCCACCTCATTCTCCAGCTTCTGACGCCGCCGCAGATGCGGAAACAACGTCATCCACAACGCCACCACAATCAGCGTACCGATGCCGCCAATCGCTGCCGCGGGTGCCGCTCCCATCCAGGCTGCCAGCAACCCAGACTCAAACTCGCCCAGCTGATTCGACGTATTGATAAAAATCGCGTTAACCGCATTCACCCGTCCCCGCATAGCATCCGGCGTATCCAGTTGCACCAGCGCACCCCGGATCACCATACTCACCATATCAAAGCCCCCCAGCGCACAGAGGGCAATCAGCGACAGCCACAGCTGCGTGGACAGCGCGAACACCAATGTGGCAACGCCAAATCCCGCCACCGAGCCAAACATAATCATCCCGACATGCTTGTCCAGCTTGTGACGGCTCAGCCAGATGCCGACCAGCAAGGCGCCCACCGACGGCGCACCGCGCAACATTCCCAATCCCCACGGCCCGGTATGCAGAATATCTTTGGCAAAAATCGGCAACAGTGCCGTCGCGCCACCCAGCAGCACCGCAAACAGATCGAGCGAAATCACCCCAAGCACATCCTTGCGCTCACGGATAAAGTGAATCCCGGCAAACAGATTCTTCATATTCATTGGCAGACGAGCCTGCACCGGACGCTCATAGCGCAGCAGACTCACCAGCGTCAGCGAAATCAGATAAAACAGTCCGGAAACGCCATATACGACATGCGGCCCGGCAACATAAAGCAGCCCGCCCATCGTCGGCCCGACAATCACCGCCGCCTGGCCCCCTACCGAGTTCATCGCCATGGCGCGCGCCAGAATCGAAGGCGGCACCAGCGACGGCAGCATTGAGGACATTGCAGGCCACTCCAGCGCCTTCGCCACCGCAATCATAAACACCAGTCCCCACAGCGCGGTCTTGTCAGCGGTATGGAATAAGGTAAGCACCACTAATGCCACCAGCGCAGCAAATTCCACCAGCTGCCCCAGCAGCACAATGCGCCGCCGGTCATATTGATCCGCAAGATGACCTGCAGGTAGCGCCAGCAATACCGACGGCAGAAACTGCATCAGGCCAATCATCCCCAACGCCATTGCGCTGTTGGTCAGCGCATAGATCTGCCAGCTGATTGCCACCGAGAACATCTGAAAACCAAATGATGAGCAGGTGCGCGCCAGCCAGAACGCGACAAATGTCCGATGTCGCCACAGCGACTCTTCTGCTGTTGATGCCATAAATCCCATGTCTTATCCCAAATCAGGTGAGGAAGCCCGCATCGTTGCGCGGTGTTATTGGTGTGGTTATTGATGATGTTAAATTAACAGACCGGATGAGACCTGAATGGCTGCGGCTCCAGCCCTGGCTCTCTGCACAACAAAACGCATACTGTCCGGCACAGGCGCATCCGACCTCTCCTGACTATTACCAGCCTATTGGTCCCGACTATTGAATATATTCCAGCACATCATCAGACGCCAAAGGAATTATGTTCTCTTTGCTAATGGGTTTATTTACTTTCGCAGGCAACAAAAGGATGATTTGGATTAAGCAGATGATCTATATTTATTCACGCGTTTAAAAAAATGCGACTTTTTATATGATCAATTATCAACAAATCCTTTTTTATTGCATTTCATAGAGATAATGAAAAACAGTTTATATAACCCCTATGTTACTGAACCTATCCATCACGTTAAGCGTAATGTCTCTGGCATTTGCTATAGCGTGCCTTATCTTCAGCAAAATCAGGAAAGCAGAAATACACTTAATACAAACAACATTATTTCATTACACAATCAAATTGCCACTGAAGCAGCATTAATGATTATTCCCATCGATGATATGCGATTACGGGGAATGATTGCGGTACCGGACGCTTATTCACATTTACAGAATGGGCGAATCCGGATTGGAATTAATTATTCCAGTTTAGCGGCACATTATGCGCCACTACTTGAATTAACTAAGAAATTTGATTTCTGGCTTTATGATTTTGCGCCGCCGGGAGCAGACTGGCGACTGCTGGAATCTTTCCCTTTTTCAGGGATTGTTTTAAACGAAGCGTTCTTTAATGACAATTATGAAAAATTTACCTTTCCCTTTTTTATGGCGACATTTCGTGAAAAAGGGGCAGAGGTCATCGTACGAAGTCATACGCCGACTTTAACGGCTGAGCAGTTTGCTGAGATAAATATCAGCGGCTGGCAACAGCAACGCTCGGATGGCGATCTTATTAGCTGCTGATTCACAAATCCTGCCTTCCGGCGTTAAGGGCACACGGCGGTGCGCTTAACGTCCTTTAATCCCCCATAAAATGTCGTATTATTCCGGTTGTTAAGCGATTTAAGCTAAAAAAATCAAATCTTGATCTGATTTTGCTATAACATTTAACACAAAGGGACCGTCTGTCTTAACGGAAGAGATACTTCAGAACACCCTAATCATTTGTACTTGATAACTGGAAACAGCCTATCTGGTTGTTTTCGTGTGTTTTATGGCAACGAAACGAGGTCGATATTATGGGGAAAAACTCCTCATCTTTTGGCGTAATTCGTTTCCTGACAGTGCTGTTCGCAGTACTGACGGGCGCGTTTATGCTGATTGGCGGTGGCTGGTTAGCCGCCATTGGTGGTTCCTGGTATTACGTTTTCGGCGGTGTGGTGATGCTTATCACCGCCTATCTGCTTTCCCGTCGCAAAAGCACCGCGCTGGTTCTCTATGCGCTACTGCTGATCGGCACCCTGATCTGGGGTGTATGGGAAGTGGGTACAGACTTCTGGGCACTGGCACCGCGCACCGATGTGCTGGTGATTTTTGGTGTCTGGCTGATCCTGCCGTTTGTTTATCGCAGCTTCAACGCGGGCAGTAAAGCCGCGCTGGGGACCATGGCTGTAGCGCTGGTTGCCAGTGCTATCGTGCTGACCTATGCGGTGTTTAACGATCCGCAGGTGATAAACGGTTCAGTGCCAGAAACCGCTGACAACGCCCCGCAGGCTGCGCCGCTGAGTAACATTCCTGATGCTGACTGGCCCGCTTATGCGCGCGATCAGCAGGGAACCCGTTTCTCGCCGCTGAAGCAGATTAACCACCAGAACGTGAAAGAGTTGCAGGTTGCCTGGCAGTTCCAGACGGGCGACATGAAAGGGCCTGACGACCCAGGTGAAATCACCGATGAAGTCACCCCGATTAAAATCCGCGACACGCTTTACCTCTGTTCGCCACACCAGATTCTGTTTGCGCTGGATGCGGCCACCGGTAAGCAGAAGTGGAAATTTGATCCGGGCATGAAGGTGAATCCAACCTTCCAGCACGTGACCTGTCGCGGTGTTTCTTACCACGAAGTGCCGGCAGCAGCCGATGCAGCGAATACGCAGCCTGCTCTCTGCTCTCGTCGTATCTATCTGCCTGTCAACGATGGTCGTCTGTTTGCGCTGGACGCAGAGACCGGCGAACGTTGCCCGACATTTGGCGTCAATGGCGAGCTGGATCTGCAACACAAACAGCCTGTTACGACTGCGGGTATGTATGAGCCGACCTCGCCGCCAATCATTACCAATACCACCATCGTAATGGCCGGTGCAGTAACCGATAACTTCTCAACCCGCGAGCCGTCAGGCGTGATCCGTGGTTTTGATGTGAATACCGGCAAACTGCTGTGGGTATTTGATCCAGGCGCGAAAGACCCAAATGCCATTCCGGCTGATGAACACACCTTCACCATGAACTCACCGAATTCATGGGCACCGGCAGTTTACGATCCGAAACTGGATACCGTTTATCTGCCAATGGGCGTGACCACACCGGATATCTGGGGCGGTAACCGCACTCCAGAGCAGGAACGCTATGCGAGCAGCGTGCTGGCTCTGAATGCCACCACCGGTAAGCTGGTCTGGTCTTATCAGACTGTGCATCACGACCTGTGGGATATGGATCTGCCGTCGCAGCCGACCCTGGCTGACATCACCGATAAAGATGGCAACACCGTACCGGTGGTTTACGCGCCAGCGAAAACCGGCAACATCTTTGTCCTGGATCGCCGTACCGGCAAGCCAGTGGTCCCTGCGCCAGAAACGCCAGTGCCACAGGGTGCTGCAAAAGGCGACCACGTTGCCGCTACTCAGCCCTACTCTGAGCTGACCTTCCGTCCGAAACAGAACCTGACGGACAAGGACATGTGGGGCGCGACGATGTTCGACCAGCTGGTGTGCCGCGTGATCTTCAAGCGCCTGCGCTATGAAGGTCCGTTCACCCCGCCATCAGAGCAGGGCACGCTGGTGTTCCCGGGTAATCTCGGTATGTTCGAATGGGGCGGTATTGCCGTCGATCCACATCGTCAGATTGCGATTGCTAACCCAATGGCGCTGCCGTTTGTCTCGAAGCTGATTCCACGTGGCCCGGGCAATCCGATTGAGCCGCCGAAAGGCGCAGAGGGTGGTTCAGGTACGGAAACCGGTATTCAGCCACAGTATGGCGTGCCATATGGCGTCGAGCTGAATCCGTTCCTGTCACCGTTTGGTCTGCCATGTAAACAGCCTGCCTGGGGTTACATCTCCGCGGTGGATCTGAAGACCAACGACGTAGTGTGGAAACAGCGTATCGGTACCGTTCGCGATAGCGCGCCGGTTCCGCTGCCGTTCAAAATGGGTATGCCGATGCTGGGTGGTCCTGTCACCACCGCTGGTAAGGTGTTCTTCATTGGCGCGACCGCAGATAACTACCTGCGTGCGTTCAGCACCGATACCGGCGAGCTGCTGTGGCAGGCACGTCTGCCAGCAGGCGGCCAGGCGACCCCAATGACCTATGAAGTAGATGGCAAGCAGTACGTTGTCATCGCGGCAGGCGGTCACGGTTCGTTTGGTACTAAGCTGGGCGATTATGTGATTGCTTACGCACTGCCAGACCAGAAATAATTCACGACGCTGTGAATAGCCTAAGGCGGACTCCGGTCCGCCTTTTTTGCGCTATTTTTTCATCTCACGCCAGTTGAGCCACGCGCAAAACAGCATCACTACACAGGTTGCCAGAAACACTGGCCGCATCCCGAACGTCCCACCTATCAGCCCACCGAACAACGGACCGCTGACCTGGCCGATATACTGCGCCGACGTCGAATACCCCAGCATCCGCCCGACCTGTGAACCGGGCACGTTATGACGGATTATCGCCGTAATGCACGGCATCAATCCGCCCAGCGCCATCCCCATCAGAAAACGCAGCAGCACCAGTTGCCAGGCCGCTGTGATAAACGCCTGGGGGATCAGCAACAGCCCACTGACCAGTAATCCGCCGGTCAGAACCCGCCAGTGCCCTACCCGATCGGCCAGACGACCCAGTCGGGGTGCTGCCAGCACCGTGCCCAGCGCCGCCGCAGACATCACCAGGCCGGCGATCATCGTGATTTGATGGTCACCCTGCACGAACTCGCCCACGTAAAGCGTAATAATGGGTTCAATCGACATGCTGGCGAAGATCAGCAACATGCCGGAGAGCCACATCAGCCGCACCAGTGTGTGATTCACCGGTTCTGCTTCAGGATGCGGTTGCTGGCTGGCACGCGACGTCGCAGCAGCACGTGGCTGCTCTTTAAGTAAAAAGGTGGTCGCGAGGAAGGCGAGAAAGATGACCGCACCGGTCAGCCAGAATGTCTGACGAATGCCGATCAGCGGCGGTAAAGCGCCACCCAGCAGCGGTCCCACTACGTTGCCTGCCATAATACCGGATGACAGGATGCCCAGCGCCCAGCCGGTCTGCGCTTTTGGCGTCTGCGCCGCCACCAGAATGGTCGATCCCGATGCGTAGCCACCCAGCAGCCCGGCCAGCAGCCGCAGCGCCACCAGCTGCCACGGCGCGGTTGCCATGCCAATCAGCGACATCGCAATCGCCATTCCCAGGCTGGCCCGGATCAGCATCAGCTTACGACCGTAGCGATCAGCCAGCCTGCCCCACAGCGGCGCAGTCAGCGCGGCGCTGAAAAAGGTCGCGCCATAGGCCAGCCCGGACCAGCGGGCGATGGCCGCGGGCTGCTCAACGCCCAGTTGCTGCACATAGAGCGGCAGAAATGGCAGCAGCAGCGTCATCGCCACGATGGTGGTAAAAGAGCCGACGACGCAGACCGCTAAGTTACGTCGCCAGTGCTGAAACTCTGCCGTTTCGGGTAACTGTTGCATGTAAATATCCGTTGAATGATCAGGGATACAGGCTAACCGGCGTAGCGGATGAACAACAGTCATCGCAGGATAGTTACTTTGTGGCGCTGATTGTTGTCAGCAGGCAACAATCAGTTCGGATTCAGCGCCGTAATCAGGGTATCGCACAGCAGTGTCACCGGTGACGCCGGTTCAGGCGTGTTGTGCAGCAGCAGATAGCTTTGCAGGCGATCCATCTGCCACTCCGGCAGCAGTTGCTGAATGTCGCCACGCGCAATCGCCTCCTGTGCCATGTAGGACGGAAGATAGGCGATACCGCTGCCCGCCAGTGCGGCATTGAGCAGCGCCATGCTGTTATTGGCGCGAAAGCGGCTGCGCACGTCCAGTGCCAGCCGCTGTTTATCGCGGCGGAACGGCAGTGCGGCGGTGTGCGCCGGACCATGAAACAGCAGCAGGTCGTAGCGCGGCAACATCTCAGGATGCGTGATGGCGGGTCGCTGCGCCAGGTAAGCGGGCGCGGCATAAAGTCCCCACTCGATATCGCTCAGTACCCGGAAATTGCCCTGCTGCGGCGATCGGGATCGGATCACAATCGCCAGATCGACCTGATCGTCCAGCCGATCGTGATTGCGATCGGTCAGATCGAGATCGACGTTAATATGCAGATGGCGGCGCAGAAAACGATTGAGAACGGGAACCACGCACTGGCAGCCAAAAGTGACGGGCGCCTGTAGCCTGACATGCCCAGTGGGCTGCTGATGCACCTGCTGCACAAACGCCTCGGCGCGCTGCACTTCAGCCAGCATCCTCACACAGTAAGGATAGTAAGCCTGACCCAGCTCAGTCAGTGCCAGCCGCCGGGTAGTACGCTGCAGCAGCCGGATACCGAGCCGCAGCTCCAGACGGGCAATTTCCCGGCTGACGTGAGATTTGGACAGGCCAAGTGCGCGTGCCGCCTCGCTGAAACTCTGTAATTCCACAACCCGTGCAAATACCAGCATGGCGGTTAAGTTCGCGCCATTTTCCATGTTTCCCGACTCCGGCAGTAAGGGGGGCTGGCAACAAACTAACATGTTCGGGCGGGATCGCTGTGGCTGACCGGCAAAAAAAGCGAGGCGAAGTTCAGGAGAAGAGCGGCGCAGAGCGCGGGCCGACCTTCCCGTCTGTGTGCGATGTCGGGAAGGCCTTATCAGGCATCAGCTGGCCATCGCCAGAGGGAACAGCAACCGATCCGGCTCGACGCGACGCTGACGGCGCAACTGGCCTGGCGTCATCATAAAGTAGTTTTTAAAGGTGCGGGTATAGGCCTGCTGGGTATCGAAGCCGTAATTCATCGCCACCTGTAATATCGCTTCGTTGCTGCTTAGCAGACTGAGTGCAGACTCGGTTAAGCGACGCTGGCGGATATATTCTGCCAGTGAAAAGCCGGTATGCTGACGAAACAGGCGTTGCAGATGCCAGCGCGAATAGCCCGAGCGGCGTGCCACCTCATCCAGATGCAGATCGTGTCCTAAGTTGTTCTCAATCCAGTCCAGCAAACTCCGAATAAACTCGCGCTGATTCATGGTTCCTCCTGTTGATGCTGATGTGCAGTGGAGCCACTCTACCCGCTAAAATTTATCCCTTAATTAGCAGAAAATTAGCGCAGAATTAGCAACGGCGGAAACGGGAGCGGAAAGGCGCGGCCAGCGGGGCTTTGGGGGGAATCAGTCGTGAGATCGTTGAAGAAAAAGAGGTGAGATGTTTTCAAAAAACTGAGTCAGCCAGGAGATTTTTTTATGCGGGATGTGATGTGGTGATGAGTTCCTGGGAGCATCTAAAATTTTACGTTATCAATAAATTTCTGCTCAACACACAAATCCTCTATTTCTGAGCAAATCCTGTTAAAGCATCGCTGTTGAACCATTTATAGTTCCAGGTGAAATGTATTAGCCTCCTGCTCTACTGATTTTGTTAAATAATCACAGGGGCCGAAGCCCCTGCAGATTTAATATCCACGCTTAAGTTTTTTTACTGCTGCCAGATGTACTGAAAAACCATGAACACAAAGAAATGGCAGTTTTAACAAACGTAGTCAATGTAGCGATTGTAACCACCATTTTTGATGCATTTTCTGGCATAGCATACCAGCCTATATAGGAGACGCCTGCGCCACTCAAAAACATTGCGCCTACTAATATGCTGCTTAGTATAGATAGATAACAGACTATTTTTTGCATAAGACCCTCAGCTGTCATTAGTCGTGGAGACTAACTTCACCAGGTACATTGCCCACCAAAACTATTCCCAGCATTGCTGTTTCCAGAATTATTAAAACATGAACCGATACCACCCCCAATGGCACTTGCCACAGCTGAGCCCGGCCCACCTGCTGAACCAGCAATCATCCCGCCCAGAATACCATTGAGGCAGTCCGCAATTTCAGGATGAGCAGCCACGACCTGTACTACGCCATTACTCGGCCCAAATAGATTACTGGAACCACCCGACTTATTACCATGCTGGCTAGCATGAGAAGACGCTCCGGCATAAGCAGGGTCATATGCACCGCTTGCACCAGTAACTAAAAGCCATTGATTATTTTCTAAGTTCTTCATTTAACAAACTCCTTCTGTTCTTTATCTATTGATAGCAAACTCTATTGCCAGCACGTTTATATCAATTGATATTCCTATGAGCAAATAGTTATTATCCTTGCCGAAATTTAGAAAAACGAATCATATCAAACAGATTGACAGAAAAATATAGTTATGAGATTTTTTATGCTTATTAGTCTTAATAAACTTTTTAATATTTATGTGATTTTGTGACAGTTAGCACAATTCATTCGCAGAGTTAATTTTCATTGCATAATTTTAACATTTCCTATTCATTGTCAGATTAGCGGAAGTGAAGCCTCTATCGAATAACAATTATTTTTAACACGTATTATTCATATAATGGTGTAGTTACATAATTCCTGCAGATTCAGGATAGCGTTTACTTATTCCTGAAAGCATCAACATTTTCACCCCTAAGCCATTAGTTTTATTCTCGTTTAATTTGAAGAATGCGGGTAGGGTTCTGATTGAGCACTGCAGATGCAGCCAACGCCGCCACAGCGCGAAGTATGACGGCGGATAATTCTGGCCTAACAATTGGTGAGTAAACTCTCTCTTATCTTTATGAAGGAGATCAGCCATGCGCGTGTTACTGGTTGAAGATGATGAAATGATCGGCGCGAACCTGCAACAGGCACTGCAGGGCGCGGGCTGGTCAGTAGATTGGGTGCGCGATGGCGTTTATGCCCAGAATGCCTGGAGCGAAGGCGGCTACAGCTGCGTGCTGCTCGATCTCGGCTTACCGCGCGATGACGGTCTGCAGGTTCTGCGCCGGGCGCGCGGGCGCGGCGACGCGACGCCGGTGCTGATTCTTACCGCACGCGACACCGTGGCGCAGCGGATACAGGGACTCGACAGCGGTGCGGACGACTACCTGCTTAAACCGTTCGATCTCCAGGAAGTCATGGCCCGGATGCGTGCCATTACGCGACGCAGCCACGGCGCAGCAGACTCGGTGCTGGGCAGCGGCGATGTCCAGCTGGATATGATGACCCGCGAGGTACTCTACAAAGGCCAGCGCGAGCAGCTGACGGCGCGGGAATATGCCCTGCTCTACGCGCTGCTGGAGCGGCCAGGTGCGATCTTGTCGCGCGAACAGCTGGAAAACCGTATCTACGGCTGGGGCGATGAGGTCAGCAGCAATGCAGTAGATGTGCTGATCCACGGCATGCGTCGCAAGCTCGACAACGACGTGATCCGTAACGTGCGCGGGCTGGGCTGGCGGGTTCCGGCAATATGAAACCTTTCACCTTTATGCGGTCATTACGCAACAAACTTCTCTCTACGCTGCTGATCATTCATTTGCTGATGATAGGCGGCGTCACATGGTATTTCTTCAGCTGTTACGGCGATATGGTCGGCACAATGAAGGACGATCAGCTGGCGAAAATCGCTGATGCCTGGTCTACCAATAAACAGATGCCCGCCCTGATGCCGATGCTTATCGCGCCGGATAAAGCAAAGAGCGCCTTTGTAGTCCAGCTCTGGGACGATCAGGGCCAGTTGCGGGCCAGCTCATGGCCGGAGTTGCAGGCCCCGCTGCAAAATCAGCGCGGGTATCACGATGTGCATGTGGGTCAGTGCGACGACTGTGAATGGCGTATTTTTACCCGGCCCGGCATGCCCGGCAGCGAGATCAAAACCATCCAGGTGATGCACAACCTCAGCTACATGAAAGCCTCGATGGTTAAGCGGGCGCTGTCGGCGATCATTCCGATGATCCTGATGATGCCGCTGTCGCTGCTGGTGATCTGGCTGGTGGTGCGCAAGATCACCCGGGATCTGCAGGTCGCTTCACGTCAGATTGCGGCGCAGGAGACACATCATCCGCACAATGTTTCACCTGAGGGCTTACCGGATGAGATCCTGCCGCTGGTAGCCGCTTACAACTCGCTGCTGAGTAAGCTGCGTGACGCCTGGTCGTCGCAGCGTCAGTTCCTGGAAGATGCTGCCCATGAGCTGCGTACGCCGGTAACAGCGGTGACGTTACAGCTGGAAAACCTGCGTCAGCATATTCAGCCAGGCGAAGCGAGCCGTCAGTTCAGCCAGCTGGAAGCGGGCGTCACGCGCACCCGTCACCTGGTCACACAGTTACTCAATGTCTCACGCCAGGATGACCAGAGCGTGGTGTCCAGCGTGGAGCATATTGAACTGGAAGATCTGCTGAAAGAGAGCATTGAGCAGCTGATGGTGGTGGCGGACAAACGCGGCATTGATATCGGCTTTAATGGCTCCACGCAGTACCGTCTGCAGGCCAGCCGTTCTGAATTGCGCAGCCTGTTCGACAACCTGATTGGTAACGCTATGTTGCACACGCCGGAAGGCAGCCTGGTCGATGTGCTGCTGCATCGGGTGGCGGGCAAAACGGTGGTCGATATTGTCGATAACGGACCGGGCATGCCGGAATCCTTTATCGAACGCGCGTTCGACCGTTTTACCCGTTCGCCTGACGTTAAAGCCCAGGGCAGCGGGCTGGGACTCTCCATTGTGCGTAACGTCGCACAGAAACATCAGATCCACGTTGCCCTTACCAACTGCCTGACACCACAGGGTGCTGTTTGTGGTTTGCAGGTTCGCGTCACCCTTCCCTGATCCCGCCTGTTTGATCACGAACCAGACAACGTAAACGGTTGCCTGGTTCCGTTCGATCCACATCGTTATTGTGAAGTTCGTCACATTTTAGCTGAATTGTAATGCAACACTTTTTGACAAACGTGAGCAAAATCTATTTTCTATCGATCTGTTACAGGCACGCTACGCGGGCTGAAGAACGGGTTGTTATTCGCTGTGAAACCCTCATTCCCATCAAGGGACCGATTTCTCTCTGACTGCGTCTGGTGTGCGGCGGTCAAAAGCATGTGGCTGATAATAATGAAATATAAAACGTTGATAGCAGGTGCCGTGCTGGCATGTTCATTGAGTGGTGCTGCGCAGGCCGCTGAAAGCGATCCACAGTATGTCTCCGACTGGTGGCATCAGAGCGTGAACGTGGTAGGCAGCTACCACACGCGTTTCGGACCGCAATTTAATAACGACGTTTATCTGGAATATGAAGCGTTTGCGAAGAAAGAGTGGTTCGATTTCTACGGCTATCTGGACGTGCCTAACTTCTTCGGCGTGGGCAACAGCAATGCCAACGGCGTGTTCGACCACGGTTCACCGATGTTTATGGAGATTGAACCGCGCTTCTCTATCGATAAGCTAACCGGCACCAGCCTGGCCTTTGGCCCGTTCAAAGAGTGGTATTTCGCCAATAACTATATCTACGATATGGGCCGCAACAGCGACAACCGCCAGAATACCTGGTATATGGGTCTGGGCACCGATATCGATACGCACAGCGATGTCGGCCTGTCGCTGAACGTCTACGCCAAATATCAGTGGGAAAATTACGGCGCGGCAAACGAAAACAGCTGGGATGGCTATCGCTTCAAGGTGAAATACTTCGTGCCAATCACCACGCTGTGGGGCGGTAATCTGGGCTATGTGGGCTTCACCAACTTCGACTGGGGTTCTGACCTCAACGAGAAAGGCGGTTCATCACGCACCAGCAACTCTATCGCCTCCAGCCACATTCTGTCACTGGGTTACAATCACTGGCATATTTCTGCAGTGGCGCGTTACTTCCACAACGGCGGACAGTGGGCGGATGGTCAGGAGCTGAACTTCGGCAAAGGGCCATTTGAAGTGAAATCGACTGGCTGGGGTTACTACCTGGTAGCGGGTTATAACTTCTGATAATGATGACGGGCGGCTGAAAAAAACGCCCGTTGCACAGGAGAACTGGCCTGGGGCATTAACGCCTCCAGGCCAGCTCTCCTCCAGGCCAACTTTTGAGAGGCAGGTTTAGCCACTCAGTCCTGCATCTGAACGTCGTTTATTCCTGCGGCTTCTCAACGTTGATGCGCCATGGAATGTTGAACTTATCGATAAACATCGCGAATCCATTCGACCAGAATGTCTCCTGCCACTCAGTTGTCACCTTGCCGCCTGCCGACAGTTTCTCAAACCAGGCTTTACCCTTTTCGACATCAGTGGTGGAAAGGCTGACCGCATAACCGGCATGTTCAGACGCGGGCGGCTTCTCAGTATTGCCGTCGCTCAGCATCAGCTCACCGTCACCGATACGCAGCTGGGCATGCATGATCTTTTCTGGCGGCTGCGGCGCGGCAGACTGATCGCCGACCTGCTCACCCTGATCCGGCATATCACCAAATTTCATTTTAGAGAGCAGCTCTCCCCCGGTCGCCTGCAGATAAAAGTCGATAGCCTCTTCACAACGGCCATAGAGAAACAGATAAGGACTGACTTGCATCGTAACCTCTATTTGTCGGGTGGATTTTTACAGTACCTCTATAGTGTAGACGATCGACTTTACCCCCTGATTTCATTGACAATAACGCCGAAAGAGTTGTGCCATATAACTGCTCATCGGCGTCAGCGCGGTGTCTTTGCGCTGGATCAGATAGAAGATCGCTTTCGGTAAGGGCTCGTCGAGCGTCAGCGCCACCAGCGACCGGCCCAGAATCGGGTCGTCAATGACGTCGACCGACAGAATACTGATGAAATCGCTTTGCGCCACCAGGCTGGTGCAGGCCATAAAGGTTTCACAGGTCACCACGATTTTGGGTGCCATGCCGCGTTCACCAAACAGATCGTGCAACAAGCGGTAGTAACTGCCTTTAGGCGTTGGCATCGTCCAGTCCGCCTGCTGTAACTCCGCCAGAGAACGCGCCTTTTCCAGCGGATGGCCTTTGCGCACCACTACCTTGTACTCGCGCTCCATCATCCGCTCATACATCAGCTCCTGATCGAGATGGCTCTGATCGTAGGTATTAATGGTGAAATCGAGCGCCCCCTGACGCAGTTCATGCACCATCGACACCAGCTGGCCTTCAACGATGCGCACCTTCACCAGCGGGTATTCGCGATGAAACTGGTTAATCACCTGCGGCATAATGGTGCGCGCCACGCTGCCACCGACGCCGATATTCACCTGACCGCCACCCAGTCCCAGCCGCTGCTGAATATCCTCTTCGGCAACCCGCAGCTCTGCCAGCACCAGGCTGGCATGCCGAAAAAAGTTATCACCGATATCGGTTAACACTACGCCCTGCTGACGGCGGATAAACAGCTTTGCCCCCAGCTCGCGCTCCAGTTCCTGAATCGCTTTGGTTAACGCCGGTTGTGACAGCCCGGAAAGACGGCTTGCCGCCCGGATACTGCCCTGTCGCGCCACGTCAGTGAAGGCGCGCAGCTGATGGAGCTTGAGATTGGCAGACATAATTTTGCGATAACCGTTGTTTATCAGTCACAAGATATTCGCATCTTATGCCGGTCAATACCATTGTGTAGATTCGGAACAGTGCATAAAAAATCAACAACGAGGAGAGAGCCGATGAAACCCCTTTCAGACCACGTCAGCGCCCGGCTGCCACAGCTGCAACAGTGGCGTCGCGACTTCCATCACTATGCCGAATCGGGCTGGCTGGAGTTCCGCACCGCCACCTTAGTCGCTGAAGAGCTGCATAAGCTCGGTTATCAACTGAAGCTGGGCCGTGAGGTCATCGACGCTGACGCGCGGATGGGCTTGCCCGACGAGGCGGTGCTGAAGCAGCAGGAAGCGCGCGCGCTGCAACAGGGCGCGCTGCCGCAGTGGATCAGCCACTTCTCCGGCGGATTCTGCGGCATCGTGGCAACGCTCGAGACCGGCCGTCCCGGCCCGGTGATGGGCTTCCGCGTCGATATGGATGCCCTGGATCTCAACGAGAGCCAGGCTGACGATCATCTGCCGCAACGTGAAGGGTTCGCCTCCTGCAACGCAGGCATGATGCACGCCTGCGGGCATGACGGCCACACCACTATCGGGCTGGGTCTCGCCTCGGTGCTGATGGCGATGAAAGATCAGCTCAGCGGTACGATTAAACTGATCTTCCAGCCCGCCGAAGAGGGTGTGCGCGGCGCAAAAGCGATGGTGGCGGCGGGCGTGGTCGATGACGTTGATCGCTTCACCGCGATTCATATCGGCACCGGCGTACCGGCAGGCGAAGTGGTGTGCGGCAGCGACAGCTTCCTCGCCACTACCAAGCTGGATGTTCACTTTACCGGCGTCGGTGCCCATGCGGGCGGTCGTCCTGAAGAGGGGCGTAATGCCCTGCTGGCCGCCGCACAGGCAACGCTGGCGCTGCATGGTTTAACCCAGCACAGCGGCGGCGTGGCGCGGGTCAACGTGGGCGTGCTGCAGGCCGGAACCGGCCGTAACGTGGTGGCCGACTGCGCCCTGCTGAAAGTCGAAACCCGTGGCGTGACCAATCAGGTTAACGACGATATTTATCAGCAGGCGCTGCGGGTGATTGCCGGTGCAGCGGCGATGTATGGCGTTGAGCAGCAGGTTTCACTGATGGGTGCCGCGCGCAGCTGTACGCCGACGCAGCCGTGGGTCGATTTCATCCATCAGCAGGCAGACGCGCTCGGTATCTTCGACTCGGTGGTCGATCGTAAAGCGCAGGCGGCAGGGTCAGAAGATGCGACTTACATGATGGAGCGAGTCAAAGAGCGCGGCGGCCAGGCCTCTTACGTTATTTTTGGCTGCGCGCTGGCGGCGGGCCATCACAACGCGAAATTCGACTTTGACGAGCGGGTCATGCCGGACGCTATCACACTGCTGGCCACCCTGGCGCTGAACCAGGCGCAGTATAGGGGCTCACGATGATGGAAGACTTTATTGCCGACTATATCCATCGTCATCAGCTTCGTTTCAGCACGCTCAGCGACGCCATCTGGGACACACCGGAGACCCGCTTTGCCGAAACCCGCTCGTCAGCCCTGCTTTCTGATGCGCTGGCAGAAGAGGGATTCAGAGTGGAACGCGGCGTGGGTGGCATCGATACGGCGTTTATCGCCAGTGCGGGCAGCGGCAAGCCGGTGATTGCCATCCTTGGCGAGTTCGATGCGCTGGCGGGCCTGAGTCAGCAGGCGGGCTGCGCCCGGCCACAACCGCTGGAAGCCAACGGCAACGGCCATGGCTGCGGTCACAACCTGCTCGGCACGGCAGGTGTTGCAGCGGCCTGCGCCGTGAAAGCCTGGATGGAACAGCATCACACGGGTGGCACGGTGCGCTTTTACGGCTGCCCTGGCGAAGAGGGCGGTTCGGGCAAGACTTTTATGGTGCGCGAAGGGCTGTTTGACGACGTTGATGCCGCCGTGACCTGGCATCCGGAGGGGTTCAGCGGCATGTTCAATCTGCGCACCCTCGCCAATATTCAGGCGGCGTTCAGCTTCAAAGGGGTTGCGGCGCACGCGGCCAATTCTCCCCATCTGGGCCGAAGCGCCCTGGATGCCGTCACGCTGATGAATACCGGGGCCAATTTTCTGCGCGAGCATATTGTTCAGGAGGCACGTCTGCACTACGCCATCACCAACAGCGGCGGTGTATCGCCGAACGTGGTGCAGGCCGATGCGGAGGTGCTCTACCTGATCCGCGCCCCGGAACTGCCACAGGCGCAGGCGATTTATGAACGGGTGATCAATATCGCCAGGGGTGCAGCGCTGATGACCGACACCACGCTGACCGTACGTTTTGACAAAGCCTGCTCGGATTACGTGCCGAATCGCGCGCTGGAAGCGGTCATGGAGCGTTATTTGCATCAGTTTGGTTTGCCCGACTACAGCGACGAAGAGCGCGCGTTTGCGGCCGAACTGCGTGCCACCCTGACCGATGACGATCTGCGCAATGCCCGGCTCAATGTCGCCCGCACCGGTGGCGAAGCCGGGTATGCCTGGGCTGAACAGCTGGGCGACAAACTGTTTATGGATGAGGTTGCGCCCTATGCGGTCACGCGTGAGCTGCTTTATGGCTCCACCGATGTCGGCGATGTCAGCTGGGTAACGCCGACCGCACAGTGCTTTGCGCCCTGCTTTACCTTCGGCACGCCGCTGCACACCTGGCAACTGGTGGCGCAGGGTCGCACCAGTATCGGGCATAAGGGGATGTTTCTGGCGAGTAAAGTGATGGCGGCCACGGTGTTAACGCTGTTAACGGATCCGCAGGCACTGGCTGGCTGCAGGGCCGAGTTTGAACGGGTACGCGCCGCGCAGCCTTATATCTGCCCTATCCCGGCGGGGATCATACCCACAAAACTGGCCGAATGAGCCAACGGCCGTGTCTCTGACGCGGACCACTATAAAAAATAGTGCAAACACTTCCCTGATTCAGCGGAGCCGACTCTGAACTCACCGCCTGTTGTATATCACGACGGGCGTCAGACCGGGCCTCCACCGATAAGGGGAACACAAGACGAGAATCAATACCATGGAAGCAACATCCGGGAACCGCAGCCCTGGCCGGCTTTTCAGCTGGATCGAGCGTGTGGGCAATAAAGTACCCAACCCGTTTTTACTGTTTGTCTATTTGATTGTTGTTCTGATGGTGGCGACCGCCGTTATCAGCGCGCTGGACCTGGCGGTAAAAAACCCCAGCAACGGCGAAATTGTCCGGGTGAATAACCTGCTGAGCGTCGCAGGCATTCAGTGGATCCTGCCTAATATCATTAAGAACTTCAGCAGCTTTACCCCGCTGGGTTCGATTCTGGCGCTGGTGATTGGTGCCGGACTGGCAGAAAAGGTCGGCCTGCTCCAGTCGCTGATGGTGAAGATGGCGTCACGCGTCAGCCGCCGTTATGCCAGCTACATGGTGCTGTTTATCGCCTTTTTCAGCCATATCTCCTCGGATGCCGCGCTGGTGGTGATGCCGCCGCTGGGCGCACTGATCTTTCTGGCGGTGGGCCGTCATCCGGTGGCGGGCCTGCTGGCAGCTATTGCCGGTGTGGCCTCCGGCTTTACCGCCAACCTGCTGATTGTCACCACCGATGTGCTGCTCTCGGGCATCAGCACTGAAGCGGCTAAAGCGGTCAGCGACACGGTGCATGTCAGCGTCATCGATAACTGGTTCTTTATGGCCACGTCGGTGATTGTGCTGACGATTGTGGGCGCGCTGCTGACCGATAAATTTGTCGAGCCGCGACTGCCAAAGTGGCAGGGCAACGGCGAGAAGCTGGCGGCGCTGACGCCGCTTGAAAACCGCGGTCTGCGGGCTGCCGGGATCGCCGCGCTGCTGTTTATCGCCCTGATGGCGCTGCTGGTGGTGCCGGAACATGCGCCGCTGCGCAATCCCGCCACCGGCGCCATTATTCCCTCGCCTTTTATTCAGGGCATTGTGCCAATCATCATTCTGTTCTTCTTTGTGGTGGCGATTGCTTATGGCGTGGTCACCCGGCAGATCCGTCGTCCGGATGATATCCCGCAGCTGCTGGTCGATCCGATGAAGGGCATGGCGGGTTTTATCGTGATGGTGTTTCCGCTGTCGCAGTTCGTGGCGTTCTTCAACTGGAGCAACATGGGCAAATTCATGGCGATCGGGCTGACTGATGTGCTGGAGAGCGCAGGCGTCAGCGGCGCGCCCGCTTTTCTCGGCCTGATGTTCCTGTCGGCGTTTCTCTGCATGTTTATCGCCAGCGGTTCAGCCATCTGGTCGATTCTGGCGCCGGTCTTTGTGCCGATGTTTATGCTGCTCGGCTTCCATCCCGCCTTTGCCCAGATGATTTTCCGCATCGCCGACTCCGCCGTGCTGCCACTGGCACCGATGTCGCCGTTTCTGCCGCTGTTTCTCGCCTTTTTGCAGCGTTACCAGAAAGATGCGCAGCTCGGCACCTATTACGTGCTGATCTTCCCCTATCCGCTGGTGTTCTTTATCAGCTGGATAGTGCTGCTGCTGGTGTGGTATCTGCTGGGTCTGCCGATTGGACCCGGCGTCTGGCCGAAATTGCCTTAAGGCACCGTGCCACCGATGCGGGCATTATCGGTGGCGCTTTCTCGCTTTTCCGGCTGGCGGGATATCTGGGCATGGATTGAGTGCCCGGATAGTCTTCACGTCGGCCACCGCATAGCGGGTAACACGACCTGGCTCTTTGGCACCGTTTTTGATCTCCACAGCTTCTTTCAGCGATGCTTTAAGCTCGTCAAAAAAACTCACGTTACACCTCATCTTTCCCTGATTGTGTCGGCTTCTTCAGCTCAGCTTTTCTGCATCCATGAAGAAGAGGTAACAAAGCAAGGCTATGCTAGCGCAGTTACGTCATTTGCATCCATACGGGCCTGCTACCGCGTTACCGGGCTGAGAGACAGCTCTGAGTTTCATACAGATCCTGGCCTGATCACAACTGCCGGAGTTGATCTGCGATGAATGGCAAAACCTGCAACGTATGTTGCTAAATCGTCAGCAACGACGCTCTCGGCATTGGCGGATGAATTGACTATTCTGCTCTTTCTTCGCTTGCTAACGGTTAACTATTTTAATAAGCCTCCGACCGGCTGCGAGTCGTCTCCACACTGCCTGAGGTTCACGCTGACATGACCACCTCCTCCACCAGCCTGCCGCCGATGCACGCTTCATCGGCGGCCCGTAACAGCTTAGCCGCACGCGTTGATGCGCTGCCCTCCTCCGCCGGATTGTGGCGCTTTATTACGCTGCTGGCGCTGGGCGGCTTTTTTGAGCTTTATGATCTGTTTGAAACCGGCTACATCAGTACCGGCCTGCTGTCGGCCGGCGTATTTCACACGGGTGCGGCAGGCGTGCTGGGCTTCTCCGATCAGGCGGCCTTCGCCTCAGCCACTTTTCTCGGCCTGTTTTTCGGGGCCAGCCTGCTGGCCCCCTACGCTGACCGCTTTGGTCGCCGTCTCACCTTTATGTGTGCGCTGCTGTGGTATGGGCTGTTTTCGCTGCTGATGGCGTTCCAGCAGAGCGCGGAGATGATCATTCTGTTCCGCTTTCTGGTGGGGATCGGGCTGGGCGTCGAGCTGGTGACTATTGATACTTACCTGTCGGAATGGGTGCCGAGCCATCTGCGAAGCCGCGCTTTTGCCTTCTCCTTTTTCGTGCAGTTTTTGTCGGTGCCTGCGGTGGCGCTGATGTCCTGGTGGCTGATTCCGCAAACGCTGCTCAGTCTGGAAGGCTGGCGCTGGGTAGTGATCGCGGGCGCGGTCTGTTCGCTGGTGATCTGGCTGGTGCGCAGAAATCTGCCGGAGTCAGCACGCTGGCTGGCGCAGCAGGGTCGTCATCAGGAGGCACATGACGTGCTGTCGATGATGGAGCAACGCTGCGGCATCCCAGCCGGACCCGCGTTTTCAGCTGAGGATGCAGCGGCAAAACTGCCCAGAAAGGGACGCTTCAGCGAGATCTGGTCTCCTGCTTACCGCAAGCGCACTCTGATGCTGGTGGTGATGAATTTTTTTCAGGCAATCGGCTTTTTCGGCTTTGGTAACTGGCTGCCTGCGCTGTTGTCAGGCCGTGGAGCCACGGTGACGCACAGCCTGCTCTATGCTTTCTTCATCACCCTGGCCTATCCGCTGGGATCGCTGATTTGCAGCCGCTACGCTGACAAAATGGAGAATAAGTGGCAGATCGTCCTGTCGTCGCTGATGACGGTGGTGTTCGGTACGCTCTTTGCTTTCCAGACGCAGCCGGTATTGCTGATTCTGTGCGGCTTCCTGATCACCTGGTCCAACGCCTGGCTGACCTTCAGCTTCCACGCCTATCAGACCGAGATTTTCCCCACCCACATTCGGGCGCGGGCAGTCGGCTTCTGCTACTCCTTCAGCCGCCTCTCAACGGTCTTCAGCAGTATTCTCATCGGGATGATATTGCAGTACGCAGGAACGCCAGGTGTGATTACCTTTATCGTGCTGAGCATGGTGATGGTGATGCTGTCAGTAGGGATTTACGGGCCGAAAACGCGCGGAATCGATCTGGAGAATATCTAAAAGAAAAGGCCGTCATCCTGATGATGACGGCCTCTATTACTGCCGGTTATTTGCCTTCGAGTACGTTGATATCCGCACTGCCCAGCCGGTCTTTCTCATCTTTACGCAGCGCCGCGACCTGTTTCGCGCTGACCGGCTCCGACGCCTTGTTGCCCCAGCTGTTACGCACGAAGTTCACTACGTCTGCCACCTGCTGATCGTCAAGACGCCAGCCGAATGCTGGCATGGTAATCGTCGACGGCGCGCCATTGACGCCAGGCAACTGTCCGCCCACCAGCACGATATGAATCAGTGAGGTCGGATCGTCCGCCAGCACCACCGGATTACCGCGCAGCGCCGGATAGAAACGTTTATAACCGCTGCCATCGGTTTTATGGCACGCCGCACAGCTGTCGACGTAGGTGGCTGCACCCGTCGCACTGTCATCACCTTTCCACAACGCTTTGGCGGTGGCATCATCGACGCTGAAGGCTGCCTGATGCGGATCTTTTGCACCCAGCGACTTCAGATAGCGCGCAATGGCGGTGATATCGGCCTCGCTCAGGTGCTGCAGACTGTGTTCCACCACGTCGGTCATGCCACCGAAAGCAGCGGTGTGATCGTTGCGGCCATAGCGCAGGAACTGACGCAGGTCCTCTTCGCTCCAGCGTCCCAGCCCGTCACGGTTGTCACCGCGCAGGTTGCTGGCGGTCCAGCCATCAATCGGCGCGCTGCTACCCGCCAGATAGTCGCTGCCCTCCTCGTTGGTCAGCGCCTTCTCCTGCATGGTGATGCTGCGCGGCGTGTGACAGGCTCCACAGTGGCCCAGTCCTTCAACCAGATAGCGACCCCGCGCCAGCACCGGATCTTCCTGGGCGGCAGGCTGGAACGCTTTTACATCGGGCGCAAAAATGCCGCGCCAGATCGCCAGCGGCCAGCGCATCGACAGCGGCCAGGGAATGTCGCTCTCCCGGTTTGGCTGCTTAACCGCCGCAACGCCATGCATGAAATAGGCATAAAGCGCCTTCATATCCTCATCGCTGACCACCGCGTAGGAAGGAAATGGCATCGCCGGATAGAGCGTATCGCCATTTTTCGCCACGCCGTGACGCACCGCTTTCTGAAAGTCGTCGTAGCTGTATTCACCAATACCGGTGTCGCCATCGGGCGTGATGTTGGTGGAGTAGATGGTGCCAATCGGTGTTGCCATCGGCAGACCACCGGCAAACGCTGCGCCGCCTTTGCTGGTGTGGCAGGCCACACAGTCACCGGCGCGCGCCAGATACTCACCGCGTTTAACCAGATCGTCCTGGCTGCTATCCGCCAGTACGGCGAACGACAGGGAGCCAAGAATCAGAGCCAGAATGCCATTTTTCATCGCCATCTCCTTATGCCTGCACCAGTGGACCAGGGTTTTTCAGGTAGTGCTCGCGAATCGCTTTGGCTGACCAGTAGGTCAGCGCCGCCACCATGCCGGTCGGGTTATAACCCAGTCCCTGCGGGAAGGCGGATGCGCCCGGTACAAACACATTTGGCACATCCCAGCTTTGCAGATAACGGTTCACCGCACTGGTTTTGGGATCGTCTCCCATGATCGCCCCGCCACTGATGTGGGTGGTCTGATACACCGTAGAGTCAAAATGGGTGCCCGGCTTTTTCGCGCCGCCGATGATCATCTTCGGGTTCATCGCTTCGGCGATGTTGCGCATCTTACCGACCATAAACTGCGCCATCTTGATGTCGTTCTCCTGCCAGTCAAAGGTCATGCGCAGCAGCGGCTGTCCATAGGCATCTTTATAGTGAGGATCGAGATCGAGGTAGTTAGCGCGATAGGACTGGTGTGCGCCGTGCGCATCCATCGACAGGTGGTGGGTGTAAGTATCCGCCACCGCCGCTTTCCATTGGCTGCCCCAGTTAGGTGTGCCCGCTGGCACCGGCAGACCGGAGATCGGTTTGGTACCCGCCTGGTTGACCCAGAATGGCGAACCGCCGACAAAGCCCAGCGGCCCGTGGTCGAAGTTATCCGCATTGAAATCATCAATGCCGACGCCCGCGCCACCCGCACCGATGAACGGATTGGTGGTGGTGTTTTTATCAAACAGCGCCTTGAGCGTGGAGAGGTTCTGATAAGCGAAGTTGCGGCCTACGGTGCCTTCGTTAGTGATCGGATTGTACGGTTTACCGATGCCCGACAGCAGCATCAGATGCACATTATGGAACTGGAAGGCGGACAGGATCACCAGGTCAGCGGACTGGACCTGCTCGCGACCCTGCCCATCCACATAGGTCACGCCGGTCGCGCGCGTTTTGTCATCGCTGAGATTAACCCGCAGCACATAAGAGTTATTGCGCAGCTCGAACTTCGGCTCCTGACGCAGCGCGGGCAGGATGTTCACATTAGGCGACGCTTTGGAATACATGTAGCAGGCGTAGCCGCTGCAGTAACCGCAGAAGTTGCATGGCCCCATCTGCGCGCCATAGGTGTTGGTATAAGGGCCCGATGTGTTGGCGGACGGCAGATCGTAAGGATGATAGCCGACCGACTCAGCGGCCTGAGCAAACAGCTGCGCTGAATAAGTACGCTTCTGCGCGGGCAGCGGGAAGTTATCGGAGCGATCCGGCGCAAACGGGTTGCCGCCTTTATCTTTGCCGACCACCTTCCCCTTAATGCTCCAGGCGCTGCCGGAGGTGCCAAAGACTTTTTCTGCCTTGTCGAAGAACGGCTCAAGCTCATCGTAGCTGACGCCGAAATCCTGAATCGTCATGCCCTCCGGGATAAAGTTCTTACCATAGCGCTCTTCGTAATGGCTGCGCATCCGCAGTTCAACCGGATCGACACGGAAATGAACGCCGGACCAGTGCAGACCTGCGCCACCTGTGCCGGTGCCTGGCAGAAACGCCGCCAGCTGGCGATAGGGAACAGCCGTCTGCGAGGCGTCATGACGAATGGTTACGGTGCTTTTAGAGAGATCCTGGAACAGCTTTTTGCGAACGTTATAGGTCAGCTCATCAATGGACTGCGGATAGGAGCCATCAGGATAGGTATCGCGATGCGGTCCGCGCTCCAGCGCCAGCACGTGAAGGCCCGCTTCGGTCAGCTCTTTCGCCATAATCGCGCCTGCCCAGCCGAAGCCGACAATCACCGCATCCACTTTTTTCATTTCGTTAGCCATGCTTAGCTTCTCTCCCCGCGAATCGACACTGACGGGAACGGATACCGTTCGCCGCGCTCTACCCAGTCCATAAAGTCGGCGCGTGCGCCAGGGAAGTTAATCAGCTTCCAGCCGACCATGCCCTGATTCCCGCCGTGGATGGGATCGCTGAAGAAGCCTTCGCGTGTGTTCTGCAGCAGGAAGCTGAAGAAAACTTTTGCTGGCAGCTGGCTGAATTCCGCACTGCCACTCTCCATCGCCTGCAGTAAGGCATCCTGCTGCTCGCCGCTGAGCTCGGCGAACACCTTGCCGTGCTGCTTTTTACTGTAGTTGTCGGCATCGGCCAGCCCGAGACGGTAGATCTGCTGTGGCACCAGCGGCAACTGATAGCCCAGCTCTTTCGGCAGATCGGGATTAAACGGCCCCTGCATATACCAGTTCGAGCCTGTGGCATACGGCGTGTTCATCTGACGATCAATAAACTCCGGCACGCCGGCTTCCAGCGCACCCGGCCCGCGTTCATCACTGGGGATCAGACGCGCTACGGCGGCCGTGATAAAGGCGAACTCTTCGGCGGTGAACCAGTTCGGCTGGTAATCACGCGCCTGCTGTGGCGCGGCCGGGGTTTCAGCCGCCTGTGCGGCGAGCGGCAGAGAGAGCGCGCCCATCGCCGTGGAACCTACCGCCATTGCAGGCGCCAGGGTAATCGTCTTCAGCAAAAAATCCCTGCGTGAATGACCTTTTTTTTGTTCTGACATGACATTGCCTCATTCCCGCCCTATCCGGCGGTATGAAAAATAAATGGTTGCGTTGTAATGGTTTTTATCAGCAAATTCAGGGTAGCATCTGGCTTGTTACCGGTAACAAGCCAGCATATTGTAACACTGCCATTCACAAAGATTTAGTTCCACGAAACAAAACCGCACAATTTCATTAACATCTATCACCGTCCTGTCATGAGCAGAAACAACAGACTACAGACAGCGCCACGTCAAAAACGTTATAACAGGCAACACACAACAGCGGAGTGCCTATGTTTAAGTCTTTTTTTCCGCGGCCAGCGCTGTTTTTCAGCTCTGCGGCTGTCTGGAGCTTAGTAGCGATTTTTGCCTGGTTCGGCTTTGCCGCGCATCTGCCCGGCATGTGGCCGACTTTTGAAGCGGCAATGAAAGAACCTTTACCGACCACAGCGGCACGTTTTATCGCCGCGAGTCAGATTTGGTTTTATCTCTATTACTGGATCATGGTCGCCATTTTTGCCCTGGCCTGGCGGCTGATTGATGCACATCCGTGGCAACGCTGGTCAGTGTGGGGTTCCGCGCTGATTATCTTTGTCACCTGGTTTGGCGTGCAGGTGGGGGTGGCTATTAATGCCTGGTATGGTCCGTTCTATGATCTGATACAGAAAGCGCTGACCAAAGCGGGATCGGTGCAGATTGCCGAGTTTTACCATCAGGTTATCGCGTTTCTCGGCATTGCCTTAATTGCGGTGGTGATTGGCGTTCTCAACTCCTTCTTTATCAGCCACTGGGTTTTCCGCTGGCGTACCGCCATGAATAACTACTACATGCACAACTGGCAGCGGCTGCGTCATGTGGAAGGTGCCGCACAGCGTGTGCAGGAAGACACCATGCGGTTTGCAACGACGCTGGAAAACTGGGGTGTCAGTTTTATTCAGGCGATTATGACGCTGGTGGCGTTTTTGCCGGTACTGGTGGCGCTGTCACATCACGTAAAAGATATCCCGTTCCTCGGCAATATTCCTTACGCGCTGGTAATTGCCGCAGTGCTCTGGTCTGTATTCGGCACCGGCTTGCTGGCGCTGGTCGGAATTAAGCTGCCAGGGCTGGAGTTCCGTAATCAGCGGGTTGAAGCCGCCTACCGTAAAGAGCTGGTCTACGGCGAAGACAATGCCGATCGTGCACAACCGCAGACCGTACAGGAACTGTTTAGCCGGGTGCGGGTTAACTACTTCCGTCTCTACTTCCACTATCTCTACTTCAACATCACCCGCATTCTCTATCTGCAGGTCGATAACGTGTTTGGTCTGTTCCTGCTTTTCCCGTCGATTGTGGCAGGCACTATTACGCTGGGCTTACTTAACCAGATTACCAACGTGTTTGATCAGGTGCGTGGCTCGTTCCAGTATCTGATCGCCTCCTGGTCGACGCTGATCGAACTGATGTCGATCTACAAGCGTCTGCGCAGCTTTGAGCAGATTCTGGATGATGTACCCCATGATGAGATGAAGCGCGAGGCATCGGAAGAGGTGTAACGGGTTGGAAAGAGAGAAGCCACGTTAATGTGGCTTCTCTCATTTAATCACAGATCAAAAGCTATTCTTTTGCCTGTCGGCAATTTGACATCGATACTTATCTCGCCTCCCAGAGCCGTAACGTAACGCTTCAGCGTAGAAAGGCGGGGATCATTATCAGCCTGTTCCATTCTGGCGATAGTTGGCTGTTTCACACCCATTGCCTGCGCCATCTCTGTCTGTGACAGGTTAAGTTCTTCGCGCAACATGTGTAGCGCGATAGCCTGCCGCATTGCATCGACTTTTTTGGCAATGCGTTCGCGACTCTCCGGACTTTGATTTGCCATCAGCTCTTTTAAATTAGCCATTATCCCCTCCATTCAAATATTTGCGGAATTCAGCATCTGCCAATTTGATCATGTCTTTATAGAATTTCTTTTCCTTAACCCCGGTTTTATCGCCTGCACACAACACAATGCCACGGCGAGAAGGATCAAAAGCAAAGAAGGCCCGTATCGGTTTGCCTTGATGCTGTACTCTTAATTCTTTCATATTCGGAAAATCAGAGCCGTCTACGGTATCAGCAAACGGCCTCGCTAAATGCGGCCCATACTCAGACAGGATAACTATCGCGGCGAGCATATCCTCCTTCAGTTCCTCACTCTGAGCCTTAAACCACTCATCAAATCTTTTGGTTGTATCCACATCCCACATCGCAACATCGCTTATAGCGAATAAGCTATAAATGATGCTATAGCCTGTTCGCTATAAAGGCAAGTGTCTCGCGGGCCGCCAGGGCAAAAGGATATTCCAGACCTCAAACCGGCTTTGAAAATAAAAAAGCCACTCGTCAGAGTGGCTTTCTCGTTTACAAAGACCGGATGTAAAACAGCTTCAATACAGCAGTGTCCGGGACGTCACGCCTTACAGTGCAATACGCATCACGCTGTCAGGATTTTTTGGCGGCGCCTTACGCGAGCCAGGCTGTTTCACGCTGACATAAAGCACCTTGCCGTCTGCCGAGAGTGCCAGACTGTTAGGCAACGCCGGGGTTTTTACCGTGCGCTTCACCTTATAGCTGCTGGCGTCGATGATGCTGACTTCCCCCGCTTTGCGATGAGTAACATAAAGCTCATCGCGATCACCATTGAACAGCACCGCCAGCGATTCCGGCACATCAATCCGCTGAATCACCTGCTGATTACGCAGATCAACCACCAGCACCTGCGCCTGCTTTGAATCCGTCAGGAAAGCGCGTTGACCATGCGTATCCAGCGCAATGTTCAGGAAGAAGTGCTCTTTATCGCCGTCAATCTTCTGCTTCTTCTCAACCGCATTTGTACGTGCATTAATGGTTACCAGTTCGCCATCAGCATTAGTGACGTAGATCTTTTGCGCGTCGGCATCCACAGCCAGACCGGTGCCCATTTTGCCGGTATTCGGGATGGTGCTGACAAGTTTCATCGTGCTGCCATCCACCACCCAGACCACGCTCTGCGGTCCCAGTCCGGTGATATACACCCGGTTAGTTTTCGCATCAACCGCCACCTGGCGTGGCTGCAGCGGACGCACGGCCTCACTGCGCGGACGGCTATCCAGCACCAGCGTATTCAGTACCTTGCCGCTACTGGCGTCGATAGCGGTCACCGAACCGTTTACGGTGTTACCGATATAAAGCACGTTGGTTTGGGGGTTGATCGCCGCACCAAACGATTTCAGCTCAGTGTGGATTGCCTGCTGCACCCCCAGCGTCGCCGGGTCGAGACGGAAAACCGTGCCGCCGTTACCGCTGCTGTTCTGCGCTGTCGCCACGAACAGCGCGTTGTCTTTCGGGCTGACCGCCAGTTCATAAACACCTTTACCCACTGACTGATTAAGATCCGCCGCCTGCGCTGCCAGCCATCCAGAGGCAGAGAACAGGGCCGTAGCCAGTAACAGCGGACGCAGGGTCCGGCGCGTAATGGTAATCGCTTTCATAACTTCTCCAGAGTTAATTCACTGCAGACGCAGTGATAAGAAAGCCCAACATTGCAACCAGAAAGGCCTGACACACAGGCTGATTTACTTTTTTTGAGAATGATAATTATTTATGAAGGAAAGGGACAGGATTATTCGCGGAGAAACGAAGCCAGGACGCCCGGAGGCGTCCTGTCAGCACAAGAGGGTAGAACGTTTTATTTCAGCAGTTCAGCGGTCATGTGAACGCCGTTGTTGGTGTAAGCTTCAGTGATTTTATATGAAGCACCAGCTTCCTGCGCCTGGGCAGCAATTTTCGCTTCCGCACCATCCAGCGTAGAGTCGATGGCGGTCACAGATTGGGCGAAGCTGGCGAATGGCAGAACAGAAAGCGCGATAACAGCTGCAAAAGTTTTGATAGATTTCATGGTCAATTCCTCGTTTAATTTTTATCAGGTAAGGCGTGATGCCTTGTTGATAGATATATTAGTCCGGAAGTTGATCAGTAAAAAGCGGAGGATTTTGCTTAACTCTTTCAGTAAAATTGAGCATAAAAAGCACGTATCGCACAGTTATCGCTCAAAAGGTTAATCACCCGCATCTATAAAAAAAGGCAGCATAATGCGCTACCTTCAGAAGATTAACCGTGATGCCGCACCCGAGTGAAGATGGTCAGTGCGGCCAGCAGCATCAGCACACCACTGGCAACGAACACGCCGCCTGCTCCGCGCAGGTCAAACATCCAGCCGCCTGCTGCCGCGCCGACGGTAATCGCCAGTTGAATGGTGGCGACCAGTAACCCGCCGCCCGATTCCGCGTCATCCGGCACCGCGCGTGAAATCCAGGTTGACCAGCCGGTTGGCATCGAACCAAATGCCATCCCCCAGATTGCCACACCTGCGCCTACCATCCAGCTGACATCGCCAAAGCTCACCAGCATCAGCGCCGTGACACTCATTAACAGCGCCATCCCGCTCAGCGTCAGCGATACGCTGCGGGTGACCAGAAAACCCGCCAGCGAGGTACCAAAGAAGTTCGCCACGCCAAAGGCGAGCAGCGCCAGCGACAGCTGATTAAGGCTGAGCTGTGCAACGCCTTCCAGGAACGGACGCAGATAGGTGAAGAAAGCGAAGTGGCCGGTAAACATCATGATCACCGCCAGCATGCCCCAGCGCATCACGCCGATACGCAGGAGCGCCAGCACGCCGCCATTGCGGGCTTTGTTCTCTGCCGGCATGGCGGGCAGGGTAAAGAACTGCCACAGCAGTGCCACCGCACCCAGTCCGGCGGTCAGCATAAAGATGTTACGCCAGCCCACCACTCCGCCGAGATAGCTGCCAAGTGGCGTGGCGATAATCGTCGCCAGTGAGATGCCGCTGAAGACAATAGAGAGCGCACGCGGTACCTGGTCAGTGGGTACCAGGCGCATGGTGATGGCCGTTGAGAGCGTCCAGAAGCCGCCGATGGCCATTCCCAGCAGCACCCGCGCCAGCAGGATCACCGTCAGGTCAGCCGCAAACGCCACCATCAGCGCCGAAGCAATCAGCAATAGCGAAAACACCAGCATGACAATGCGGCGATCGATACGCCGCGTAACGCTGCCGGTGACCAGACTGGTAAACAGCGCCACCAGCGCGGTGATGGTGACGGTCTGTCCCGCCTGCCCTTCTGAAACGCCCAGGCTGTGGGCCATTGGCGTCAACAGACTCACGGGTAAAAATTCGGCGGTAATCAGGCTGAACACCCCAAACGCCATAGCAAATACCGCGCCCCAGGCGGGACGGGTCGGCGAGGAAACCTCATCAGCCACTTCGGTTGTCAGACTCATGCTGCTTCTCCGGAAGATAAAAAAGTGAGTGTGAGCATAGAGTGGAGCGTCAGGACGATCTATGATGCTTACACCTTCATTTTTGATAATTCGTCCGGAATCGTATGAGCCACTATGGAGATCTGACCAGTGAGCTGCTGATGGGAATGCGTCTGTATGGCGTGAACTATCAGCGTATCGCGGTAAGCGCGCCGTTCGGGTTGCATTATGAGCATGCGCCGGGGCGGGCGCAGTTTCACTTTGTCGGGCGCGGCTCACTGCTGGTGCGCAGCGCCTCCGGCGAACTGTTTCAGCTCAACAGCGGCGATGCGCTGCTGGTGCCGCACGGTAAGCCGCACAGCCTGATCTCCAGTGAGGAGGCGGACTGCCAGTGTATTAAGAACATGGCGAGTAAGCCGATTTGCGACAGCGTCTGCGCGATTGCCGCACCGGAAGATGCCTGTGATGACGAGCACAGCGTGCTGCTGTTCAGCGCCTGCATGGCGTTTGAGCTTGGCGGTATGCAACCACTGATCACTACCATGCCGGATGTGATGCTGGTGAGTACCCTGCTGTCGCAGTACCCGGAGATTCAGCCGATTCTGGCGGCGATGGAGCGGGAGTCGCGCACCCGCCAGGCGGGATTTGCCGGAATTCTGTCGCGCCTGGCGGATGTGGTTGCCGCGCTGATAGTTCGCGGCTGGGTAGAGAATGGCTGCGGCCAGAGTAGCGGGCTGGTACAGGCGATGCGCGATCCGCGTCTGAGCCAGGCGATTGCCGCGATGCATCGGGAGCCGGGCGAAAACTGGACGGTGGCGCGACTCGCCAGCGTGGCGGGCTGTTCGCGTTCGGTGTTCGCCGGACGTTTTCTCACGGCTACCGGCATGACGCCGCTGCGATATCTGACCGAGTTGCGGATGCGGCTGGCGGTGCAGCGGATCGTAAACAATGGCGAAGCGGTGGAAGCCGTGGCCTATCATCTCGGCTACGGCTCAATTGCGGCATTCAGTCGTGCCTTTAAGCGGATTGTCGGGCAATCGCCAGGGGCATTGCGTACCGGACGCGAAGGCACGCAGGCGCTGGCCTCGTAATTTTTTCTCTTAACGAAACACGCTGATCGCTTCCACCAGCCGGTTAGCCTGATGGGTCATGCGACCTGACGCCTCGGCGCTTTCTGTCACGCGAGCGGCGTTCTGATGGGTGATGTCATCAAGATCTTCCACCGCTGAACTGACTTCGCTGAGCGCGGTCGCCTGTTCGGCCGTGGCGGCGCTGATCTGGGCGATCAGTGAGGTGACATTCTGCACCTGTGACACGATATCCTGCATCGTCCGGCCTGCTGCGCTGGCGTGCTCATTGCCCGACTGGACCCGGCTGCCGCTGGTTTCGACCAGCATTTTAATTTCGCTGGCGGCTTTGGCGCTGCGCTGTGCGAGGCTACGGACTTCGCCTGCCACCACCGCAAAGCCTTTGCCCTGCTCACCAGCCCGCGCCGCTTCTACTGCGGCGTTCAGCGCCAGTATGTTAGTCTGGAAAGCAATGCCATCGATAACGCTGGTAATATTGGCAATCCGCTTTGAACTGTCGGCAATTTCGCCCATCATGCCCATCATCTCGGTCATCACCTCGCCGCCTTTGCTGGCAGCGTGGCTGGTGCTGGCTGAGAGGCTATTCGCCTCGTGCGCGGTTTCGGTATTGCTCTTCACTGTGGCGGTCATTTCATTCATGGTGGCCGCGGTCTGCTGCACGTTGGCCGCTGCCTGCTCGGTACGGCGACTGAGTTCGTTGTTGCTGCGGGCGATGGCGTCGCTGGCACTCAGCACGTTGATCGCCTGACCGCTGACATCATCGACCAGCCAGCGGAACATCAATCCGAGCTGACCGATAGCGCGCAGTGTGACACCGACCTCATCAACGCGATCCATCTGCTCAACTTTGTGACTCGCACCGGTCGCCACGCTCAGCGCCTGTTTGCACATCCGCTCGATAGGGCGTGAAATCTGCTGCTCCAGCCACAGGCTGCTGAGCAGAAGCAGCCCAGCCATGCCTGCGGTAAAACCAGCCAGTGCTGTGTGCGTCATGCCCAGCGCCCAGACGCCTGCCACCGAAAGGGGCAGTAACGCCAGCAGCGTACTGCGGATCCGCCAGCGCAGGGGCAGCGTTTTCAGAATGGAGGCGGAACGACGCCAGCCACTGCGAACCAGCAGGCCTTTGTAAAAACGTCGCCCTCTGGCCCGGCCTTCACGAAAATCCTGATAGAGCGTTTCGGTCTGACGTATTTCCTCTGCCGTGGGTTTGGTGCGTACTGACATATAGCCCTGCACTTTACCGTCGCGCACCACCGGAATGGCATTAGCCCGCACCCAGTAGTGATCGCCATTTTTACGGCGGTTCTTGACCAGCGCAGTCCAGGGTTCACCCTGTTTCAGCGTCGCCCACATGTCAGCAAACGCTTCTGGTGGCATATCGGGATGACGCACCATGTTATGCGGCTGGCCGTTGATCTCTTCGGCAGAGAATCCACTCGCTTCGATGAAGGCGTCGTTGGCATAGGTGATGTGGCTGTTGAGATCGGTGGTCGACATCAGTGTCGCATGATCGTCAAACTGATATTCACGCTGAGAGACAGGCTGGTTGTTACGCATCAAAAGTCCTTGAAGACCCGACGTCCTGCACGTGACAGTCTGCGTGTCAGCGTGAAAACGAGGGGCTGAGAGATAACGATTACCTTTTTTTATGTTTTCGGCATGCGTCCGCCTACTCTTTAGCGATTAAGTTAAATTACTGGCAATAAAAAAGCCGCTTTGCAGCGGCTTTCACATTTTTAGGTGATTATTCATCCGTTAGCCGGATTTCAGAATTCCGGCAGCCAGTCAGCTGAGGTCAACATTTCGGGTGCCGAACCACCAGGTCAGCAGGAATCCGCCGACCCAGGCCACGATCAGTCCGGCCAGGTAAACCGCCATACCGGCGAAAATCCCCTGGCTGGAGGTCATCAGCGGCAGCGTGACCAGGCCGGAAGGTCCGAATACCGTATTCATTCCAACCGGCAAACCCAGCCACGCTACCAGCCCGATAAAGAAACCGCCCAGCGCGCCGCCACCGCAGGCGGTGATAAAGGGCTTGAGGCGCGGCAGCGTGACGCCGTAGATCAGTGGTTCTCCGACACCCAGCAGGCCGGGCACAATGGCACCTTTGATCTGCGCCCGCAGCAGCGCCCCTTTTCCGGCTTTGCACCACAGCGCCACTGATGCGCCGACCTGACCTGCGCCCGCCATCGCCAGAATCGGGAACAGCGAGTTAAAACCCTGCGTTTCCATCAGCGCAAAGTAGACCGGAATAAAGCCCTGATGAATGCCGAACATCACCGCGATCAGGAACAGCCCGGCCAGCAGCGCACAGCCAAAGGGATTGTTATTGAGGTGGATAAACAGCCACGACATCCCCTTAAACAGTTCACCACCCAGTGGCATGATAAACAGATAGGTGATGGCCCCGGTAATCACCAGCGTAAACAGTGAAGTCAGGATCATATCGAGGTTGTCGGGAATGATTTTGCGCAGCTGTTTCTCAATCCCCGCCCCGATAACTGCCGCCATCAGCACGCCGATAATATTGCCGCGCGGGTCGATCGTCAGGCCAAAGAAGCTCTCCATGCCGCTGTAGTAGCCGGTGGTGGCCGTGGGCACATAGCCAAGCACAAACAGCGAAGCGATGATGGCACCATTGACGCCGCTGCCGCCAAAGGCTTTTTGCGCGTTGTAGCCAATCAGGATGCTGAGAAAGGTAAACAGCCCTTTGCCGAAGACCTTCATGTACGCCACGGTGTGCAGCAGCCAGGGCGCGTGGTCGCCGGACACATTAAGGTGGAGGCTTTGCTCAATCAGCGTGGCAAATCCCAGCAGCAGTCCCGCGCCGATGAAGCCCGGAATCAGCGGGGTGAAGATGGTGGCGAAGCGCGACAGGAACTGATGCACGCCGCTGGTCTGCTTCGCTTTGAGCTGCTGCTTCTGTTGCGCTGCCAGCTGGCTAAGTTCTGCCGTTCCGCCCTGCGGTTCCGGCGCGGTATCGCCCTCTGTCAGCAGGCTCTGCATTCCCTCGGCCGCGGTTTGCGCTTTGCCCGGCCCCAGGACAATCTGAAACTGCGCCTCGCTATCGATAACGCCTAATACGCCCGGCAGACTTTTTAGCTGAGTCAGGTCGACCTGTTCCGGCTGATTGAGCGTCAGCCGAAGCCGCGTCATGCAGTGACCACAGGCCACGATATTTTGCGCGCCACCGACCGCCTGCAGGATGTCACGCAACAGTGCCTCGGTGATTTTCGCCATTAGCGTGCTCCCGCTGCCTGCAGCGCCTGACGGATAAAGCCCTGATGCTGACTGAGCAGCGCTTTCGCCTCATCGGCGGCCAGGTCAGCCAGCACCATCAGGATTGCGGTTTTGCAGTGTCCACCGCAGGCGGTGAGCGCGGCGCTGGCCGTTGCATCATCACAATCCGTGGCCTGCATGACGATGTTGACCTGGCGCTGCACCAGTTTCTGATTGGTCGCTTCCACATCAACCATCAGGTTGCCGTACACTTTTCCGCTACGGATCATTGACCCGGTGGTGAGCATGTTGAGCACCAGTTTTTGCGCCGTACCCGCTTTCATCCGTGAGGAGCCAGTGACCACTTCCGGGCCAACCACTGGCGTGAGCGCAATCGCGGCAACCTGCGACATGGCGCTGCCCGGATTACAGGTGAGCGACACGGTAGTTGCGCCAAGCTCGTTAGCGTAAGCCAGCGCGCCCAGCACATAAGGTGTGCGACCGCTGGCGGCGATACCGACCAGCACATCGTGGCGGCTGAAGTGGATATCCTTCAGATCCTGCGCACCCTGCTCCCGGTTATCTTCGGCATTTTCAACCGCCTGCAATATAGCGGTATGACCGCCGGCAATCAGGCCAATAACCTGCTCGCGGGGTGTACCAAAGGTGGGTGGGCATTCGCTGGCATCCAGGATGCCGAGTCGCCCGGAGGTGCCTGCGCCGCAATAGATCAGCCGTCCTCCAGCTTTAAATGCCGTGCAGATGGCGTCAACGGCGGTGGCGATCTGCGGCACGATGGCCTCAACCGCCAGTGCCACCTTTTTATCTTCATCATTAATGACGCGCAGCATCGCTTCGGTGGAGAGTTCATCAATGTTCTGGCTGGCCGGATTGCGGCCTTCGGTGATCATCTGGCTGAGGTCGAGTTTCATAGTGGGCTCCGCAAAGGAATAAATTATTCAAATTACCAAACATCATAACGAATGATTAATTCATTGGGTGAGATCTTTTTTCAATGGATGTGGAGTAAATCATGTTGCGGGGAGTGGGCGTGACAGCGTTGAGTTTAAGCAGGGTAACTGGTATACGGGGTTTAAATGCTGCGCATTCCGGTTTGGCCGCAGGGTCTGTGAGTAGCGTTGCCGGGAAATCGGAGCCGGTCAGAAAAGGTTCACCTGATCGTAAAGACGCATTCGTCATCTATGAGGCGAGTAAACCGGCGGCCGGGGGCCCAGGGAGGAGTTTACGCAGCCCGCCATTGTGTCCGACTGAACGGCACAAATGCTGGTCTTTGATTTCTGCATTATCGACCCTGTAGAACTAAGCCACACAAACAAAAAGGGCCCAACTTTCGTTGAGCCCTTCTTTACGCTAACGCTGTTCTCAACTTGCGGTCTGCGTCCGCAGTTGCAGCTCGTACTCTTTCGCCTGTTCGGCGTCGAACTGGTTTTCCCAGCGGGCAATCACCAGCACCGCCAGCGCGTTGCCGACCACGTTCAGCGCGGTACGCGCCATGTCCATGATGCGGTCAACACCGGCGATAAACGCCAGACCTTCCAGCGGAATGCCGACGCTGCCCAGCGTAGCCAGCAGCACCACAAACGAAACGCCTGGCACGCCAGCGATACCTTTCGAGGTCACCATCAGCGTCAGGACCAGCACAATTTCATCGGTCAGCGACAGATCGATGCCGTACAGCTGCGCAATAAAGATCGCCGCGATACTCTGATACAGCGTTGAACCATCCAGGTTAAATGAATAACCGGTCGGCACCACGAAGCTGGTGATCGCTTTCGGCGCGCCGTAGGCTTCCATCTTCTCCATGATGCGCGGCAACACGGTTTCCGAGCTGGACGTGGAGTAAGAGAGAATCAGCTCATCTTTCAGAATACGCATCAACGTAGTGATGCGCAGCTTACAGAAGCGCGCTACCCCGCCCAGCACCACAAACGCGAAGAACAGAATCGCGGCGTAAACCAGCAGCACCAGCTTAGCCAGTGGCCACAGCGAGGCAAAACCGAAGTTAGCAATTGTCACCGCGATCAGCGCAAACACACCGACCGGCGCATAACGCATGATCATGTGCGTTACTTTAAACATCGCTTCAGAGATACCACGGAACAGGTTCACCAGCGGATCGCGCTGTTCTGACGGCAGTGACGACAGGCCTAAGCCAAACAGCACCGAGAAAAAGATAATCGGCAGCATGTCGCCTTTTGCCATAGAGGCGAAAATATTCTGCGGGATCAGCGACAGAATGGTAGTCACCAGGCTATGCGGACCGCCCTGTACCTCTGCCGTTGTCGCTTCATATTTAGAGATGTCCACCGTTGCCAGCGTTGACATATCAATGCCGGTGCCGGGTTGAAATACGTTGGCCAGCGTAATACCGACTACAATGGCAATGGTGGTGATCACTTCAAAGTAGAGAATTGTTTTGACGCCGATGCGTCCCAGCTTCTTTGCATCACCCACGCCAGCGATGCCGACAATCAGGGAT
The DNA here is from genome assembly GCF_019880205.1 of Pantoea alfalfae. Taxonomy (NCBI): domain Bacteria; kingdom Pseudomonadati; phylum Pseudomonadota; class Gammaproteobacteria; order Enterobacterales; family Erwiniaceae; genus Pantoea; species Pantoea alfalfae. The sequence continues at coordinate 3,680,481 of NZ_CP082292.1, forward strand.
GAAATCACAATCGGTACCACAATCATCTTGATAAGATGAATAAAGATATCGCCTGCAGGACTGAGAATGTTGGTGACTAACCATTCACGATTGTCTGGCTGATTATGCAACACAGCACCCACAACGATGCCGAGCACCAGGGCTGTCAGAATCTGCCAGGCCAGGCTGATTTTAAAACCTTTCATAACGCGTAATTTCCTCAGTCAAAACCCGTTTCTCTCTACTGCGAAGGTGCAGAAGACAATACACACAGGGAGTGAGCAAAAAGCCCGGTAAATTAGAGGGTGTTTAGAAACAGCGCCTCGTATGAAAATCTGATGATTCCCATACCCATTTTCAGACGCGGTCTGAGTTGATACCTGCAGAACAGGGGCGAGATAAGTACCATTTTCACTGTAGTAAATGCAACCCCTGGCAGATCCGATTAAAAGTTAGCCAGCTAAGTAGCATAAAGTGCTGCCAGCGTTAAAAATCCCTAACCTGCTGTTATGAAAAGTAATACTTAGATGAATTTCCGCATAGCTATGCAAAGTGGGTTAAAAACGCGTCAGGCGCGTTTGCTTGCTTTTTATCCAGCCCAATCCCGAGTGATACCCCTTCTTAATTCCCCATCGCCGCCAGAGAGTTAACCGGAAATATCAGAACGGCTTCACGCTTCTCCCGAAGAGGTTTATCTCGTGATCTGTGGCGCAAAAAAGAAACAAAGCTATGGCACAGGCTTCAATTAACCATTGATTGACATATCATTAACATCTTCTAGGAGATCCGCTATGAGCCAAAATCACATTCATCCCGTTCCAGAGAACATTGCAGCAAACACCCTGATTACGGCTGAACAGTACCAGGCGATGTATCAGCATTCTGTCGACGATCCAGACAGTTTCTGGGGCGAACAGGGCAAAATCCTTGACTGGATTAAGCCTTACAGCAAGGTGAAAAATTGCTCGTTTGCGCCAGGTAACATTAACATTCGCTGGTACGAAGATGGCACGCTCAACCTGGCGGCAAACTGCCTTGACCGCCATTTAGCAACGCGCGGCGATCACCCGGCGATTATCTGGGAAGGCGACGACGCCAGCGAAAGCAAAACTCTGACCTTCCGCCAGCTGCATACTGAAGTCTGTCGCTTCGCCAATGTGCTTGAGTTGCTGGAAGTAAAAAAAGGCGACGTGGTGGCAATCTACATGCCGATGGTGCCGGAAGCGGCGGTGGCGATGCTGGCCTGTGCCCGTATCGGTGCCGTTCACTCCGTGATCTTTGGCGGCTTCTCACCGGAAGCGGTCGCTGGCCGCATCGTCGACTCCAGCGCCTCGCTGGTCATTACCGCCGATGAAGGGATCCGCGCCGGTCGCAGCATTCCGCTGAAGAAAAATGTCGATGACGCGTTAAAAAACCCGAATGTCACCAGCGTGAAAAACGTGGTGGTGTTCCAGCGCACCGGTAAAGATGTGGGCTGGGTTGAAGGCCGCGATCGGTGGTGGCATGACCTGATGCGGGACGCCAGCACCAATCACTCTGCAGCCGAAGTCGGCGCGGAAGATCCGCTGTTTATCCTTTATACCTCCGGCTCCACCGGCAAACCCAAAGGCGTGCTGCATACCACAGGCGGTTATCTGGTCTATGCCGCCACCACCTTTAAGTTCGTCTTTGATTACCATCAGGATGACATCTACTGGTGCACCGCCGATGTCGGCTGGGTAACAGGACACAGCTATCTGGTTTATGGCCCGCTGGCGTGTGGTGCCACCACGCTGATGTTTGAAGGGGTGCCGAACTGGCCAGCGCCGAGCCGCATGGCGGAAGTGGTCGATAAACATAAAGTCACCCTGCTCTATACCGCACCCACCGCCATCCGTGCGCTGATGGCGGAAGGGGATAAGGCCATTGAAGGTACCGATCGCAGCAGCCTGCGCATTATGGGATCGGTCGGTGAGCCCATTAACCCGGAAGCCTGGGAGTGGTACTACAAGAAAATCGGCAACAGCCGTTGCCCGATAGTGGATACCTGGTGGCAGACCGAAACCGGCGGCTTCATGATCACGCCGTTGCCGGGTGCGACCGAGCTGAAAGCGGGTTCCGCCACCCGGCCGTTCTTTGGTGTGCAACCGGCGCTGGTGGATAACGAAGGTCAGCCACAGGAAGGTGCCTGTGAAGGCAATCTGGTGATCACCGAGTCCTGGCCGGGACAGGCGCGCACCCTCTTTGGCGACCATGACCGTTTCGAGCAGACCTACTTCTCTACCTTTAAAAACGTCTACTTCAGTGGTGACGGTGCCCGTCGCGATGAAGATGGCTACTACTGGATCACCGGACGTGTCGACGACGTGCTCAACGTCTCCGGTCACCGTCTTGGCACTGCCGAAATTGAATCGGCGCTGGTGTCGCATCCTAAAATTGCCGAAGCGGCCGTGGTCGGGATTCCGCACAGCATTAAAGGCCAGGCGATTTACGCCTATATCACGCTGAATCATGGCGAAGAGCCGTCGCCGGAGTTGTACACCGAAGTGCGCCAGTGGGTCCGTAAAGAGATTGGCCCGATAGCCACACCGGATGTGCTGCACTGGACTGACTCACTGCCGAAAACGCGGTCCGGCAAAATCATGCGCCGTATTCTGCGCAAAATTGCCACCGGCGATACCAGTAACCTGGGTGATACCTCGACCCTTGCCGATCCTGGCGTCGTCGAAAAACTGCTTGAGGAGAAACAGTCGATCAAAATGCCTTAAACGCATGCTGTCCGGCGGGAAGATCGCTTCCCGCCACACCCGCCCTACGCAGTCTGTTTCGGTAGTCACAACTATTATAACCAGCTGAATCCGCGCCCTGTCGTGAGATTCTCGCGTGCAAGCCCTCTGGAGAAAATGTGATGAATGACGCCCTTTCGAATCAGGATGCAATCAATCAGCAGATTGAACGTAATCCCCGTTTTCATGAGTTAGTCCGTAAACGCCAGACGTTCGCGACGCTGCTGTCGCTGATCATGCTGGTGCTCTATGTTGGCTTTATCCTGCTGATTGCCTTTGCTCCCGGCTGGCTCGGCACGCCGCTGCATGCCGGCACTAACGTCACCCGCGGTATCCCGATTGGTGTCGGGCTGATTGTGATGTCGTTTGTGCTGACCGGCGTCTATGTCTGGCGCGCCAACGGTGAGTTTGACCGTTTAACCAAAGCGATCCTCAGTGAGGTGAAATCATGACTCGTCTCACTTTATGGCTGCTGGCCTTAATGTTGCCGTTTTCAGCGCTGGCCGCTGATGCGATCACCGGTGCGGTGCAGCGCCAGGCAACCAACTATCAGGCGATTATCATGTTTACGATTTTCGTCGGCGCTACGCTGGGAATTACTTACTGGGCGTCAAAGCGAACCCGATCGCGTAACGACTACTACACCGCTGGCGGCAATATCACCGGCTTCCAGAATGGCCTGGCGATGGCGGGTGACTTCATGTCAGCGGCTTCGTTCCTGGGCATTTCAGCGCTGGTTTACACCTCAGGCTATGACGGACTGATCTACTCGCTCGGCTTCCTGGTCGGCTGGCCGATGATTCTGTTTTTAATCGCCGAGCGGCTGCGCAACCTGGGCCGCTACACCTTTGCCGATGTCGCCTCCTATCGTTTGAAGCAGATGCCGATTCGTACCCTGTCAGCCTGCGGTTCGCTGGTGGTAGTGGCGCTCTACCTGATCGCGCAGATGGTGGGTGCCGGTAAACTTATCCAGCTGCTGTTCGGCCTGAACTACCATGTTGCGGTGGTTCTGGTCGGCATTCTGATGGTGATGTATGTGCTGTTTGGCGGCATGCTGGCGACCACCTGGGTGCAGATCATCAAAGCGGTGCTGCTGCTATTTGGTGCCTCCTTTATGGCAGTAATGGTGATGAAGGCGGCCAACTTCAGCTTTAACACGCTGTTCACTGAGGCGATGGCGGTTCATCCCAAAGGCATCGCGATTATGCAGCCTGGCGGGCTGGTCAAAGATCCTATCTCGGCGCTGTCGCTGGGGCTGGGGTTGATGTTTGGTACGGCAGGTTTACCGCATATTCTGATGCGCTTCTTCACCGTCGCGGATGCCAAAGAGGCGCGTAAAAGCGTCTTCTGGGCCACCGGCTTTATGGGCTACTTTTACTTCCTGACCTTTATTATCGGCTTCGGTGCGATTCTGCTGGTGGGTGCGAACCCGGCCTTTAAAGATGCCAGCGGCGCGCTGATTGGCGGCACCAATATGGCAGCAGTACATCTGGCTAACGCAGTTGGCGGCAGCACCTTCCTGGGCTTTATCTCTGCGGTTGCCTTCGCCACGATTCTGGCGGTGGTCGCGGGCTTAACCCTGGCGGGCGCGTCGGCGGTGTCGCATGACCTCTACGCCAGCGTCTATCGTAAAGGCCAGGCGAGCGAGAAAGATGAGCTGCGGGTGTCCAAAATCACCGTGCTGGCGTTGGGTGTGGTGGCGATTGCGCTGGGTATTCTGTTTGAGAAGCAGAACATCGCCTTTATGGTCGGGCTGGCCTTCTCGATTGCGGCCAGCTGTAACTTCCCGATCATCCTGCTGTCGATGTACTGGTCAAAACTCACCACGCGCGGCGCGATGGTAGGCGGCTGGCTCGGTCTGCTGACCGCCGTTATCCTGATGATCCTCGGCCCGACCGTGTGGGTACAGGTACTGGGCAACGCCACGGCGATTTTCCCGTATGAGTATCCGGCGCTGTTCTCGATGGTGGTGGCTTTTGTCGGCATCTGGCTTTTCTCCATTACCGACCATTCGCAGCAGGGCGCAGAGGAGCGTTCCCGCTTCCGCGCGCAATTTATTCGCTCGCAGACCGGCACCGGTATTGAACAGGGCAAGGCGCACTGATTGTGGCTTTTCGTTCATAACGATCAGGCAATAAAAAAGGGCGACTACCTGGGGAGTCGCCCTTTTCTTTCACGCAACAGAATCAGAAGCGCAGTGATGCACCCACGTAAGGGCCATCGACCAGCACGTTATCTTTACGTCCATCTTTGTTGTTCAGTTCGATGTACTGATAACCCACACGCAGGTTAAGCAGTGAAACCGGCGTGAAGCTCAGGCCGCCAGCGGCTTCCTGATAGCTGTCGAGCTGATCGGTGAACGACTCTGGCGCATAATAATATTCACCATACAGGCCCCACATGCTGTTCAGGCTGTAGTGTGCTGCACCGCCCACCGCCACCGCAAATCCATCTTTTCCATCTTCCGGATGGGTAAAGATCGCTTTTGCGGTCGGTGCCAGACGCAGCGGCCCGAAGTCAACGTTGTAGCCCAGACCGGCACCGTAGGTGCTGCCATCATGGTCGCTACGCAGCCAGTTACCTTTCAGAAACAGACCGGGTGTAGTGGTGCCCAGACCCAGATTCAGGTTGGTATTGTGTTCGCTGACATCAACACTACCTTCAATCGCCTGAGCGGCACCGCTCAGTAAAACCAGCCCGAGGGCGCTCCCGGTAACAAGATGCTTAAACATGATTCCACTCCGTGAAGGACAATTAATTCGGCCGCAAGGTTAACAGCCTGAAACGGGGAGACAACAAAATCCGGGAAACTTTACGTAAAAATACGTGTCGCGTTCAGAATTGCAGCTGTCTCTGCGCAACGCAGTGTAGACTATATTGTCCACATCAGGTGTCCAATCACCGGGGCCAGTATCACGGTCACCACCCCCGAGAGCATCATGACCAGGCTGGCGACGACGCCCTCCTGCTGCCCAAGCTGATAAGCGCGAGCGGTGCCGGCACCGTGTGACGCGGCACCAAAGCCTGCTCCTTTCGCCACCCCCTGCTTAATCGCGATGCGCAGAAACAGCACGTCACCCACTGCCATGCCAAACACGCCAGTGATGACCACAAACAGCGCCACCAGATCGGGCTGACCGCCAATCGGCCCGGCTGCGGCCAGCGCAAAAGGCGTAGTAATGGAACGCACGGCCAGACTGCGCTGGATTGACTCCGGCAGGGTTAGCAGCCGCGCCAGCCAGACCGAACTGCAGACGGCGACCAGCGTGGCGGTCAGAACGCCCGCGCTCAGAGAGAGCCAGTGGCGCTTTATAATCGCTACGTTCTCATAGACCGGCACCGCAAACGCCAGCGTCGCCGGTCCCAGCAGCCAGAGCAGCCAGTGGTTTTCTGCAATGTAATCCTGCCAGCTGATGTGGGTCAGCAGCAGCAGCGCCACCAGTACCAGCGGCGTCATCACCAGCGGCATTAACAGCAGCGTACGCCAGCGGCGGTAAAGCCGTTTATTCAGCGCATACACCAGCAGCGTAACCGCTACACACAGCAGGCTGAGCAGAAAATCACGCATGAGGATCCTGCTTACGCGCGGCGCGCGCGACTTCATACTGATAGAGCCGGTCCACCACCCAGGCGGTGGAAGCCAGCACCAGCAGCGTACTGACGCCAATCACTACGCAGATACGCCAGCCATCGACGCGCAGCAGATCGCCATAATTTACTACCGCCACCACCGCCGGGATAAAGAACAGCAGCATCTCGGCCAGCAGCCAGCGCGATCCGGCTTTTACCCAGTTCAGCGGCACAACCCGCGTCACGATTAAGGTCAGCAGCAGCAGCATCCCGACGATATTGGCGGGCAGCGGCAGCTTCAGCCAGCTCACCAGCCGGTCGCTGGCGATAAACAGGCCGATATAGAAACCCAGCTGAAGCGGCAGGCTGAGCCATTGCACTGCACGGATACTGCGTGGAGTGAGCGCTAACGCCATCACCTTGTCTCCCCCGATTAAACTGATGTCGCAGTATAAATCGTCAACAGAAGGTGAAAAAAATGAATTAAAATTATCGCAATCATGCCTGAAAGGAATAGTTATGGATGTCCGCGCCCTACGCTACTTTACTGAAGTGGTCCGCCAGCAGAGCTTTACCCGTGCGGCGCAAAAGCTGTTTGTGACGCAGCCGACCATCAGCAAAATGCTGCGTCAGCTGGAGGAGGAACTGGGCTGTACGCTGATCCTGCGGGATGGCCGTCGCCTGCACCTCACCGACAGCGGGCAGGCGGTTTATCAGCGCGGCCTGGCAATCCTGCAGGAGTTTCATCAGCTTGAGGCGGAGATTGGTGACATCAACCAGCTCAAAACCGGTGAGCTGCGACTGGGTATTCCGCCGATGGTCGGTATGCAGATCGCCGGATCGATTTCCGCGTTTCGCCGCCGCTATCCCGGTGTGAAGCTGAAAATCTCTGAATTCGGCGGTCTGACCGTACAGCAGGCGGTGCTGGCGGGCAGTCTGGATATCGCTCTGACCGCGCTGCCGGTCGATGCCGAGCTGCCGCTGAATACCCTGCCTCTGATGCATCATCCGCTCTGCGTGCTGCTGCCGCGCCGCCCGGCGTGGCTCAGCCGCCAGCAGATAGGACTGGCAGAGCTGGCAGAGCACCCGTTGCTGATTTTCAATGAGGAGTTTTCACTGAATCGTCAGCTGATGCAGGCGTTTCAGCGGCTCAGCCTGACGCCAACGGTGGCAGTGCGCAGCGGTCAGTGGGATTTTCTGGCGGCAATGGTGCAGGCGGAGATGGGGCTGGCGATTCTGCCGGAGCCGATCTGTCAGCGGCTGGATAAGCAGTCGCTATTGTGGCTGCCGCTGGAGTCGGAGCTGAAATGGAGTCTGGGATTGATCTGGCGGGAAGGGAGTTATCTGTCACGCAGTGCGCAGGCGTGGATCAACTGTTGTCGCGAACACTGGCCGGATGAACCGCCGCGCCTGTCGGTGTGAAAAGCTGGCACGCCCGCATGAATCCACAGGCGTGCCAGCCAGGGCTTACTCTTCTTTTTCGATCAGCAGTGTTTCCAGAAGATCCAGGTCGTGCAGCAACTTCTGCATCGTCTCATTGGAGATCTGCTGGGTGGCGCGCAGATGATAGACCTCTGCACGTTCGGCACGCAGCCCGGTCAGGCGGAAACGACGCTCAAGGTTCTCAGCAAACAATGCATGTTCAAGATCATTCTTGCCTTCGGCGCGGCGACGTAAGTTGCCAATCACGCGCAGACTGACCTCTTTCAGCAGTTCCGGATCGATGTTCTCTTCTGACTCATTCTCCAGCCGCTCTTCCATCTTGTGCAGGCTCTCAATCGCTGCACCTGCCATCACCGCACGGGCATTCTGCAGCTCACGGCGATGTGCACCTTTGTCGATACTATCAATGCCGCGCAGCAGAATTGGCAGGATCACTACCCCTACCAGCAGCGAGAACAGAATCACGCCTGTGGCGATAAACACCAACTCATAACGCGCCGGGAAAGGCTCGCCGTTGGTCAGGAACAGCGGGATAGAGAGCACACCGGCCAGGGTGATTGCACCGCGTACCCCGGCAAACGAGGCGATCAGCAGTTCACGCAGCGAGTAGTTTGAAAACTCCAGCGGCTTCTTCTTCAGCAGGCGTTTGCTGAAGCGCTGCATAATCCACAGCCAGCCAAAGCGCACGATCATCAGCGCGGCATAGACCAGCCCGATATCGGCGAACAGCATCCAGAGTTCCACATTCGGGTCGGCCTGCGCCTGGTCGATCGAGGTCTGCAGAATGTCCGGCAGCTGCAGGCCCAGCATCAGGAACACCATGCCGTTGAACACGAACTCCAGCATCTGCCAGACACTGTTGGCACGCAGCCGCATCGCCAGCGGAGCCTGACGAATAATGCCGGAACGGGTGATGGTCATACCGGCCGCGACCGCTGCCAGGATGCCTGAGACGCCCAGATGTTCGGCAATCAGATAAGAGGCGAATGGCAGGAGCAGCAGCAGCACGGTCTGTGTCGCCGGGTCATCCCCGCTCCAGCGGCTGAGCAGGCGCAGCGATTTACCGTACAGCCAGCAGATCGCCACACCGGCAATCAGGCCGCCTACCGCGACTTTCAGGAACTCAACGCTGGCACCGCCCCAGGTAAACACCATGGTGCCCATGGCGACGGCGACGGCAAACTTCAGTGATACCAGGCCCGAAGCATCATTCATCAGGGCTTCACCCTGCACAATCGACATAATCTTCTTGGGAATGCGACCTTCACCGACAATGCCGGAGAGTGCCACGGCATCGGTCGGCGACAGCACCGCCGCCAGCGCAAAGGCGGGGATTAGCGGGATCCCCGGCACCAGCCAGTAGATCAGATAGCCGATGCCGATCACGGTAATCAGCACCAGCGCCAGCGCTAAGCCGATGATTTCTCGACCATGATGCAGGAACTCACTGATCGGCGTTTTCCAGCCATCTGCGAACAGCAGCGGCGGGATGAACAGCACCAGAAACAGTTCCGGATCAAAGTCGACATGCAGACCAAATGTTGGCCAGGCCAGCATCGCACCTACGGCGATCTGCACCAGCGGCAACGGGATCTGAAAAGGGAGAATGCGGGCCGCGACGCCAGAGAGCGACACGACCAGCGTCATGATGAGAATAGTAAAAAAGATTTCCATGCTTTCCTTAGGCGTCGTTTCTTTCAATCATTGGTTAAGCGCTAAAGTGTAAAACAAACTGCATTGAAGGTGGTCAGCTACGCGTGCGCCGGGCGGGAAAAAAGTGAAAAATTCCGGACGCGCAGCCGCACGCCCGGTTGTACAGTCAGATTGCCCAGCCACCGGCGTAAAATGCCACCAGCGCGACGGCAATGATCACGGTACCGACGTTGAGCTTACGCCATTCACCGGCGAACAGACGCCCCACCACGAGGCTGGCGAAACCGATCATGATGCCGGTGACGATGTTGCAGGTGAGCACGATAATCACCGCCGTGAGCAGCCCAGACATCGCATCGACAAAATCACTGAAGTCCACTTTTGCCACATTACTGAGCATCAGCAGACCCACATACATCAGTGCAGGTGCGGTAGCGTAAGCCGGAACCAGATAAGCCAGCGGCGACATAAACAGGATAGCGAGAAACAGCAGGCCCACCACAATTGCGGTCAGGCCGGTTTTGCCCCCCGCCGCTGTCCCTGCCGCCGATTCAATATAGACCGCAGCCGGTGACGCGCCCACCAGACCCGCGAACAGGCTGCTGACAGAGTCACTGGTCAGCGCACGACCGCCATTGATAATCTGGCCCTGTTTATCCAGCAGATTGGCCTGCCCTGCGACCGCACGAATGGTACCGGTGGCGTCAAAAACCGCCGTCATCACCAGTGCCAGCACGCTGGGCAGTACTACAGGCTGTAGCGCCCCCATAATGTCGAGGCTGAACAGCAACGACTGACCGCTGGCGTCACGCAGGCTCGGCAGGGCAAACAGTCCCTGATATGTCACCGACGGGTCAAAGATCAGGCCGAGCAGCGAAATAGCGATAATCGTCAGCAGGATGCCGCCCGGTACCCTGCGCTTCTCCAGTCCGATAATCGCGGCCAGTCCCAGCAGTGTCATCATCACCGGGAAAGTGGTGAAGTGACCCAGCGCCACCGGCAGGCCCGGAGCCGGATTTTTTACCACCAGACCCACGCCGTCAGCGGCGATGAGCAGCAGAAACAGGCCAATCCCGACGCCGGTGCCGTGCGCCACGCCCATCGGCAGGTTACGCAAAATCCAGGCACGAATGCCGGTCACGGAGATCAGGGTAAACAGCAGGCCCATCAGGAACACTGCGCCCAGCGCGACCGGCACGCTGATGTGCTGACCCAGCACCAGGCTGAAAGCGGTAAAGGCGGTCAGGGAGATGGCGCAGCCAATGGCCATCGGCAGATTGGCCCACAGCCCCATAAGGATGGAACCAAAGCTGGCGACCAGACAGGTGGCGACAAACACGGCGGAGGGGGAAAAACCGGCTTTGCCCAGCATTCCCGGTACCACGATGACGGAGTAGACCATCGCCAGGAAGGTAGTGAGTCCGGCCAGAATTTCCTGGCGCACGCTGCTGCCGCGCGCCGAGATCGAGAACCATGCGTCCAGTTTTCCACTGGCCGGGCGTGATTCAGTTGACATAGTTGAGCCTCAAAAATTTTTGTTGTGTGGATCGCTCTGCGACCATCGCTGTCCCTGGAATAAGCGGGTAGACGGCGTCACTGTCGGGATTAACCCATCAGGCAAACGTTTACCTTGCCGCAGATAATTAGCCGTCAAAAGCAGCCAGATAAAAAGGCATGCGATTATCCGGCGTTTAGCGCCACGTTTTCAACTCTAAGAGGGAGATTCTTTGGCATAAAGAAAGATTGGGCGCAGGAGGCTGGCAGACGCCCGACGGAAGCCAGCCTGAAACGCTGAGGCCATAAAGTTAATGTCATATAAAGGCAGGATTCGCACCGGCGCAGTCGGGATGAGACAGGATGCGCCGGCGGAGAGAGGATTAACCTGGCAACGAAAGCTCGCCGCCCTGCGCAATCGCGCGTTGCCAGGCGGCGCGCTGCTGCACCGTCTGCAACCATTTATCAGTGGCAGGCATCCGATCCAGTCCGCCACGCCGCGCCAGTGCCAGCAGCGGAAAGCTCATCTGGATATCCGCAATGGTAAAACGCTCACCGGCAAACCACGTATTGGCTGCCAGATGCTGTTCGATCATCTGCCTGTGCGGCTTTAGCTGTTTATCCAGGAATGCCTTCTGCACCCCTTTGCCAAATGCCGCGCCGACCGGACGCAGCAGCCAGGGCACCGGCGCTTTGCCCATCTGACCGAAGATCAGTTTCATCACCAGCAGCGGCATCAGCGAGCCTTCGGCGTAGTGCAGCCAGTAGCGGCACTGTAACCGTGACGCCTCATCACTCACTTTCAGCCTGAATTCGTGATCATATTTCTCTTCAAGGTATTCGAGAATGGCCCCCGATTCTGCTACCACCTGGTTCCCGTCAGTAATGACCGGCGATTTTCCCAGTGGATGCACTTTTTTTAGCGCCTCCGGGGCCAGCATGGTCGGTTCGCGTTGATAGCGTTTAATCTGGTACGGCACTTCCAGCTCTTCCAGCAGCCACAGCACCCGATGCGAGCGCGATTTCTCAAGATGGTGAACGGTGATCATCATGATTCCCTGTGTGTTGACCTTCACCAAGTATAGACGTCACTCCACAGCCGGATGTTTATCATCCTGTTCCGGGTCAAGCAGCACCGCACCCGAGCCCTGCTGACCCAGCCGGTCGCCGGGATTACGCAGCGGACAGTCGCGCATCGACAGGCAGCCGCAACCGATACAGCCATCCAGGTCATTGCGCAGGCGGGTCAGGGTTTCAATGCGTTTATCCAGCTCTTCGCGCCAGTGCTGAGTCAGCGCATCCCATTCCGTCGTCGACATGCGCTTATCTGGCGGAATGTGGTCGAGACTGTCACTGACCGTCGCCAGCGGGATGCCAATGCGCTGAGCAATCTTGATGATCGCCACGCGTCGCAGCACATCGCGGCTGTATCGGCGCTGATTGCCGCTGTTGCGGGTGCTGAAAATGAGGCCTTTGGTTTCATAAAAGTGCAGCGCCGAGACCGCCACACCGCTGCGGCGCGCCACTTCCCCGGGTGTTAAGACCGGTTTTGGATAGTTACGTTCTTTTTTCATCAGACCCTTTACCTAAAGTTAACTTGAGGAATTATACTTCTTCTCCGTTGAAACCCCTAAACTCCCATTACCCCTTATTAAGCACCAGAAGGATGAGGCCATGATGCAAGAAGAGATCATTCATTCCCTGACGGACTGGATTGACCAGAACCTCGATAAGAGCCTGTCGATTGATGAGGTTGCGGCAAAATCAGGCTATTCGAAATGGCACCTGCAGCGTATGTTCCGTTCCGTGACGAAACAGACGCTGGGTGGCTATATTCGTGAGCGCCGCCTGACGCTGGCCGCAGAAGCGCTATCGCAGACACAGCGTCCGGTGTTTGATATCGCGATGCAGTATGGCTATGACTCGCAGCAAACTTTTTCACGGGTGTTTCGTCGTCAGTTTTCACAGACCCCGACCGCTTACCGCCACACCATGCGACGCCAGGCGATTCAGCGCCCTCGCCTGCTGAGTTTCGGTTGTAACGATCCGATCAACAGCTTTACCCAGCGCACGACCGGCGAGTGCTGCCCGGTCCGTTAATTCTTCGCTGCGCCCGCTCCGGGCGCATCTGTCTGATTTCCCCGCCGTTCTTCTTCTACTGCTCATTTTTTCTGCACACCACTACCATACAAGAGTCAAATTTTGTTCAAAATTTAAAATCGGGTGATATAATGTGACCCAAGTCACACTTTGAACCTGGGTTGACGGCAAAAAAGTCCTACCTGACACACTTTTTTGTCGCCGGTGATGTCCGCAGATTGTCAGGAATACTTACTGATAGTGAGGTCCGGCCGATGGCTACGTTAACCGCCAGTTTTCTTGTTATGCGTTGGGAACTGCTGAGCGCAATCATGATGTTTTTTGCCAGCACCCTGAAAACCAAACTTCGTCAGGATAGCCGTCACGTGATGGCCTTTATGTGTGGCGGGATTGGTTTAGGCATGACCTGCTGGTTTGTTACCGGTCTGATGGGCATTACCCTGAGCATGGAAAACGTACATAACTTCGTGGAAATCTCAAAGCACGCCTTTATCGATGCGATGAGCCAGGCGCCTGCTGACTGGCCGATGCCCTGATTTTTACGCATAAAAAACCCCGCTTAGCGGGGTTTTTTATATTGCTGTGTGAACTTAAATTTTCTTCAACATGGCAGGAACATTAACATCCTGCACTGTAACGCCCGGGCTCTGCGTTCCGCGGCGGTCCTGAATCCACATATCTCCCATCATCTGGTTTAAACCACGATCTAATCCGGTAACCAGCCCTGCACCTGGGGTGAAGGTCAGTTCGCCAAAGTAGATATGCTCGTCATGGATATACCAATCCACACGCACGTAGTCGAAATCGCTGGCCAGCTTCTTGCTCAGTTCGAGCGCATGTTCCAGTGACGGCATAATCGGTGACACATCCAGCCCGGTATCGCGAATCTTGTGATAGGCCTCATTGAGGTTATTCACGTAGAAGTTCATCGACAGCAGCGGCTGGCAGCGGTTGTAGATTACCTGCAGCACATATTCGAACCTGCCATCACGCTTGTTGAACATATGGAATTTGTAATCGATCGGCGCGCTTTTGCCATCACCAATGTACTTCTCAACCAGGATGCGTGGCTTGATGTAGCGGTAGTGAATCTCGCGCGCTTCATTGGCGAAATCGGTCTTCAGCCAGCGATAGCAGTCATGAATGATCTGCTGCTTGCGCAACGCGTCCGGCTCTTCCAGCAGTATTTCTACCATGTTGGAGGCGTGGTTCGGCTTGATCACCGTTCCCTTCCAGCAAGGCAGGCTGTTCAGCGTGGTCGGGTCAGTGGTTTCGTGTACCAGCGGGATCAGGTACTCATTACCGATTTTTTCAGCAATGAATTCGCGTACCGAGTACTTATCTGACAGACGACCGTAGTTCTGGTAATCGCCGAAGATAAACTTACGGTACAACACCTTCTCGTTGAACACTTTTGGCTGACGCAGATTGGGCAGCTTTCTGAACTTATGGAAGTAGTAGATGCGGTCCTGATAAGCCCAGGGCATCTTCTTGATAAAGTACTGCACACTTTTTCTGAGTTCTTCTTTCAACTTGAGCATATCTGACCTCATTTGTATGTTTTGTAGTTGAGTGAGGAAACCTGAATCTTTTGAATGACGCCGTTTTTAAAGAAGTAATTCATTACGGTCAGGGACAAAAGTTCTGAAAGGAAAACGCTCCACGCGGCCCCCATGATGCCGTGACCCTGGATCAACCACCAGGAGAGCGGCAGACTGATGACCATCAGGCAGATGATTTTCCTCAGCAAGTAGTTAAATCCTCCCTCTTTGACCATGTAGCGATACGCTACGGTCCCCATTGCCGAAAAGCTGGTCGCTATCGACAGCAACGTAATGAGACTTCCTGACTGTGTGTATTCCGGTCCGTACAACGCGATGATGATTTGCTCGCCGTAAAGCGAAATGACAAGCAGCATCAGCAATGAAACCGCCATAACGTAGCCATTGAGCCGGGCAGCCAGCTTAATGGCGACCTCGCCGCGCTCCCTGAAGATTTCAGTGAAGCAGGAGGTGATAAGCGCAACCGGGATAAAAATCCAGGAGGCGGAGATAGTATTCGCCGCCGCAAAGAGACCGAGGTCGCGCGCAGGCGCCGTGCCTGCCAGAAACATCTGCGCCGCTTTGACCTGCACCGAGATAAAGATGCTGGAGATCGCCAGCGGCAGACCGGCATACATCAGATAGCGCAGATAGGCGGTGCGCTTTTCGCGCGGTGGCATCTGATCCTGGTGGTCCTGATAGAAGTTGTGACGCTTGATCAGGTAAGGCACCAGTGTCACGGCAACAATCGACAGCGTCAGCCAGAGCGGATTAAGACGCAGCCAGGCCACGGTAAAGCTGATGCCGAAACTCAGCAGCATGCCCACAGCGTTAGCGATAGTGTTAAGACGCGAGGCAAGACGCGCGTTGTTATAAACGCTGAAGGTGTCCTGGGTGACAAAAACCGAGGCAACAAATGAGGCCAGTGCAAACGCCAGGAAGTTTTCCTGCATGTTGTACCAGACCCAAATTAAGACTGGCACCGAAGTGACCAGCAATAGCACCATGCGCAGCGTACGGGCGATGGTCATCAGTCGAAGACCTTTCGACGCATTTTTGCTGACGCGCTTAAACAGAATAGTTTCGGTGCCAAAGATTGCGACGGTTTGCACCATTGCAAAAAGTGAAGTAGAAAACGCCATCTGGCCAAACACCGTTGGACCAAAGGATTTAGCCACGTAAGACGTCACAAAAATGACGCCAAAAACGGAGATGATCTTCTCAGACATCATCCAGGCGGCATTAGACATTACGCTCAATTTCATCGACTCTTCCTTAGTATTACTCAACTACAACCGCTTCGGTACAACATCCCTGTAACGAATTAATAAGCGCTCAGTGGGCCTGGCGAAAATGTATGACTTCAGACCAAGCTGGTCCGAAAATTGAGATGTAAATCATGATCCGGAGAGTGAATTCAGGATAATTCTTATTATAAATGGCGCGAATCACTTCAAATGGAAACGATTTCAGGCTGAAAATAAAACAACCTTAAAGAGCTATACCGGCATATTAATCAAGTCGGCGAAGCTAAATATCCAGTGTACGTAGAATTTTTTCGTATTTTGGATGCGATGAATTTATAACAAAAACCCGCCTCCAGGAAGGCACGCTCCCCGGATAAGAATAAAATAAGATTTATCCCATGATGATATTTCTTCTAAATATCTTAATTTAGGCTTCGCAATTCAATTCGCGCACTTTAATACTGCCTTAATAAAATCTTACAGTGCCAGAAATTATTAAAGTCATTCTCATCCATTAATCGATAAGAAAGGTAAGAGCATTTATGAGAAAGTCACGATACAGCGAAGATCAAATCACAAATGCCATTAAAGCTTCTGAATCGGGCGTGAAAGTCAGAGAGATTTGTGAAGAGTTAGGCATCTCTGAAGCCACGTTCTATAGCTGGAAAAAGAAGTTTTCTGGGTTGTCTTCGGAAGAAGGCAGAAAAATCAAGGAGCTGGAAGAAAAACTGCAGAATGTCACACGTGAACTGCAGACGCTCAATTCGGACAAAGAGATGCTGCAGAGCGTTCTGAAGCACTTCTTTACGACTAATGAAAAACGACAGGCTGTAGATTTCCTGCAGACCACCTTTGACATTGGCACCCGTCGCAGCTGCCGCTTATTAGATATCAGCCGCAGCGTATACCACTATCCGTCAGGCACGGAGAATCGCTAAACCTAATGCTACCGCGCTTTTTAGACTTAACGCTGAGATTTGTTCTTACCAGAAGAGATGAAGATCATTTAACAGGACAATTGCGGCCCCCTTTTCCGCTCCATTTATAACTAATGAATGGCTTCACAGCTAAGCTTCTTTTTTTGCGGTAAAATTGATTCACAACAGCAAAAGTCTCGCATTCCACGCCTTATCTTCCCCTCCCAATCCCCTTTATGCGGGATTGGGCCTTCCCTTTTTTAGTTTAGCCCTGCTAATCGTCGGAACTAAATCCTCTCAACACCATTAAGCCGCTTTAAACATCGCACAAACAATAATCACCGTACATTTGAGTTAATGGTGGCCCTGACTCAAATTTTGCGGTTGCGCTTTAATTCCCGATGATGGCTTTATTGCATTAACTTTCTCCAGGATTAATCCGGGTTAAATAGTTTATTGCTCCTTATCACTAACGTTATGGGTCTATCTTTTCACTCTCTTCATTGCACATCATTGATGCCAGAGATTAATCTTTAATTAATAACGCAGCGGCGGAATTCTCTTACTCATTTATCACTGAGTGAAGTTAATGGTGGTTTTTAGTCCCCTTTTCTCAGGACCCTAACGCAATAAACAGCAGCGGATAAAAGCGTAACGTCCATAATGCTGCGCTATTTTTCCTGATTAATGACCGATATCTGACCAGTGAAAGGTTGCCAGAGCT
This sequence comes from Pantoea alfalfae, assembly GCF_019880205.1. Classification (NCBI taxonomy): domain Bacteria; kingdom Pseudomonadati; phylum Pseudomonadota; class Gammaproteobacteria; order Enterobacterales; family Erwiniaceae; genus Pantoea; species Pantoea alfalfae. The sequence goes on from NZ_CP082292.1 coordinate 3,697,914, forward strand.
GAAACAGACAACTTTCAGGTGCCAGAAAGGACCGTTTTTTTACTGACAAAGGAAGGATGAATGAGGTTATCGGAGAATACCGGACAACAGTGCGGAACCATGAAATCGATTTCGCGGTATAAATCTGCCGAAGAGCGAGCAAATCAGGATAGGGTTTAATCTTAAAAAGCCGCGCGGTGTGTTGTCCGCGCGGTAAAGGCATTCAGGTGAGTTTTACGGTTTACTCTTTAATCGTAACTACCTGCGGGTGCGGTTTGATGCGCATTGCCCAGATCACACCCGCCATCAGACAAACAATGCCTGTCAGGGTGAGCTGCGGCGGCCAGCGTTGATACCAGAGAAAAGTCCATAACAGGCCAAAGAGTATCTCGAAAACAATCAGCGGCCCCATCAGTACGGTGGGCAGACGCTGGCTGGCAGCATTCCAGCATAAGGTGCCAAGCCAGGAGCAGAGCAGGCCAATCGTCAGCATCAATGCGATGAATACCGTGGGACGCGGCCCGAACGGCAGCGAAAAATCGGGCTGCTGCCAGGCGAGCTGAACGCTGACCAGCGCGTACAGGATCAGTGCCATCGGCAGCGTCACCAGCCCCTGCGCGGTAGCCCAGGTTGAGGGGCGCAGTTCAGGATGCGTGCGCAGCCAGCGGGCATTACGCAGCGGATACCAGGTCCAGCAGATTACCGCCAGCAGTGCCAGCACGATACCGGTCAGATAACGACTGAGATCCAGCGTGGCGCCCTGGCTCTGCAGCTCCGCTGCGTTCACGCAGAGCAAGCCAGCCGCCATCATGACCAGTGCCGGGAACAGCCGCCGCCACGGCAGCCGTCCTTCAAGATGGCCATAACAGAGGTTAGCCGTGACGGCGATCACCACCGGCAGCGTGCCGATAATCATGGTGGAGACCGGCCCGCCGGTACGCTGAATGGCGTTCGCCAGAAACGCATAGTAGAAGAGGTTTCCCACCAGCGAGAGCTTCACGGCCTCAAGCCAGTCAGCGCGTGACAGCTGACGCAGCCGACGACGGCTGTGCCAGGCCAGCGGCAGCGCAATCAGCCCAAACGCCACGTAACGTCCCGCCGATTGCAGGGCGCCAGGATAGTCCGGCACCAGCAGCGGCCCGACAAAGATCAGCCCCCACAGCAACCCGGCGGTGACGGCAAACATAATTCCCGCAAACATGATTTCTTCCTTATACAGACTTTTGGCAGAGTGTGGCGGGTTCCGGCGGGAAATGCTTGTAGCAGATTGCGGTGTTATCAAAGCTGGCGAACCTGCTTTTGATAGCGGCCCGGCGTAATGCCATAACGGTGAGCAAAGGCGCGGGTGAGATGAGCCTGATCGGTCAATCCAACCGCCGCCGCGACGCTGGCGGCCGCCTCACCTTGCGCCAGCCTTTGCTTGGCGTCATAGAGCCGGAAAGCCATCAGCATCTGATGCGGCGTAACGTGATAGTGCTGGCGAAAAGCACGTAAGAAGTGCCACGGCGACAGTGAAGCCAGCGCGGCCAGCTCCTCCAGCCGCACCGGTTCTGCAAGGTTTGCGCGCAAAAAATCTCTGACCTGATCAAAACGATGCCGGGCATCGGGTCTGCGCTGTGAGGACATACGCGCCAGCGGACGGATTTGCAGCAGCAGCTCAGCAATCAGGCTCTGGCGCGCCAGTTCAGACTCTGCCTGCCAGAGTGCGGCAAGCGTGCGGGAGAGCGGCTGCGCCACGCGCGGATCGGTCAGCAGCGCCTCGTTAAACCACCAGCCGCGGTCGCCGGTCAGTTCATCCATCAGCTGCGGCTGAATGTAGATCATCTGATAGCGCCAGCCCTCTTCGCACGCTGACTCACCCGTGTGCAGCTCATCCGGGTTCATCATGACCAGTGAGTTCTCCGGCGCAGTATATTCGGTGCCGCGATAGCGAAAGCGCTGTGCGCCCGCTTCAATGGTGCCGATCCCAAAGGCTTCATGGGTATGAGGTTCAAAGGCATAGCGGGAGATGTGGGCCTGATAGAGTTCCACACCCGGCAGCTCTGCGAGTTGCCGGAACCGGGCGCGATCTTTCTCACAGGGGAAACTTGCCGGAACACCGTCCACTTCTCTCTCCTTATTTAACCAGTCTGCTAAGCATGCCTGCGACCGGGGCTAAAATGCAAAAGATTGCTATCTGCAACGCCGCGGGTAACACTGCTTTTTTCAGACGGATGGGGTTAAGCATGGCACAGCGTGTGGCAGTGATTATCGATATGCAGAATGGGGTCTTCATCTCGCCGCGCTTCGACCAGGCGGGTCGGGTGGCGCAGATTAACCGACTGACTGAACGCGCCGATATCACCATTTTTATCCAGCACCGCGAAGGCGCGATGTGCGAGGGAAATGAAGCTTTTAATCTGCTGCCGGAACTGATTCAGCCTGCTGGCGCATATTACGTGACAAAAACCGCTTGCGACAGCTTCTGGCAGACTGAGCTGGCCGCACTGTTAAAGAAGCGGGCGGTGGAAGAGTTTGTGGTGTGCGGTTGTGCCACTGACTACTGTCTGGATACCACCATAAAAGTGGGTGCCAGTGCAGGTTATGCCATTACGGTTGCTGCGGATGCGCACACCACCGCCGATCGTCACTGGGTCAGCGCTGAAGCGTTGATAAACCAGCACAATGAGGTCTGGTCCTCATTGTCGATTCCCGGCAACGTGCCGCGTGTGCTGCGCACAGACGAGATTGTGGCGGAATGGTCGTAACCGCCTGCGAAAGCCGCACATAAAAAAGCCCGCATAAGCGGGCTTTTTTACACTCTCTGACCAACAGAATCAGAATGGAATATCGTCGTCGAAATCCATTGGTGGTTCGTTGTTGCTGCTGGCCGGCGCGCTCTGTGGCTGCTGTGGACGGGACTGCGCGCCACCACTGAACTGATTGTTGTTACCCTGCGGCTGCTGCGGCTGACCCCAACCATTGTTGTTGCCACCGCCCTGCGCGCCGCCACCTGCTGGTGCACCCGCGTTGCCGCCCTGCTGACGGCCACCCAGCATCTGCATAGTGCCGCCAACGTTGACCACGACTTCGGTGGTGTAACGTTCCTGGCCGCCCTGATCCTGCCATTTACGGGTACGCAGCTGACCTTCGATGTAGACCTGCGACCCTTTTTTCAGGTATTCGCCTGCGACTTCAGCCAGTTTGCCAAACAGCACCACACGGTGCCATTCAGTGATCTCTTTGTTTTCACCGGTCTGCTTGTCGCGCCAGCTTTCCGACGTAGCCAGCGTAATGTTGGCAACCGCGCCACCATTTGGCATGTAACGTACTTCCGGATCCTGACCCAGATTCCCGACAAGAATCACTTTGTTAACGCCACGACTGGCCATGTTGCTGTCTCCCGATGAGTTAATGCATACAGTCTAATCTATCAATTCTAACACGTCCTGCGGACTGTTTCCCACTTTCGAGCGGGGTTCCAGTTTTAATCCCTCTCCGCTTCCAGGCCTGAGAGTACTGGATATATATTCAGTCTATTTTTTGTGCCATAATGACACGTTTATTCTGGCCGTGTCGGCAAGGCACGGTGAGTGCAGCTAATCCGGGAAAGGTGAATGGATAAGATCGAAGTTCGTGGTGCCCGCACCCATAATTTGAAAAACATCAACCTGACCATCCCACGCGACAAACTCATTGTGGTAACCGGCCTGTCAGGGTCCGGTAAATCCTCACTGGCGTTTGATACGCTGTATGCGGAAGGTCAGCGCCGCTATGTGGAGTCGCTCTCTGCGTATGCGCGCCAGTTTCTTTCGTTAATGGAGAAGCCGGACGTCGATCATATCGAAGGTTTGTCGCCCGCCATTTCCATTGAGCAGAAATCCACCTCGCATAACCCACGTTCGACCGTGGGAACCATCACTGAGATTCACGATTATCTGCGTCTGCTGTTTGCCCGCGTAGGCGAACCGCGTTGTCCGGATCATGATGTGCCGCTGGCGGCGCAGACCGTGAGTCAGATGGTGGATCAGGTGCTCTCGCAGCCGGAAGGTCGTCGCCTGATGCTGCTGGCCCCGGTAGTGAAAGATCGTAAGGGTGAGCACACCAAAACGCTGGAGAATCTGGCAACGCAAGGTTATATCCGTGCGCGTATTGATGGCGAAGTGTGTGACCTCTCCGATCCGCCAAAGCTTGAGCTGCAAAAGAAGCACACCATTGAAGTGGTGATTGACCGCTTTAAAGTGCGTGAAGACCTGGCAACCCGTCTGGCGGAGTCGTTTGAAACCACGCTGGAACTTTCCGGCGGCACGGCTATCGTGGCGGACATGGATGACAGCGACGCAGAAGAGCTGCTCTTCTCGGCTAACTTCGCCTGCCCCATCTGCGGTTACAGCATGAGTGAGCTGGAACCGCGTCTGTTCTCGTTTAACAACCCGGCGGGCGCCTGTCCAACCTGTGACGGCTTGGGCGTACAGCAATATTTTGATCCTGACCGCGTCGTGCAGAATCCTGAACTTTCGCTGGCGGGCGGTGCTATCCGCGGCTGGGATCGCCGTAACTTTTACTATTTCCAGATGCTGCGTTCGCTGGCGGAACACCTCGATTTTGATATCGAAGCGTCATTCGGCAGCCTGCCAGACAACGTGCAGAAGGTGATTCTGTATGGGTCAGGCAAAGAGAGCATCGAATTTAAGTACATCAACGATCGCGGCGATACCTCGGTTCGCCGTCATCCGTTTGAAGGCGTGCTCAATAACATGGAACGCCGCTATAAAGAGACGGAATCCTCTGCGGTTCGCGAAGAGCTGGCGAAGTTTATCAGCAACCGCGCCTGTGCCAGCTGTGAAGGCACCCGTCTGCGTCGTGAAGCGCGCCACGTCTTCGTGGAGAACACCACGCTGCCGACTATCTCTGAGATGAGCATCGGTCATGCGATGTCCTTCTTTGAAAACATGAAACTCAGCGGCCAGCGCGCGCAGATTGCCGAGAAAATTTTGAAAGAGATTGGCGATCGCCTGAGCTTCCTGGTCAACGTCGGCCTGAACTATCTCTCAATGTCACGTTCCGCTGAGACCCTGTCCGGGGGTGAAGCACAGCGTATCCGTCTGGCCAGCCAGATCGGTGCGGGTCTGGTCGGTGTGATGTATGTGCTGGATGAGCCTTCTATTGGCCTGCACCAGCGTGACAACGAACGGCTGCTCGGCACCCTGATTCATCTGCGCGACCTCGGTAACACCGTGATCGTGGTTGAGCATGATGAAGATGCGATTCGTGCCGCAGACCATGTGATCGACATCGGTCCGGGTGCAGGCGTACACGGCGGCCAGGTCGTCGCGGAAGGCACCGTTGATCAGATTATGGCGCAGGAAGAATCCCTGACCGGCCAGTTCCTGAGCGGCAAGCGTGGCATTGTGGTGCCAGAGGAGCGCGTCAAAGGCGATCCGGCCAAAGTGCTGAAGATTACCGGCGCACGCGGCAACAACCTTAAGGATGTCACGCTGACGCTGCCGGTCGGACTGTTCACCTGTATTACCGGTGTGTCCGGTTCAGGTAAATCGACCCTGATCAACGATACGCTGTTCCCGATTGCTCAGCGGGCGCTGAACGGTGCGACCATCGCCGAACCGGCACCTTACCGTGACGTGGCAGGCCTGGAGCACTTCGACAAAGTGATCGACATCGATCAGAGCCCGATTGGTCGTACACCGCGCTCCAACCCGGCCACCTACACCGGTATCTTTACCCCGGTGCGTGAACTCTTTGCGGGCGTGCCGGAAGCGCGTTCGCGCGGTTACAATCCGGGTCGCTTCAGCTTCAACGTGCGGGGCGGACGCTGTGAAGCCTGTCAGGGCGATGGCGTGTTGAAAGTCGAGATGCACTTTCTGCCGGACATTTATGTGCCGTGTGACCAGTGCAAAGGCAAACGCTATAACCGTGAAACGCTGGAAGTGAAGTACAAAGGCAAGAGCATCCACGAAGTGCTGGAGATGACCATCGAAGAGGCCCGTGAGTTCTTCGATGCCGTACCAGCGCTGGCGCGTAAGCTGCAGACGCTGATCGATGTAGGTCTCACCTACATCCGCCTCGGTCAGTCCGCCACCACCCTGTCCGGCGGTGAAGCCCAGCGTGTGAAGCTGGCGCGTGAGCTGTCGAAGCGTGGCACGGGTCAGACGCTCTACATTCTGGATGAGCCGACCACCGGCCTGCACTTTGCCGATATCCAGCAGCTGCTGGAAGTGCTGCATAAGTTGCGCGATCAGGGCAACACCATCGTGGTAATTGAGCACAACCTTGATGTGGTCAAAACCGCAGACTGGATTGTCGATCTCGGTCCGGAAGGCGGCAGCGGCGGCGGTGAAATCCTGGTTGCTGGTACGCCAGAAACCGTGGCGGAGTGTGAGAAATCCCACACCGCGCGCTTCCTGAAGCCCCTGTTACAGAAGTAATTCTTTCAGGCCCGCCGCGTGCGGGCCTTTTTTTACCCCTGCCGATTCAGCCAGAAAAATGCAGAATCAGGCAAGATTCAGACATGTATAGGCATATACGCTTCTCACTACGCTGACTATCCTTAAACGGTTCCTCTTTGGCACGCCCCTGGCGTCGCCCTGTTTTCGCAGCACATCCACGCTGCTGCACATCATCAAAAAACACTCACGACACATCGAAACTGGAGACACCATGAATATTACGCATGCGTATGCTGCTCAGGATGCAAAATCCAAACTGGCACCGTTCGATTTTAAGCCGCGTGAGCTGCGCGCCCATGACGTTCAGCTTGAGGTGCTGTTCTGTGGCGTTTGCCACTCAGACCTGCATCAGGCCCGTAATGAGTGGAAAAACACCATTTTCCCCGTGGTTCCGGGACATGAAATTGTGGGTCGCGTGACTGCTGTTGGTCCACAGACGCAGAAATACAAAGTCGGCGATCTGGTTGGCGTCGGCTGCATGGTTGATTCCTGCCGCAGCTGTCCAAGCTGTCAGCAGGGTCTGGAGCAGTATTGCGAAAACGGCTTTGTGGGCACCTATAACGGCGAAGATCGCGAAACCGGCGCTATTACCTACGGCGGTTACTCAACGTCGATGGTGGTTGATGAGAGCTTTGTGCTGCGGATTCCGGAGAACCTGGAGCTGGCGGGCGTTGCACCGCTGCTGTGTGCCGGTATCACCACCTATTCGCCGCTGCGTCACTGGAATGTCGGTCCTGGCAAAAAAGTGGGTATCGTAGGCTTAGGCGGCCTGGGCCATATGGGCGTGAAGATTGCGCATGCCATGGGCGCACATGTGGTGCTGTTCACCACCTCGCCATCCAAAATTGAAGATGGCAAACGTCTGGGTGCCGATGAAGTCGTGATCTCCAAAGATCCGGAGCAGATGGCGCAGCACGCGAACAGCTTTGACTTCATCCTGAACACCGTGGCGGCTCAGCACGATCTCAACCCGTTCATCACCCTGCTGAAACTGGATGGCAACATGACGCTGGTCGGTGCACCGGAGCACGACCATCCGGCACCGCAGGTCTTTAACCTGATCTTCAAACGTCGCAGCATCGCCGGTTCACTGATTGGCGGCATCGCGGAAACCCAGGAGATGCTCGATTTCTGTGGCGAGCACGGGATTACGTCGGACATTGAGCTGATCGCGATGGACCAGATCAACGAAGCCTATGAGCGCATGCTCAAAAGCGATGTGAAGTATCGCTTTGTTATCGATATCAACACGCTGCGCGCTCAGTCTGCCGCGTAAGCTGCTTGATCTGAAACCCTCTTGCTCAGGTAAGAGGGTTTTTTATTGCCGTTTAACGGGTAGCCGCCTGCTGGTATGAGGCATCGACCAGATAGTAGATCTGCGAATCTTTCAGCGAACCGTCGAGGAACAGCGTGCTCCAGTGAGACTTATTCAGATGCTCGCTGGGAATAATATCGCTGTGCTCTTCGCGCAGTAATTCGGCCAGCGCAGGCGTCGATTTCAGCGAGACCGCGGGCCGCCCTTTCGCCTCATGTACCATCGCAAACAGCACGCCGTTGCTTTTAATCTGCGTGGCTTTCCAGTCACTGTGGACGCTCTGCTCCGCGCCCGGCTTGCTCATGCAATAGGTCAGTAAATCTGAGTTATTCATTACGATTCCCCTTGTAACGTGGCGACAATCCGCCTGGCACCGCCCTCAATGCGATGCTCGCCCAGCCAGATCCCCTGCCAGGTGCCCAGCACCAGACGTCCCCGCTGAACCGGTAATAACAACGAAACCCCTAAGATCGACGATTTGATGTGCGCCGGCATATCATCACGCCCTTCGTAATCGTGCTGATAAGGCGCATTCTCGGGCACGTACCGCATGAAATGCTGCTCCATGTCGCTGCGCACCGTCGGGTCGCAATTCTCATTTAAGGTTAACGACGCCGAAGTGTGCTGCAACAGCAGATGCAGCAGACCGGTTTTGATATCACGCAGTCCGGAGAGCGAGTTGACGATCTCATCGGTGACCAGATGAAACCCACGCGACTTCGCGCTCAGCGTAATAGTTTGTTGATGCCACATAGCTTATTCCTGAAACGGTTATCCCGTTTAAGTGTGCAGCATGTCGCCGAAAGGTAAACCCTGACCCATAAAAAAACCGCCAGAGAAAACGCTGGCGGTCTTGTTTACAACCTGGCTGCTGTTACATCACGGCGGCAAACGCTTCCGCTACCTGATGCACATTTTTGCTGTTCAGACCGGCCACACACATGCGACCGCTGCCCACCAGATAGATGCCAAATTCGTTACGCAGGCGATCAACCTGCTGCGCACTCAGACCGGTATAACTAAACATGCCACGCTGCTTCAGCAGATAGTCGAAGTTTTTACCTGGCAGCGCGGTGCTCAGTACGTCCACCAGCGACTGGCGCATCGCGAGAATGCGCAGACGCATCGCCTCCACTTCAGCCAGCCAGCTGGCCTTCAGCGCCTCGTCGTTGAGGACGCGTGCGACAACCTGCGCACCGAAATTCGGCGGGCTGGAGTAGTTACGGCGAACGGTTGCTTTTAACTGGCCCAGCACACGTGCTGACTCTTCGGCACTGTCGCACACGATAGAGAGACCGCCTACGCGCTCGCCATAGAGCGAGAAGATTTTGGAGAAGGAGTTGCTGACCAGCGCAGGCAGACCCGCCGCCGCGACCGCGCGCAGTGCATACGCATCCTGCTCCATACCGGCACCAAAGCCCTGATAGGCGATATCCAGGAAAGGAATCAGCTGCTGTGCTTTCAGCACCTCAACGGTCTGATCCCACTGCGCATCCGTCAGGTCAGCGCCGGTCGGGTTATGACAGCAGGGATGCAGCAACACGATGCTCTGCGCAGGCAGGGTTTTCAGGGGGCTGATAAAGGCATCAAACCGCACACCGTGAGTTTCTGCGTCATACCAGGGATAGGTATTGACGTCAAAACCTGCGCCATTAAAAATCGCGACGTGGTTTTCCCAGGTCGGATCGCTGACCCAGACGGCAGACTGCGGGAAGTAGCGCTTAAGGAAATCCGCACCCACTTTCAACGCGCCAGAACCGCCAAGAGTCTGAATCGACGCAATACGGCCCGCCTTTAACACCGGATGATCGGCACCAAACAGCAGCGGTGCAATCGCACTGCGGTAGCTGTTCAGCCCTTCCATTGGCAGATAGAGCGATGCCTGATGCGGCTCAGCATAAAGCTGCTCTTCAGCAGCCGCTACAGCCTTCAGCCGCGGGATGATGTTCTGTTCGTCGTAATAGAGCCCGATGCTCAGGTTAACTTTGTGTTCACGTGGGTCTTGTTTGAACGCTTCCATCAACGACAGAATCGGATCGCCCGCATAGGCATCAACGTTTTGAAACACGGTGTAGGTCTCCATGATTGGTCCAGAGGTAAGCGGCGGATTAAACCCGATAGCGTCCCGGACGGTGGTTCATTGCAATAATCAGGTTCAGGATCACCGCACCCGCAATCGACGCGAGCAGGATGGGGCCACTCACCACAAACAGTGACGCCAGCACGACGCAGGTATCGACTGCCATCTGCAGTTTACCCGCGCGGATCCCAAAGCGATCCTGTAGCCACAGCGCCAGAATATTGATGCCGCCCAGGCTCGCCTTATGACGAAATAACACTATAAACCCGATTCCCATGATGACGTTACCGAACAGTGTCGCATAGAAGGGATTAAGGTCAGAAAAGTGGACGAACAGCGGGTGCAGTTGAGTGAACAGCGACACCAGCCCGACGGCGCAGAAGGTTTTCAGGGTAAATTCCCAGCCCATGCGTTTTACCGCCAGCCAGTAGAAAGGGATGTTGATCAGGAAGAACGCGCTGCCGAATGTGAGCGGCGAGAGATAGCTAATCAGAAAAGCGATACCTGCGGTGCTGCCCGTCAGCGCACCGGCCTGTTTTAGCATAATGACGCCGAACGAGACCATTAGAGTGCCGAGCACCATCGCCAGCGCATCTTCAATGCGCGAATGCGGGACGCGGGTAGGTTCTGCGATGTTATCCATGGGGGTTTTCTCAGTGCAAATGATGCGGTTCCGATGCAAAAAACGCACCATCGTCACAGCACTGAACAGCTGTAAAGCGGATGCCAGCGATATCCCGTTGATATCTAAGGCGCTTTAAACATAACTTTATGCATAAATTTCCACTGATACCGTCAATCTATGCGTCTGGCTCCGTTTTGATGCGCGTTAATTGCATTTATTACCGCAAGTGTGCACCAAAACCGCACAGCGCGCACCCTTTTAGCGCGTCTTTTGCTCAGGCAGCATCATCAGCCCGTTCTCTTTCATTCGTCCCAGCACCACTGAGGTTTTCACATGGGAAACGCTCTGGTGGCCCGCGACTAACTGGCTGATTAACGCACTGAGGGAATTAAGATCGGCTACTGCCACTTTGAGCAGATAGTCTGCATCGCCCGTGGTTTTATAGGCATCCACGATCGCCTGCTCCTGCTCCACCATCCGGTGAAAGCTCTCAACATATTCAGCGGTGTGGTTGATTAAGCGCACCTCAATCAATCCCACCATGCCAAGCCCGATGGCATCGGGTGACAGCCGGGCGTGATAACCCAGGATGAGGTTAGCCTGTTCCAGATTAATACGGCGGCGCGAACATTGTGAGGCAGAAAGGCCGACCAGATCGCTGAGTTCCTGATTGGTCAGACGGCCGTTAGCTTGTAATAAAGTCAGGATTTTAAGGTCGTAATCGTCTACGTGAGTCATTCCGTTTCCACATCGGTACCAGGCGTCGCTTTGATACAGATAACCCGATAACCCGAGAGGTTGTCCAACACTATTTTATGATGATGGGGGCTGTCATGCACAGATCGTGCATGACAGCACAAAGCGGGATTATTCGTCGTCGTATTGCGGACCCGCGTAGTTATCAAAGCGCGACCACTGACCGTTAAAGGTCAGGCGTACTGTACCGATGGGGCCATTACGCTGTTTACCCAGGATGATCTCCGCGATCCCTTTGAGATCGCTGTTTTCGTGGTAAACCTCATCCCGATAGATAAACATGATCAAATCCGCATCCTGCTCGATCGAACCCGATTCACGCAGATCCGAGTTGACCGGACGCTTGTCAGCACGCTGCTCCAGTGAGCGGTTAAGCTGCGACAGCGCCACCACCGGCACATTCAGCTCTTTCGCCAGCGCTTTCAGCGAGCGGGAGATCTCCGCAATCTCCAGCGTACGGTTGTCCGACAATGACGGTACGCGCATCAGCTGCAAATAGTCGATCATGATCATACTTAAGCCACCGTTTTCACGGTAGATACGTCGGGCGCGCGAGCGCACTTCGGTAGGCGTCAGGCCAGAAGAGTCATCGATGTACATGTTCTTCTTCTCCAGCAGGATGCCCATGGTGCCGGAGATACGCGCCCAGTCTTCGTCATCCAGCTGTCCCGTTCGGATGCGCGTCTGATCGACGCGGGAAAGTGACGCAAGCATACGCATCATGATCTGCTCGCTGGGCATCTCCAGACTGAAGATCAGCACCGGCTTCTCCTGCAGCATGGCGGCGTTTTCGCACAGGTTCATCGCGAAGGTGGTTTTGCCCATTGAGGGACGTGCGGCGACAATAATCAGGTCAGAACCCTGCAGGCCCGCGGTCTTTTTATTCAGATCCTGATAGCCGGTATCGACGCCGGTGACGCCATCGTGCGGGGTCTGATAGAGCGATTCGATACGGGAGACGGTCGATTCCAGAATCTGCTCAATGTTTTTCGGGCCAGCATCTTTATCTGCGCGCGCTTCCGCGATTTTAAAGACGTTCGACTCTGCGAAGTCGAGCAGCTCCTCGCTGTTACGTCCCTGCGGATCGTAACCGGCATCGGCAATCTGGTTGGCGACGGCGATCATCTCACGCACCACCGCACGTTCACGCACGATGTCGGCATAAGCACCGATATTCGCCGCACTCGGTGTATTTTTCGCCAGTTCAGCCAGATAGGCGAAGCCGCCTGCCATCTCCAGTTCGCCCCGGGTTTCCAGCGATTCAGAGAGCGTAATCAGGTCGATAGGTTTGCTGTTTTCAAGCAGCCGCTGCATCTCGGAAAAAATCAGCCGATGCGAGCGGTTGAAAAAATCATTCGCGACGACGCGCTCAGAGACGTTATCCCAGCGCTCGTTATCCAGCATTAACCCACCGAGCACCGACTGCTCCGCTTCCAGAGAATGCGGGGGCATTTTCACGCCTGCGAGCTGGCGATCCTGCGTTTCGTTCGATTTGTTGGTGGGTTTATTTCCTGCCATAGTGAATGCATTACCGATCTTCTGTGGGGACGCGCAAGTATACCTTAGTTGAGGTGCGCGCCTCACCCTCATGATGAAACAATCACAGGAGTCAGAATGGCAAAGCGTATTCAGTTCAGCGCGCATGGCGGCCCGGACGTCTTAGAGTGGACAGATTTTGAACCCGCTGACCCGGCTGAACATGACGTGCAGGTAGAGCATCGCGCTATCGGGATTAATTACATCGATACCTATGTTCGCAGCGGGCTCTATCCGGTTACCGCTTTTCCTTCTGGCCTGGGAACGGAAGCCGCGGGCGTCGTGTCGCGGGTTGGACGTGGCGTGACATTATTTAAGCCCGGCGATCGCGTGGTCTACTGTCTGGCGTCGATGGGGGCCTATAGCGAAGTGCATAACGTGGCGGAAGATCGCCTGATGCATCTCCCGGAGGCGATCGGCTTTGAGCAGGGCGCAGCCAGCTACCTGAAAGGGCTGACCACGCAATATCTGCTGCGCCAGACCTATAAAATCAGCGCCGGTGAGACCTTTCTGTTTCATGCGGCCGCGGGCGGCGTCGGGCTTATCGCTTGCCAGTGGGCAAAAGCGCTGGGTGCACATTTAATCGGTACGGTGGGTTCCGAAGAAAAAGCCACGATGGCGAAGAACGCCGGTGCCTGGGCGACCATTAACTACCGCGAAGAGAATATTGCACAGCGCGTCAGCGAACTGACCGACGGAAAAAAAGTGGGCGTCGTGTATGACTCGGTGGGCAAAGATACCTGGGAAGCGTCGCTGGACTCGCTGCGTCGTCACGGTCTGATGGTCAGTTTTGGTAATGCGTCGGGTCCGGTGACCGGGATTGACCTGGGCATTCTGAATAAGAAAGGCTCGCTGTTTGTGACCCGCCCTTCACTGTTTGGTTATATCACCAATCGGCAGGAGCTGGAAACCGCCAGTGCCGAGCTGTTCTCGCTGCTGGCGAGCGGCGCCATTAAGATTGATGTACCAGAGCAGCAGAAGTTTGCATTGAAAGAGGCCAGTAAGGCGCACCAGATGCTGGAGAGCCGGGCCACGCAGGGATCCTGTCTGTTAATTCCGTAACAGTCAGCGCCCGGTAAGCAACAAAAAGGGCTTCCCCTGGGAAGCCCTCTTCTTTTTTTTATTTTTTGTTCGCGCTGGTGTAGGGACAGCGGCGATGAATTCGTGTCGAGTCGATGGCACATCGATTTGACGACAGGCATCCTGCCAGAAAACATAAGTAAAAAATATGTTTAATTGCAGATCAGTGCCGAGCAATCTTTCACACTGTGATCGCTACCGCATTTAGCGCCAGCCTTTGCGGTCTAACCTGCTGATCTTACGCCTCAGCTTACGGCGCGCTCGCGCATCGCTGTCGCCAAAAAGGGCACGATGCAGCCACACAGCAATCACCGCCAGCACCAGCCACGGCAACACTTTAATAACAATTGCAAACAGTCCACCGACAAACATCACGATGGTTGCGACCACCAGTGCCGCCAGCACGCCCAGCAGTGAAACGCCGGTCAGCAATAGCATCAGGAAAAAACCCAATACGAATAAAATTTCCACGTCAGCGCTCCTTTTTGAGATTGATTGTTATAGCTATTACAAGAAACGTGCCAACCGATAACTTATTGATTTAACGCTAATAAGGGTTAAAAAAAGTGTCGTAACCTGGTGAGAAAAACCACATTATGGCGTAAAAAAAACCAGCTTTAAAAGCTGGCTTTCCTGTTCAGGGCAGACATCAGACTTCCTGCGGGACCTTATCCGCAACCAGCGCCAGCGCCGCTTCCAGTACGCGAACATCAGCGCCCGGCTTGTGGGCGTTTTCACTCAGGTGACGTCGCCACTGGCGAGCGCCCGGAATTCCCTGAAATAATCCCAGCATATGGCGTGTGACGTGTCCCAGATACGTGCCCTTCGCCAGCTCCGCTTCAATATAGGGATACATAGCGCGCACTACGTCCACCGGGTTAGCCGCCGGATGCTGACGACCAAACAGCGTCTGATCGACCTGCGCCAGAATGCCGGGGTTTTGATAGGCTTCACGTCCCATCATTACGCCGTCAAGGTGCTGCAGATGAGCCAGTGCCTCTTCCAGCGTTTTCACACCACCATTGAGCGCGATCGTCAGATGCGGAAAATCGCGTTTCAGCTGCCAGACGCGGGGATAATCCAGCGGTGGAATTTCGCGATTCTCTTTGGGGCTGAGGCCAGAGAGCCAGGCTTTGCGCGCATGGATAATAAATGTCTCGCATTCACCGCGACCGGCCACCGTGCCGATAAAGTCGGTCAGGAATTCATAGCTGTCCAGCTCATCAATCCCGATGCGGGTTTTCACCGTCACCGGAATCGATACCACGTCGCGCATCGCTTTAATCGCATCCGCGACCAGATTCGCCTCGGCCATCAGGCAGGCACCGAATCGGCCATTCTGAACCCGATCCGAAGGACAGCCGACATTCAGGTTCACTTCATCGTAGCCACGCTGCTCTGCCAGCTTCGCACACTGCGCCAGCGCCGCCGGATCGCTACCGCCAAGCTGCAACGCGACCGGATGTTCCGCCTCGCTGTAAGCCAGGTAATCCCCTTTGCCATGAATGATCGCGCCCGTGGTCACCATTTCGGTGTAGAGCAGCGTGTCGCCGGTCAGCTGACGATGAAAATAGCGACAGTGGCGATCGGTCCAGTCGAGCATGGGGGCGATAGAGAAACGTTGCGAAGAGAAATTAGGCATGAAGCGCAGACAATCCGGTAATTAAGGGTGATGGAATTCTGTGCAAGGATAACACAAGGGCGGGCGATAGTGCATCGCCCGCCCCCGAACAGCCTGAATAACGTGCTTAGAAGTTAAAGCCCAGCTGCATCATCGCGCCCCAGGTATTGTTAGCCCCCACAGAGCCGGCCAGATCCAGATGGACAGCTTTGTTAAACGGTGACAGACCAAAACCTGCGGTGGCAACATTTTCGTCGTTAGACCGCATGTCCGCACGATAACCGGCACGCAGCTGCAGCCAGTCAAGCACGCGGTATTCCGCGCCCACTGCCGCATACTGGCTGTTATCCTGCGTTTTGAAGCGTTTGGTTTCCGTCAGATCCACATCGCCGGTCACGGTAAACGGACCTTTATCCCAGGACAGGCCGGTGGTGACCAGCGGGCGAATCTGGTAGGTATCACGGAACCCGTTGACCTCTTTGGTCTGCAGATCACGCGAAACCAGGTTCTGTCCGGTCACACCCAGCGTCCAGTTTTCAGCAAAGGTGGTTGCCAGACCGGCATCAACGTTAAAGCCGGTGTCGGTGCTGCGATACTGGCTATTGTTGATGTCGTTCTTGTCATAGTTATAGATGCTGGCAGTATAGTTATAGAGCGAGGTTTTCTGCACTTTCGGCGTCACGCCCACTGAGACCGGCTGACCGGCGATAGTGAACTCATGCGCCACCGCCACACCATAATCAATGGTCAGTGCCGCTAAGCCATTCGCACTGGAACGAAGGTTATTTTGATCGCCCGGACGTGGCAGCACCGTTCCGTTAGCGACACCGCGCAGGTAGTCGATATCACCCTGGACCACGTTGGCACGGACGTGCGCCGTACCGTAGGCTTTGGTAATAAACGCAAAAGGCAGAGTCTCATTGGGGATCGTGACGGCCACGGCCACGCCTGCACTGCCGTGAGCTTTGTTACCGCGCAAATCGCTGAGCTTGTCAGCAACATCGCCGGAGGCAGCACGCAGTTCAGGGTAGCCACGCAGATAATCTGCAAAAGTCAGATTACCAATCACGTCACGATAGCGATCTACGGTGTCCGTAATATCATCGACTTTATCGATCAGCTTATCTTTGTCAGTCACCTGAATTCCCGCTGAAGGGAAAATAATGCTGACGTTATCGTCAGATTTAGCACGCGTCATTAATGCCGGGTTCGCCAGCACTGCTGAGCCATAAACAGAAGATGCTACGCCGGTCCCGCCCATGGCGTCATTACGTGCATCATACCAGGTCCCTGCCGCCATGGCGGAAGAAGAAAGGAAAAGCGCGGTCGCTGCAGCGGAATACTTCAGCGCTGAACGTTGAGCGGATTTTTTCACCATTTGCCTGCCATCACCTGAGAAATTGTCATTGAAACATTCAACGACTGAATAGTTTGTTAGCCCTATTGTGAACCCTGGCTAACGCGTTATTGCTGTGAATTCAAAGGAAACAGTGTCTTAATTCAAAGGATTGGACGTTTTCCAATCAAAAAACCGTTGTAATTGTTCAAACTGCGTCGGGGTATTTCAAATAATGCCAGACTTTCCTTAAGTCTTTCTGAACATTACTTCTTAACTCAGTGAGATGCAAAGCAAAATACCAACAAATTCCGCTTCAGGTCGATTGAAAATGGATCTGATTTCTCGTCAGATTTGAGATAGATAGCGGCTGAAATGCTTAAAATGCTGCTTTATCAGGCAAATAATGCTGTTTTACCAGGCGAAAACGAACATCAGCGCCGAAAAACTATGTGTGATAAAATAACATCACTTATCCAGCGGAGAATTTTTCATGACAAACATGACGTCGCAGCAAATTTTGATTCAGGCTGAAAAGATATGCCTGCAGCGCGGTGTACGTCTGACTTCGCAGCGTGCTGAGGTGTTGCGCCTGATGGCCGAACAGCCTGGCTCGATCAGCGCTTACGATCTGCTGGATCAGCTCCGCATCAGCGAACCACAGGCTAAGCCGCCCACGGTCTATCGTGCGCTGGATTTCCTGCTGGAGCAGGGTTTCATTCATCGGGTGGAATCCAACAACAGCTACGTCATGTGCCACCATTTTGAGGCACCGGCACATACATCGGTGATGCTGGTCTGTGACCGCTGTGCTGCGGTAACGGAGAAACAGGCGCAGGGCGTGGAGAAGATTATCGCAACGCTGGCGGGTGAAGCACAGTTCGCTTTACGTCATAGCGTGATTGAAGCGCATGGTTTATGTAAAAATTGTGCTGCGGTCGAAGCCTGTACGCACCATGAAAGCTGCGAGCATGACCATCAGGATGAGGGTAAAAAGCGGGGCAAACGCGGGTAATCTGCACATCCTTGTGCTGTTCCGTCCCTGTGCCGTTCCGGGGCGGGCGCGCCGGAAAGCTTTTAGCTGATTATCAGCCTGGTATCAGATTACCAGCGGTGATCTTTGTTCTGACCTTCCCAGTCGGTTACTTCACGCTCTGCTTCATCTTTCGCATAGCCATAACGTTCCTGGATTTTGCCGACCAGCTGATCGCGTTTACCTTCGATAACCTGCATGTCGTCATCGGTCAGCTTGCCCCATTTCTCTTTCATTTTGCCTTTGAACTGCTTCCAGTTGCCGCTGGCTTCATCTTTATTCATGGCAGACCTCCAATCCTCGGGGTTTAATGATTATCTTGTTACTTAACAAAATAACGATATAAAGCGCTGGTTAACTGCGCTGCATAGAGTTAATTATAGTAGCCAACTTATTAACCGTAGAATAATACAGAATAATCTGTATCGGCTTGCGTGCAGCCACGACTGACTCAGGCATCAAACCAGCTGTTCTGACGCCAGTGCTTACGCCAGATGAGCCACAGCGACAGGCCGCGCAGCGCCAGGAAAACCGTTACCGCCAGCCACAGTCCGTGATTACCCAGCGCCGGTACGCTGAGCAGCATCAGAAAGTAGCCTGCTGCTGCCACCACCATGCTGTTACGCATCTCACGTCCGCGTGTTGCGCCGATGAACATCCCATCCAGCAGATAACACCAGACGCCGATCAGCGGCATAACGATCTGCCAGACCAGATAGCGGTCAGCACTTTGTTGCAGCGAAGGAAGAGAGGTCAACAGGGTAACAATCTGCGGGCCAGCAATGGCATAGGTCAGGGAAAAGAACAGCGCTACCACCACCGCCTGCCGACAGGCAGAGTGCCAGACACGCAGCAGTTTGCCGCCATCTTTTGCACCATGGGCCTCGCCGGCAAAAGCTTCAACTGCGTAGGCAAAGCCATCCAGCGCATAGGCCGTGAACGTAATGAACATCAGCAATACCGCGTTAACCGCCACCACATCCGGGCCCAGCCGCGCGCCCAGCACGGTCAGCGAGGCGAAACAGAGTTGCAGCATCAATGAGCGCAGCATGATGTCCCGGTTCAGCCGCAGCAGCCGGCCGCTGTCACCGCGCCAGCTCTGCTTCAGCAGGCTTAACGTAATACCGCGCAGCTTCAGGACTCGCCAGACCATGATACCGCCGACACCCAGCGTGATGTACTCCGCCAGCGCCGTGGCGGTTGCCGCCCCCGCGACACCCCAGTGCAGTCCCATCACCAGCCAGAGATCGAGCCCGATGTTAACCAGATTGCCTACCACCAGCAGGATCACTGGCGCGCGCGCATACTGCACGCCCAGCAGCCAGCCCAGAATGACCAGGTTTGCCAGCGTGGCGGGTGCACTGAGCCAGCGAATCTGAATAAACAGCGCCGCCTGTTCCAGTACCGCGGGATTACCGCCAACCAGATGGGTCGCCAGCTGAATAATCGGATAACGTAAAGCGATGAACAGTACACCTGCCAGCAGCGCAATCATCAGCGGCTGGGTCAGCGCACGTGCCAGCGCCATTTTATCACCGGCACCAAACGCCTGCGCCGTCAGGCCAGTCGTACTCATTCGAAGAAAAAGCAGCAGCATAAAGAGGAAACTGGTCACAGTGGTCCCGACCGCAACCCCGCCAAGATAGACAGGGCTGTCGAGATGACCAATAACTGCAGTATCGACCACGCCCAGTAAGGGAACGGTGATATTTGAAAGGATCATCGGCAGCGCAAGCCGCCAGAGATTTTTATCCGTTGCCGTGATAAAGCGCATTCGCCGTTCCGTGCTCAGTGTCGCTGCGCAAAACAGGCAGCGACAAAATTAGGGCAGACAGAATAGCATCAGAGAAAGCGAATGCACGCAGCCCTCAGAATCAGAGCCACTCGCCGTTACGCACCACGCCAACCGCCAGACCTTCAATGGTCAGAGACTGTGCACGGGTATCGACAACAATCGGGTCGAAATCGCTGTTTTCAGGCAGCAGATGCACGATAGCACCCTGCTTTTTCCAGCGCTTAACGGTGACTTCATCATCAATGCGGGCAACGACAACCTGGCCATTGCGCACATCCTGGGTTTTATGTACCGCGAGCAGGTCGCCATCCATAATCCCGATATCTTTCATCGACATTCCGCTGACGCGCAGCAGGAAGTCGGCAGAGGGCTTAAACAGGCCCGGATCCACTTTATAGTGGGTTTCGATATGTTCCTGCGCCATGATTGGCTCACCGGCAGCAACCCGGCCAATCAACGGTATGCCTTCTGAGGCTTCTTCTTCCATTAGCAGGCGAATGCCGCGCGATGCACCGGAAACGATCTCAATGACGCCTTTACGCGCCAGCGCTTTCAGGTGCTCTTCTGCCGCATTCGGTGAGCGGAAGCCCAGTTGTGCAGCAATCTCTGCGCGCGTAGGCGGCATGCCTGTTGAAGAAATATGGTCGCGAATCAGGTCATAGACCTGCTGCTGCCTGCTGGTTAATGCTTTCATCCCGCCCCCTGGTTGTTTATACAGTCGCTGTGAGTATATACAGGTATTGGCGAAATGGAAACCGATTGTCAGGCAAAACGCGGCTTCCGGCGCGATATGGAACGCTTATCGCAAATGTGTCCAGAGCAGCGCGATCCAGACAAAGAGTGCCAGTAAGATGCTGATCAGTACTGCCGCAGATCCCATATCTTTGGCCCGGCCCGCCAGCGGATGATGCTCCTGACCGATGCGGTCGACCACGGATTCAATGGCGCTATTAAGGATTTCGACAATGACCACCAGCACCACCGACCCAATCATCAGGATGCGTGAGACCACATCGACATCCAGCCAGCAGGCGATAATAATGGCGACCAGCGCAGCCAGGGCTTCCTGACGAAACGCCGCTTCATGTTGCCAGGCGGCACGCAGTCCCTGCCAGGAGTAACCTGCGGCTTTAATTATTCTGATAAGTCCGGTGGCATTATTTGCCATGATGTGGGAACCCTTTTATCGGATTGACGTCAATGTCTGGGCTGCGTGCAATTGGCACCACCACAGATCTTCGCTGCACTTTCTGGTATGCTTGCGGCGCTTTGCTAACAAGAGGCTTCATGTTGTCTATGTCAGGTTGGCGTAAACTCTATTACAAATTGCTTAATTTACCACTGTCGTTTTTGGTAAAAAGTAAGGCCATTCCGGCCGATCCTGTGTCTGAACATGGTCTGGATCCGACCCGACCTATTATGTATGTTTTGCCTTACGATTCGAAGGCCGACTTACTGACTTTACGCGCGCAGTGTCTGCGGCATCATCTGCCTGATCCGCTCTCTCCGCTGGAGATTGATGGTTCACTGCTGCCGCGCCACGTATTTATCCACGATGGCCCGCGCGTATTCCCCTACTTTGTGCCCAGCGTCGAATCGGTGAAAATCTTTCACGATTACCTCGATCTGCATCGCAATAATCCTAAGCTCGATATCCAGATGCTGCCGGTCACGGTAATGTTTGGCCGCGCACCAGGACGTGAAGTCCAGGGCGAAGCCACGCCACACCTGCGTGTGCTGAACGGTGTACAGAAGTTCTTTGCGGTGATCTGGCACGGACGCGACAGCTTTGTTCGCTTCTCGCCGACCGTCTCACTGCGCCGTATGGCCACGGAGCACGGTACGGATAAGTCGATCGCCCAGAAGCTGGCTCGCGTGGCGCGCATCCATTTTGCCCGTCAGCGGCTGGCGGCGATTGGCCCGCGTTTACCGGCGCGTCAGGATCTGTTCAACCGTCTGCTGCAATCCAAAGCGATTGAAAAAGCCGTCGAAGATGAAGCACGCAGCAAAAAAATCTCCCATGAGAAAGCGCAGCAGAATGCCGTTGAGATGATGGAAGAAATTGCCGCCAACTTCTCTTATGAAGCGATTCGCGTCACCGACCGCGTGATGGGCTGGCTCTGGAGTCGTCTCTATCAGGGCATCAACGTCAATGGCGGCGAAAAAGTTCGTCAGCTGGCGCAGGATGGCCACGAGATTGTCTATGTGCCGTGCCATCGCAGCCACATGGATTATCTGCTGCTCTCCTATGTGCTCTATCATCAGGGCCTGGTGCCGCCACACATTGCTGCCGGTATCAATCTCAACTTCTGGCCAGCCGGCCCGATTTTCCGTCGTCTGGGCGCGTTCTTTATTCGTCGTACCTTTAAAGGCAACAAGCTCTACGCCACGGTGTTCCGCGAATATCTCGGCGAGCTGTTCACCCGCGGTTATTCAGTTGAATACTTTGTTGAAGGTGGCCGTTCTCGTACCGGTCGCCTGCTGGACCCGAAAACCGGCACTTTAGCTATGACGCTGCAGGCGATGCTGCGCGGCGGCAATCGCCCGATCACGCTGGTGCCGATCTACATCGGTTATGAACATGTGATGGAAGTGGGTACGTACGCCAAAGAACTGCGCGGCGCAGCCAAAGAGAAAGAGGGCTTCATGCAGATGGTGCGCGGCTTACGCAAGCTGCGCAATCTCGGTCAGGGTTACGTTAACTTTGGCGAACCGCTGCCGCTGGTCAACTATCTTAACAAGCGGGTACCGGAATGGCGCGACGCGATCGATCCGATTGAGCCGCAGCGTCCGAGCTGGTTAACACCGACGGTGAATGATATCGCGGCCAGCCTGATGGTGCGTATCAATGAAGCGGGCGCGGCTAACGCCATGAACCTCTGTGTCACCGCCCTGCTGGCGTCACGTCAGCGCTCACTCACCCGTGAACAGCTGATTGAACAACTGGAGTGCTATACCCAGTTGCTGCGCAACGTGCCTTACTCGCCAAATGCGACCGTACCCGATCTCTCCGCGGAAGCGCTGCTGGATCACGCCATGGGTATGAATAAGTTTGAGAGCGAAAAGGACAGCATTGGCGACATCATCATTCTGCCGCGTGAGCAGGCGGTGCTGATGACCTACTATCGCAACAATATTCATCACATGCTGGTGATGCCGTCGCTGATTGCCGCCATTGTTCAGCAGCATCAGACGCTGAGCGAAGCAGAACTGCTGCGTCAGGTAAGCCTGATCTACCCGATGCTGAAGAGTGAGCTGTTCCTGCGCTGGCAGACCGATGAGCTGCCGCAACTGTTGACCGAACTGAGTCAGGAGCTGGCGCGTCAGGGCCTGATTACGTTCGAAGCCGGCGAATTGCGCTTTTCCTCAGCGCGCTATCGCACACTGCAACTGCTGGCTGCCGGTGTGCGTGAAACGCTGCAGCGTTATGCCATTACGTTCTCCATTCTCAGCGCCAAGCCGACGATTAACCGCGGCACGCTGGAGAAAGAGAGCCGGACGCTGGCACAGCGTCTGTCGGTGCTGCACGGGATCAATGCGCCGGAGTTCTTCGACAAAGCGGTCTTTACCTCGCTGGTACTGACGCTACGCGATGAAGGGTATATCAGCGACAGCGGGGATGCCAATGTCGCACAGACGCTGGCGACCTGGCACATCCTGGCTGACCTGGTCACCAGTGATGTCCGCATGACGATTGAAACCGCGGTGGCGCACGACTGACCCCTGCGCACAGTAAAAAGGCGACCTCATGAGGTCGCCTTTTTTATGCCCAAAACTTCGGAGCAGAAGAATTCTGGAAGCAATGAATAAGCTCAACACGCTGGGAACAGGGTCAGAAGAGGAAAGCGTCCCGCCGCCCGGAAAAAAACGCCAGGCGTTTTTGAACAACGCAACGCGTTGGCCCGGTTACGGGCGCACCTCAGGGATGAGGTGCGTACTAAAAACGCCGGGAGCGTTTTTGAACAACGCAACGCGTTGGCCCGGCTACGGGCGCACCTCAGGGATGGGGTGCGTACTAAAAACGCCGGGAGCGTTTTTGAACAACGCAACGCGTTGGCCCGGCTACGGGCGCACCTCAGGGATGAGGTGCGTAATCGCGCGGGCCGAGCATGCCAGGGATGGCGGCTTTTGCGTCTTTCCGATCTGACCGAGTTTCCTGCGCACGCTCGATTTCGCCGCTAAATCAGCCTTTTTTCGCCCAAAACTCTCTATCAGAACAGCTGACTGAACGGCGGCGTATTCATCAGTACGCCAAGGAACAGCACCATCCCGACATAATTGTTATTCAGGAAAGCCTGGAAACAGGGCTGGCGTTCACGCCCGGCGATCAGCTTCTGCTGGTAAACAAACAGCGCAGCCGCAAGCAGCAGCGTCCAGTAGAAGGCGCCATTCAGATGCAGCATCATGCCCACCAGCGCCATCAGCAGCAGAGTGGCCAGTTGCAGCAACCCAATAATCAGCTTGTCGAAACGGCCAAATAAAATCGCCGTCGACTTGACGCCAATCTTCAGGTCATCGTCCCGATCGACCATCGCATACTGAGTGTCGTAAGCGACCGTCCAGCAGATGTTGGCAATAAACACCAGCCAGCATACCAGAGGTAAGGACTCACTAACTGCGGACCATGCCATAGGAATCGCCCAGCCAAATGCGGCCCCCAGCACCACCTGCGGCAGATGGGTATAACGCTTCATAAAGGGATAGACCCAGGCCAGCGCCAACCCCACGACGGAGAGCATTATCGTCATCAGGTTCATGGTCAGCACCAGCGCAAAAGCTATCAGCGCCAGGATCACGAACAGCAGCTTCGCTTCTTTGGCACTCACCGTGCCGCTGGCCAGTGGCCGGTGCTTCGTACGCTCCACATGACCATCAACTTTACGGTCGGCGTAGTCATTAATCACACAACCGGCCGCGCGCATCACAAACACTCCGGCAACGAATACCACCAGCACCGGCAGCGGCGGGATCGCCATGTCAGCCAGCCATAATGCCCAGAGCGTGGGCCACATCAGCAGCAGCGTCCCAATCGGTTTGTCGATACGCATCAGGCGAGCGTAGGCCCGCCATTTATTCATACTTAAGCTCGTTTGCACCACAAAATCCTCAGACCAGATCGCGATAGAGCGGCGATGCCGGTAAAAACAGTTCAGTCAGCAGCAGCGGTTTGCCAGAGAGACGCAGGCGGGAACGCCGTCCCCATAATCCGTCCACCTGCCCCGGCTCAATAAAATCGCGGGTCAGCGTCGACGACGAAAAAAGATAGCGCCCCAGAGGACGGGTGCCGAGCTGTTGCAGCATCGCCTCCGGCCCATTGAGGGTGCTTTCCGGCACCAGCGTGCGACCCGCCAGCCAGGGCTGATCGTCGCCGGACAGCAGCACTTCGCGCAGCCAGAAGCGTTCATCGTCTGGCAACAATGCCCTTTCCTCACCCAGCTCGCTGGCGTCAATAAAGCCTTCACGCAGCGGCTGAACCGTGACCCGCTGACAGTGCTGTTCAAAGCGGCGCGTCATTGAATCCTCCTCCATCAGCCAGTCGAGCAAAGGCGGCGCAAGGGTGGCCTGCGACGGAGAAAGCCAGTTGAGCGAACGTAATAAGCTGAGTGCGTCTTGCGACATGGCACCACTCCCGATAATTTTCAGGACGCTAGTTTAGCGCAGAGCGGCGATGCGAACACCTGCCGTCGTGTCAGACGGCAGGTGGATTACTCGCGTTTCAGCCGGTTACTGTTGGCCAGCCACAGCGTGACCACCAGAATCAGAATCGCCGCTGAGTAGCAGAGGGTATCGAAGGGATTTTTATGGTCGACGATAATCAGGCGGATGATGGCCGTGATACCGATATAGACAAAGTAGCGCAGCGGAAAGTGATAGCCCGACTGAAAGTACTTAACAATCAGGGCAATAAATTCGAAGTAGAGGAAATAGATAACAATTCCCTCAATCAGCAGGTAAGAAGAGGCCTGCTCACCGGTGTTAAACAGAACGTTTGCCAGATGGATAGTTTCTTTGCCTAAAAAGACGATCAGGATGATCGCCAGACTCAGCAGACCCAGATTCAGCACCCATTGCAATACCGTTGCAAGGTGGCGGGCCAAAGGATTTTTGTCACTCATGTTGCGCCTTTTAAAAAGGAGTTATCAGCGCGCGATATCATGCGTCAGTGTGATGCAAATCACAATAACCCTAAGCTTCTACATCCACACAGAGCGCGTCGTACCGCCAGTATTCACAGTCGCAATCAATCACCTCTTTTAGCTGATTGCGGTTGATACGGGTGATGAGCAGACCGGGACTGCCCGGCGCCACATTCAGCGTAGGTGCGGCAATCTCCGGCAACGGGCCAGGCAGAATGGTGAAGCGCGCGCCGCCGTAGCGAATACCGTAGCGCTGGTCATAGAGATCGGTCAGGGAGCGGGTCAGATCTTCATCGAGCAGGCCAGGGAAGAAACGCGGATTAAGGTAGTGTTCTACATAGAGTACGGCGCGCCCGTCGATGCGGCGCAGGCGGCGGATGCAGTAAACCGCCGAACCGGGTGCCAGCCGCAGCGCGGTCGCGACGCTGTCGTGCGCCGCAACCTGTTCAGCGGCGATCACCTCAGTGGTCGCCTGCCGTCCCTGCTCCCTCGCCATGGCATGAAAGTGGCTGTGATGCAGCGGATTGTAAATCAGACGTGGTGGCGCGATAAACCAGCCGCGGCGCAGTTCCCGGTAGATCATTCCCTGGGCTTCCAGCTTGCCCAGTGCTTCCCGCAAGGTAATCCGGGTGGTGCTGAACGCCTCGCTTAAGGCACGCTCCGCCGGCAGCCGCCCGCCGCTGAACTCCCCCGCCTGAATGCGCGTCAGCAGTGCGCTGGCTATCGCATCCGCCGTTTTGAGTGCTATCGACTCCACAACAGTAGCCTCATTTTGGTGCGACTCCGCACTCTTACTGTTCAGGTAAATGCGCCTGTGGCAGGCGAACGGGTCGCCTCTTTTGTCGCCCCTTCCCCGCACCGCGCCGCCTTGTCATAAATCGTTCATATACAGGAGCTACATTGGCTCGGTTCTTGCTGGACTAGACCAGCCAGGCCCATCAACTTACACCCGGAGCAACTGAGATGAAAGCGTTTATCGCCTCTGTAGTAGCCAGTGCTGTAGTTCTCACCCTGCCCGTTGCGCAGGCCGCCGATAACGACCTCGCTGCGCTGGAAAAAGCCGCGCGCAGTGAAGGTCAGGTCAACAGCGTCGGGATGCCGGATAGCTGGGCCAACTGGAAAGATACCTGGAACGACATCAGCAGCAAATATGGCCTTAAGCACAGCGATACCGATATGTCATCGGCGCAGGAGCTGGCGAAATTCGATGCAGAGAAAGCGAACGCCAGTGCTGATATCGGTGACGTGGGCGCCGCCTTTGGCCCGATCGCTGTCGCTAAAGGTGTGACCCAGCCCTATAAACCCACGCACTGGGATCAGATTCCGGCCTGGGCTAAAGATAAAGAGGGTCACTGGGCGCTGGCCTATACCGGCACCATTGCCTTTCTGATCGACAAGCAGCAGGTGAAAGATATCCCCCACAGCTGGGCCGATCTGAAAAAAGGTAAGTATGTGGTTACTATCGGTGACGTCGGCGTAGCTGCTCAGGCGGCTAATGGCGTACTGGCTGCCAACTACGCTTTAGGCGGTGATGAGAAGAACCTGAAACCAGCGCTGGCGTTCTTTGCCGATCTGGCTAAGCAGGGTCGTCTTGGCGTGACCGATCCGGTGATCGCTAACATCGAAAAAGGCGAAGTACAGATGGCGGTGGTGTGGGACTTCAACGCTCTGAACTACCGTGACCAGATCGACAAAAACCGCTACGAAGTGGTAATCCCGTCTGATGGCTCAGTCACCTCCGGCTACACCACCCTTATTAACAAATATGCGAAACATCCTGACGCCGCAAAACTGACGCGTGAATATATCTTCTCAGACCAGGGCCAGATCAATCTGGCGAAAGGCTATGCGCGCCCGATTCGTGCCGAGCATCTGACGCTGCCAGCGGACGTTCAGGCTCGCCTGCTGCCGCAGTCCGAATATAAAAATGCCCGTCCGGTTAAGGATCAGGCTGCCTGGGATAAATCGTCGAAAATGCTGCCGCGCCTGTGGCAGGAAAACGTCATCATTAACATGCAGCAGTAGTTCGCGGCAGGGAGAACGGAATGAAGACCATCCTGGTGGTACTGGACGGGCTGAGCAATCAGGTCGCACAACATGCAATGGGTTACCTGCATGCCGAATGTTCGCAGGGCAACGGGTCCTATTACCGAATGACCTGTGAGTTACCGTCGCTGTCGCGCCCGCTTTATGAGTGCATTCTGACCGGGGTTCCGCCGGTCAGAAGCGGTATTATTCATAACGGCGTCAGCCGGTTAAGTCGCGAGCGCAGCGTGTTCCACTTTGCGCGCGCGGCGGGACTGACAACGGCGGCGGCGGCCTACCACTGGGTGAGTGAGCTTTATAACCGCACCCCGTTCGTTCCGGCGCGCGATCGTCACACCGACGCGCCGGACCTGCCGATTCAGTATGGGCATTTTTATTCTGACGATAGCTATCCTGACTCGCATCTGTTTGAAGATGCAGAGAGCCTGCGGCTGCGTCACGATCCCGATTTTCTGCTGATCCACCCGATGAATATCGACGATGCCGGTCATAAGTCGGGGCTCTCCTCGCCGCAGTACCGCAACCGGGCGCGCATTGCCGACGGCCTGCTGTCGCAGTGGATGCCGCTGTGGCTGGCCGGAGGCTATCAGGTGATGGTAACGGCCGATCATGGCATGAATGACGATCGCTCCCACGGCGGGATTCTGCCGGAAGAGACCACGGTGCCGCTGTTTGTCTTTGGCCACGCATTCTCGCTGCAGCCTGACCTCGCGCCGCAGCAAACCGACCTGTGCGGCACGCTGTGTGAACTGCTGGAAGTGGCCCATGACAAGCCGGTCTGTCGCGGCCTGCTGGCGGAGCCGCAAAGATGAAGGGAAAAGGGTTCGCACTGCTGCTGCTGTTGCCATTCACTCTGTTCTGGGTCGCCTTTCAACTGGCCCCGCTGTTGTGGATCGCCATCAACAGCTTCTGGAGTGAGATGAACAGCCAGTGGGGCTGGGATAACTATCAGGACATTCTCACCTCGCCTTTCTACCAGCAGGCATTCCGCTTCTCACTGGATATCTCGCTCTGGTCCAGCGTCTGGGGACTGCTGATTGCGCTCATCACCGGCTATTCGCTGCATCAGCTCGGCAGCGGACGACTGCAGCGTTTTCTTATCTCCTTTACCAACATGACCAGCAATTTTGCCGGTGTCCCGCTGGCGTTTGCCTTTGTGATTCTACTGGGGCTGAACGGCTGTCTGACGCTGCTGCTGCGCCATTATGGCGTGATTGAGAGCTTCCGACTCTTCTCGCGCAACGGCATGGTGCTGGTTTACACCTGGTTCCAGATCCCGCTGGGCGTGCTGCTGCTCTATCCGGCGTTCGACGGGCTGAAAAAGGAGTGGCAGGAGTCCGCTGCGCTGCTGGGTGCCAGCCGCTGGCGCTACTGGTGGCATATCGGTTTGCCGATTCTGTTCCCGGCCCTGCTCGGTACTTTTGTCATCCTGCTGGCAAATGCGCTGGGCGCTTACGCCACGATTTACGCCCTGACCACCGGTAATTTCAACGTGGTACCGGTGCGCATCGCCGCGCTGGTCTCGGGTGATATTTCGCTCGATCCCAACACCGGCAGCGCGCTGGCGATGCTGCTGGTGGCCATTATGACGCTCATCACCCTGGTGCAGCAGTATCTGGTGCGCCGCAGCTATCTCAATGCGAAACAGCCATGAAAGGAGCCGTCATGTCACGTGCTGAGCACCTCTATCACCGGATCATGGTCGGGTTACTTTTTACCCTGCTGGCGCTGCCGTTGCTGGCCACGCTGCTCTATGCGATCTCGTCCGACTGGAGTAATACCATTCTGCCACAGGGCTATAGCCTGAAATGGTTCATTCAGCTCTGGAGCGACCCGCGTTTTCTGACGGCGCTGGGTCATTCGCTGCTGATTTGCTTTGGTGCGCTGCTGTTCTCGCTGATGCTGGTGCTGCCTGCTATGTTTGTAATCGCTTACTATTTTCCCCGACTCGATTCGGTGATGAACATCCTGATCCTGATGCCTTTTGCCGTGCCGCCGGTGGTGTCATCCGTGGGATTACTCCAGCTCTACTCTTCGTCACCGCTGATGCTGACCGGCACGCCGTGGATCTTAATCGGCTGCTATTTCACCATCGCATTGCCGTTTATTTATCGAGCGCTGGCGAACAATATGCAGGCAATCAACCTTAAAGAGCTGATTGATGCTGCACAGCTGCTGGGTGCCAGCACCTGGCAGGCAGCGCTGTGGGTAGTGCTGCCTAACCTGCGTAAAGGGATGCTGATT
Organism: Pantoea alfalfae; assembly: GCF_019880205.1. NCBI lineage: Bacteria > Pseudomonadati > Pseudomonadota > Gammaproteobacteria > Enterobacterales > Erwiniaceae > Pantoea > Pantoea alfalfae. The sequence goes on from NZ_CP082292.1 coordinate 3,727,943, forward strand.
GCCGTGCTGCTCTCGTTCTCCTTTCTGATTGGCGAATTTGTCTTCGCTAACCTGCTGGTCGGCAACCGTTATGAAACCCTGCAGGTTTACCTCTTCAACATGCGCAACGGCAGCGGTCACTTCACCAGCGCACTGGTGATCTCCTACTTCTTTGTGGTGTTGCTGGTCACCTGGCTGGCTAACGCCCTGAATCCCGAACGAGGCTGAATATGAGTTATCTTGAGGTCAGAGAGCTGAACAAGTCCTATGGACCGACGCCGATTTTTGAGCAGATCGATTTTAGCGCCGCTGAAGGGGAATTTGTCACCCTGCTCGGCCCCAGCGGCTGCGGCAAATCGACGCTGCTGCGCTGTCTGGCGGGATTAACCGATGTCGACAGCGGTGAAATCAGACTGGAGGGCAAGGATATCGTGCCGCTGGCTCCGCAGAAGCGCGCCATCGGCATGGTGTTCCAGAGCTATGCGCTGTTTCCCAACATGACGGTAGAGAAGAACGTCGCGTTTGGCCTGAAGATGCAGAAACTGCCCGAGGCGCAGATCCGCCAGCGGGTAGTGGAGGTGCTGGAGCTGGTTGAACTTAGTGAGTATGCGCGCCGTTATCCGCATCAGCTGTCAGGCGGCCAGTGTCAGCGCGTGGCGCTGGCGCGTTCACTGGTCACGCGTCCGCGGTTGCTGCTGCTGGATGAGCCGCTGTCGGCGCTGGATGCACGTATCCGTCGCCATCTGCGCGATCAAATCCGGCGCATTCAGCGCGAGCTGAATCTCACCACCCTCTTCGTGACCCACGATCAGGAGGAGGCGCTGACGCTCTCCGATCGCATCGTGCTAATGAACCGGGGCAAAATCGTCCAGAACGGCGATGCCGAAGCGCTCTATACACAGCCGGTCGATCTCTTTGCCGCCGGATTTATTGGCAACTACAATCTGCTGAGTGCCGAGCAGGCGACGCGGCTGACCGGCCAGCCTTTCCACAGTCAGGTGGCTATTCGCCCGGAATCGATGCTGTTTACCGTGCCAGGCCAGGGTATTCCTGCGGAAATCCTCAGCCACAGCCTGCTGGGCAACGTCATCCGCTACCGTATCCGGGCGCATGACGTGGAGCTTTCGGTCGATGTACTTAATCGATCGGCGGCGGATTTGCATCCCGCTGGCAGGAAGATTGGTCTACAATTAGAGCTGTCGACTTTGCGCCAGGTGGCTTAAAACACAGGAAAAAATCACGCATAGCACGGCAATCCCCTTCACAGATTGCTCTCGCTGTCAGGCTGGCAGTCTGTGCTGTTTGAAGCCTGACAAACGAGGAGCGATACCCCGTGTTAACCCTGCTTAATTTACTTTCTGCAGTGGCCCTGCTGGTCTGGGGCACGCATATCGTGCGAACCGGCATCATGCGGGTCTACGGTGCCGATCTGCGCCGCGTGCTGAGCCGCAGCATCGAAAAAAAACCGATGGCGTTTCTGGCAGGTATCGGCGTAACCACGCTGGTGCAGAGCAGCAACGCTACGACATTGCTGGTCACCTCGTTTGTGGCGCAGAATCTGGTCAGCCTGACGCCCGCACTGGTGGTGATTCTGGGCGCGGATGTCGGTACCGCTATCATGGCCCGTATTCTGACCTTTGATCTCTCCTGGCTCTCACCGCTGTTTATCTTCTTTGGCGTGGTGTTCTTCCTCAGCCGCAAACAGACCCGTGCCGGTCAGTTAGGCCGCGCCAGTATCGGCCTGGGCCTGATACTGCTGGCGCTGCAGCTGATTGTCGAAGCAGCGCGTCCGATTACTCAGGCCGCGGGTGTGCAGGTGCTCTTCTCCAGCCTGACGGGCGACGTGATGCTCGATGCGCTGCTGGGCGCAGTGTTTGCCATTATCAGTTACTCCAGTCTGGCCGCGGTGCTGATCACCGCGACACTGACTGCAACCGGCGTGATTTCGTTCAAGGTCGCGCTCTGTCTGGTGATCGGTGCCAATCTCGGTAGCGGTCTGCTGGCGATGATCAACGCCAGCAGCTCGAATGCCGCCGGTAAGCGCGTAGCGCTCGGCAGCCTGCTGTTCAAGTTCATTGGCTGCGTCCTGATCCTGCCGTTTGTCGATATTGTGGCGACCTGGCTCGATAAGCTGCCGGTCAACGATGAAGAGTTAGTGATTTTCTTCCATGTGTTTTACAACCTGATCCGCTGTGTGGCGATGGTGCCGTTTGCTGACCTGATGGCGCGCCTCTGCCGTCGACTCATTGCCGACGACGTCGACAACGCGCTGCAGCTTAAGCCAAAGCACCTCGATCGCAGCGCGCTGGATACCCCGGCGCTGGCGCTGGTGAATGCCGCCCGCGAAGCGCTGCGCATGGGTGACGTGCTGGAACAGATGCTGGAAGCGTTTAATAAAGTCATACATGGTGAGTCCCGCGAGGAGCGCACGGTGCGGCGGCTTGATGATGATGTCGATGTGCTCTATACCGCCATCAAACTCTATCTGGCGCGGATGCCCAAAGAGGATTTGCCGGAAGAGGATTCGCGCCGCTGGGGTGAAATCATTGAGATGTCGCTGAATCTGGAGCAGGCCGGTGACATTATTGAGCGGATGAGCGGCGATGTCGCTGACAAGTCGCTGGCAGCGGGCCGTGCGTTTTCTGCTGAGGGCTTAAAGGAGCTGCAGGAGTTGCAGGAGCTGTTAATCGCCAACCTCAGAATGAGCCTGTCGGTATTTCTGTCGCACGATGTCACCAGCGCCAGGCGACTGCGCCGCGCGAAACATCGCTTCCGCCTGATGATTCGCCGCTACTCTCATGCCCACGTTGATCGCCTGCATCAGCAGAACGTGCAGAGCATTGAGACCAGCTCGCTGCACCTTGGTTTACTCGGCGATATGAAGCGCCTGAATTCCCTCTTCTGCAGCGTGGCCTATACCGTGCTGGACCAGCCCGACGATGAACGGGATTATGAATAAAGCGTGTGAACAGACAGTTACGCCGGAGCAATCGTCCGGCGTAACAGCAGTGAGAAGCGGCGCATCGCAATAATGCGCCGCCACGGTTACTTCTTCTTAATCGGCTTTCCGGACCAGTAACCCGCCAGCAGTGAACCTGACAGGTTGTGCCACACCGAGAAGAGTGCGCCCGGCAATGCCGCCAGCGGCGAGAAGTAGAGTTTGCCCAGCGTCGCCGCCAGACCGGAGTTCTGCATGCCGACCTCCAGTGCCAGCGTACGGCAGGTTGACTCATCAAAGCCAAACAGTTTGCCGCCCCAGTAGCCGCCAAGCAGGCCAATCGCGTTATGCAGGATCACCGCCGCGATCACCATCAAACCCACCGATCCGATAAAGCTCTGACTGCCTGCCACCACCGCGCTGATGATCAGCAGAATGCAGACCATCGAAAACGCAGGCAGCCACGGCTCCACCCGGCGAACCACGCTGTTCATGCTGTGATGAATGATCAGTCCAAGACTAATCGGGATCACGACGATCTTCACGATGCTCAGCAGCATGCCCACCACATCAACCTGAATGTGGGTATCCACATAAAAGCGGGTTAACAGCGGCGTGGCGAACACGCCCACCAGCGCGGAGACGGAAGAAATGGTTACCGACAGCGCCACATCCCCTTTCGCCAGATAGATCATGACGTTGCTGGCGGTGCCGCTGGCAACTGAGCCGACCAGAATCATACCGGCGGCCAGATCGGGCGGCATATGGAACAGTTTTGCCAGCCCCCAGGCGGCTAACGGCATCACCAGATAGTGCAGAAAGGTGCCGGCAATCACCGGCGCAGGCCGGGTCAGCACCCGTTTGAAATCGTCGATATTCAGGGTGACACCCATGCCGAACATAATCAGCATCAGCAGATAAGTGACCCAGGGTCCGATGCCGAGAAAGGTACCTGGAGAGTAATAGGCGGCGACAGACAGCAGCACGGCCCAGAGCGGGAACAGGCGGGTTAACGTGGCGAGCATAGCCAGACTTCCTTATAAGAATGTTATGTTTAGTGCAGATTTGCCATAGAGCGTCATCATGCAGGAACGACTGCCGTGACGAAGGCGGGATCATAACATTTCATTATCATGGCGTAAGGCGAAGATGGGGCGAGACAGGAAAATGCGGATCGACTGCTGCCGATCCGCTGAATATCGACGAAATTACGCTGCTTTTTCCTCTAAACCGCGGTAGATCAAACCACCAACCACGGCACCGATAATCGGCATCAACCAGAACATCCACAGCTGAGAGATCGCCCAGTCACCCTGGAAGAGGGCTGCTGCGGTGCTGCGTGCCGGGTTAACAGAGGTGTTAGTCACCGGAATGCTGATCAGGTGGATCAGGGTTAACGCCAGGCCAATCGCAATCGGGGCAAAGCCTTTTGGCGCGCGTTCGCTGGTAGCGCCCATGATCACAATCAGGAAGATAGCCGTCATCACTACCTCAGTGATCATGCCTGCCTGCAAACTGAAGCCACCCGGTGAGTGTTCACCGTAGCCGTTCGCCGCAAAGCCGCTGGCCGCTGCGCTGAAGTCGCCTTTACCGCTGGCGATCAGATAAAGCACCGCGCCAGCCGCAATGCCGCCCACCAGTTGCGCGATGATGTAAGGAATGGCCTGCGAGGCGGAGAAACGTCCGCCTGCCACTAATCCCAGGGTAACTGCCGGATTAAAGTGACCGCCTGAGATGTGACCGACCGCATACGCCATGACCAGCACGCTCAGCCCGAAAGCCAGCGCCACGCCCATGAAGCCAATGCCCAGTTCCGGGAACGCCGCTGACAGTACGGCACTACCACAACCGCCTGCGACCAGTACAAAAGTCCCCAGCGCCTCTGCGACTAACCTTTTCATGATATTTCCTAACTTTAGGTGAATGGATTCAGCGGCGGGATTATAAATCTGAGGAAAGGGAGCGCAACGCCGGTACACGAAATGCGCAAAGAAAGGGGTTGCCATTTGGCAATAGTGGCAATAAGCCTTTGTATTGATGGAACTGTCTGGAAGAAGCAAACCACAGGGAGATCAGGACGAACTGAACCTTTTTTGCCACTGTTCAGGCCGCGCAGACGCGGCCTGAACAGCAGATAAATTTACTCGAACAAATTGCGGTGCAGCGTACGGACTACGCTTTCCGCATCATTGCCCGGCACCAGGAAGCAGAGATTGTAGCTGCTGGCACCATAGCAAATCATCCGCAGGTTGAACGGATCGAGCACACCAAACACCTCTTTGCCAACACCACACGCTTTTGACAGCTCATTGCCGATAATCGCCACCAGCGCCAGATCTTCCTCCACTTCTACCCGGCACAGCGACGAGAGTTCAGTCAGCAACGCCTGGGTCAGCAGACTGGCACTGGTTGAGGTCGAGCCGGTGGTGTCCAGCGTCAGCGCCACACTGACTTCGGAGGTAGTTATCAGGTCAACGGAGACGTTATGACGCGCCAGAATGTTAAACAGTTCGGCGAGGAAACCAAACGTATGCAGCATGTTAAGGCTGTGCAGCGTTAACAGCGTCTGCTTACGGCGTAACGCCAGCGCCCGGAACAGCGGCGGGTTGCGGGTTTCGTTGCAGACGCGGGTGCCGCCCGCTGCCGGATCCCTGCTGGATCCGACGAAGACCGGAATACCCCGGCGCACGGCGGGCAGCAGCGTCGCCGGATGCAGGACTTTTGCACCAAACGTCGCCATTTCAGCGGCTTCTTCAAAGGTGATTTCATCAATACGCTTCGCCGTCGGCACCACGCGTGGATCGGTGGTATAGATACCCGGCACATCCGTCCAGATATCGACGCGCGCCGCGTTCAGCGCTTCGCCCAGCAGCGCGGCGGTATAATCACTGCCGCCACGCCCTAAGGTGGTGGTGCGCCCTTCGCTTTCGCTGCCAATGAAGCCCTGAGTTATCACCAGCGCCTGCGCGATACGTGGGTGTAACTGCGCCGTCGCCTGCTCCGCCAGCACCTGAACATCCGGGACTGCCCGGCCAAAATGATCGTCGGTGCGCATCACTTTGCGAACATCAAACCACTCTGCATTCACCTGACGTTCACGCAGAATTTCAACAAACAGCAGTGAAGACATCAGCTCGCCGTGGCTGACCAGTTCATCGGTCAGGGCATTTGAGGTGGCGAGTGACGCCGCTTCTGAGAGCATGCTGATATTGTCGATCATCCGATCAATTTCATCGCGGATCACGTCCGGACGCTGCAGGCGATCGACAATGGCGTACTGGATACGGCGGATATCATCAAGCAGAGCAGCGCGCTGGGGTGCCTGCTGGCCTTCAGCCAGCGCAACCAGAAGATTGGTAATGCCTGCCGAGGCAGAGAGCACTACCAGACGCGTGCTGGCGTCCTGCAACACCACATCGGCGCTGCGGTTCATCGCTTCAAAATCGGCTACGCTGGTGCCGCCAAATTTTGCCACTATCAGAGTTTGAGACATGTAGGACCTCGTGTCAGGTTATCTTGTTCTCGCCGATGAAAGGGTCGAGAAACATGCTTTCAGCCAGGCACAAGGAAAGAGCAGAAACGGGCGGACAAGATCGGATAGACGAGTCACCCAGAAGCGCCCCACCTTGCAAAACGTCGACTGCAGACGTTTCTGGTGACAACCCAGAGGATTCAGCCCCTGTAGCCGACAGGCAGCACACCGCGTGCTGACCCACCTCGGCGTCGCTCCCCATGATGTGTTTTCACCGGATACGGTTCCTCCAACACACTGCCTGGGCGACGCGCCTCTTCTGGCTTGCACACAGGTGCGCAAGTAGGCGCATAGATCTAGCCTTTTCTGGACCTGCTGTCAATGTCAGCGATGGCCGCAGAGCCGCATCAGAAAACAAATTGCCCTGCGCCGCAGCGGCTACAGTGCTTAATGGGTTCAGCCCCTGCAACAATCCCTGACACGGCACAACGTTTTGCGCAGACTTTCGCGTCACACTTTAGCGCGTGATACTGCTGCCATCCTCAGGCTGTTCGCGCCAGTGAATGCTGACGACAGACCGCAGCGTTTACCTCGTCTGCGCGGCGTGCGCTGACAAAATTTTTCCTTTCAGTTACAAGTGTGGTCATACTGAAACGCTAAACGGGCATGATGTGCCTCCGATGGAATGACGGTTCTTAATATCAACAAGAGTGTTGCCATGAAAAATATCAATCCGACACAAACCGCAGCCTGGAAAGCGCTGCAACAGCATTTTGAGCAGATGAAATCGGTAGAAATTGCCGATCTGTTCGCCCAGGATGCCGATCGTTTTGCCAAATTCTCTGCCACCTTTGATGATCAGATGCTGGTGGATTTCTCCAAAAACCGCATCACCCAGGAAACCCTCGATAAGTTACAGGCGCTGGCTAAAGAGACCGATCTCAGCGGTGCCATTAAGTCTATGTTCTCGGGTGAGAAGATTAACCGTACCGAAGATCGTGCGGTGCTGCACGTCGCACTGCGTAACCGGAGTAACACGCCGATTCTGGTGGATGGCAAAGATGTGATGCCAGAGGTCAACGCTGTGCTGGACAAGATGAAAGGCTTCTCAGAGCGCATCATCAGCGGCGAATGGAAAGGCTATACCGGTAAAGCGATCACCGACGTAGTGAACATCGGTATCGGCGGCTCCGATCTTGGCCCGTTTATGGTGACGGAAGCGCTGCGCCCGTACAAAAACCATCTGAACATGCATTTTGTCTCTAACGTAGACGGCACCCACATCGCCGAAACGCTGAAAGATCTCAGCCCGGAAACCACCCTGTTCCTGGTCGCATCGAAGACCTTCACCACCCAGGAAACCATGACCAACGCCCACAGTGCGCGCGACTGGTTCCTGAAAACCGCAGGCGATCAACAGCACGTAGCGAAACACTTTGCTGCCCTGTCGACTAACGCCAAAGCGGTGGGTGAATTCGGTATCGACACCAATAACATGTTTGAATTCTGGGACTGGGTTGGCGGCCGCTATTCACTGTGGTCAGCGATCGGCCTGTCGATCATTCTCTCGATTGGTTTCGATAACTTCGGGCAACTGCTGAGCGGCGCACATGCCATGGACCAGCACTTCGCCTCTACCCCGGCGGAGCAGAACCTGCCGGTGCTGCTGGCGCTGATTGGCATCTGGTATAACAATTTCTTTGGTGCCGAAACCGAAGCGATTCTGCCTTACGACCAGTACATGCACCGCTTTGCCGCCTATTTCCAGCAGGGAAATATGGAGTCAAACGGCAAGTATGTGGATCGCGACGGTCATCCGGTGGACTACCAGACTGGCCCTATTATCTGGGGCGAACCTGGCACCAACGGTCAGCACGCGTTTTATCAGCTGATCCATCAGGGGACCAAACTGGTTCCGTGTGACTTCATTGCCCCGGCGATTACTCATAACGCGCTGGCGGACCACCATCCGAAGCTGCTCTCTAACTTCTTTGCCCAGACCGAAGCGCTGGCGTTTGGTAAGTCACGCGACGTCGTGGAGAAAGAGTTTACCGATGCCGGCAAATCGGCAGAATCTGTAGCCCACATTGTGCCGTTCAAGGTGTTTGAAGGTAATCGCCCGACTAACTCCATTCTGCTGCGTGAAATTACGCCGTACAGCCTGGGTGCGCTGATTGCGTTGTACGAGCACAAAATCTTCACGCAGGGTGCCATCCTGAATATCTTCACCTTCGATCAGTGGGGTGTGGAGTTAGGTAAGCAGCTGGCGAACCGTATTCTGCCGGAACTGGAAAATGAGGACGAAATTACCTCTCATGACAGTTCCACTAATGCCTTAATTAACCGCTATAAATCCTGGCGTTAATCGGCGTTAATTTCATCGGGCGGCAACGTTGCCGCCCTTTTTTTGTCTCTTTTTCCATCCAGGTGGCCTGATTATCGATTTTTTCATTCACGCCAGTGCGGGAAAAGTCTTAAAATACCCTAAGATAATTCTGAACATCTGGCGATAAAACAGTGTGATATCCAGTATAAAATGGACCTGAAAACTAACGGACAACAGGGTTAGCTATTGATTTATAGCCATATTTAATTTAAGCCCTTATGAGTAAATTCTGATTATTCTTATTCCGTACCAGATATAACTAAAAAAGAACATTCCGCTTTGCATTCGCCTTACCTGTAGCGAAATATAGGGTATCAACCAGAAAACCTCCGATTTAAAAAGTAGTTATCCCCAATTCAGCTGATTAAATCACGCAATTGCCCCGCTATTTACCCTGGTTTTTATGGCACTGAACTCTGATATTTTGTTGCCCTATAATGAACGCGCCCGCAATGGGACTGTCCGTCGCTTTGGCTGCAGCCTGTCTGTATTGCCCTTGTCGCCGGTCAGAGATCCTTCATTCACTCAATGCAGGAAACGTTGTTATGAAAAAAACTATGGTTGCCGGTGCAGCCCTGATCCTCGTTGCCGCTTCTTCCAGCGCATTTGCTGCGCCGCAGGAAGCAGGTGAAGCAGGTACTGCAGCTGGCGCGCAGGCGGGAGCAATCTCTGCTGGCACGTCCACGGCTGTCGGTGTCGGCGCACTTGGCGCGCTGGTCGGGCTCGGCATTGCTGCTTCTGGCGGTGGTGACGGTGCAAATACCGGTACAACAACCACGACCACGACGAGCACCACTCGTTGATGGATGCCCGTCTCCCGTCTGATTGCTGATTTACAGCAAACGGGCTGCGGCTGAAACACTGACTTCGGTAAGTGATGACGCTAAGCCACGTAACCTGTATCTCTGCAGCCAGCCGTGACGGGCAGAGCACCTTTAAACATAACCACACGCCTGTGTGGTTATTTTTTACTTTGGCATGACTTATCAGGGACACACAGTGCGCCGACTTCCTCTGCTGCTCGCTTGCCTGCTGCTGCAGGCCTGTACACAAACGCAAAAAGGTCTTGAACAGACTTTGCTGCTCGCGGTTAACGGTCCGGATGACGTGACCGTCACCGATCAACAGGTCAACAATCTTCCCTATGCCAGTCTCTATGCTCGTCTGAATGAGGGTCCGCGCATTTTTGTGGTGCTGGGCTACAACGAGAAGGGGCAGCAGAAATGGGTTACGCAGGATCAGGCGATGCTGGTGACACAGCACGGCCGCCTGGTTAAAACCCTGGGCTTACCGGATAACCTGCTGAGCGTCAGCAATCTGCAACAGGATCCGCTTGCTGACAGCCTGCATATCAGCAATGGCGCAGGCTGGACCCGCATTGTGCAGTGGACCGAGCAGGGCAAGGTTCGCGGCGCGACCGTGCGCTCCACCTTCCAGCGTGGCACCGACGAAGTGCTGACCGTGGCGGGCAACCGCATTCCGTGCCGTGTCTGGCATGAGCAGGTAAGCATCGACAGCAGTAACCGCGAGTGGGAGAACACCTTCTGGATCGACAACAGCAGTGGTGATGTGGTGCAGGCCCATCAGATGCTGGCGGCCGATGCCTTCCCTGTCGATATCACTATTCTGAAGCCGGCGAAATCATGAAAAAAATCACTATTTTGCTGGCCGGGCTGAGCCTGTTCAGCGCCGCAGAAGCGCAGGCGACTGCGCAGGTTATCGTTCATGCTCCGCACAACGGCGGTCAGGCTGAGCTGAGCCAGATCGCGGATCTGTCACAGCTGGTGACACTGCCTCCGCTGCAGACCAACACGGACTGGCGCCGTACCGTTATTGCCGAGCGCGGTGCCAGCGCCGTCGCACAGCAGCAATATCAACAGACGCTGGGCGCGTTACGTGCCTGGCGTGCTGACAGCAGTGGCGATAGGGCGGCGGCCATTGCTGAGGTCATCCGCCAGCTGAGCGCCATCAACGTGACAGGTCGCCAGTTCACCCCGCTTGACCCGGACTGGATCCGTCTCCATCCGGCGGACAACCGTCGGCTGGAAGGTAGCTATGACCTCTGGCTGCAGGCGCCATCCGATTCAGTGCTGCTGCTCGGCGCATTAAGCGGTGCAGGCAAAGTGAGCTGGCAGCCGGGTAAATCAGTACGCGACTATCTGGAGGGTCACCCGTCACTCTCCGGCGCAGAACGCAATTTTGTCACGGTGATTGCGCCTTCCGGCGCCACACAGCAGGTGCCGGTTGCATACTGGAATCATCGCCACGCGGAAGTGGAGCCAGGCAGCGTTATCTGGCTCGGCTTTTCCTCATGGAGCCTGCCAGGCAGCTATGAAGATCTGAACGATCGCATCCTTTCCGTACTGACTCACCGGATACCAGACTGATGAAAAAACGTTATCTCTTCAGCCTGTTGGCTGTTTCCGTGGCGGCAGCCTGTCAGGCGCAGGCCGACACCTTCCCCGCGCCGGTGGGCCCGTCACAATCTGATTTCGGTGGTGTGGGCCTGATGCAGGTGCCGACAGCGCGCATGTCCAGAGAAGGCGAGTTCAGCCTCAATGCGCGCGACAACGATCAGTACCGCTACTACTCTGCGTCACTGCAGCTCTTTCCCTGGCTGGAGACGACCGTGCGTTATACCGACGTGCGCACCCGGCAGTACAGTGCGGTGTCAGAATTCAGCGGCACGCAGAGCTATAAGGATAAAGCCTTCGACCTGAAACTGCGTCTGTGGCAGGAAGGCTTCTGGCTGCCGGAAGTGGCGGTGGGAACGCGCGATCTCGGTGGTACCGGCCTGTTCGACAGTGAATATGTGGTGGGAACCAAAGCCTGGGGACCGTTCGACTTCACCCTGGGCCTCGGCTGGGGCTATCTCGGCAATAGCGGCACCGTGAAGAACCCGTTCTGCTCCTACAGCGACAGCTATTGCCAGCGTCCACAGGTAGGCGAAGCGGGTTCCATCAATGGCTCGCAGATGTTCCACGGTCCGACAGCATTTTTCGGCGGCGTGGAGTATCAGACGCCCTGGCAGCCGCTGCGACTCAAGATGGAGTATGAGGGCAACGACTACCAGAATGACTTTGCTGGCCGCCTTGATCAGCGCAGCAAGCTCAACGTCGGCGCGATTTATCGTGTGACCGACTGGGCTGACATCAACGCCAGCTACGAACGCGGCAATACGTTTATGTTTGGTGTCACCATCCGTACCAACTTCAATGATTTGCGTCAGGCGCACATCGACAGCGAGAAGCCGGCCTATAATCCACAGCCGCAGCCGCCGTTGCTGGAGCCGACGGTAGTCGGCACTCAGCTGACCGATCTGAAATACAACGCGGGTCTTGATGGTCCGCGGATTCAGACTCAGGGCCACACGTTGTATGTGTCAGGCGAGCAGACGAAGTACCGTGATACCCGTGAAGGGGTGGATCGCGCTAATCGCATTATCATGAACCACCTGCCGGACGGCATTGACACCATTAATGTGACCGAGTCGCGCTTTAACATGCCGCAGGTGACCACTGAAACGAAAGTTGCCAGTCTGCGTAACGAGCTGGAAGGCTACCCGCTGGGCCACGAGCAGCCGCTGCAACAGACCCGCAAAGAACCGATCGATCCGGGTAACACTGAGCAGGGTATGTTTATCCGTAAAGATCGGCTGAACTACAGCCTGTCGCCGGTGCTGAATCAGTCGGTGGGTGGCCCGGAAAGCTTCTACATGTATCAGGTTGGCGTCATGGCCAATGCGGATTACTGGCTGACGGATCACCTGCTGGTGGGCGGCAGTCTGTTTGGTAACCTCGCCAACAACTACGACAAGTTCAACTACAACGGCGCACCGGCGGACTCTTCGCTGCCGCGCGTGCGTACTCATATCCGCGATTACGTTGAGAACAACGTTTATGTCAATGATCTGCAGGCGAACTATATGGGCCACCTCGGTAACGGCTTCTATGGTCAGGTCTACGGCGGCTATCTGGAGACGATGTACGGCGGCGTGGGCGGCGAGCTGCTTTATCGTCCGGTCGATGCGAACTGGGCGGTAGGTGTCGATGCCAACTACGTCCGTCAGCGTGACTGGGACAATATGATGCAGTTTAACCGCTATAAAGCGACCACCGGCAACCTGACCGGTTACTGGCGTCCGTGGTTCATGCAGGATGTGCTGGTGAAAACCAGCGTAGGACAGTATCTGGCAAAAGATAAAGGCGTGACGGTCGATGTGTCGAAGCGCTTCGACAGCGGCGTGATGGTCGGTGTTTATGCCACCAAAACCAACGTGTCGTCGGAAGAGTATGGCGAGGGTGACTTCACCAAAGGCTTCTATATCTCCGTGCCGATGGATCTGTTCACCGTGACGCCAACACGCGGTCGCGCGCAGGTCAACTGGGTGCCGCTGACGCGTGATGGCGGTCAGATGCTGGGTCGTAAGTACCAGCTGTATGATCTGACGTCCGATCGCGACGCGCGCTTTAACTAAGCAGAGGCGGCTTTCGGGCCGCTCAACGCTGTTTACAGAAGCAGGCTCAGGGAGCAAACGCCCTGCGTAAAGACGCAAAAACGCCATCCGTGGCATGCTCAGCGCGGGCCATCCCTGGCCCGCGATGCTTTACTCCGGGCGTATGCTCCCATCGCTTTGACTCCGGCGCGTTTCAGGCGACCATCTGAACGCTTCAGACCGCTGAAAAAAAGCCGAAACAGGGTGAATCTGACCGTGTTTCCTGCGCTGGCTCGATATCACAGCTGACAGGGCCCGAGTTGATTCCCCTCCCTTCAAGCGGCCCTCCGGCCGCTTTTTTATTTAATCCGCATCGTAGCCGAGATTCGGCGCCAGCCAGCGCTCCACTTCCGTGACCGACATCCCTTTGCGTGCTGCGTAATCTTCCACCTGATCACGCTGAATCTGCGCCACGGCGAAATAGCGGCTGTCAGGATGGCTGAAGTACCAGCCGGACACCGCCGCGCCCGGCCACATGGCAAAGGATTCGGTCAGTTTGATGCCGGTCTGCTCTTCCACTGCCAGCAGACGCCAGATGGCAGCTTTTTCAGTGTGATCCGGGCAGGCCGGATAGCCTGGCGCCGGACGTATTCCCTGATAATTTTCGCGAATCAGCGCTTCATTGCTGAGATTTTCGTTGGGCGCAAAGCCCCAGATTACCTTACGCACCCGCTCGTGCAGATATTCAGCAAAGGCTTCCGCCAGACGGTCAGCCAGCGCTTTCACCATAATCTTGTTGTAGTCATCGTGCTGACGATCATAGGCCTCCGCCAGCGCATCCTCCTCCAGTCCGCCGGTCACCGCGAACGCGCCAAGGTAATCCGCTTTTCCCTCTGACTTCGGAGCAACGAAATCCGCCAGACAGTAGTTGGCGAAGTCGATTTTCTCGGTCTGCTGACGTAAGTGATGACTCACACACAAAATTTCATCGCGTCGCTCGTCACGGTAAATATGGATATCATCACCAACCCGGTTAGCCGGGAAAATACCGACCACGCCACGCGGCTTCAGCAGCGACGCCTCACTTAATCTGTCGAGCATCGCACTGGCATCGGCAAACAGACGCTGCGCCTCCTCACCCACCACCTCATCCTCCAGAATACGGGGATATTTACCCGCCAGCGACCAGGTCATAAAGAACGGCGTCCAGTCGATGTAGTGGCGCAGCGTGGCAATGCTGGCCTCCACCTGACTGACACCAGGTCGATGCGGCACCGGCGGTGTGTAACTCTCCCAGTCAATTGAAGTGGCGTTATCGCGCGCCATCTGTAGCGAGACCGGCGGCGTGCGCGGCTTTTTACGTGCATGCTGGATGCGCACGGTTTCGTACTCTTTGCGCGTTCGGGCGACAAAATCGTCTTTTAATGTGGCGGAGAGCAGCGACGACACCACGCCAACGGTGCGAGAGGCGTTCTGCACGTAGACCGTCGGGCCGCTGTAGTGCTGCTCAATTTTGACGGCAGTATGCGCCTTCGAGGTGGTCGCGCCGCCAATCAGCAGCGGTAAGGTAAAGCCCTGACGCTCCATCTCTTTCGCCATATTGACCATCTCATCCAGCGACGGCGTAATCAGCCCTGACAGGCCGATGATGTCTGCCTTCACTTCACGCGCTGTTTTGAGGATTTTCTCGCCCGGCACCATCACGCCAAGGTCGATAATTTCGTAGTTATTACACTGCAACACCACGCCGACAATATTCTTGCCGATGTCATGCACGTCGCCTTTGACGGTGGCCAGCACGATTTTACCGTTGCTGCGCCCTGCTTCTTTGCTGGCTTCGATAAACGGCTCCAGATACGCCACCGCCTGCTTCATCACGCGCGCCGATTTCACCACCTGCGGCAGGAACATTTTGCCTTCGCCGAACAGGTCGCCGACCACGTTCATGCCGGACATCAGCGGCCCCTCAATCACCTCTATCGGACGGGGCACCTGCTGGCGCGCCTCTTCGGTATCCTGCTCGATAAACTCCGTGATGCCCTTGACCAGCGAATATTCGAGCCGCTTCACCACGTCCCAGCTGCGCCACTCGGCGAGCTGCTTGTCCTGCGCACCCTCGCTTTTGCCGCCACGATATTTCTCCGCCAGCGCCAGCAGCCGCTCGGTGCCATCATCCCGTCGGTTAAGGATCACATCCTCTACCGCCTCGCGCAGTTCTGCCGGCAGATCGTCATAGATGGCCAGCTGGCCTGCGTTGACGATGCCCATATCCATGCCATTTCGGATGGCGTAGTAGAGGAACACCGCGTGTATCGCTTCACGCACCGGGTCGTTGCCACGGAAGGAAAACGAGACGTTGGAGACGCCGCCGGAAATCATCGCATGGGGCAGTTCACACTTGATGTCTTCACAGGCACCGATGAAATCCATCGCGTAGTTGTTGTGCTCGTCGATGCCGGTGGCAACCGCAAAGATGTTGGGATCAAAAATGATATCTTCCGGCGGAAAGCCGACCTGTTCGGTCAGGATCCGGTAAGCGCGGCGACAGATTTCGATTTTACGGGCGCGGGTATCTGCCTGGCCCACTTCGTCAAATGCCATGACCACCATCGCCGCGCCGTAACGCCGGACCTGGCGCGCATGATGGATAAAGGCCGCTTCCCCCTCTTTCATCGAAATCGAATTCACAATTCCTTTGCCCTGAATGCACTGCAGCCCTTTCTCAATCACCGCCCATTTCGAGGAGTCGATCATAATCGGCACGCGGGCAATATCGGGTTCACCCGCAATCAGATTCAGGAAGCGCACCATCGCCGCCTCGGCGTCGAGCATCCCTTCATCCATGTTGATATCGATGATCTGCGCGCCGCTCTGCACCTGCTGCAACGCCACCTCCAGCGCTTCGTTGTACTTCTCTTCTTTAATCAGCCGCTTAAATTTTGCTGAGCCGGTGACGTTGGTGCGCTCACCGACGTTAACAAACAGCGACTCAGCGGTGATGTTCAGCGGCTCCAGACCGGAAAGGCGACAGGCCACCGGAATCACCGGCAACCTGCGCGGCGCGACGCCTTCAACCGCCGCGACCATAGCTTCAATATGTTGCGGCGTAGTGCCACAGCAGCCGCCAATAATGTTCAGGAAGCCCGAGGTGGCCCATTCCTTAATCTGCTCCGCCATCAGTGCCGCATCGAGATCGTATTCGCCAAAGGCATTGGGCAGACCCGCATTGGGATGGGCAGTGACGTAGCCCTCGGCGATGCGCGACAGCTCCGCCACATACTGACGCAGCTCATCCGGTCCCAGCGCGCAGTTCAGGCCAAAAGAGAGCGGTTCGGCATGACGCAGGGAGTTGTAAAACGCTTCAGTGGTCTGACCGGAGAGCGTCCGGCCGGAGGCGTCAGTGATGGTGCCGGAGATCATCAGCGGCAGCTTCACACCCAGCGCGTCCATCTCGGTCTTCACCGCATAGACAGCCGCTTTGGCATTCAGCGTATCGAACACCGTTTCGATCATGATGAGGTCAGCACCGCCCTCCACCAGCGCACGAGTCGATTCGCGGTACGCCTCCACCAGCTTATTAAAGGTGACGTTGCGATAAGCAGGATCATTAACGTCGGGTGAGATCGAGCAGGTGCGGTTAGTCGGGCCGAGCACACCCGCAACGTAACGCGGACGATCCGGCGTTTTCGCCGTCCACGCATCGGCGCAGACGCGCGCCAGCCGGGCCGCTTCGAAATTGATCTCCGCCGACAAGCTTTCCATCTGGTAATCCGCCATCGCAATCGACGTGGCGTTGAAGGTGTTGGTTTCGAGGATATCCGCACCGGCAGCCAGATAAGCGTCGTGGATCTCGCGGATCACCGACGGTTTACTCAGTACCAGAAGATCGTTGTTGCCTTTGAGATCGCAGGGCCAGTCAGCAAAACGGCTGCCGCGATAATCCTCTTCCTCCAGCCGGTAGCTCTGGATCATGGTGCCCATGCCGCCATCCAACACCATAATGCGTTGTGCGAGCTGCTGATGTAGCGCGTCGATTTTAGTGCTCACTGTTGCCCCATTCACGTCAGTCTGCTGGCGGAAAACCCTGTTTTTCATTCTGGCACAAGCCTCTCTGGCGACAAAGTAACCTCTTCTGCGACAGGTGCAGGTCACGGCTTCACAGGTCTGACCAGAAAACCAGCATTTGCAAACGGCGTGATTAAAACGAAAATGATTTCCACAATGCAAAAGGAGAGACAACGATGGCAACGCCCGTTCCCGTTAAACGCGGTAAGAAACCCCGCGGCACCCCTGTCGCCGCACCTGCGGGCGGTCAGGTTCAATCGCTGACGCGCGGCCTGACATTGCTGGAGCTGATTGCTGACTCACATGGCAGCGTGGCGCTGACCGAGCTGGCACAGCAGGCGGGCCTGCCCAACTCCACCACGCATCGCCTGCTCAGCACCATGCAACAGCAGGGTTTTGTCCGTCAGGTGGGCGATCTCGGACTGTGGACAATCGGCGCGCATGCCTTTGTGGTCGGCAGCAGTTTCCTGCAAAGCCGGAATCTGCTGGCGCTGGTCCACCCGGTGCTGCGGAGCCTGATGGAGCAGTCCGGTGAAACGGTAAATCTGGCGGTGCTGGATCTCAGTGACCACCAGGCGGTGATCATTGATCAGGTACAGTGCACCCAGCTGATGCGGATGTCCGCGCCGATAGGCGGCAAGCTGCCGATGCATGCGTCAGGCGCAGGCAAAGCGTTTCTGGCGCATCTGGGTGATGAACAGGTTACCACCCTGCTGCATCAGAAAGGATTGCATTACTACACGCCGAAGACCCTGATGTCGCCGCAGAGCCTGAAAGAGAATCTGGCGCAGGTACGCAAAGCGGGCTTTTCGCTGGATGATGAAGAGCATGCACTTGGACTGCGCTGTGTCGCCGCGCCCCTCTACGATGAACATGGCGAGGCGTTTGCCGCGCTCTCGATTTCCGGCCCTATCGCTCGCATGACAGACGATCGGATTACGGAATTAGGTGCGCTGGTCATCCGCGAAGCGCGTCAGGTTACGCTGGCGTACAGCGGCCGTTAATAGCCTCTGACGCGTAGCAGACGCTGAAACGCTGCGTCTGCCGCCAGGCGATGACCTCTTCAACATGGCCATGAGCGAGGCGCTGCTGCTGCGCGCGCCACCAGCGGGC
The DNA here is from genome assembly GCF_019880205.1 of Pantoea alfalfae. Taxonomy (NCBI): domain Bacteria; kingdom Pseudomonadati; phylum Pseudomonadota; class Gammaproteobacteria; order Enterobacterales; family Erwiniaceae; genus Pantoea; species Pantoea alfalfae. Next base: position 3,746,331 of record NZ_CP082292.1, read on the forward strand.
GTCGAATATCTCCGGATGCAGTTGTAGCAGTAAGGCGCCAGTCGCGGCTTCACTGCATAACGCATAGCGGAAGGTTTCCGGGAAGACATCATCCGGTCCGACGCTGTACCACGGCTCAGCGCTAAGTTCATCTTCCTCATAGCGCGCCGCGGGCACCTCGCGGAAATTCAGCGCCTGCATCGGGCGGATCTCATCGTAATCGTAGAAAATCACCCGGCCATGACGGGTTATGCCGAAGTTTTTAAACAGCATGTCGCCAGGAAATATGTTGGCGGCTGCCAGCTGCTTAATCGCGTGGCCATACTCTTCAATGGCGTGTCGTCGCTCAGCGTCGCTGGCCTGCGCCAGGTAGAGGTTAAGCGGCTGCATACGACGCTCCAGCCACAGGTGACGAATGATCAGGCGATCACCTTCGATATGCAGCTTTTCTGCCACGCAGGCGTGGAGTTCCGTCAGCAGCGCCGGTGAGATACGCGACAGTGGCAGCACAAACTGCTCGAACGCCTGCGTATCCGCCATCCGACCCACGCGATCGTGCTCTTTGACCTGCTGATAACAGGCGCGGACCTGCGCTTCCGTCACCTCTTTTTGCGGCGCGAATTGATCCTTTATCACCTTGAACACCCAGTCAAAGCCCGGCAGCGTGAAGACCAGCATCACCATGCCCCGCACGCCAGGCGCGATCTCAAAGGCCGTCTCACTCTCTGCCAGCGCCTGAAGATATTCGCGATAGCTTTCGGTTTTACCGTGCTTCTGGCAGCCAATCGCCATATAGCGTTCCGCCAGCGTTTTGCCGGGCAGAATCGGTTGCAGCCAGGCCACCAGCGCCGCAGGCACCGGGGCATACACCATGAAATAGGCACGGGCAAAACCAAAGACAATGCTGGCGTCATTCACATCGGTCAGGCAGGTGTCGATCCACAGCTCGCCACTTTCAGTGCGCTGTATCGGCAGCAGACAGGGAAAAATGCCCTCCGGCAGATGCAGGCGCGCCACCAGCCAGGCGGTTTTGTTGCGATAGAAGAGTTCACTGTTGACCTCCAGCCAGCCCTGATCCAGCCGGGGGAAATACGACTGCAGGTGGCGGACAATCCAGCCGACATCGCGCGCGCGGTGCTGCCACGGCAGCGTCAGCGGTAAATCTCCCAGCACCTGATCCACTAATGCCCGCCAGCCCCGCTCCGGCTGATAATGGCGCGACAACGGCCTCAAAGGTGTGATTGGTGCGGTCTGGGACTGAGAGCTGAAGATAAATAGCCGATCCGGTTGCAGGTCAGTATGTCCATGCAACCGGCAGTAAACCGAGTTAAAGAAGCTTTCAGCGATCTCATGCCGTGGATAGCCAGGCAGCAGGCTTTGATAGTGATCCTTGACCCGCAGCCAGAAAATCTCATCCCAGCTGGCCGCGCCATTCAGCACCCGCAGCTGATCGGCCACCAGGCTGACGTGATGATCATAGAGATGAATGCGGGCCTTCATGGCATGCTGCACTGCCTGCCAATCCGCCTGCTCGAACCGCTGCTGCGCCCCGGCCGTAATATCCAGAAAGCGGCCATACTGCGCATCAAAACCCTGCAGGATAGTGTGGGCGATCAGAGATTCGCGTGGCGGCATAGTCAGCTCCGGTCAATGACCGCCCACGTGGTGCGGGCGGGGAATCCGTCATAGAAGAAGCGTCAGAACTGATGCTCTTCGGTCGAACCGGTAAGCGCGGTGACTGAAGACTTACCGCCCTGAATGATGTTGGTCACCTGATCGAAATAACCGGTGCCCACTTCCTGCTGATGTGACGAGAAGCTGTAACCGCGATCGCGGGCAGCGAACTCAGGCTGCTGCACTTTTTCCACGTAGTGACGCATGCCTTCGCCCTGGGCGTAGGCATGCGCCAGATCGAACATGTTGAACCACATGCTGTGGATGCCCGCCAGCGTGATGAACTGGAAACGATAGCCCATGTCGCTGAGCGCCTGCTGGAACTTCGCGATGGTGCGATCATCGAGGTTCTTCTTCCAGTTGAACGACGGTGAGCAGTTGTAAGCCAGCAGTTTGCCCGGGAAGCGCGCATGAATGGCGTCGGCAAAGCGCTGTGCCATCGCCAGATCCGGCGTCGAGGTTTCGCACCACAGGATGTCAGCATAAGGTGCATAGGCCAGCCCGCGGCTGATCGCCTGTTCAATGCCAGCGTGGGTGCGGAAAAAGCCTTCTGCCGTCCGGTCACCAGGGATAAAGGGACGATCGTATTCATCGCAGTCTGAGGTAATCAGGTCAGCGGCGTCGGCGTCAGTGCGGGCCAGCAGCACGGTGGGTACGCCCATTACATCCGCAGCCAGCCGTGCCGCCACCAGTTTCTGAATCGCTTCCTGAGTCGGTACCAGCACTTTACCGCCCATGTGACCGCATTTTTTTACCGCCGCCAGCTGATCTTCGAAGTGGACCGCAGCCGCGCCCGCCTGAATCATCGCCTTCATCAGCTCATACGCATTGAGTACGCCGCCAAAACCGGCTTCCGCATCGGCAACAATCGGCAGGAAGAAATCGGTGTACCGGCTGTCATCCTTTTCGATGCCACTGGACCACTGAATCTGATCGGCACGCTGAAAGGTCTGATTAATGCGGGTCACCACTTCCGGCACCGAGTTCACCGGATAGAGAGACTGATCGGGATACATCTGCCCTGCCACGTTGGCATCCGCAGCCACCTGCCAGCCAGAAAGGTAAATTGCTTCAATGCCCGCTTTGGCCTGCTGCAGTGCCTGCCCGCCGCTGAGCGCACCCAGACTGTTGATGTACCCTTTCTTCGCCTCCCCGTTCAGCAGCGCCCATAATTTTTCCGCACCGCGCTCTGCCAGCGTACAGGCGGGAAGAACAGAACCGCGCAGATTGACAACCTCTGCTGCGCTGTAAGGGCGGGTAATGCCCTGCCAGCGTGCGGTCTGCCAGAGTTGTTCCAGTTGATCTATCTGTTGAGTACGTGTCATGGCAATAGCTCCTCTGTTCAGGGGATCAGGCGGTAGCCTGGCAGGGTAAGAAAGGAAACCAGCTCGCGTTCGGTAGTGATCTGCGCCATCAACTGTGCCGCGTCGTCATAGCGACCGGCACTAAAACGGGCTTCGCCCAGCGCGTTTTGCAGCAGATGCAGCTCTTCATTCAGCCAGCGCAGAAACAGTTCGGCCGTGACCTGCTGGCCACTGCTCAGCATTTGCTGGTGGCGAATCCATTGCCAGATTGAGGTGCGTGCGATCTCAGCAGTCGCGGCATCCTCCATCAGTCCGTCAATTGGCACACAGCCGTTGCCGCTAATCCACGCTTCAAGATATTGCAGTGCGACGCGGATATTGGCGCGCATTCCGGCTTCAGTGCGCTCGCCCTGGCAGGGCGCCAGTAACTGCTCCGCCGTGATGGGGGCATCTTCTTCGCGCAGAATATGCAGCTGATTCGGCCGGTCACCCAGCGCAGCATTGAAGACCGCCATGGCGGTATCTGCCAGGCCCGGATGCGCAATCCAGGTGCCGTCATGCCCGTTGTCCGCCTCCCGCTCTTTATCTTCCGTTACGCGCTGCAGCACCCAGGCATTGCGCGTCGGATCTTTAGCGGGGATCAGCGCAGACATCCCGCCCATCGCAAAAGCGCCCCGGCGATGACAGGTTTTAATCAGCAGGCGCGAGTAAGCATCCAGAAAAGGCTGAGACATGGTGACAGACTGGCGCTCCGGCAGTACGCGATCCGCATGTTGTTTCAGGGTTTTGATGTAGCTGAAGATGTAGTCCCAGCGGCCACAATTGAGGCCCACAATGTGATCGCGCAGATTCCACAGGATCTCATCCATTTGAAACACGGCGGGTAAGGTTTCGATCAGCACTGTCGCTTTGATCGTGCCGCGCGGCAGATCGAACTGATCCTCGCTGAAGCTAAAGATCTCACGCCACCATGCGATCTCCTGCCAGCTCTCAGTCTTAGGCAGATAGAAGTAAGGTCCGCTGCCCTTAGCCAGTAAAGGACGGACGTTGTGGAAGAAATAGAGCGCGAAATCAAACAGCCCACCCGGAATCGCCTCGCCCTGCCAGCTGACATGTTTTTCTGACAGATGCAGGCCGCGAACCCGACACATCAGCACCGCTGGATTAGCGCCGAGCTGATAAATTTTGCCAGTGTCGCTGGTGTAACTCAGCGTACCCAGCACTGCTTCGCGCAGAGTAAGCTGCCCGTCAATCAGCTTTGACCACTCCGGTGACAGCGAATCCTCAAAGTCGGCCATAAAAACCTTTACGTTTGAATTCAGGGCATTAATCACCATTTTTCGCTCGGGTGGACCGGTGATCTCAACCCGACGATCTTTTAAATCTGCCGGAATGGGTTGAATACGCCACGCGCTGGCTCTTATGGAAGCGGTTTCCATATCGAAGTCTGGAAGATAGCCCTCGTCATATCGACGCTGACGTTGCTGGCGAGCCGACAACAGCACGTCGCGTTGTGGTGCAAAGCGTGCAATCAGCCCCTCTAAGAAAGAGACGGCCTCGGGCGTTAACAGCTGCTGTTCGGCATGATTAAAGGGCTGGCTGAAAGAGAGGGTATGGCTGATCACTGAGTCTGTCATGCTGGCTTTCTCCTGTATTCAAAGGATCGAATGCAGCGGATCCACACGGTGTTCGTTTTGTGAGCGACAGGATCAGAGCATAATCATTTATTTTTATAAATCAAAAGCTATTTCCATTTTTAAATAAAAATCAACTTATCCTTGTGTTTTATCTGCAATAAAATTTTCATCCATTAAAGGAATCGCTTTCATTTAACGTTATGAAGGCGAAAAAAAACCGTGTTGCCATCGGCTAACACGGTTCCGTTGATCTTCAGACGGGACTATTCCAGCGTTGGGTTCATGTGACGCAGATCGAACGGCGTGATCTGGTAAACGTAGTAGTTAAGCCAGTTCGAGAACAGCAGATTGCCGTGACTGCGCCAGGTGGCGCGGGGTGGCAATACCGGATTATCCTGCGGGAAATAGTTATAAGGGACTTCCGGATTCACCCCCGCTTCATAATCGCGATGATACTCACCAGACAATGTCAGGGCATCATATTCCGGGTGACCGGTAACAAACACCAGACGTTTGTCTTTACTCGCCATCAGATAGGCACCGGTTTGTTCCGATTCAGCAAACAGCTCAAGATCGGTGTAATCCGTTATCAAATGAGTGGGAAAATCAGCATAGCGTGAGTGCGGTGCGAGGAAATTATCATCAAAACCGCGGGTCAGTAACGCATGGGGATGCAGTATCTGATGCTCATAGACGCCAGACAGTTTGTTATGCCGGGTTTGCTTGGGAATGCCATACAGAATGTTAAGCGCGGCCTGAACCGCCCAACAGACAAACAGGGTTGAGGTGACGTGCTCATTTGCCCAGTGCAGAACGCGCTGAATCTGTGGCCAGTAAGCGACATCATTAAAATCAACCAGCCCGAGTGGTGCACCTGTCACGATTAAGCCATCGTAGTTATCGTGCTGGATATCTTCAAAATTGCAGTAGAAGTTGTTGAGGTGTTCAGTGGGCGTATTGCGTGACTCGCGGCTGTCGATGCGCAGCAGCTGAATATCGATCTGTAAGGGCGAGTTGGAAAGCAGACGCAGAAACTGATTCTCCGTTTCGATCTTTTTCGGCATCAGATTCAGTATGAGCACTTTAAGCGGGCGGATCTCCTGAACACTGGCGCGCGACGATGTCATCACAAAGACATTTTCGTCACGCAAAAAATTCACTGCCGGTAATTCGTCGGGAACCCTGATTGGCATAACCTGCTCACCTCTCGCAACCATATAAACGTTTAGACATCTGGATGCCCAACATTATAGTGATCAGCAGAGATTGTCGAGGTTTGATGCAGAAAATGAAAATGTTTCAGCTTAACGTGGCAAACAACAGACGTAAAAAAGCCCCGCACTGCGTGCGGGGCTTCTTCACTTATATAATGCCTGGCAGTTCCCTACTCTCGCATGGGGAGGCCCCACACTACCATCGGCGCTACGGCGTTTCACTTCTGAGTTCGGCATGGGGTCAGGTGGGACCACCGCGCTAAAGCCGCCAGGCAAATTCTTTGTGCTCTGTCCTGTGTCTTTTGTGCTGATGCTGCGTTGGCCGCCCTCGCGCTACTCCGTCACATACTTCAGTATGCTCCTTCGTATCGGTCGGTTGCCGCCTTGCCTCAGCGCAAAATCCTTCGGACTTCAGCCCGCAGGACACAACTGTATCCGGTTAACAAGCTGAAAATCTGTCTCTCAAAAACGCCTCTGGCGTTGTAAGGTTAAGCCTCACGGGTCATTAGTACCGGTTAGCTCAACGCATCGCTGCGCTTACACACCCGGCCTATCAACGTCGTAGTCTTCAACGTCCCTTCAGGACCCTCAAGGGGTCAGGGAGAACTCATCTCGGGGCAAGTTTCGTGCTTAGATGCTTTCAGCACTTATCTTTTCCGCACTTAGCTACCGGGCAGTGCCATTGGCATGACAACCCGAACACCAGTGGTGCGTTCACTCCGGTCCTCTCGTACTAGGAGCAACCCCCCTCAATTCTCCAGCGCCCACGGCAGATAGGGACCGAACTGTCTCACGACGTTCTAAACCCAGCTCGCGTACCACTTTAAACGGCGAACAGCCGTACCCTTGGGACCTACTTCAGCCCCAGGATGTGATGAGCCGACATCGAGGTGCCAAACACCGCCGTCGATATGAACTCTTGGGCGGTATCAGCCTGTTATCCCCGGAGTACCTTTTATCCGTTGAGCGATGGCCCTTCCATTCAGAACCACCGGATCACTATGACCTGCTTTCGCACCTGCTCGAGCCGTCACTCTCGCAGTCAAGCCAGCTTATGCCATTGCACTAACCTCACGATGTCCGACCGTGATTAGCTGACCTTCGTGCTCCTCCGTTACTCTTTAGGAGGAGACCGCCCCAGTCAAACTACCCACCAGACACTGTCCGCAGCCCGGATAACGGGCCTACGTTAGAACATCAAACATTAAAGGGTGGTATTTCAAGGTTGGCTCCACGCAGACTGGCGTCCGCGCTTCAAAGCCTCCCACCTATCCTACACATCAAGGCTCAATGTTCAGTGTCAAGCTGTAGTAAAGGTTCACGGGGTCTTTCCGTCTTGCCGCGGGTACACTGCATCTTCACAGCGAGTTCAATTTCACTGAGTCTCGGGTGGAGACAGCCTGGCCATCATTACGCCATTCGTGCAGGTCGGAACTTACCCGACAAGGAATTTCGCTACCTTAGGACCGTTATAGTTACGGCCGCCGTTTACCGGGGCTTCGATCAAGAGCTTCTCCTTGCGGATAACCCCATCAATTAACCTTCCGGCACCGGGCAGGCGTCACACCGTATACGTCCACTTTCGTGTTTGCACAGTGCTGTGTTTTTAATAAACAGTTGCAGCCAGCTGGTATCTTCGACTGGCTTCGGCTCGGGGAGTAAATCCCTCCACCTACGCGCCAGCGTGCCTTCTCCCGAAGTTACGGCACCATTTTGCCTAGTTCCTTCACCCGAGTTCTCTCAAGCGCCTTGGTATTCTCTACCTGACCACCTGTGTCGGTTTGGGGTACGATTCTGTGTTACCTGATGCTTAGAGGCTTTTCCTGGAAGCTGGGCATTTATCACTTCAGCACCGTAGTGCCTCGTCGTCACGCCTCAGCGTTAATAAGGGACCGGATTTACCTGGACCCTCCGCCTACACGCTTAAACCGGGACAACCGTCGCCCGGCTGATATAGCCTTCTCCGTCCCCCCTTCGCAGTAACACCGAGTACAGGAATATTAACCTGTTTCCCATCGACTACGCCTTTCGGCCTCGCCTTAGGGGTCGACTCACCCTGCTCCGATTAACGTTGAACAGGAACCCTTGGTCTTCCGGCGAGCGGGCTTTTCACCCGCTTTATCGTTACTTATGTCAGCATTCGCACTTCTGATACCTCCAGCATGCCTCACAGCACACCTTCGACGGCTTACAGAACGCTCCCCTACCCAACAACACATAGTGTCGCTGCCGCAGCTTCGGTGCATGGTTTAGCCCCGTTACATCTTCCGCGCAGGCCGACTCGACCAGTGAGCTATTACGCTTTCTTTAAATGATGGCTGCTTCTAAGCCAACATCCTGGCTGTCTGTGCCTTCCCACATCGTTTCCCACTTAACCATGACTTTGGGACCTTAGCTGGCGGTCTGGGTTGTTTCCCTCTTCACGACGGACGTTAGCACCCGCCGTGTGTCTCCCGTGATAACATTCTCCGGTATTCGCAGTTTGCATCGGGTTGGTAAGCCGGGATGGCCCCCTAGCCGAAACAGTGCTCTACCCCCGGAGATGAGTTCACGAGGCGCTACCTAAATAGCTTTCGGGGAGAACCAGCTATCTCCCGGTTTGATTGGCCTTTCACCCCCAGCCACAGGTCATCCGCTAATTTTTCAACATTAGTCGGTTCGGTCCTCCAGTTAGTGTTACCCAACCTTCAACCTGCCCATGGCTAGATCACCGGGTTTCGGGTCTATACCCTGCAACTTAACGCCCAGTTAAGACTCGGTTTCCCTGCGGCTCCCCTATACGGTTAACCTTGCTACAGAATATAAGTCGCTGACCCATTATACAAAAGGTACGCAGTCACCCCCGTAAAGAGGGCTCCCACTGCTTGTACGTACACGGTTTCAGGTTCTGTTTCACTCCCCTCGCCGGGGTTCTTTTCGCCTTTCCCTCACGGTACTGGTTCACTATCGGTCAGTCAGGAGTATTTAGCCTTGGAGGATGGTCCCCCCATATTCAGACAGGATACCACGTGTCCCGCCTTACTCATCGAGCTCACAGCGCGTGTGCTTTTGTGTACGGGAGTATCACCCTGTACCCTGCGACTTTCCAGACGCTTCCACTAACACACATGCTGATTCAGGCTCTGGGCTGCTCCCCGTTCGCTCGCCGCTACTGGGGGAATCTCGGTTGATTTCTTTTCCTCGGGGTACTTAGATGTTTCAGTTCCCCCGGTTCGCCTTGCAGCACTATGTATTCATGCTGCAATGATGCACAGAGTGCACCGGGTTTCCCCATTCGGACATCGACGGCTGTAGCGGTTCATATCACCTTACCGTCGCTTTACGCAGATTAGCACGTCCTTCATCGCCTCTGACTGCCTGGGCATCCACCGTGTACGCTTAGTCGCTTAACCTCACAACCCACAGGCGTTTTGCAACGCTGCAGACTGCAAGCATTTGAGAGACTCGAACGTGCCGCGTTTTTCATTCTTGTTACGGAGAATGAAAGCGACACGTCGTTTCAATTTTCAGCTTGTTCCGGATTGTTAAAGAGCAAATATCTCAAACGCGACCCGGCTGCTTACGCAGCCAGAACGGCTTTGAGATACTGTATGGAGACATCTTTCACCTGTCACCAAGCAGGTGGCGTCCCCTAGGGGATTCGAACCCCTGTTGCCGCCGTGAAAGGGCGGAGTCCTAACCGCTAGACGAAGGGGACACGATAGTGTCACGACTTCGCAGCCGTCCTGCTCATTACTTTTTTATCAGACAATCTGTGTGGACACTGCGCCGGAAGGTATCTTCAGGTAAGGAGGTGATCCAACCGCAGGTTCCCCTACGGTTACCTTGTTACGACTTCACCCCAGTCATGAATCACAAAGTGGTAAGCGCCCTCCCGAAGGTTAAGCTACCTACTTCTTTTGCAACCCACTCCCATGGTGTGACGGGCGGTGTGTACAAGGCCCGGGAACGTATTCACCGTGGCATTCTGATCCACGATTACTAGCGATTCCGACTTCACGGAGTCGAGTTGCAGACTCCGATCCGGACTACGACGCACTTTGTGAGGTCCGCTTGCTCTCGCGAGGTCGCTTCTCTTTGTATGCGCCATTGTAGCACGTGTGTAGCCCTACTCGTAAGGGCCATGATGACTTGACGTCATCCCCACCTTCCTCCGGTTTATCACCGGCAGTCTCCTTTGAGTTCCCGACCGAATCGCTGGCAACAAAGGATAAGGGTTGCGCTCGTTGCGGGACTTAACCCAACATTTCACAACACGAGCTGACGACAGCCATGCAGCACCTGTCTCACGGTTCCCGAAGGCACTGAGGCATCTCTGCCAGATTCCGTGGATGTCAAGAGTAGGTAAGGTTCTTCGCGTTGCATCGAATTAAACCACATGCTCCACCGCTTGTGCGGGCCCCCGTCAATTCATTTGAGTTTTAACCTTGCGGCCGTACTCCCCAGGCGGTCGACTTAACGCGTTAGCTCCGGAAGCCACTCCTCAAGGGAACAACCTCCAAGTCGACATCGTTTACGGCGTGGACTACCAGGGTATCTAATCCTGTTTGCTCCCCACGCTTTCGCACCTGAGCGTCAGTCTTTGTCCAGGGGGCCGCCTTCGCCACCGGTATTCCTCCAGATCTCTACGCATTTCACCGCTACACCTGGAATTCTACCCCCCTCTACAAGACTCAAGCCTGCCAGTTTCAAATGCAGTTCCCAGGTTAAGCCCGGGGATTTCACATCTGACTTAACAGACCGCCTGCGTGCGCTTTACGCCCAGTAATTCCGATTAACGCTTGCACCCTCCGTATTACCGCGGCTGCTGGCACGGAGTTAGCCGGTGCTTCTTCTGCGGGTAACGTCAATCGGCGCGGTTATTAACCGCACCGCCTTCCTCCCCGCTGAAAGTACTTTACAACCCGAAGGCCTTCTTCATACACGCGGCATGGCTGCATCAGGCTTGCGCCCATTGTGCAATATTCCCCACTGCTGCCTCCCGTAGGAGTCTGGACCGTGTCTCAGTTCCAGTGTGGCTGGTCATCCTCTCAGACCAGCTAGGGATCGTCGCCTAGGTGGGCCATTACCCCGCCTACTAGCTAATCCCATCTGGGTTCATCCGATAGTGAGAGGCCCGAAGGTCCCCCTCTTTGGTCTTGCGACGTTATGCGGTATTAGCCACCGTTTCCAGTGGTTATCCCCCTCTATCGGGCAGATCCCCAGACATTACTCACCCGTCCGCCACTCGTCACCCAAGGAGCAAGCTCCTCTGTGCTACCGTCCGACTTGCATGTGTTAGGCCTGCCGCCAGCGTTCAATCTGAGCCATGATCAAACTCTTCAATTTAAGTTTGATTTGCTGCAACAAGTGCAGCGATGCTCATCTGTAAAACGTCATAATGAATTTCATTATGTGTTCACTCGTGAGGCTTTGATATTTTTGTGCGTCCAAAGACGCTGATATCAATCCTGCGAGTGCCCACACAGATTGTCTGATAAATTGTTAAAGAGCAGTGCGAACAGTGCGTTAGCGTCCTGTCGCGAGGTGGCGTATATTACGCTTTCCTCCTGCAGAGTCAACCTCTTTCTCAGAAGTTTTTCTCCGGCGGCGCAGTCTCCTGTGCCTTCAACCCGTTTCCCGTTTCCGGTGTGCCGTGTTGATGGATGCGCATTATAGGGAGTTGCCGGAGAGTCGCAACCCATAAATTGCATAAAAAAGAGCGTTCGCTGCATTCCACAGCAAAAGCCGCTGTTATACGCAGTTACGCACAATGTTATCCACACAGAGCAGGCTGAATGAATTTAGGCGAGCATCACGCAAACGTTTTCGCTACAATGCCGGGCAATATTCCGGACACCCCTTTTCGGGGCGTTACCTGAGGTTTTTGATTTTTTCTTCTTATATAGAAGAGAAAACCGCTGTAAAGCCTGACGTAACGCTCTTATATACGCGAAACAAAGCCAAGGGATAAACCACCATGCAACAACCTCGTCCTGTACGCCGCGCATTGCTCAGTGTCTCTGACAAAGCCGGTATCCTCGAATTTGCTCAGTCGCTCTCAAGTCGCGGTGTCGAACTGCTCTCCACAGGTGGAACCGCTCGCCTTCTGGCGGATGCGGGTCTGGCTGTTACTGAAGTCTCTGACTACACCGGTTTCCCGGAAATGATGGATGGACGCGTCAAAACCCTGCATCCGAAAGTGCATGGCGGCATTCTGGGTCGTCGCGGCCAGGATGATGCCATCATGGCGCAGCACGACATCAGCCCAATCGACATGGTGGTCGTTAACCTCTATCCCTTTGCACAGACGGTCGCCCGTGAAGGATGTTCACTGGAAGAGGCGGTGGAAAACATCGACATCGGTGGCCCGACCATGGTGCGCTCTGCTGCCAAGAACCATAAAGATGTCGCCATTGTGGTCAGCAGCGGTGACTACGACGCCATCATTGCTGAAATGGATGCGCATGAGAACGCGCTGACGCTTGAGACCCGTTTCGATCTGGCCATCAAAGCCTTCGAACATACCGCCGCCTATGACAGCATGATCGCTAACTACTTCGGTACCCTGGTGCCGGCCTATCACGGTGAACGCAATCAGCCCGCTGGCCGTTTCCCGCGTACCCTGAATCTGAACTTCATTAAGAAGCAGGATATGCGTTACGGCGAGAACAGCCATCAGGATGCTGCCTTCTATATAGAAGAGAACATTACTGAAGCGTCAGTAGCGACCGCGCAGCAGGTTCAGGGCAAAGCGCTCTCCTATAACAATATTGCTGACACGGATGCGGCACTGGAATGCGTTAAAGAGTTCAGTGAACCCGCCTGCGTCATTGTTAAGCATGCTAACCCCTGTGGTGTCGCGACCGGTGACAATCTGCTGGCAGCCTATGAGCGTGCTTACCAGACCGACCCGACCTCCGCGTTCGGCGGCATCATTGCCTTTAACCGCGAGCTGGATGAAGCGACGGCACAGGCGATTATCAGCCGCCAGTTTGTTGAGGTGATCATCGCGCCTGCCGTTTCCGAAGCCGCGCTAAAAATTACCGCTGCGAAACAGAATGTTCGTGTCCTGATCTGCGGCCAGTGGCAAAACCGCACTGCCGCGCTGGATTTTAAACGCGTCAATGGCGGCCTGCTGGTCCAGGATCGTGATCTCGGCATGGTGGACGCCAGCCAGCTGCGTGTAGTCAGCAAGCGCCAGCCAACAGAACAGGAGCTGCGTGATGCGCTGTTCTGCTGGAAAGTCGCGAAGTTCGTTAAGTCCAATGCCATTGTGTATGCACGCGACAACATGACTATCGGCATTGGCGCGGGTCAGATGAGCCGCGTCTACTCCGCTAAAATTGCGGGTATTAAAGCAGCCGATGAAGGTCTGGAAGTGAAAGGCTCAGCCATGGCGTCAGATGCCTTCTTCCCGTTCCGCGATGGTATTGATGCCGCCGCCGCGGCAGGCGTGAGCTGCGTTATCCAGCCAGGTGGCTCCATCCGCGATGAAGAAGTGATTGCGGCAGCCGATGAGCATGACATTGCGATGATCTTCACCGACATGCGCCACTTCCGCCATTAATCGTTCTGGAGAGTAACAGATGAAAATTTTAGTAATCGGCAATGGCGGACGTGAACATGCTCTGGCCTGGAAAGCGGCCCAGTCGCCACTGGCGGAAACCGTATTTGTCGCGCCAGGTAATGCGGGCACCGCATTAGAGCCTGCGCTGCAGAACGTCGCGATCAGTGCGACAGATGTCCCTGCCCTGCTTGAATTTGCCCAGCGTGAAAAGATCGATCTGACGATTGTCGGGCCGGAAGCGCCGCTGGTGATTGGCGTCGTGGATGCCTTCCGTAAGGCAGGGCTGGCTATCTTTGGTCCGACGCAGGCCGCGGCACAGCTGGAAGGCTCTAAAGCCTTCACCAAAGATTTTCTGGCACGTCACCAGATCCCCAGCGCGGCGTATCAGAACTTTACCGACGTTGAGCCTGCTCTCGCATATTTGCGTGAGAAAGGTGCGCCCATCGTTATTAAAGCCGACGGCCTGGCCGCAGGTAAAGGCGTGATTGTCGCAATGACGCTGCAGGAAGCTGAGGATGCGGTTCAGGATATGCTGGCCGGTAACGCGTTTGGCGATGCCGGACACCGCATTGTGATTGAAGAGTTTCTGGATGGCGAAGAAGCCAGCTTCATCGTGATGGTAGACGGCGAGCATGTACTGCCGATGGCCACCAGCCAGGATCACAAACGCGTCGGCGATGGCGACACTGGTCCGAACACCGGTGGTATGGGGGCCTACTCACCGGCTCCGGTTGTCACCGATGAGATCCACCAGCGCGTGATGGATCAGGTTATCTGGCCAACCGTGCGTGGCATGGCCGCAGAAGGCAACGTCTACACCGGTTTCCTCTATGCCGGTCTGATGATCGACCACACCGGGCAGCCGAAAGTAATCGAATTTAACTGCCGCTTCGGCGATCCGGAAACGCAGCCGATCATGCTGCGCCTTCAGTCGGATCTGGTCGATCTTTGCCTGGCTGCCTGTGACGGTAAGCTGGATCAGAAAAAGTCACAATGGGATCCCCGTCCTGCGCTGGGTGTGGTACTGGCGGCAGGCGGTTATCCGGGTAATTACGCTCAGGGCGATCAGATTCATGGGCTGCCACTGGAAGAGGTTGCCGACGGCAAGGTATTCCACGCCGGAACACGTCTGGAAGAGGATCGGGTACTGACGAACGGTGGCCGTGTGCTGTGCGTCACTGCGCTGGGTGACGATGTCGCTGCGGCACAAAAGCGGGCTTACGAGCTGACAAAGCCAATTTCATGGCAGGGCAGTTTCTGTCGCCGCGATATCGGCTACCGCGCTATTAACCGCAAATAAGCGAAGGGGGCACCTGGTGCCCCCTTTTCACTTCACATATCGTCTTCTGTCGGCTGCTGTGAGCAGTCATCCTTCTGACTGACCCGCAACAACTGAATTCCTTCAGGTGCTTCAAGCCATGACACCATCAGCGGTGCCGATGCGCTACGCTGCTGCTGTGTCAGCATCTGCACCTCGTCAGCATCAAAAGCGGGTCTGACCTGCTGGCCTTCACAATTCTCCAGCACATTGTTTCCCAGCCAGTGTCCCTGTTTCAGGAACACCTGACCGCTTAACAGCGCATCGCTGAGGTTACGCATGCGCTCGGCATCAAACTTATAGAGTTCAACCGCATCCGGGCTGACCGCTTCACGCCGGCCTGCAAGCTGGCGCTGCATAAAGTTGAGACCACCCGCCTGGTCGAAGCGCAGGGTTACATCGTCAGGTTGTTTGCCCTTCACCTGGCGCTGAATGCTGATCAATGACTCTTCCAGCCAGACATAGTCAGTCACTTCACCTTCACCGCCACTGAACGGCGTATAGAGGGTGCGGATATGAACTGACTGATGGTCGCTATTTTTGCGCCAGATACGAACAACACCACGATCGGCAAGATAGCCACTGGCAGAAAAGGGAGGTATATCCGGAGTCGAGCTGCAGCCGAAAAGAAACAGAGAGAGAAACAGAACAGATAAACGCGGTAACAGCGGAATCATGATGGCTGGCCTCTTAAAAACAAAAGGGGCGAAACGCCCCCTGTTTTAAAGCTTAACCGCAGTGCGACGTCTTACTTAACGGCGTCTTTCAGCGCTTTACCAGACACGAATGCCGGTACGTTTGCTGCAGCGATTTTAATCTCTTTGCCAGTCTGCGGGTTACGACCGGTACGCTCAGCGCGGTGGTTCACTTTAAAAGTACCAAAACCAACCAGTTGTACAGCATCACCATCTTTCAGAGACTCAGTGATCGCAGCCAGAGTCGATTCCAGCGCTGCCTTTGCCTGGGTTTTAGACAGGTCAGCTTTTTCTGCGATCACATCAATCAGTTGAGTCTTGTTCATAAGTTATCCTTAAAGTGTATTTATCGCTTGCTAAGCAACGAGTGCGAGGGAAAAGCCATATTCTGGCACTCTTCTGCCTGCACGCACCGATAGCCACAATTTTCAGCCCCCCAAATGTAGACCAGACAGGGGGCCAATGTGAAGCCTTCAGGCGCGCTAATTCGGGCCTGAAGTCACGTTTTATCGCCTTACTGCTGGAAATTTATACCGATGTTACTAATTCCCGCTTCACGCAGGTCAGATCGCAGACCTTTAATCAATTCAAGGTCGCGCTCTTCACACTCCGCCAGCAGACGGAAAATCTCCCACTGGAGGTCCCACTCATCGATGATAGCCGGGTTTTCACGCAGCTCTTCATCGGTCATTTCGCGTCCAGCCTGGGTCATCTCCAGCATAGCGACGGTGGTAATTGAGGTCTCGCTGACTTCAATAGCATGCTCAAGCGTTTCGCCGCTCAGCTGCGCATGAACGACTTCGCTTAATGCCACACAGGCATCGATAGCCGGATAAACGCCGTAAACCTCAAATGCATCGCCATCAGGAATGGCGGCTTCGAGTTTTTCCAGCTGGCTGTCGAAGTTAATCTTCGCATCTTTGACCGTCAGGTTTTCCCAGATCAGATCAAGAATCCGGCGATAGAGTGCCGGATCGGCAAATTCAGTCTGCTCGCAGAATGCGCGATAGTTGGGATACATGCGTTCGCACAGGCAGGCCATAAAAGTCAGGTGCTGCCAGCTTTCCAGCTTCGCCAGACGCAGATGAACGGGGTTCTGTAACATAAAGGTGGCTCTTATTCGTTTCTCTGGCCGCAGTGTAACTGCAAAACCGCAGCACAAACAGTGTTAAAGCGCGTTTTGCCAGCGCTGGAAAGCGGTTCGGTTAGAGGCAACCGCATCGGCCCAGCGGGTAGGTTCCGGCAACCGGTAACCGCGCGTACAGTTTTCGACCCACTGCAGCGCCGTATCCAGGCTGACACGATGACCGGTGGCGACAAACAGCGGATTACAACGCAGCTTGCTGCGCCATACCCAGCCTATCTGCTCACCTTTGTCGATCAGCGGCTGACGGCTGCCAGGCTGCGCATCCAGATCGTCAAAACGCCCGCAGAGACGACTTTTCGCAACACCAATAGTGGGCACATCGACCAGCAGGCCAAAATGCGATGCGACGCCCAGCCGTCTTGGATGCGAAATACCGTGTCCATCCACAAACAACAGATCAGGCTTTTGCTCCAGCATCTGCCAGGCAGCCATCAGCGCCGGATATTCACGGAAGGAGAGAAAGCCCGGAATATAGGGCATGGTGGTCTCAACGCGCGCGATGCGATGCTCCACCAGTTTTAACGAGGGATATTCCAGTATCACCATCGCCGCCCGCGTGACGGTGCCGTCCTGCTCAAACCCAACGTCTGCCCCGCCAATAAAGCGGGGCGGCAGAACGTCAAAGTCATCTTCACGCACCACGTCAGCGGCGCGTTGTAACTGCTCAGCGCGAAGTGCGGCAATGTCCATAATTACTCCTGATGCCAGGGACGCGATAAACGATGCACAGCATCAACAAAGACACCGGCATTTTCGGGCGGAACGTCCTGATGAATGCCATGCCCCAGATTAAAGACATGACCAGTGCCTGAGCCAAAACGCTCCAGAATACCGGCCACCTCCTGCTCGATACGTTCAGGTGCCGCATAGAGCATAGAGGGATCCATGTTGCCCTGCAGCGCAACTTTGTCGCCTACGCGGCGGCGTGCATCATCAATATCGGTGGTCCAGTCGAGACCCAGCGCATCACAACCGGTGGCAGCCATCGCTTCCAGCCACTGTCCGCCGCCTTTGGTAAAGAGCGTCACCGGCACGCGGCGGCCGTCGTTTTCACGCAGCAGGCCATCGACAATCTTGTGCATGTAGTGCAGGGAGAATTCGCGATAGTCACGACCGGTCAGCACGCCGCCCCAGGTATCAAAGACCATGACGGACTGCGCTCCGGCGCGGATCTGAGCGTTGAGATAGAGGATGACGCTGTCGGCCAGCTTATCCAGCATCGCGTGCAGCGTCGCCGGATCGGCATACATCATCTTCTTAATTTTAGTAAAGGCCTTACTGCTGCCGCCTTCCACCATGTAGGTGGCCAGCGTCCACGGACTGCCTGAGAAGCCAATCAGCGGCAGATCGCCATTCAGGTTTTTACGGATGGTGCGGACCGCATTCATCACATAGCCCAGCTCCATTTCAGGATCGGGCACCGGCAAACGCTCAACGTCAGCGCGGCAGGTCACAGGATTAGAGAAACGCGGACCTTCGCCGGTTTCAAAGTAGAGACCCAGTCCCATCGCATCCGGAATGGTCAGGATGTCACTGAAGAGGATGGCGGCATCCAGCGGATAACGGCGCAGCGGCTGCAGGGTCACTTCACAGGCCAGCTCGGCGTTTTTACACAGCGACATGAAATCACCCGCCTGGGCGCGTGTCGCTTTGTACTCCGGCAAATAGCGCCCGGCTTGTCGCATCATCCATACCGGCGTGACATCAACCGGCTGACGTAACAGGGCACGCAAATAACGATCGTTCTTCAGTTCACTCATCTCAACACTCTCTCAATAACAGGCGTGTAGTGTAGCACTTTCACGCTTCGGCGCGGCACAGGGCGACGGTATCTTCAATCAGGCGGCGCGCTACCGTGCCTGGCGGTGGCAGCAAAGGCAGCGCATCAAAACGGAACCAGGCGGCATCCAGCAGCTCTTTACCGTCATGTTGCAGATCGCCGCTGTCATACTCCGCCATGAACGCCGTCATCAGCGATTGCGGGAAGGGCCAAGGCTGGGAGGTCACGTAACGGACGTTTTTGACGCGGATATTGCTCTCTTCCATCACTTCCCGGGCAACGGCCTGCTCCAGCGTCTCGCCGACCTCCACAAAACCGGCCAGCACGGTGTAGACCTTGTTGCGATGGCGGGCATGATTCGCCAGCAGGATTTCATCGCCGCGACGGATAGCCACAATGATGCAGGGCGCGATCTGCGGATAGTAACGCTCACGGCAATGACTGCAGAGACAGGCAAATTCATGTTTGCTGTGGTGCATCTCATGTCCGCAGTAGCCGCACCAGCGATGAGAGCGGTAGAACTCCGCCAGCTGTACACCGCGACCCACCAGCTGAAACAGCGCCACATCCTGATCGATCAGCTGTCGCATGGAGAACATATCGGAGGAACGCGGCTCACAAATCAGCCAGACTTTTTCGCCCTGCCATTCACCAATGGTCCGGGCCTTACTGCCAGTTAAACCGAATTTTTCGGCGTTTCCGTGGGGTAAATCACCTTGTGGCAACCAAAGTTTTTGTTCATGGCTGACAATCCACCATCCAGCGTCTACGCTTGAGATTTCGCATTGCATTTATTTCGTCATCCTTAGCGTCAACTCGCACGCTGAAGCCCTGATGTTAAGTGTGTAGATAAACAACTATAACTCACATGGAGTTAGATATGCTTAACCAGTTAGACGTCCTGGCTGAACGCGTAGGTGGCAGTAATGAACTGGTCGATTCGTGGCTTGAAGCGCGTCGCCAGCTACTGGTGACCTATTATCACCTGGTCGGTCTTAAACCTAAAAAAGAGGCGCTGACGCGTCTTGATGAGCAGGCACTCGACAACTTCTGTCACGGCCTGGTCGACTATCTTTCTGCCGGTCACTTCAGTATCTATGAGCGCGTGATCAGTGAAATGAGTGGCGACAGCCCGATGATCGCCGCCGCGCAGATCTACCCTCCGCTGGAGGCAAACACTGAGCGTCTGATGCAGCTGTATGACGGTCACCTGCAGCAGGCCATTGATGATGAAAACTGCATGACCTTCCAGCAGGCTCTCTCCGAAGTGGGTGAAGTGCTGGAATCACGCTTTACGCTGGAAGATAAGCTGATTCAGCTGGCCTGGGATAACCAGCTTGCTACGCCACCAGTGGCGAATGACAGCCAAATCGCGCGTCCGGCTTAGTGGTTAACAATGGCAAAGGGCTTGAGATTATCCTGTAGCCCTTTTATGCTGAACAGGTTCTGAGGAGCGCTCTCCAAAGAACCTTTTTTATTTTAGCTTTGAAATGTGAGGTTTTACGCCCGAGTCTGTTATCAGACACCCGCGAAAAAACCGCTTCTTGTCGGAGTGCCCAGTTGGGCTGAGACCGTTAATTCGGGATCCGCGGAACCTGACCAGGTTAGAACCTGCGTAGGGAACAAGAGTAAAACTTCTCTGTATGCCAGCATGCCTGTGCTGTCTATACGGTTACTCCTTCCGAACTCCGGACAAGCATCGTTCCCCCTTAACAGGAAGATTGCTATGTCTGACCCAAAAATGTCCCGTCGTGAACAGCGTACCCAGGCGCAGGAATTTATCGATTCCCTGCAAAGCGGCAGTGCTTTTCCTCAGTCCCGTCGCGTCTGGATTACCGGTAGCCGGGAAGATATTCGCGTGCCGATGCGTGAAATCACCCTAAGCCCGACCCATATCGGCGGCAGCAAAGAACAGCCTCTCTATGAGCAAAATGAAGCGGTGCCGGTCTATGATACGGCAGGTGCGTATGGCGATCCCGCGGCACAGATTGATGTGCATCGCGGTCTGGAAAAGCTGCGCGCACGCTGGATTGCTGAACGCGACGACAGTGAGCTTCTTGAGCAGAACAGCTCGGGCTATACCCAGCAGCGACTGGCTGACGAGGGGCTGGATCATCTGCGCTTCGATCACCTGCCAACACCGCGACGCGCCCGTGCAGGCCGCCGTGTCACGCAACTGCACTATGCCCGTCAGGGCATGATTACCCCGGAGATGGAGTTCATCGCCCTGCGGGAAAACATGGGCCGTGAGCGAATCCGCAGTGAGGTGCTGCTGCAACAGCATCCGGGGCACAGTTTTGGCGCGCATCTGCCCGCCGATATCACACCCGAGTTTGTCCGTCAGGAGGTCGCTGACGGACGCGCCATTATCCCTGCCAATATCAATCATCCTGAATCGGAGCCGATGATCATTGGCCGTAACTTCCTCGTCAAGGTCAATGCCAACATCGGTAACTCGGCAGTCACCTCTTCTATCGAGGAAGAAGTAGAAAAGCTGGTGTGGTCGACCCGCTGGGGTGCCGACACGGTGATGGATCTCTCTACCGGTCGCTATATTCATGAAACGCGAGAATGGATTTTGCGAAACAGCCCGGTGCCCATCGGGACCGTGCCGATCTATCAGGCGCTGGAAAAAGTGAATGGCGTGGCCGAGGCGCTGAACTGGGAAATATTCCGGGACACGCTGCTGGAGCAGGCGGAACAGGGCGTCGATTACTTCACTATTCACGCGGGCGTACTGCTGCGTTATGTCCCGATGACGGCGAAACGCCTCACGGGAATTGTCTCGCGGGGTGGCTCGATCATGGCGAAATGGTGCCTGTCCCACCATCAGGAGAGCTTCCTGTATGAGCACTTCCGCGAGATTTGTGAAATCTGCGCCGCTTACGATGTCTCCCTGTCGCTGGGCGATGGTCTGCGTCCGGGTTCCATTCAGGATGCCAACGATGAGGCGCAGTTTGCCGAACTGCGTACCCTGGGCGAACTGACGCGTATTGCCTGGGAGTATGACGTTCAGGTGATGATTGAAGGTCCGGGACATGTGCCGATGCATATGATCCGCCGTAATATGACTGAACAGCTCGATCTGTGCAATGAAGCTCCCTTCTACACGCTTGGGCCGCTGACCACTGATATCGCGCCCGGCTACGACCATTTCACCTCGGGTATCGGTGCCGCCATGATTGGCTGGTTTGGTTGTGCCATGCTGTGCTACGTCACGCCCAAAGAGCATCTGGGTCTGCCGAACAAAGAGGACGTGAAGCAGGGATTGATCACCTACAAAATCGCAGCGCATGCTGCCGATCTGGCGAAAGGCCACCCTGGAGCGCAGATCCGTGATAACGCCATGTCTAAAGCACGCTTTGAATTCCGCTGGGAAGATCAGTTTAACCTTGCGCTGGATCCCCATACGGCGCGGGCAATGCATGATGAAACCCTGCCGCAGGAGTCAGGCAAGGTGGCCCATTTCTGCTCAATGTGCGGCCCTAAATTCTGCTCGATGAAAATTTCCCAGGAGGTGCGCGAGTTTGCGGCACGCCAGGATGCCCGTGCCGAGCCGGTTGAAGTGGGCATGGCGCAGGTGTCAGATCGTTTCCGCAGCCGCGGCGGTGAGCTCTATCACCCCGCCGATGCCATTAAGGAGGAGTAACGATGCCCGCATTTCCCGCTACCGTCCCGCGCCTGGGACTTTATCCGGTGGTTGATAGCCCCGAGTGGATCGAACGCCTGCTTGAAACGGGCGTTCGCACGATGCAGTTGCGCATCAAAGATCGGCCTGATGAGGTCGCCGAACCCGCCATTGCTCAGGCGATTGCGTTAGGTAAACGCTACGACGCCCGCCTGTTTATCAATGACTACTGGCAGCTGGCGATTAAACATCAGGCTTATGGCGTACATCTGGGTCAGGAGGATCTCGATGTCGCCGATCTTGCTCGCATTCATCAGGCAGGATTGCGTCTGGGGCTCTCCACCCATGACGATGCGGAACTGGATCGCGCTCTGGCAATCCAGCCCTCTTACATCGCACTTGGGCATATTTTCCCGACGCAGACCAAAGAGATGCCTTCTTCGCCGCAGGGCATTGAGCAGCTGAAACGGCATCTGACACGGCTGACGCATATTCCCACCGTGGCGATTGGTGGTATCTCGATTGCGCGGGCACCCGAGGTGCTGGCCACCGGCGTCGGCAGCATTGCTGTGGTGAGTGCGATTACTCAGGCAGATGACTGGCGTGCCGCAACGCGCACCCTTCTGGCGCTGGCAGGACCAGGCGACTAAGCATTTATGGAACCTGTCGCGCATAGCGGCTGCAAAATCGGTAAAGCCAGCATTATTCCGGGAAAGTGCCGCGTAAAGGTGCATGTTGCCGCTGGCGTGCTGTGATCCAAAACTTTAACGTGGCATCCGTCAGGTTAAGGTTATCTGACCAGGGCCGGATCCCTCCTCTTGCCGGCCCTGCTTCTTCTCTTCGCTATGCGAGCGTAGAGGCTGAAGCCTGGGTCTCATGCTGGCACGAGAGCATGGCGCGCTCGACGGCCGCACCCACCCGCGCCAGCGCCTGTTCAGTCTGCTCGTTGATCGGCAGCCCGTAGTTTAAGCGCAGACAGTTACGGTATTTCCCCGACGCTGAAAACAGTGAACCCACAGCAATCTGAATTTTTGACTCGCGCAGTTCCCGGTTAAGACGAACCGCATCAAACGCTTCGGGAAGTTCTATCCACATCAGAAAACCGCCCTGAGGACGGGAAACGCAGATGCCGCAGGGAAAGTAGTGGCGTACCCAGCAGCTAAAAGTTTCATAGTTACGATGATAGAGTTGCCGCATCCGGCGCAGATGAGGCTGATAATGGCCCTGACGGATAAACTCGGAGACCGCATGCTGAGGCTGTGTGGCGGTGGAGCCGGTGACAATATATTTCATGTGCAGCACGCGGTCACGATAGCGGCCTGGTGCAACCCAGCCAACGCGTAAACCTGGCGCCAGCGTTTTCGAAAAGGAGCTGCACAGCAACACCCGGCCATCGAGATCCAGCGATTTGATGGTAGGCGGACGCGGATATTCCCAGGCTAACTCACCATAGACATCATCTTCAATCACTGCCGCGTCAAACCGCTGCGCCAGCACCAGCAAAGCCCGCTTACGCGGCTCAGACATGATAAATCCCAGCGGATTATTGCAGTTCGGCACAACAACAACCGCTTTAATCGGCCATTGATCAAAGGCCAGCTCCAGCGCTTCCAGACTGATGCCGGTGACTGCATCGGTTGGGATCTCGATGGCACGAATGCCAAAGCCGCGCAGAGTTTGCATAATGCCGTGAAACGACGGTGATTCAACGGCAATGATATCCCCCGGCTCGCAGACTGCACGTACGGCGACCGATAATGCTTCATGACAGCCGGTAGTAATGACAATGTCATCGGCGGTGAGCTGGCAGCCGCTGTCTATCGCCAGCCGTGCAACCTGTTGCCGCAAAGCGAGCACACCATATAGACTGTCATAATTCAGCAGCGCCATGTCCTGCTTCTGCACCTGGCGGCTGAAAGCTTTCCACAGTGGCTTAAGCGTCGGCTGGGTCAGATCGGGCATGCCGCTGCCCAGCTGCAAAACATCATCTTCCAGACGGCTGTTAATCAGCTCCAGCACCGCATCCCACTGTGTCACCTCAACCGGCCGCTGTGCGGGGCGGGTCAGCGCCGGGATCGGCGGCGTTGCTTTGCGTGACGCCACAAAATAGCCGGAGCGCGACTGCGGCGTAATCATCTGCTTCTCTTCCAGCAGATGATAAGCCTGCTGCACGGTACTGATACTGACGCCATGCTCCGTACTCAGACTGCGTACTGAAGGCAGGCGCTCACCGCTGCGATATAAGCCTTGTTCGATACGCTGAGCCAGCAGCGTAGCCAGATGTTCATAGCGGGTCATTGTATCTCCACAGGCTCAGAGGCTGAGCAGTAACCAGTACAGTTCCGACTCTTTTTTACCATTCAGATCATACTGACGGCAATCTGTATGTTAAATAAAAGTGATTTTTGCGTCTGTATCATACAGAGCGATCCACTGAAAATGGTCCTCAGACACTTCACTGAGGGCACTATCATGGGATATGACGAGAATCGCGCAGCTAAACCGTTTACAGGCACGCCTTACCACCTGGTTCGTTATCTGTGGCGCAGTTACAAACGCTGGCAGCTGCGGCGTGAGACACGCCTCATCCTGTCGAAGTTAAGCGACAGTCAGCTGAAAGATATTGGTATCAGCCGCAGTGACTGGAATGGCTGAATCTGAGACAAAAAAAAACCCTGCCGAGGCAGGGTTTTTATCAGGCAAAGGACGATTAATCGTCTTTGTTGCCGCCGAGACCGGCGTTCAACAGTTCAGCCAGGCTGGCTGAGGCTTCATCCGCAGTCACCTGCGGTGCAACCGGAACTTCACCTGCCGCTTTGCGGCGCATACGATCCTGATGGTACGCATAACCGGTACCGGCTGGGATCAGACGACCCACGATGACTTTCTCTTTCAGGCCGCGCAGTTCATCGCGCTTGCCTGCTACTGCTGCTTCGGTCAGGACACGTGTGGTCTCCTGGAACGAGGCTGCAGAGATGAACGATTCGGTTGCCAGTGACGCTTTGGTAATACCCAGCAGGTCACGCATGAAGGTTGCGCCGACTTTTCCGTTCGCTTCCAGATCACGGTTAGAGATCTTGATGCGAGAGAATTCAGCCTGCTCACCTTCCAGGAAGTCTGCACTTCCTGCGCTCACGATGGTTGCTTTACGCAGCATCTGACGAACGATGACTTCGATGTGCTTATCGTTAATCTTAACGCCCTGCAGACGGTAAACTTCCTGCACTTCGTTAGTGATGTAACGGGTCACCGCATGCACGCCACGCAAGCGCAGGATGTCATGTGGAGACTCTGGGCCATCGGAAACCACGTCACCGCGCTCAACACGTTCACCTTCGAACACGTTCAGCTGACGCCATTTCGGAATCATCTCTTCGTATGGCTCACTGCCATCCAGCGGAGTAATGACCAGACGACGCTTACCTTTGGTCTCTTTACCGAAGGAGATGATGCCGCTGATCTCCGCCAGAATAGCTGGCTCTTTCGGACGACGCGCTTCGAACAGATCAGCAACGCGTGGCAGACCACCGGTAATATCCTTGGTACCGCCAGATTCCTGTGGAACACGCGCTAACGTGTCACCGGCACTGATCTTAACGCCATCTTCCAGCTGAACAATCGCTTTACCTGGCAGGAAGTACTGAGCCGGCATGTCGGTGCCCGGGATCAGAACGTCGTTGCCGTTGGCA
The DNA here is from genome assembly GCF_019880205.1 of Pantoea alfalfae. Classification (NCBI taxonomy): domain Bacteria; kingdom Pseudomonadati; phylum Pseudomonadota; class Gammaproteobacteria; order Enterobacterales; family Erwiniaceae; genus Pantoea; species Pantoea alfalfae. The sequence continues at coordinate 3,771,945 of NZ_CP082292.1, forward strand.
TCAACAATTTTCAGCGCAGGACGCAGATCTTTACCGCCTGCAGTACGTTCAGCACTGTCCAGAACCACCAGTGAAGACAGACCGGTTAAATCATCTGTCTGACGGGTAATCGTCTGGCCATCAACCATATCCGTGAAGCGAATGAAACCGCCCACTTCGGTGATAACTGGCATGGTATGCGGATCCCAGTTTGCGACGGTTTCGCCCGCTGCAACCTGCTCACCATCACCTTTCGCCATGGTAGAACCGTAAGGAACTTTATAGCTCTCTTTGGTACGACCAAATTCGTCGATCATTTTCAGTTCAACGTTACGCGAGGTGATCACCAGCTTGCCTGCCGAGTTCGTTACCGACTTGGCGTTGGTCAGCTTGATGGTACCTTTGTTCTTCACCTGAATGCTGGATTCAGCAGCCGCACGTGATGCCGCACCACCGATGTGGAACGTACGCATCGTCAGCTGTGTACCTGGCTCACCGATGGACTGTGCCGCGATAACACCGATCGCTTCACCTTTGTTGATGATGTGACCACGTGCCAGGTCGCGACCGTAGCAATGCGCGCACACACCAAAATCGGTTTCACAACCTACCACCGAGCGGACTTTCAGGCTGTCGACTGAGTTCAGTTCCAGCACGTCACACCAGTGCTCATCGAGCAGCGTGTTGCGTGGGACCAGAATATCAGCAGTACCCGGCTTCAGAACGTCTTCAGCAGTCACACGGCCCAGTACACGTTCACGCAGTGGCTCTTTAACGTCGCCACCTTCAATGACAGGCGTCATCATGATGCCTTCGTGTGTACCACAGTCATCTTCGGTAACTACCAGATCCTGGGCAACGTCAACCAGACGACGCGTCAGATAACCGGAGTTCGCTGTTTTCAGTGCGGTATCCGCCAGGCCTTTACGTGCACCGTGGGTTGAGATGAAGTACTGGAGTACGTTCAACCCTTCACGGAAGTTCGCCGTGATTGGTGTTTCGATGATGGAGCCATCTGGCTTCGCCATCAGACCACGCATACCGGCCAGCTGACGAATCTGTGCAGCAGAACCACGCGCACCGGAGTCAGCCATCATAAAGATGCTGTTAAAGGAAACCTGACGCTCTTCTTCGCCGTCGCGGTTAATCACGACTTCGGTAGAGAGGTTTTCCATCATCGCCTTGGCAACACGTTCGTTGGCTGCGGCCCAGATATCGATGACTTTGTTATAACGTTCGCCTGCGGTTACCAGACCAGACTGGAACTGCTCCTGGATCTCAGCCACTTCTGCTTCCGCTTCGGTGATGATTTCCACTTTCTTCTCTGGAATAACCATGTCGTCGATACCGACTGACGCGCCTGAACGGGCAGCGTAAGCGAAACCGGTGTACATGGTCTGGTCAGCAAAGATAACGGTCGGCTTCAGGCCCAGAATGCGGTAACAGGTGTTAAGCATTTTGGAGATAGCTTTTTTGCCCAGCGCCTGGTTAACGATGGAGAAAGGCAGACCTTTTGGCACGATCATCCACAGGATGGCACGGCCAATCGTAGTATCGATGATGCTGGTTTTAGCAACCCACTCATCCTGCTCATTCTTCTCGTGTTCGGTGATACGCACCTTAACGCGAGCATGCAGAGAGGCGAGGCCGGCGCGATAAATACGCTCAGCTTCTTTCGGGCCAGTCAGCACCATGCCTTCGCCTTTGGCGTTAACACAGTCACGGGTCATGTAATACAGACCCAGTACAACGTCCTGAGAAGGAACGATGATTGGCTCGCCGTTCGCAGGTGACAGGATGTTGTTGGTCGACATCATCAGCGCACGCGCTTCCAGCTGGGCTTCCAGCGTCAGCGGTACGTGAACAGCCATCTGGTCACCATCGAAGTCGGCGTTATAAGCCGCACAAACCAGCGGGTGCAGCTGGATCGCTTTACCTTCAATCAGAACCGGTTCAAAGGCCTGAATACCCAGACGGTGCAGCGTAGGCGCACGGTTCAGCAGAACCGGGTGCTCACGGATCACTTCGTCGAGGATATCCCAGACAACGGCTTCTTCGCGCTCAACCATTTTCTTCGCGGCTTTGATGGTGGTGGCCAGGCCACGCAGTTCCAGCTTGCCGTAAATGAACGGTTTGAACAGTTCGAGTGCCATTTTCTTCGGCAGACCGCACTGATGCAGACGCAGGTATGGACCAACGGTGATAACCGAACGACCAGAATAGTCGACACGTTTACCCAGCAGGTTCTGACGGAAACGACCCTGCTTACCTTTGATCATGTCAGCCAGCGATTTCAGCGGACGCTTGTTGGAACCGGTGATCGCACGACCGCGACGACCGTTGTCCAGCAGTGCATCGACCGCTTCCTGCAACATACGCTTTTCGTTGCGCACGATGATATCTGGCGCAGCCAGATCCAGCAGGCGCTTCAGACGGTTGTTACGGTTGATCACGCGACGATACAGATCGTTCAGATCCGACGTGGCGAAACGACCACCATCCAGCGGTACCAGCGGACGCAGGTCCGGTGGCAGAACAGGCAGCACGGTCAGGATCATCCACTCTGGCTTGTTGCCAGACTGGACGAACGCTTCCAGCAGCTTGATGCGCTTAGTCAGTTTTTTACGTTTGGTTTCGGAGTTAGTTTCGTTCAGCTCTTCACGCAGCTGCTCGCACTCCTGCTCCAGATCCATGTTTTTCAACAGGGCCTGGATTGCTTCGGCGCCCATTTTGGCGTCGAACTCGTCACCGAACTCTTCCAGAGCGTCAAGGTACTGCTCTTCAGTCAGGATCTGACGCTTCTCGAGGTTGGTCATGCCACCTTCGATTACCACGTAAGATTCAAAGTAGAGCACGCGCTCGATGTCACGCAGTGGCATATCCAGCAGTAAGCCGATACGCGATGGCAGTGACTTCAGGAACCAGATGTGCGCAGTCGGCGACGCCAGTTCGATGTGGCCCATACGCTCACGGCGTACTTTAGTCTGGGTCACTTCAACGCCGCACTTCTCACAAATCACACCACGGTGTTTGAGGCGCTTGTACTTGCCACACAGGCACTCATAGTCCTTTACCGGCCCGAAGATACGGGCACAGAACAGACCATCGCGCTCTGGCTTAAAAGTACGGTAGTTAATGGTTTCTGGCTTTTTCACTTCACCAAAAGACCAGGAACGGATCATGTCTGGCGAAGCCAGCGCAATTTTGATGGCATCAAACTCTTCGGTCTTAGTTTGCGCTTTCAGAAACTTAAGTAAGTCTTTCACGGATTAGCTCCCGTCGGAGTGAGACTCAGGGGGCGTCCAACCGAAATTGAACGCCCCGTAACCAGTACAATTGCGAGCGCTTTAAACCCTGCGCTTTCAGGCGGCGGTAAGCCGCATGAAAAGGGGTTACTCGTCTTCCAGCTCGATGTTGATACCCAGCGAGCGAATCTCTTTCAACAGTACGTTGAAGGATTCCGGCATGCCCGGTTCCATCTGATGGTTACCGTCAACGATGTTTTTATACATCTTGGTACGGCCGTTGACGTCATCAGACTTAACGGTAAGCATTTCCTGCAGGGTATACGCGGCACCGTATGCTTCCAGTGCCCATACTTCCATCTCACCAAAGCGCTGACCACCGAACTGCGCCTTACCACCCAGCGGCTGCTGAGTAACCAGGCTGTAGGAACCGGTAGAACGTGCATGCATCTTGTCATCAACCAGGTGGTTAAGTTTCAGCATGTACATGTAGCCAACGGTTACCTGACGTTCGAACTGCTCACCGGTACGGCCGTCAAACAGGGTAATCTGACCGGAAGAAGGCAGGCCGCCGAGCTGCAGCAGCTCTTTGATCTCGCTCTCTTTCGCACCATCAAACACCGGCGTGGCGATTGGCATACCTTTCTTCAGGTTCTCAGCCAGACGCAGTACTTCGTCATCGGAGAAGGTGTTCAGATCAACTCGCTGACGCAGATCGGTACCCAGGTCATAGGCGCGCTGGATGAATTCGCGCAGCTTCGCGACTTCTTCCTGCTTCTTCAGCATGGCGTTAATTTTCTCGCCGATACCTTTCGCTGCCATACCCAGGTGCGTTTCCAGAATCTGACCGATGTTCATACGCGATGGTACGCCCAGCGGGTTCAGAACGATGTCAACCGGCGTACCGTTTTCATCGTAAGGCATATCTTCGATCGGGTTGATCTTGGAGATAACACCTTTGTTACCGTGACGGCCTGCCATTTTGTCACCCGGCTGAATCTGACGCTTAACAGCCAGATAAACCTTAACGATTTTCAGCACGCCTGGTGCCAGATCATCGCCCTGGGTGATCTTACGACGCTTACCTTCGAGTTTTTTCTCAAACTCGTGCTTCAGTTCGTCGTACTGCTCTGCCAGCTGCTCCAGCTGGTTTTGCTTGGCTTCGTCAGTCAGACCCAGTTCCAGCCAGCGCTCGCGCGGCAGCTTGTCCAGTTTGTCTGCTTCAACGCCACCTGAAATCAGTACGTTCTGGATACGGCTGAACAGGCCCGCTTCCAGAATCTGCAGTTCTTCAGACAGGTCTTTTTTGGCCTGCTTCAGCTGCATCTCTTCGATTTCAAGCGCACGTTTGTCTTTTTCCACGCCATCGCGGGTAAAGACCTGAACGTCGATCACGGTACCTGACACGCCATTCGGCACGCGCAGTGACGAATCTTTCACGTCAGAGGCTTTCTCACCGAAGATAGCGCGCAGCAGTTTTTCTTCTGGCGTCAGCTGGGTTTCACCTTTCGGTGTTACCTTACCAACCAGAATGTCGCCGCCGGTCACTTCAGCACCGATGTAGACGATGCCTGACTCATCCAGTTTAGAGAGTGCAGCTTCACCCACGTTCGGGATATCAGCAGTGATCTCTTCCGGCCCCAGTTTGGTGTCACGCGACACGCAAGCCAGTTCCTGAATGTGGATAGTCGTAAAGCGATCTTCCTGAACCACGCGCTCGGAGACCAGGATGGAGTCTTCGAAGTTGTAGCCGTTCCACGGCATGAACGCTACGCGCATGTTCTGGCCCAGTGCCAGTTCACCCAGATCGGTGGACGGGCCATCTGCCAGCACGTCGCCGCGCTCAACCGGCTCACCCAGAGAAACACATGGCATCTGGTTGATGCAGGTGTTCTGGTTAGAACGGGTATATTTGGTCAGGTTGTAAATGTCGATACCGGCTTCGCCAGCATGCATTTCGTCTTCGTTAACTTTGATAACGATACGTGATGCGTCGACGTACTGTACGGTACCGCCACGTTTCGCCACGGCTGTTACACCGGAGTCAACGGCAACAGCACGTTCCATACCGGTACCAACCAGCGGCTTATCAGCACGCAGAGTCGGAACGGCCTGACGTTGCATGTTCGCACCCATCAGGGCGCGGTTGGCGTCATCGTGTTCCAGGAACGGGATCAGGGATGCACCGACAGAAACCACCTGCTGGGTGGAAACGTCCATGTAGTCAACCTGATCGCGGCTGAACAGACTTGATTCGCCTTTGCTACGGCAGGTGACCAGGTCATCAACAAACGCGCCGTTGTCATCCAGAGGGGCGTTCGCCTGAGCGATAACGTAGTTACCCTCTTCGATAGCAGAGAGGTAGTGAATCTCGTCAGAAACCAGACCGTCAATAACGCGGCGATAAGGTGTCTCAAGGAAACCGTACTCATTGGTCTGTGCATAGACAGACAAGGAGTTGATCAGACCGATGTTCGGACCTTCAGGGGTTTCGATTGGGCAGACACGACCGTAGTGCGTTGGGTGTACGTCACGCACTTCGAAACCGGCACGCTCACGCGTCAAACCACCCGGGCCGAGAGCAGAGATACGACGTTTATGCGTAATCTCTGACAGCGGGTTGTTCTGATCCATAAACTGAGAAAGCTGGCTTGAACCAAAGAACTCTTTCACGGCAGCCGAAATCGGCTTCGCGTTGATCATGTCCTGTGGCATCAGCGTATCAAGGTCGCCCAGAGACAGACGCTCTTTAACCGCACGCTCAACACGTACCAGACCGACACGGAACTGGTTCTCAGCCATTTCACCCACTGAACGAATACGACGGTTACCGAGGTGGTCGATATCGTCCACTTCGCCTTTACCGTTACGGATGTCGATCAGCTTCTTCATGACTTCGATGATGTCATCTTTGCTCAGGATGCCTGAACCTTCGATTTCATCACGCAGCAATGAGCGGTTGAACTTCATACGACCGACCGCAGACAGATCGTAACGATCTTCTGAGAAGAACAGGTTCTCAAACAGGTTCTCTGCAGCTTCGCGTGTTGGCGGCTCACCAGGACGCATCATGCGGTAGATCTCAACCAGTGCGCTCAGGCGATCGCTGGTTGGGTCGACACGCAGGGTCTCGGACATATATGGACCATGGTCCAGATCGTTGGTGAACAGCGTTTCGATGCGCTTGTGACCGGACTGGCTCAGTTTAGCCAGCAGATCCAGCGACAGTTCCATGTTCGCTGCAACAATCAGCTCACCGGTGCTCTCATCGATGTAATCTTTAGCGACCACTTTGCCCGCGATATATTCAACCGGGACTTCGATGTGCTGAATGCCATCTTTTTCCAGCTGACGAATATGGCGCGCAGTAATGCGGCGACCTTTTTCGACGTAGACGGTGCCGTTCGCTTCAATATCGAAGGTAGCGGTTTCACCGCGCAGGCGCTCAGGCACCAGCTCCATCTGCAGCTTATTGTCACGGATTTCAAACACGACTTTCTCGAAGAAAATATCGAGGATCTGAGGTGTAGTGAACTGTAACGCGCGCAGGATGATTGTGGCCGGCAGCTTACGACGACGGTCAATACGGACAAACAGGTTATCTTTCGGGTCAAACTCAAAGTCGAGCCATGAACCGCGGTAAGGGATGATACGTGCGTTGTACAGCACTTTACCCGATGAGTGGGTTTTACCCTTATCGCTATCAAAGAACACGCCGGGACTACGGTGCAGCTGAGAAACGATAACGCGCTCGGTACCATTGATAACAAAGGTACCGTTGTCGGTCATGAGCGGGATTTCGCCCATGTAGACTTCTTGTTCTTTAATGTCTTTTACGGTGCCTTCTGGCGCTTCGCGCTCATAGATCACCAGACGCAGTTTCACGCGCAGCGGTGCCGAATAGGTCACGCCACGGATCTGACACTCTTTCACGTCAAAGACAGGTTCACCCAGGCGGTAGCTGACATACTGCAACTCAGAGTTGCCGCTGTAGCTCGCAATAGGGAATACAGAGCGGAATGCAGCTTCCAGTCCGTACTGACCTTCTGGATCTTGCTCGATAAACTTCTGGAACGAGTCGAGCTGGATGGAAAGGAGATAAGGTATGTCCAGTACTTGCGGACGTTTACCAAAATCCTTACGAATACGTTTTTTCTCGGTATAGGAGTAAACCATAGGGTTCCTCAGCTAGCTGACAAGTCGACCCACGCTGTCCGTCCTGACAGGACAGTTCATGCAACACGATTTTGTTTGATTCACTGGCTGCGCGGCAGCAGTGCAATACCTCTTTCTATCACGCTTAAATCATTTCATCGCTTTTGAGAAGGCAGGGAACCCGCACAGGAAAGCGGTATATTAAGTCGTCGATAGAGAAAGATATTGAAGAGCAACAATGGACAAACAGTGTGAAACCCCATTGAGACCCTGTAGCGCAAAAAGGCTGGTGACCAAAAAGTCACCAGCCATCAGCCTGAAACTACTCAGACTGCAACCCGAAGGCTGTCTTACTTAACTTCAACTTCAGCGCCAGCTTCTTTCAGAGCAGCTTCAAGTGCAGCTGCGTCATCTTTGCTGATGCCTTCTTTGATTACGCCAGTTGCTTCAACCAGGTCTTTGGCTTCTTTCAGGCCCAGACCAGTTGCAGTACGTACAGCTTTGATGACTGCTACTTTGTTCGCGCCAACAGCTTTCAGTACGACGTCGAATTCAGTTTTTTCTTCAACAGCTTCAGCCGGGCCCGCAGCAACAGCTACAGCAGCAGCAGCAGAAACGCCGAATTTTTCTTCCATAGCAGAAACCAGCTCAACAACTTCCATTACGGACATCGCTGCAACAGCTTCCAGAATTTGGTCTTTAGTGATAGACATGACAATTGTTCCTAAGAATCAGAAAAAGTTTATACGTAAGCAGTTACGAAGAAAAGAATAAGGCCTTAAGCCGCTTCTTTTGCATCGCGTACAGCAGCCAGAGTGCGGACCAGTTTGCCAGCAGCGGCTTCTTTCATGGTCGACATCAGACGTGCCAGTGCTTCTTCGTAGGTCGGCAGCGTTGCCAGACGGTCAATATTGGCCGCCGTGATCAGCTCACCTTCAAAGGCTGCAGCTTTGACCTCAAATTTTGCATTCGCTTTCGCGAAATCTTTGAACAGACGAGCAGCAGCGCCCGGGTGTTCCATAGAATATGCAATCAGGGTCGGACCAACAAACGTGTCTTTCAGGCACTCAAACTGAGTACCTTCAACGACGCGGCGCAGCAGGGTGTTACGAACAACACGCATGTAAACGCCAGCTTCACGGCCTGCTTTACGCAGTTCGGTCATTTTATCAACGGTAACGCCACGGGAATCCGCAACAACCGCTGAAAGCGCACCTTTGGCTACTTCGCTGACTTCAGCAACAATCGCTTGTTTGTCTTGAAGATTTAATGCCATTAGCTTTTGCTCCTGGATTTGACCGGGAAAGGATTTCCCCGGAACTCACTTCACTTACTCACCCCGAGGGGTAATAAGCGCTCGAACACGGTGAGCAGAATCCAGCTAAGAAAAAATTCTTTTGGTTCTGTCACCGTCTACGCAGGGGATTAAGCGGAATACCCGGAGATAAACAGCGCCTGCGGTCTTGGACGGAGGCCAGGATAAGGCCTGGCTCCAACCTAAATTCTGTGCGACGCAGCAGAGTCAGAGGGAATGGCGATAAACGCAACAGTCGGTTCTGGCTCTCTGGTGTCCTGTTCTGCTAATAACAGAACAACGGGCGTAAGATTCTAGGTGAATTTTTCGCCCGTTTCAAGCAGCAATTAGTTTGCTGTTGCGTTCAGACCAGCCTGGTCAACGGCAACGCCGGCGCCCATGGTGGTTGAAAGGCTGACTTTCTTGATATACACGCCTTTAGCCTGTGATGGTTTAGCTTTTTTCAGCGCAACCAGCAGAGATTCCAGGTTTTCTTTCAGTTTGTCAGCGTCAAAGTCCACTTTACCGATGGTAGTGTGGATGATGCCGTTTTTGTCGTTACGATAACGAACCTGACCTGCTTTAGCGTTCTTAACCGCTTCAGCAACGTTAGGCGTTACAGTACCCACTTTCGGGTTTGGCATCAGGCCACGTGGACCCAGAATCTGGCCCAGTTGGCCAACAACGCGCATTGCATCCGGAGAAGCAATAACAACGTCAAAATTCATTTCGCCTTTCTTGATCTGATCAGCCAGGTCTTCCATGCCTACCAGCTCTGCGCCAGCTGCTTTAGCAGCTTCAGCGTTAGCGCCCTGGGCGAAGACAGCAACACGTACTGAACGACCAGTACCGTGTGGCAGAACGGTCGCGCCGCGAACGTTCTGATCAGATTTACGTGCATCGATGCCGAGGTTGACAGCAACGTCAACGCTTTCAACGAACTTGGCAGTTGCCAGTTCTTTCAGCAGAGCAACAGCTTCAGCAATGTCATACTGCTTGGTCGCGTCAACTTTGTCGCGAATTACGGTCATGCGCTTGGTCAGCTTAGCCATTTCTTAGTCCTCTACTACCAGGCCCATGGAACGAGCAGTACCTTCGATTGAGCGAGTCATCGCTTCAACGTCAGAACCAGTCATGTCCGCAGCTTTGGTTTCTGCGATTTCACGTACCTGAGCACGAGTCACTTTACCGACTTTATCTTTGTTCGGCTTACCAGAACCTGACTTGATGCCCGCTGCTTTTTTCAGCAGTACGGCAGCCGGAGGCGTTTTGGTAATGAAGGTGAAAGAACGGTCGCTGTATACGGTGATAACAACAGGAGTCGGCAGACCTTTTTCCAGAGATTCGGTCTTAGCGTTGAACGCTTTACAGAATTCCATGATGTTAACACCCTGCTGACCCAGAGCTGGACCAACCGGTGGACTTGGGTTCGCCATACCAGCTGCAACCTGCAGCTTGACGTAGGCTTGGACTTTCTTAGCCATGATATTTCCTCAATTGGGTTATAGCGCCTGTAAAGGCTCCCCGTGATAACGATTTATACGCTGTTGCCAGCGCATAAAAACAAAAGGCGCGAAATTGTAGTTAAATTTCGCGCCTGCTGCAACAGCTAATTTGTGAGCGGAAAGAGGTTAACCTTTCTCCACCTGACCGAAGTCGAGCTCAACTGGTGTTGCACGACCAAAGATGGATACGGATACCGTCAGGCGGCTCTTTTCGTAATCCACATCTTCAACCACACCGTTAAAGTCAGCGAACGGACCGTCATTAACACGAACCATTTCACCCGGTTCAAACAGCGTTTTAGGACGAGGCTTGTCGCCGACCTGCTGCAGACGATTCATGATCGCATCAACTTCTTTATCGCTGATAGGTGCAGGACGGTCAGAGGTACCGCCGATGAAACCCATCACGCGAGGGACGCTGCGTACTAAATGCCAGCTGGCGTCATTCATCACCATCTGAACCAGTACGTATCCCGGGAAAAACTTGCGCTCACTCTTACGACGCTGGCCACCACGGATTTCAACGACTTCTTCAGTCGGGACCATGACTTCACCAAACAGCTCTTCCATGTTGTGCAATTTGATATGCTCGCGCAGCGATTGGGCTACGCGGCCTTCAAAACCGGAAAACGCCTGTACGACGTACCAGCGTTTCTTTGGAGCTTCAGACATCTCAGAACCTCAGGCCAGTGATAAACGATACCAGACGGACCAGAATACCATCCAGCCCCCACAAAATCAGTGACATCACGGCAGTAACCGCGGCAACGATTAACGTGGTGTGCAGCGTTTCCTGGCGGGTTGGCCAGATAACCTTACGCATTTCTGTTCTTGCTTCACGAGCAAAAGCCACGGTCGCTTTGCCTTTGGTCGTTAAAAGCGCAATGCCGCCAGCCGCTGCAATCAGTACAACTACGGCTAACGCGCGCAGTGGCAGTGACACATCACGATAGAGGTAGTTACCTACAATCGCTGCAAGCAGCAGTAATACAACACCTACCCACTTTACCGCTTCCAGGCCACGCCCGCTCCCTTGAGCTTCGGTATTCGCACTCATAAACCAACCTGCCACAATAATTCAGAAACTATTCTGCCCCGCAGTGCGAGGCGTCCAAACCGAATGAGCTTTTGAGGCGTAACTCGGTATCCAACGCCGCATAACAGAGCCTGTCTCAGCAATGATTATGATCGAAAAAATCACTGATGAGCCAGGTTCTATGAAACAGCGTGCAAAAAGGGCATCAAATGATGCCCTTTCCGTGTGCATTGCGTCAAACGTTATCGGTAATTATGCGATAACTTTAGCAACAACACCCGCGCCAACGGTACGGCCACCTTCGCGGATTGCGAAGCGCAGACCTTCGTCCATTGCGATTGGGTGGATCAGGGTAACAACCATTTTGATGTTGTCGCCTGGCATGACCATTTCAACGCCTTCTGGCAGCTCTACTGAGCCGGTTACGTCAGTTGTACGGAAGTAGAACTGTGGACGATAGCCTTTGAAGAACGGAGTATGGCGACCACCTTCGTCTTTAGACAGAACGTAAACTTCTGACTCGAACTGGGTGTGTGGCTTGATTGAGCCTGGCTTAGCCAGAACCTGACCACGCTGGATGTCTTCACGCTTGATACCGCGCAGCAGAACACCACAGTTTTCGCCTGCCTGACCCTGGTCCAGCAGCTTACGGAACATCTCAACACCGGTACAGGTTGATTTCGCAGTATCTTTGATACCTACGATTTCAACTTCGTCGCCGACTTTAACGATGCCGCGCTCAACACGACCGGTAACAACAGTACCACGGCCAGAGATTGAGAAGACGTCTTCGATTGGCAGCAGGAACGGCATGTCGATCGCACGGACTGGATCCGGGATGTAGTTGTCCAGGTGTTCAGCCAGCTCAACGATTTTTGCTTCCCACTCAGGAACGCCTTCCAGCGCTTTCAGCGCAGAACCACGAACAATTGGGGTGTCATCGCCTGGGAAGTCGTACTGTGACAGCAGGTCACGGACTTCCATCTCTACCAGTTCCAGCAGCTCTTCATCATCAACCATGTCACACTTGTTCAGGAACACGATGATGTAAGGAACGCCAACCTGACGACCCAGCAGGATGTGCTCACGGGTCTGTGGCATCGGGCCATCAGTCGCAGCAACAACCAGGATCGCGCCGTCCATCTGCGCAGCACCGGTGATCATGTTTTTCACATAGTCGGCGTGACCTGGGCAGTCAACGTGAGCGTAGTGACGTGAAGCAGTCTCATACTCAACGTGTGCGGTGTTGATGGTAATACCGCGGGCTTTTTCTTCAGGGGTGCTGTCGATCTGGTCGAATGCACGCGCCTGGCCGCCGTTGGTTTTAGCCAGTACGGTAGTGATAGCTGCAGTCAGGGTGGTTTTACCGTGGTCAACGTGACCGATGGTGCCCACGTTTACGTGCAGTTTGTTACGTTGAAATTGCTCTTTAGCCATCGCTAGTCCCTCTAAGACACGGATATATCAATGATATCATCACATTAACCAGGCAATGCCTGACTGCAAGGAAGTTACAGAGAAAATCAGGAGGGAGATTAAAGGAAGTGGTGCTGATACCCAGAGTCGAACTGGGGACCTCACCCTTACCAAGGGTGCGCTCTACCAACTGAGCCATATCAGCACATCTGGAGCGGGCAGCGGGAATCGAACCCGCATCATCAGCTTGGAAGGCTGAGGTAATAGCCATTATACGATGCCCGCATCCTGGAACTCGGCTACCTGTTCTTTCTGTAGCTTGCAGAAAACAGAGAATGACTCTCTGTTATCTACTGCCTGCCAGCGAAGCTGACCGGCTTTGACTTCGCTAACGCTCAGTCTGAATTCAGGGTGATAAATGACTCACCTGACAGATAAACAGGTTGTCTATCTGTACTCAACCGTGAGGCTGAGATGGTGGTGGGAGAAGGATTCGAACCTTCGAAGTCTGTGACGGCAGATTTACAGTCTGCTCCCTTTGGCCGCTCGGGAATCCCACCTACTTGATTGGTGCCGGCTACCGGAATCGAACTGGTGACCTACTGATTACAAGTCAGTTGCTCTACCAACTGAGCTAAGCCGGCATCAAGTGGTGCGCATTCTAGGAAGGTCGGGCGTCGGATGCAACTAAAAAATCGCATATTTTTTTCTATCGCTTACTATTTGTGCAAATCGTCGCATTTTCGCGATTTTTTGCAGAATATTTGTGCAATCCGGCCCTGTTTTTACCGGCTCAGCCGGTTCTGACCGACGCTTCACTCCGTGCGAAAGCGCTCTTTCGGGCAGATAAATGATCCACGGCCCACGCCTTTATTTTGCCTTTACGCACTGAGTGATGCTTTTTTGAACCACTCTGCATCATTTTTTTGTTCACCGTCGCGCTTCAGCAGAAAATGGAGCCGCTTTGCGACCAAATAGACCGCTTTTTTGGCACCACCGTTACGAACGGTCTCAGAAGGGCAGACGGTTTTGCCGGGGATGTCGTCCGGCATCGGGTTTTGTCTTTCCCCGCCCTTCTGTGTCCTCCTCTCCCGCGTTTACGCCCTCAAGCCAGGCCTTTAGTCGGATAAGGGGATTAACGCCACCCAGTGGCTGTGAGGCGCGGTAAGATAATAAACAACCCCGGATCGGTGAAAACAGCGACTATCGTAACGTTTTGTGGGTATGCCGACGAAAGCGAGATCGCCTCTATCTTTTTACTTCTGTTGAAAGCCATACTGGTGATACCCTCCAGCCCATTGTTCTCACTGATAAACCAGCGATTCGTGACTCACTTCACCCGTACTGTCCTGCTTATCGGCTAACACGCGGTTGATAGTAATGAATTTGCGGTCAGATGCATGCTTATGAATAAAACACCCCCCCTGACAACGCCTTATCTGGAGTTCACTCGTGAGCAGTGGGCTGCATTACGTGATTCTGTGCCGATGACGCTGTCAGAGGAAGAGATCGCGCAGCTCAAGGGCATCAACGAAGATCTTTCGCTGGAGGAAGTCGCAGAAATTTATCTGCCCCTTTCGCGTCTGCTTAATTTCTATATCAGCTCTAACGTTCGTCGGCAGGCGGTACTGGAGCAATTTCTGGGCACAAATAGCCAGAAAATCCCCTATATCATTAGTATTGCGGGGAGCGTCGCGGTCGGTAAGAGTACGACTGCGCGTGTACTGCAGGCGTTGCTCAGCCGCTGGCCTGAACATCGTAAAGTGGAATTGATCACGACGGATGGCTTCCTTCACCCTAATGCCGTGCTGAAAGAGCGTGGCTTAATGAAGAAAAAAGGCTTCCCGCAATCTTATGATATGCACCGGCTGGTCAATTTCGTTTCCGACTTAAAATCCGGAGCCAGTCAGGTGACCGCCCCGGTCTATTCGCACCTGATTTATGATGTCATCCCTGACGGCGATAAAGTGATACAGCAGCCAGATATTCTTATTCTGGAAGGTCTGAACGTATTACAGAGCGGCATGGACTATCCCCATGACCCCCATCACGTCTTTGTTTCGGACTTCGTTGACTTCTCTATCTATGTAGATGCAGAGGAAGACCTTCTGCAAAGCTGGTATATCAATCGATTCCTGAAATTCCGTCAGGGTGCCTTTACCGATCCAGACTCCTACTTCCACCATTACGCCCAGCTCTCAGAGGCAGAAGCGGTTGAGATAGCGGGTAATCTATGGAAAGAGATTAACTGGCTCAATCTGCAGGAAAATATCCTGCCGACGCGTGAAAGGGCCAGCCTGATCATGACCAAAAGTGGCGATCATGCGGTCGACAAGGTTCGCCTGCGTAAATAACCGCGGTCATAAAAAAGCCTGCATCAGTGCAGGCTTTTTTAATCAGACAGGACGCAGTGATATTTCCCCACCCACCCAGGCTTTTATTTCGCCATCCTGCTCCAGTAATAAACCACCCTGGCTGTCGACGCCCCGTGCAATACCATGCACTTCACGTTCGCCGATGAGCAGCTTAACGTGCCGGTTAATAAAATTGTCCAGTGCCGCCCAGCGCGAGATAAAGGCAGTT
The DNA here is from genome assembly GCF_019880205.1 of Pantoea alfalfae. Classification (NCBI taxonomy): domain Bacteria; kingdom Pseudomonadati; phylum Pseudomonadota; class Gammaproteobacteria; order Enterobacterales; family Erwiniaceae; genus Pantoea; species Pantoea alfalfae. Next base: position 3,787,158 of record NZ_CP082292.1, read on the forward strand.
AATCCCTCCTGCTCAAACAGCGGCAGGGCCTCGCGCAGGCTGTTGATCAGACGGGCTGCCAGCTCATTGCGGTTCACGCTTACTCCGGCCTCCTGCAGATTAATCCAGCCCTGATTAATCTGTGAAGCATCCGCTGTCCGCATCGCCAGGTTGATGCCCGCCCCCATAACGATCTGCGCAGCATCACCGGTTTTGCCGGTCAGTTCGACCAGAATACCTGCCAGTTTCCGATCGTTGAGGTAAATGTCATTGGGCCACTTTACCCGGACATCATCGGCACCGAGTGAACGTAATGTTTCAGCCATAACAATGCCGATGACCAGACTAAGACCCATCGCCGCAGCCGGACCCTGCTCAAGACGCCAGTACATGGACATGTAGAGGTTGGCACCAAAAGGAGAGAACCATTGACGACCACGACGGCCACGACCTGCCTGCTGGTATTCTGCTATGCAGGCGGTGCCAGACGGCATGTCATGCATGCGTTCCAGCAGATACTGATTTGTGGAATCAATCACCGGTATAACCGAGACATGACCCTGCTTCACCTGTGACAGAATTGCCTGCTCATCCAGCAGCTGTATTGGGGCAGAGAGGCTATAGCCTTTCCCTGTCACGGTATAGACGTCAAGACCCCAGCTTTTTAGTGTCTGGATGTGCTTATTGATGGCGGCACGACTCATGCCCAGTGTGTCGCCCAGCTGCTCGCCAGAATGAAACTCACCATCAGATAAAATATCGACCAGTTTGAGCGGGACACTGTGGTCTTTCATACGATCACCCCGACAGCATTGCATTCACCTTGCGCCTGAATAAAGCGGACTTCGGGCTCAAGCCAGACATCAAATTTTTCACCTACCCGGGCGCGCACAGTTTTTGCCAGCGCAACGATATCCTCAGGTGTGGCATGGTCAGCGTTAATCAGTACCAGAGCCTGTTGCTGGTGAACGGCGGCACCGCCGATGCGATACCCCTTCAGCTGACACTGATCGATAAGCCACCCTGCGGCCAGCTTGGTTTCACCATCTGGCATCAGATAGTGTGGCATCGCAGGGAAATGGGTCAGCAGAGAGCTACGCTGCGCCTCGGTGACGACCGGGTTTTTAAAGAAGCTGCCGACATTACCGGTGACTTTCGGATCCGGTAATTTGCTCTGCCGCATCTGGCATACCGCGTGATAGACATCCCAGGCATTGGCTGTCACCGGGTTAAGCGTTTTCAGGTCGCCATAGGTTAATACGGGCTGCCATTGCTTAGGCAATATTATCCCGACCGCGACGATGACATAGCCTGACTGGTAGCGATGTTTAAAAATGCTGTCACGATAGCCAAATTCACAGGCTTCACGATTGAGACGTTCTGTCTCACCACTGTGCAGGTTAAGTACATCCACATATTCGCAGACATCTTTTAATTCCACACCATAGGCGCCAATGTTCTGAATCGGTGCCGAGCCGGTCATCCCAGGGATCAAGGCCAGGTTTTCCAGGCCGGTAATCCCTTTTTCCAGCGTACTCTTAACCAGCTGATGCCAGTTCTCACCTGCCCCGACATGCAACTTCCAGCACTCAAATTCATCCTGAATTTTGATGCCTTTGATGCGATTCAGCACTACGGTACCGGCAAAATCCTCCAGGAAGAGGACATTACTGCCTTCACCGAGCACAAGGAAAGGTGTTTGATTACGCTGGCTATCCTGCCATGCGGCCAGAATGGCGGCTGGCGTCTCTGCGACGATGCGTTTTTGTGTGTGTACTTCAAGCCCAAGCGTATTGTCGGCTTTTAAGGAAGGATGCTGGCTGGACATTTGACGGCCTTTACTGAGTTATCTGGCCGTAGTTTACCGTATCAGAGAGGGGTTCTCAGGCTGTTTTCGGAGATTATGGTGCGGTTTTTCACGATCTGCAGACGTAAAAAAGCCCCGCACTCGCGTGCGGGGCTTCTTCACTTATATAATGCCTGGCAGTTCCCTACTCTCGCATGGGGAGGCCCCACACTACCATCGGCGCTACGGCGTTTCACTTCTGAGTTCGGCATGGGGTCAGGTGGGACCACCGCGCTAAAGCCGCCAGGCAAATTCTTTGTGCTCTGTCCTGTGTCTTTTGTGCTGATGCTGCGTTGGCCGCCCTCGCGCTACTCCGTCACATACTTCAGTATGCTCCTTCGTATCGGTCGGTTGCCGCCTTGCCTCAGCGCAAAATCCTTCGGACTTCAGTCCGCAGGACACAACTGTATCCGGTTAACAAGCTGAAAATCTGTCTCTCAAAAACGCCTCTGGCGTTGTAAGGTTAAGCCTCACGGGTCATTAGTACCGGTTAGCTCAACGCATCGCTGCGCTTACACACCCGGCCTATCAACGTCGTAGTCTTCAACGTCCCTTCAGGACCCTCAAGGGGTCAGGGAGAACTCATCTCGGGGCAAGTTTCGTGCTTAGATGCTTTCAGCACTTATCTTTTCCGCACTTAGCTACCGGGCAGTGCCATTGGCATGACAACCCGAACACCAGTGGTGCGTTCACTCCGGTCCTCTCGTACTAGGAGCAACCCCCCTCAATTCTCCAGCGCCCACGGCAGATAGGGACCGAACTGTCTCACGACGTTCTAAACCCAGCTCGCGTACCACTTTAAACGGCGAACAGCCGTACCCTTGGGACCTACTTCAGCCCCAGGATGTGATGAGCCGACATCGAGGTGCCAAACACCGCCGTCGATATGAACTCTTGGGCGGTATCAGCCTGTTATCCCCGGAGTACCTTTTATCCGTTGAGCGATGGCCCTTCCATTCAGAACCACCGGATCACTATGACCTGCTTTCGCACCTGCTCGAGCCGTCACTCTCGCAGTCAAGCCAGCTTATGCCATTGCACTAACCTCACGATGTCCGACCGTGATTAGCTGACCTTCGTGCTCCTCCGTTACTCTTTAGGAGGAGACCGCCCCAGTCAAACTACCCACCAGACACTGTCCGCAGCCCGGATAACGGGCCTACGTTAGAACATCAAACATTAAAGGGTGGTATTTCAAGGTTGGCTCCACGCAGACTGGCGTCCGCGCTTCAAAGCCTCCCACCTATCCTACACATCAAGGCTCAATGTTCAGTGTCAAGCTGTAGTAAAGGTTCACGGGGTCTTTCCGTCTTGCCGCGGGTACACTGCATCTTCACAGCGAGTTCAATTTCACTGAGTCTCGGGTGGAGACAGCCTGGCCATCATTACGCCATTCGTGCAGGTCGGAACTTACCCGACAAGGAATTTCGCTACCTTAGGACCGTTATAGTTACGGCCGCCGTTTACCGGGGCTTCGATCAAGAGCTTCTCCTTGCGGATAACCCCATCAATTAACCTTCCGGCACCGGGCAGGCGTCACACCGTATACGTCCACTTTCGTGTTTGCACAGTGCTGTGTTTTTAATAAACAGTTGCAGCCAGCTGGTATCTTCGACTGGCTTCGGCTCGGGGAGTAAATCCCTCCACCTACGCGCCAGCGTGCCTTCTCCCGAAGTTACGGCACCATTTTGCCTAGTTCCTTCACCCGAGTTCTCTCAAGCGCCTTGGTATTCTCTACCTGACCACCTGTGTCGGTTTGGGGTACGATTCTGTGTTACCTGATGCTTAGAGGCTTTTCCTGGAAGCTGGGCATTTATCACTTCAGCACCGTAGTGCCTCGTCGTCACGCCTCAGCGTTAATAAGGGACCGGATTTACCTGGACCCTCCGCCTACACGCTTAAACCGGGACAACCGTCGCCCGGCTGATATAGCCTTCTCCGTCCCCCCTTCGCAGTAACACCGAGTACAGGAATATTAACCTGTTTCCCATCGACTACGCCTTTCGGCCTCGCCTTAGGGGTCGACTCACCCTGCTCCGATTAACGTTGAACAGGAACCCTTGGTCTTCCGGCGAGCGGGCTTTTCACCCGCTTTATCGTTACTTATGTCAGCATTCGCACTTCTGATACCTCCAGCATGCCTCACAGCACACCTTCGACGGCTTACAGAACGCTCCCCTACCCAACAACACATAGTGTCGCTGCCGCAGCTTCGGTGCATGGTTTAGCCCCGTTACATCTTCCGCGCAGGCCGACTCGACCAGTGAGCTATTACGCTTTCTTTAAATGATGGCTGCTTCTAAGCCAACATCCTGGCTGTCTGTGCCTTCCCACATCGTTTCCCACTTAACCATGACTTTGGGACCTTAGCTGGCGGTCTGGGTTGTTTCCCTCTTCACGACGGACGTTAGCACCCGCCGTGTGTCTCCCGTGATAACATTCTCCGGTATTCGCAGTTTGCATCGGGTTGGTAAGCCGGGATGGCCCCCTAGCCGAAACAGTGCTCTACCCCCGGAGATGAGTTCACGAGGCGCTACCTAAATAGCTTTCGGGGAGAACCAGCTATCTCCCGGTTTGATTGGCCTTTCACCCCCAGCCACAGGTCATCCGCTAATTTTTCAACATTAGTCGGTTCGGTCCTCCAGTTAGTGTTACCCAACCTTCAACCTGCCCATGGCTAGATCACCGGGTTTCGGGTCTATACCCTGCAACTTAACGCCCAGTTAAGACTCGGTTTCCCTGCGGCTCCCCTATACGGTTAACCTTGCTACAGAATATAAGTCGCTGACCCATTATACAAAAGGTACGCAGTCACCCCCGTAAAGAGGGCTCCCACTGCTTGTACGTACACGGTTTCAGGTTCTGTTTCACTCCCCTCGCCGGGGTTCTTTTCGCCTTTCCCTCACGGTACTGGTTCACTATCGGTCAGTCAGGAGTATTTAGCCTTGGAGGATGGTCCCCCCATATTCAGACAGGATACCACGTGTCCCGCCTTACTCATCGAGCTCACAGCGCGTGTGCTTTTGTGTACGGGAGTATCACCCTGTACCCTGCGACTTTCCAGACGCTTCCACTAACACACATGCTGATTCAGGCTCTGGGCTGCTCCCCGTTCGCTCGCCGCTACTGGGGGAATCTCGGTTGATTTCTTTTCCTCGGGGTACTTAGATGTTTCAGTTCCCCCGGTTCGCCTTGCAGCACTATGTATTCATGCTGCAATGATGCACAGAGTGCACCGGGTTTCCCCATTCGGACATCGACGGCTGTAGCGGTTCATATCACCTTACCGTCGCTTTACGCAGATTAGCACGTCCTTCATCGCCTCTGACTGCCTGGGCATCCACCGTGTACGCTTAGTCGCTTAACCTCACAACCCACAGGCGTTTTGCAACGCTGCAGACTGCAAGCATTTGAGAGACTCGAACGTGCCGCGTTTTTCATTCTTGTTACGGAGAATGAAAGCGACACGTCGTTTCAATTTTCAGCTTGTTCCGGATTGTTAAAGAGCAAATATCTCAAACGCGACCCGGCTGCTTACGCAGCCAGAACGGCTTTGAGATACTGTATGGAGACATCTTTCACCTGTCACCAAGCAGGTGGCGTCCCCTAGGGGATTCGAACCCCTGTTGCCGCCGTGAAAGGGCGGAGTCCTAACCGCTAGACGAAGGGGACACGATAGTGTCACGACTTCGCAGCCGTCCTGCTCATTACTTTTTTATCAGACAATCTGTGTGGACACTGCGCCGGAAGGTATCTTCAGGTAAGGAGGTGATCCAACCGCAGGTTCCCCTACGGTTACCTTGTTACGACTTCACCCCAGTCATGAATCACAAAGTGGTAAGCGCCCTCCCGAAGGTTAAGCTACCTACTTCTTTTGCAACCCACTCCCATGGTGTGACGGGCGGTGTGTACAAGGCCCGGGAACGTATTCACCGTGGCATTCTGATCCACGATTACTAGCGATTCCGACTTCACGGAGTCGAGTTGCAGACTCCGATCCGGACTACGACGCACTTTGTGAGGTCCGCTTGCTCTCGCGAGGTCGCTTCTCTTTGTATGCGCCATTGTAGCACGTGTGTAGCCCTACTCGTAAGGGCCATGATGACTTGACGTCATCCCCACCTTCCTCCGGTTTATCACCGGCAGTCTCCTTTGAGTTCCCGACCGAATCGCTGGCAACAAAGGATAAGGGTTGCGCTCGTTGCGGGACTTAACCCAACATTTCACAACACGAGCTGACGACAGCCATGCAGCACCTGTCTCACGGTTCCCGAAGGCACTGAGGCATCTCTGCCAGATTCCGTGGATGTCAAGAGTAGGTAAGGTTCTTCGCGTTGCATCGAATTAAACCACATGCTCCACCGCTTGTGCGGGCCCCCGTCAATTCATTTGAGTTTTAACCTTGCGGCCGTACTCCCCAGGCGGTCGACTTAACGCGTTAGCTCCGGAAGCCACTCCTCAAGGGAACAACCTCCAAGTCGACATCGTTTACGGCGTGGACTACCAGGGTATCTAATCCTGTTTGCTCCCCACGCTTTCGCACCTGAGCGTCAGTCTTTGTCCAGGGGGCCGCCTTCGCCACCGGTATTCCTCCAGATCTCTACGCATTTCACCGCTACACCTGGAATTCTACCCCCCTCTACAAGACTCAAGCCTGCCAGTTTCAAATGCAGTTCCCAGGTTAAGCCCGGGGATTTCACATCTGACTTAACAGACCGCCTGCGTGCGCTTTACGCCCAGTAATTCCGATTAACGCTTGCACCCTCCGTATTACCGCGGCTGCTGGCACGGAGTTAGCCGGTGCTTCTTCTGCGGGTAACGTCAATCGGCGCGGTTATTAACCGCACCGCCTTCCTCCCCGCTGAAAGTACTTTACAACCCGAAGGCCTTCTTCATACACGCGGCATGGCTGCATCAGGCTTGCGCCCATTGTGCAATATTCCCCACTGCTGCCTCCCGTAGGAGTCTGGACCGTGTCTCAGTTCCAGTGTGGCTGGTCATCCTCTCAGACCAGCTAGGGATCGTCGCCTAGGTGGGCCATTACCCCGCCTACTAGCTAATCCCATCTGGGTTCATCCGATAGTGAGAGGCCCGAAGGTCCCCCTCTTTGGTCTTGCGACGTTATGCGGTATTAGCCACCGTTTCCAGTGGTTATCCCCCTCTATCGGGCAGATCCCCAGACATTACTCACCCGTCCGCCACTCGTCACCCAAGGAGCAAGCTCCTCTGTGCTACCGTCCGACTTGCATGTGTTAGGCCTGCCGCCAGCGTTCAATCTGAGCCATGATCAAACTCTTCAATTTAAGTTTGATTTGCTGCAACAAGTGCAGCGATGCTCATCTGTAAAACGTCATAATGAATTTCATTATGTGTTCACTCGTGAGGCTTTGATATTTTTGTGCGTCCAAAGACGCTGATATCAATCCTGCGAGTGCCCACACAGATTGTCTGATAAATTGTTAAAGAGCAGTGCGAACAGTGCGTTAGCGTCCTGTCGCGAGGTGGCGTATATTACGCTTTCCTCCTGCAGAGTCAACCTCTATTTCAGAAGTTTTTCTCCGGCGGCGCAGTCTCCTGTGCCTCTCAACCCGCTTCCCGTTGCCGGTGTTCCGTGTCGATGGAGGCGCATTATAGGGAGTTCGCGCGGGCTGACAAGTGTTTATTGCGAAAAGATTATCGTTCGCAGTAATTTTCATCAAATCGCGCTATTTCGCAACGATTTGCCTGGTAACTGTGCAAAATCATTGGCAAAAGTGCGTACCTGCTGCCAGTCCGTGTATTCCACTTCTTTCGTTGAATCTGTCTCACCACCGGTCATACGCATAATCAGCTGAATCATGACGCGATCGAACCAGCGATAGCGGGGATAATAAAGTGCGCCTGCGAACACGGCACAGCAATCGGGCTGCCACGGAGAGTTAGCCAGGAACTTCTGCGTATAGGCGTTGGTTTCAGGCAAACGCTTTTCAGGTTTACGCGCCGTCAGGTTCACCGAAAAGAAACCGCTGGTACGCTGCTGCAACGCCTGAAGGTGAAGCTTTACGAACTTATCGACGACTGGCTGGAAATGGCCGTAGCGGATCGAGGCACCAATCAGCACGCGATCATACTGTGCCCAGTCAGGCAGAGTGGCATCCTGGATGTCCAGTACATCACATGGCTGCTGCTGACGGATCACCTCAGCAATAGAAGAGGCAATCTTCTTTGTTTGTCCGTCGCGAGTGGAATAGAGAATCAGCGCTTTCATGTCAGCATCCTTATTAATTATTCACGCCAGAAAGTAGGCGTGAACAGCACCAGCAAGGTAAATACCTCGAGACGCCCGAACAACATGGTAGAAATAAGAATCCATTTTGCCACGTCATTCATTGAAGTGAAGTTATCAGCCACTACCCCCAGGCCCGGCCCGAGGTTGTTGAGCGTCGCGGCAACGGCAGCAAAAGCCGAGAAGTCATCGACGCCGGTGGCGATGATCGCCAGCATGCTGACCAGGAACACCAGTGCATAAGCCGAGAAGAATCCCCAGACGGCTTCAAGGATACGTTCCGGTAGCGCCCGATTGCCCAGCTTGATGGTATAGACCGCATTGGGATGAACCAGACGTTTAAGCTCACGGTTACCCTGCTTGCACAACAGCAGGATGCGAATCACCTTCAGGCCACCGCCGGTTGAACCGGCACAGCCGCCAATAAAGGCGGAGCACAACAGCAGTACCGGCAGGAACAATGGCCAGCGTGCGATGCTGTCGGTCGTGAATCCCGCCGTTGTCGCCATGGAAACGACCTGGAAGAAGGCCTGATTCAGCGTCTGCCAGCCACTTTCATAGACATTGTGGAACCAGAGAACCAGTGTGCAGATCAATACCAGCGTCAGCTGAACGCCAATAAACATGCGGAATTCCGGGTCGCGCCAGTACACGCGTAAATTACGTCCGCTTAACATGGCAAAGTGCAGGCCATAGTTACAGCCTGAGATCAGCAGAAACACTGCCACGATGGTATTGATAGTGCCACTATGGAAATAGCCGATGCTGGCGTCATGGGTAGAGAAGCCGCCAATGGCGATGGTTGAGAAGCTGTGACCGATAGCATCAAACGCGGGCATGCCCGCCAGCCACAGCGCCAGTGCACAGGCCACCGTCAGCAAGACGTAGATCAGCCAGAGTGTTTTGGCCGTCTCGGCGATACGTGGCCGCATCTTGTTATCTTTTAGCGGACCCGGCATCTCAGCGCGATAGAGCTGCATACCCCCGACGCCGAGAATCGGCAGTATCGCCACCGCTAACACGATGATCCCCATACCGCCCAGCCACTGCAGCATCTGCCGATAGAAGAGGATCGCCTTGGGCAGCGAGTCCAGTCCCACTAGTGTGGTGGCACCGGTCGTTGTCAGGCCAGAGAAAGATTCAAAAAACGCATCCGTTACCGAAAGATGCGGCTGCTCGGCAAAGATAAAGGGCATCGCCCCTACGCTGCCCAGCACCGTCCAGAACAGGACGACAATCAGAAACCCTTCCCGCGGTTTGAGTTCGGTTTTCTTTTTGCGATTCGGCCACCACAGCAGCGAGCCGATCACCAGCGCCATCATAAAGGTCTGGCTAAATGCCCGCCCCGCGCCATCGCGATAAATCAATGCGACCAGGCCGGGCAAAATCATCGTCACTGAAAAGAGGATCACCAGCAGACCGACTATGCGGGTAATGGCGCGAAAGTGCATTCAGCCGTTCCTTTAAATAATAGAGATGAATATCAGGGTGTGAGCGGGATCAGCGATAACGCGCCCCGACTAAAGTCTGACAGATTTTGTTTGAATCCGTCGATCTGTCCGTAAGGGACAGCCAGCGTCAATGCAATGCGATCCTGAAACTGACTGTCGGTCACCTTACCGTCGAAACGCTGAACCAGCCGTTCTATGTCGCTGAGCTGTGAATAGTCACACTGCAGTGTGAACAGCTTCATCGGCACTTTGCGCTGCCGTGGCAGCAGCTTAAGCCCCTGCTGGACCCCACCGCCATAGGCTTTCACTAAGCCGCCAGTTCCCAGCATGATGCCGCCATAATAACGCACCACCACGGCGGTAATCTCGCCAATATCTGCGCCCATCAGCTGCGCCAGCATCGGTTTGCCGGCCGTGCCCGAAGGTTCACCATCATCAGAGAAGCCAAGCTGCTGAGAATCATTCGGCGCACCCGCGACCCACGCCCAGCAGTGATGCCGGGCAGTGGGATGCTCGCTTTTAACCTGCTGGACAAACGCGCGCGCCGCTTCTGCACCCTCGGTGTGCGCCAGTAGTGTAATGAAGCGGCTCTTTTTGATCGTCTCCTCACTGCTGCTCAGGGGCACAGCGGGAATATCAAAGGCCTCCATCAGGCCAGATGCAGATCGCGGGTCATGTTCTCAACGCGATGCGCATGGATCACCACGTTGTCTTCGATACGAATCCCGCCATAAGGCCGAAGCGCATCAATGGCCTGCCAGTTAAAGTACTGACTAAAACGGCCTGCACGCAACGGCGCCAGTAATGAGTCAATAATATAGAAGCCCGGCTCGATGGTTAAGACCATGCCCGGTTGCAGCACGCGGGTGCAGCGAAGATAAGGATATTGCGCAGGCGCGGCCAGATGCGTGCCCTGATCATCCTGCATAAAGCCAGCCACGTCATGCACCTGCAGACCCAGCGGATGCCCCAGGCCATGAGGCATAAACGGACCGGTCAGATCTTCAGCCACCAGCGCTTCTTCGCTGATCCCCTGCACCAGCTCAAACTTCAGCAACATCTTCGCAATACGCTGGTGCATCTGAAGATGATAATCGGTGTAGCGCACGCCCGCTTTCAGCGTAGCGATCAGCGCCAGCTCTTCCGCGTTCATTGCCTCAATCATTCTGGCATAGAGCGAACCACTCTGCGCCGCATAGCTGCGGGTCAAATCGGCGGCATAGCCAAGATACTCAGCACCGGCATCAATCAAAAAGCTGTGGCGTTTCGCCGGTGGCTGATGATCCAGCCGGGTATAGTGCAACACGGCAGCGTGTTCATTCAGCGCGATGATATTGCCGTAAGGCACATCGGTGTCGCGATGACCGGTTGCGGTCAGATACGCCTGATTGATATCGAACTCGCTTAAGCCCGCTGCGAACGCCTCTTTCGCTGCGCGATGGCCAGCCACTGCCAGCTTCTGTGCCTGACGCAGACAGGCGAGTTCATAATCGGTTTTGATGCTGCGATGGAAATGCAGAAAGTCGATCACCGCTTTGGGATTGATATTGCCAGAGGCGATACCGAGCTGAGCCGCGCGCGCGTTGACCGGGCCGATATAAGCGACGTTATCGCGCTGTGCGGGCAGCAGTTGCGCAATCTCATCAGCATTTTTCAGGCCAATGACCTCAACATCCGCGGTCCAGAAACTATCCGGCAGCGGTTCGACGTTATGCCAGTAATCCACCGGAGAGTAGAACCACAGTTTCGGTTTGTTCACCCCGTCAATCCACAGCCAGCAGTTAGGCACCTGCGTCACCGGCACCCAGGCCTTGAACTGTGGATTCACCTTGAACGGATAGGTGTGATCATCCAGAAACACCGTCAATAACTCACCGGAATGGATCAGCATCGCATCCAGTTTGTTGCGTGCCAGCACCTGCTGCGCCCGTTGTTGCAACGTGGCGATATGCGCGTGATACAAGGTCTTCAGTGAATCCATTGACGTCTCTCCAGTGTCGCGAAATGGCCGCAAGTTTAGCATACCCCTTGCGCAGATGCCGATGTCAGCACTGCTGTGATCTTGTTAGCAAATAAGCAAAGAGCCGTTTGCAATTAATTAACATCGCTCCCACACTCACGATCATCTGGTATGACCAGATCACCTTTCGCGGTTTCAGGAGACGCACATGCTCTACCAAGGCGCTAACCTTACTCTTCACTGGCTGGACGATGGCATCGCCGAGCTGGTTTTTGACGCTACAGGCTCGGTCAATAAGCTCGATACGCAAACGGTCGCCAGTCTGGGCGAGGCGATTGCGGTACTGGAACAGCAGCCAGAACTGCGCGGCCTGCTGCTGAGCTCCGCTAAACCTGCTTTTATTGTGGGCGCGGATATCACCGAGTTTCTTTCTCTGTTTGATGCACCCACCGAAAAGCTGAGTCAGTGGTTGAGCTACGCCAACAGCATCTTCAACCGTTTGGAAGATTTGCCGGTGCCGACTCTGGCCGCCATTGACGGCTATGCGCTGGGCGGTGGATGTGAATGCGTACTGGCAACCGATCTGCGTATTGCCACTGCGGACGCCCGTATTGGCCTGCCGGAAACAAAACTTGGCATCATGCCCGGCTTTGGGGGCAGCGTGCGACTACCGCGCCTGCTGGGCGCCGACAGTGCGCTGGAAATTATTGCGGCGGGTAAAGATGTTGATGGCAACGCCGCCCTGAAACTCGGCCTGGTCGATGCGGTGGTGTCGCGCGAGAAACTGCGCGAGGCGGGGATCGCGATGCTCAAAGCCGCCGCTACTGATGGCAGCTGGCGGGCGCGCCGGGCACCGAAACTGGCACCGCTGAAACTCAGTCCGATTGAAGCGGCGATGAGCTTCACGATTGCGAAAGCGATGGTGCTGCAGACCGCAGGTAAACACTATCCCGCTCCGCTAATGGCCGTAAAAACAATTGAAGCGGCGGCCAGCCTGGGTCGTGATGATGCGCTGAAACTTGAAACGGCGGCGTTTGTGCCCCTGGCGCAGTCTGATGAAGCCCGCGCACTGGTCGGCATCTTTCTCAACGACCAGTACGTTAAAAGCCTGGCGAAAAAACGCGGCAGCGAAAGCGGCGCACCGGCTCAGGCAGCGGTACTGGGCGCGGGCATCATGGGTGGCGGCATCAGCTATCAGTCGGCCTGGAAAGGTGTGCCGGTAAGAATGAAAGACATTAATCCGCAGGCGTTAACGCTGGGGATGAATGAAGCCAGCAAGCTGCTCAATAAGCTACTGGAGCGCGGCAAAATCGACGGCAGTAAACTCGCCAGTGTGATCGCCACTATTCAGCCCACCCTGGATTACGCCGGTTTTGACCAGGCCGATGTGGTGGTGGAAGCCGTGGTCGAGAACCCGCTGACCAAGGCCAAAGTGCTGGCGGAAACCGAACAGCATCTGCGTCAGGATGCGATTCTCGCCTCCAATACCTCAACCATTCCTATCAGCCAGCTGGCGCAGGCGCTGCAGCGCCCGGAAAACTTCTGTGGCATGCACTTCTTCAATCCGGTGCCGCGTATGCCGCTGGTTGAAGTGGTTCGTGGCGAGAAAACCAGTGAAGCGACACTGAGTAAAGTGGTGGCATGGGCCAGCAAAATGGGCAAAACGCCTATCGTGGTGAATGACTGCCCCGGCTTCTTTGTGAACCGGGTACTGTTCCCCTACTTCTCTGCTTTCAGCCTGCTGCTGCGCGACGGCGCTGATTTCCGTCAGATTGATAAAGTGATGGAAAAACAGTTCGGCTGGCCGATGGGGCCGTCATGGCTGCTGGATGTGGTGGGCATCGATACCGCGCACCACGCACAAAGCGTGATGGCCGATGGTTTCCCGGATCGTATGAAGCATGACTATCGCGATGCGATAGACCTGCTGTTTGATGCCGGTCGTTTTGGTCAGAAAAATGGCAAAGGCTTCTGGCGCTGGGAAGAGGATAAAAAGGGCAAGCTGAAGAAAGTGCCGGATGCTGAAGTGGATACGCTGCTACAACAGGTCTGTCAGCCCGCGCGGGCCTTCAGTGATGAAGAGATCCTGAACCGTATGATGCTGCCGATGCTGAATGAAGTCGTGCGCTGCCTGGAAGAGAAGATTATCGCCTCGCCAGCAGAAGCGGATATGGCGCTGGTCTATGGTCTCGGCTTCCCGCCGTTCCGTGGCGGCGCTTTCCGCTACCTTGATACCCTGGGCAACAGCAATGTGGTCGATCAGGCCCGGCGCTACAGCGCACTTGGTGGCCTGTATGCCCTGCCTGCGCTGTTGGTGCAGAAAGCCCATCAGCATGAAAGCTGGTATCCCGCCGCCAAACCGATTGATGAAGCCGCGCTGAAAAGCGCCTGAGGGCAAGAAGATGGAAAATGTGGTGATTGTTGATGCGGTGCGCACGCCAATGGGACGTTCAAAAGGCGGCGCCTTTCGGAACGTGCGCGCTGAAGATCTCTCTGCGCACCTGATGCGCGAAATTCTGAGCCGTAACCCGGCGGTGAACCCGACATCCCTCGACGACATTGTCTGGGGCTGCGTACAGCAGACGCTGGAACAGGGATTTAATATCGCGCGTAACGCCGCGCTGCTGGCCGAAATCCCGCACTCTGTGCCGGCCACCACCGTTAACCGGCTGTGTGGTTCGTCAATGCAGGCGCTGCACGATGCGGCCCGCGCCATTATGGTCGGCGATGCGCAGTGCTGCCTGATTGGCGGTGTGGAGCATATGGGACACGTGCCGATGAATCACGGCGTGGACTTTCATCCTGGCCTGGGCCGCACCGTCGCTAAAGCTGCGGGTATGATGGGCTTAACCGCCGAGATGCTGGCGCGTATGCATCATATCAGCCGTGAGCAGCAGGATGCGTTCGCCCTGCGTTCGCACCAGCGCGCATGGCAGGCCACACAGCGCGGGGACTTCGCAACGGAGATTGTCGCCACCTGGGGTCACGACAGCGACGGCATTCTTAAGCGCTATGATTTCGATGAGGTGATCCGCGAGGAGACCAGCGCCGAAGGTCTGGCGGCGCTCAAACCCGCCTTCGATCCTGTGAATGGCACCGTCACAGCGGGTACGTCGTCGGCCCTGTCAGATGGCGCGGCCGCCATGCTGATTATGAGTGAATCACGCGCCCGTGAACTGGGGCTGACGCCACGCGCACGTATCCGCAGCATGGCAGTGGTCGGCTGTGATCCGTCGATCATGGGCTATGGACCGGTACCGGCCAGCAAACTGGCATTAAAACGGGCGGGACTGAGCGTCAGTGATATCGATGTGTTTGAGCTGAACGAAGCCTTTGCCGCACAGACCCTGCCCTGCATCAAGGACTTAGGTTTGCTGGAGCAGATGGATGAGAAGGTTAATCTGAATGGCGGCGCGATTGCGTTGGGCCATCCGCTGGGCTGTTCCGGCGCACGCATCAGCACCACATTACTGAACATCATGGAACGCCGCGATGCCCGTTTTGGCCTTGCCACCATGTGCATCGGACTGGGCCAGGGGATCGCAACCGTATTCGAGCGTCTGTAATACGTTGAGTCTTACTTTGTCAGATTTACCCGCCGTTGATCGGCGGGTTTTTTCTGTCTGCTACCAGCTATCAGATAAAGGCAAACGCATCGCCATACATCTGTGATTCCACTGCACCACGCTCGGCACAGAAACGATCGCGGGCAATCTTCGCCATCTCAAAACGTCCGGCGATATAAATCTCATGCTCGCTCAGCGTGCTGAAGTCCTGCATCACTGCGGTCAGTACCGTACCAGAACGACCCTGCCAGCCCGCTTCGGGCTGCTCGACCACCGGGATCACCTTCAGGTTCGGATGCTTGACGGCCAGCGCATCCAGCTCATCCATATCGTACAGGTGCTTAAGCTCACGTCCGCCCCAGTAAATGGCGATGTCGCGCTCTGGCTGTTCCGCCAGCGCGGTGAGCAGAATGGAACGGGCATAGGAGAAACCGGTACCGCCTGCAATCAGGATCAGCGGTTTAGTGCTCTCTTCGCGCAGCCAGGCATCGCCGTGCGGCATATCAACGGTGATCTGGCGATCGTTACGGATGCGATCCATAACGGCCATGGCATAGAGGTTCAGATCGGACGCGCCGATATGCAGCTCGATGATATCTTTTTCCATCGGCGTTGAGGCCAGTGAGAACGGACGCTTGTCGCGCTCATCCATCACTACCATCAGATACTGTCCCGCGCGAAAACTGAATTCCGCTTCAGGGATCAGGCGAACGCGATAGACCGTGTCGGTAATCGCCTCAACTGAAGTTACTTTACAGCTTAACGTTGTCATGCGTTCCCTCTGTCGGGTCGTCTTTATGGTTGTGCTCGCCATCAACGCTGTGGCGGCTGATCAAAAATACCTAGCTCATCCCAGATAGCATCAATGCGCGCGGTGACCGCCGGATCTTTAACGATGGGGGTACCCCATTCGCGCTGCGTTTCACCTGGCCACTTATTGGTCGCATCCATCCCCATTTTCGACCCCAGCCCGGAAACGGGCGAAGCGAAATCGAGATAATCGATCGGGGTATTTTCCACTAATACCGTATCACGGGCCGGATCCATACGCGTGGTAATGGCCCAGATCACGTCGTTCCAGTCACGCGCATTAACATCATCGTCACACACAATAACAAATTTGGTGTACATGAACTGCCGTAAAAACGACCACACGCCAAACATGACACGTTTGGCGTGCCCGGCGTACTGCTTTTTAATCGTTACGACCGCCAGCCGGTATGAGCAACCTTCCGGTGGCAGATAGAAGTCCACGATCTCCGGAAACTGCTTCACCAGGATTGGCACCAGCACTTCATTCAACGCCACACCCAACACCGCAGGCTCATCCGGCGGACGGCCGGTGTAGGTGGAGTGATAGATAGGCTTATGACGCTGCGTAATATGTGTCACGGTAAACACCGGGAAGCTATCTACTTCATTGTAGTAGCCGGTGTGATCGCCGTAAGGTCCTTCTGGTGCCATATCGCCCGCTTCGATATACCCTTCCAGCACGATTTCAGCACTGGCCGGCACTTCGAGATCGTTCGACAGGCACTTCACCACTTCGGTTTTATTGCCGCGCAGCAACCCGGCAAACGCATATTCTGACAGCGTGTCAGGCACCGGCGTGACGGCACCGAGAATAGTGGCGGGATCGGCACCCAGCGCCACCGAGACCGGAAAACGCTCACCCGGGTGCGCTTTCTTCCACTCCAGATAATCGAGCGCGCCACCACGGTGCGATAGCCAGCGCATAATCAGACGGTTTTTGCCGATCACCTGCTGTCGATAAATGCCCAGATTCTGCCGCTCTTTATGCGGGCCGCGCGTCACGGTCAGTCCCCAGGTAATCAGCGGTGCCGCATCGCCAGGCCAGCACTTCATCACCGGAATGCGGGTCAGATCGACTTCATCGCCGCTGAACACCTCTTCCTGACAGGGTGCATTGCGCAGACGTTTGGTCGGCATGTTCAGGACCTGCTTAAACTGCGGCATCTTATCGAACAGATCGCGGAAGCCTTTTGGCGGCTCCGGCTCTTTCAGGAAGGCCAGCAGTTTACCCACTTCGCGCAGTGCGCTGACCTCCTCCTGGCCCATGCCCATGGCCACGCGCTTTGGTGTGCCGAACAGATTGCACAGCACCGGCATGTCGTACCCTTTCGGGTTTTCAAACAGCAGAGCGGGACCACCGGCACGCAGGGTGCGGTCGGCAATTTCGGTCATTTCCAGTTCAGGATCGATCGACTGGGTAATGCGCTTTAGCTCACCGCGCTGTTCGAGCAGCGCGAGAAAGTCTCTTAAATCGTGATATTTCATGCGGCTTTAGCTTTCCGGCCAGAGTGAGTCGGCCATTATAGGTCTGATTACATGGATATGCTGAGGTTTATATGGCGGCCTCATACGCACTGAAAGGGAACCAGCGGTTGTAACGCACGGGCATCGTGATACCCCTGAATCGGCTCGCCGTGGCGAAACAGTTTAAAATCTTCGTTACGCACGCTGTGATAACGCAGCTGGTTGTCATGCAGGTGCAGAAAACTGCCTTCACGCAGTGCAATGACCGACTCGGCAGGGTTAACTGCACAGAACTCCGCCAGGCGTTCATCGCGGGTTTCGCCCATATGGCCGCTGACGCTGGCATCCAGATAGTGGGGATTGATCTGCACCGGAAAGAGACCCAGGGCAGGCAACACCACGCTGCTGCGCACCGGCATATCGTTAGTGGTACGGATTGAGGGCGTTGCCACGTTGCAGCCTGCGCTCCAGCCGACATAGGGTACCTGCCGCTCCCGCACCGCGCGCTGAATCACTCCGATCAGACCCTGTTCATGCAGCATCTGATTCAGAAACCAGGTGTTGCCACCGCTGACCAAAATCAGATCTGCCTGGGCAATCGCGTCAGCTGGCGAAGCGAATGCCTGAACTCGCTCCACCTGAATTCCAAGAGAAGCACTGAGCTCGGCAGCACGCTGCTGCTGGTCGCCACGAATAATTGCGTAGGGGATCAGTACCGCCGATCGGATAGCGCGTCGGGCGATCATGGCGTGCAGCTGTGGCTGCGCATAGCCCAGCAGCGCCGCATCATCCGCCAGCTTGCCATTGCTCAACAGAAAGAGTTCCATCAGAGGATCCTTATGCAGATGTGATGGTCATCGAGTCTGATACAGAGCAATAGCAGACGTCAATTACCCATCAATGCTTTTACTGCTATCCGGCATGTTAAGAAAAGTCTCAGTTTATTTTCGCTGCGGGGCGCTTTACCCTGCCCCTGCGCTATAACTCTGGCAGCAGGTTTGCTATTCTTAGCGTCCATTCAATGGGAGCAGTTATGGAATCCTGGTACTTACTCTATTGCAAACGTGGTCAGCTATTGCGCGCGAAGGAGCATCTGGAGCGGCAGGAAGTGCATTGCCTCAGTCCAATGATCGCTCTGGAAAAGATCGTGCGCGGCAAACGCACCACGGTGAGTGAGCCACTGTTTCCAAATTATCTGTTTATCGAATTCGATCCGGAAGCGATTCACACCACGACGATTAGCAGCACACGCGGTGTCAGTCACTTTGTACGCTTCGGCACCACCCCCGCAACCGTGCCGTCAGCGGTGATCGAAGCGCTGGAAACCGACGTTCCGCAAATCCTGCTTGACCCTGAGACACCGCAAAGCGGCGATGAAGTTGTCATCACCGAAGGGACGTTTGAAGGGCTGCGCGCCATTTTTGCCGAGCCGGATGGTGAAACGCGCTCGATTCTGTTACTCAATCTGCTGAACAAGCAGGTAATGCGCAGCGTCGACAATAAGCAGTTCCGTAAGATTTAAGCCAGTCTGAATAACGCCCGCGCATTCTGATCGATGCGGGTCGCCAGCTCTTCGGTATTCTCGCCGCGCCATGTCGCCACCTGATGCACAATATGCGGTAAAAAGCAGGGTTCGTTCCGGCGTGAGGTCGGACGCGGGCGCATGTCGCGCGGCAGCAGATAAGGCGCATCGGTTTCCAGCAGCAGGCGGTCAGCCGGGATCAGTGGCAGCAGCTCGCGCAGTTCCAGACCACGACGTTCATCGCAAACCCAGCCCGTAATCCCCACCGATAATCCCATTGCCAGACAGGCTTCCAGCTCGTTACGCGTGCCGGTAAAGCAGTGGATGACTGCACCCGGCAGTTTTGGCAACCAGGGTTCAAGTACCGCCGTGAAACGCGCATGGGCTTCACGGCAGTGCAAAAACACCGGCATATTGAGTTCTGCCGCCAGCGCCAGCTGCGCGTCAAACGCATACTCCTGCTGCCCATGAGCCGACAGGTTGCGGTTGAAATCAAGCCCGCACTCACCGATAGCCACCACTTCCGGTTTTTCAGCCAGGCGACGCAGGGTGCTGGCGATTTCCGAGGACCATTCGCTGGCATGGTGAGGGTGAACGCCTGCAGTAGACCAGCAGAAGCCGGGTTGAGCTTCAGCCAGTCGCTGAGCCTGCTGGCTCTCCAGCGCGTTAGTGCCGGTAATAAGCATGCCGGTGACGCCCGCATCACGCGCGCGTTTAACCACCTTTTGCCGGTCGGAGGCGAATTGCGTGCTGGTCAGGTTTACACCGATATCAAACATAATATTTCCCACTGTTTATAAACAAAAACCGCCCATCAGGGCGGTTTGGAGTGAACGCTTCCCGTCAGTGCGGGTAAGGCTGTCAGCATCAGGCGTCAGTGTTCTCTTCCTCATCCTGTAAGCGTCGGCCTTTACCCACGTAGTACCGGGAAAAGAATACGCCGACTTCAAACAGGCAGTACATCGGAATAGCGAGCAAAGTTTGGGAAAAAACATCCGGCGGTGTGAGCAACATCCCGACCACGAAGGCGCCCACCAGAATATAGGGGCGTTTCTTCTTCAACTCTTCCGGACTGGTGATCCCGGTCCAGCACAGCAACACAATCGCTACCGGCACTTCAAACGCCACGCCAAATGCCATAAACAGCGTCATGACAAAATCGAGGTACTTAGAGATATCCGTTGCGACGGTGACGCCAATCGGTGCGGTCTTGGTGAAAAAACCAAATGCCAGCGGGAAGACCACGAAATAGGCAAAGGCTACGCCGAAGTAGAACAGGAAGGTGCTGGAAAAGAGCAGCGGCATTACCAGCCTGCGCTCATGCCGGTAGAGCGCAGGGGCGACAAAGGCCCAGACCTGATAAAGGATCACCGGCACCGCGAGAAACACCGATACAATAATGGTCAGCTTAATCGGGGTGAAAAACGGTGAGGCCACATCGGTCGCGATCATGCTGGACCCGACCGGCATCTGACTGATCAGCGGTGCGGCGACCAGCTGGTAGATGTCGTTGGCGAAGTAAACCAGCATCAGGAAGATCGCCAGTACGGCGATGATGCAATTCAGCAGGCGCTTACGCAGCTCAATCAGATGGCTGATGAGCGGTTGGGTATCTTCAACGGCCATTATCGTTCATCACTTGCAGAAGAGGAGGGTACGGAATGACGCGCAGCATCAGTCGGTCTGGCGGCATCACCTGCGGGTGCCTGTGCCGGTGCACTCGCCGCGGTGGCGGGCGCGGCAGAGGATTGCACAGCCGGAGCTGATGAAACTGCTGACAAAACCTGTGCCGGAGACGTGGCGACTGCAGCAGGTGCAGCGGAAGGTTGCACCGCCGGGCCTGATGCTGATGACGGACTCTGTGCCGCGGCACTGGCCTGATGCGCTGCTGATGCAGGCGTCACCGAAGACTCAGCGACAGCAGGCTCAGATGCCGGCACTGCAGCAGAAGCCGCATGAGGCGCGGGCCTGTGCTGAGCCGAATGGATGGTGTTCGCCTCGTCTTCTTCTTTTTCAATGTCGATGCTCTGGCTGACCGAGCGCTTCATTGAATCCGCCGTTTTACGCAGCTCTTCCATCGACTCTTTCAGCTCAGGGGAGAGCGTGCCGCGGCCCGCTTCTTCCACCTTTTTCAGGCTCTCCTGCAATTCCTGCAGCTTGAGCTCCTGCGCCAGTTCATGTTGTACATTGGCTGCCAGCGAGCGAATCGCCCTGATCCAGCCGACCACGGTTTTCACCGCGACCGGTAAACGTTGCGGGCCGAGAACAATCAGCCCGATAACGAACACCAATACCAGTTCACTAAAACCAATATCGAACACGGTTTACACCTGCTTGTCGTTCTTGGCGTCTTCTTTGTTAGCCGAAGTTTGCTGTTTGTCCGCCAGTGTTTTGGCCGCGAAGTCAGCGTCCTGCTCTTTCGGTTGATCCTTTTTGTCATCCTCATCACTCATGGCTTTTTTGAAGCCACGAATCGAAGAACCTAAATCTGAACCCAGATTACGTAATTTGTTGGTACCGAACAGAAGAACAACAATCACGGCAATGATTAACAATTGCCAGATACTGATACCGCCCATGAGATAGCCTCTAATATTCTGTGAAAACGATAAGGTAATGCAGGACAGAGTGCCCTTTTTAACCGGGCTTTAGCCAGCGACATTACCTTTTTTTAAACAGACGTGACAATCAGTTTGTCTTACGCCAGCCGATTAACCAGGAGACGATTCCCGCTGCCATCAGTACCGCCGGGAAGAAGTCCCAGTCCGGTCGGGTGAGCAGCACCGCCGTTCCACTTAACAGCAACGTTGCACCGACACCAAACAGGTATCGCGCCTGATGGTGACGGACGCGTTGCGCATTCATGTCGCCCACTAACTTATCGACGCTGTGCCGTAAGAGTTTGTGCTGGCGCATGCTGTCGTAAAAGAGTTCTGGCAACTCAGGTAACTTTTCAGCCCAGAATGGCGCTTTCTCTTTGACCGCACGAATAATAGCGGGCAAACCGACCTGATCCTTAATCCACTCTTCCAGGAACGGCTTAGCTGTCTTCCACAGGTCGAGCTGCGGATAGAGCTGACGACCAATACCTTCCACATAGAGCAGAGTTTTTTGCAGTAATACCAGTTGCGGCTGCACTTCCATATTAAAGCGACGTGCGGTGTTAAACAGGTTCAGCAGCACATGGCCGAAGGAGATCTCAGCCAGCGGTTTTTCAAAAATCGGTTCACAAACCGTACGGATCGCAAACTCGAAATCTTCAACATTGGTATCGGGCGGCACCCAGCCTGAGTCAACGTGCAACTCTGCGACCTTACGGTAGTCACGGTTGAAGAAAGCGATGAAGTTTTCCGCCAGATAACGCTTATCTTCTTTGTTCAGCGACCCCACGATACCGCAGTCGATACCGATATATTGCGGGTCTTCAGGATGCTCATAGCTGACAAAAATGTTGCCCGGATGCATATCCGCATGGAAGAAGCTGTCGCGGAAGACCTGGGTGAAGAAGACCTGCACACCACGCTCTGCCAGCAGCTTCATGTTCACGCCATGACGCTCCAGTGTGGCAACGTCTGAAATCGGAATGCCGTAGATGCGCTCCATCACCATCATGGTTTCGCTACAGTAATCTGAATAGACTTCCGGCACATAGAGCATGCGGCTATCTTCAAAGTTCCGGCGCAGCTGAATAGCGTTAGCGGCTTCGCGTAACAGATTCAGTTCATCAAGCAGGGTTTTCTCATAATCGCGCACCACCTCGACCGGACGCAGACGACGGCCATCCGGCAGCAGACGCGGAACCCAGCGTGCCAGCCGATAGATCAGCTTCATGTCCGCTCGGATCACCGGCAAAATATCGGGGCGAATCACCTTGATGACCACTTTCTTACCGGTCGATTTCAGCGTGGCGGTGTGTACCTGCGCAATGGATGCCGATGCCAGTGGCTTGATATCAAAATCATCAAACCAGGTTTCAATCGGCGCGCCCATTGAGGCTTCAATCTGCGCTTTGGCTTTGACGCCATCGAACGGCGCAACGCGGTCCTGCAGGATCGCCAGTTGATCGGCGATCAGCGGCGGGAAAAGATCACGACGCGTCGACAGCATCTGGCCAAACTTGATCCAGACCGGCCCAAGTTGCTCCATCGCCATGCGCATACGTGCACCGATCAGTTCCTGCTGATGCAGATTCGGGATCCAGAAAACCGAACGACGCCACAGGCGAAACAGGAAAGTGAGGCGTGTCTGAGGAATCAGTTCATCAAGGCCATAGGTCAGAAAGACCTTCATGATCAGATATAAACGGCGGATCTCTCCAAAACTCATTTTGCCTCCAGCTGCGCCAGACGCGCATCAAGCGCCTCAAGCGAACGTTCCATCGCGTCGACCTCCTCAGAAAACCAGGCTAACTCCAGCGAGCCAGGCGCAACACGCCACTCTTCGGTAGTGGCCTGTCCGAGATAATCCTGGCGACGCTGCACTTCACCTTTGAAAAAGCGAAATGCCTGTTGTGAGCGCTGACTGATACCCTGAGCGGCGATATCACCGACCCAGGGAGCCAGATATTCTGCCGGATCCAGCTCAGCCAGATCCATTAGCGCAGAGAACTGCTGCACCACCTGCAGGTCACCTTCAACCTGCAGCTCACCGCTGCGGATGAGCGGCGTCAGCTGCTGGCGATCGCGCAGCTTTGGCAGCGTTTTCAGCGAAGTAATCACCGTGCAGTCACTGTGATCCTGCCAGTCCGCGAGTACGTCCAGTCGCTGCTCACTGAAAACCAGCACCAGCGGATGCGAAAACTCACTCAGGCGCAGCGTCAGCACTTTGCCATTCAGGCGTTGCCGCGCCGCTTTCAGGCCACGATCGCGATAGAGAATACGGTTCAGCGCCGTTTCCAGTCCTGCGGTAATCAAGGGCGTCAGGTTCATTACCATCTCACTCAGAACTTAAATCCACGATGCAACGCAACAATGCCGCCGGTCATATTGGAGTAAGTGGTATTTTCAAAACCGACATCGTTCATCATCGCTTTCAGGGTCTCCTGATCGGGATGCATGCGGATTGATTCGGCCAGATAGCGATAGCTCTCTGCATCCTGCGCCACCAGCTGTCCGATGCGCGGCAGAATGTGGAACGAGTAGGCGTCATACGCTTTGCTCAGCGGATCCAGAACAGGCTTAGAGAACTCCAGCACCAGCAGGCGTCCGCCCGGCTTAAGGACACGGAACATGGAGGCCAGCGCCTTCTCTTTTTCCGTAACGTTGCGCAGACCAAAGGAGATAGTGATGCAGTCGAAATAGTTATCAGGGAAAGGCAGAGCTTCTGCGTTGGCCTGGACGTAACTTACGTTGCCCACCACGCCCTGATTGCGCAGTTTCTCGCGGCCCATCTTCAGCATGGAGCTGTTGATATCCGCCAGTACAACCTGACCGGTTTCGCCCACCAGGCGAGAGAATTTGGCGGTGAGATCGCCGGTACCCCCCGCCAGATCTAACACGCGCTGACCGCGACGTACGCCGCTGCTGTCAATGGTAAAACGCTTCCAGATACGATGGACGCCAAACGACATCAAATCGTTCATCAGGTCATATTTTGCTGCTACGGAGTGAAATACATCCGCGACTTTGTCAGCTTTTTCGCTTTTGGCGACCGTCTGAAAGCCAAAATGGGTAGTTTCCTGCTGTGATTCATCTGCCATCGGTTTTACCTGCTCCACAAACAATACTTCCCGAAGTGTATCAGAGTCACGGAAGTCAGGCACGCTGCGCCCATACTATTCGTGGAGGCGCCTCACACGCCTCTCACTCTCATCCGCATCCCTGTCGTCATCTGCATCGTCAGCGGCCCGGTTTTCCGGCATGGCCCGTTCGGCCAGCTGAGGATTAATGGGTCGTTTGATCTCCACGCCCAGCGCACGAAATCCTTCCGTCTGCGCAATCAGGTTGCCGCGCCCTTCTGCCAGCTTTTTCATCGCCTCGCGATAGCTGTTCTGCGCCTTATCCAGGCTGTGACCAATGCCGCTCATGTCATCGACAAACAGTCGCATCTTGTCATAGAGGCGCGTAGCCCGGTCAGCAATACGCTGCGCATTACGGCTCTGATGCTCATAGCGCCAGAGATTGTTAATAGTACGCAGCGCCACCAGCAGCGTGGTGGGACTGACCAGCATAATGTTCTGCTGCAGCGCCTCGCCAATCAGCTCAGGCTGGCGGTCAATCGCCAGCAAAAAGGCCGGCTCGACCGGAATGAACATCAACACATAATCCAGCGACCGTAAACCGGGCAATTGTTGATAATCTTTTCGTCCCAGCAGGCGAATGTGCGCCCGCATGGCGCTGACATGCTCCTGGATCGCCTGCTCACGTTCGATCTCATCATCCGCATTGAAGTAGCGTTCATAGGCCACCAGCGTCATTTTGGCGTCCACCACGACATCTTTGCCCTGCGGCAGACGCACAATGACATCCGGTTGCATCCGGCCCTGCTGTTCTGACTGGATGCTGACCTGAGTTTCATATTCGTAGCCTTCACGCAGCCCGGAGGCCTCCAGTACACGGCTCAGCACCACTTCACCCCAGTTACCCTGGATTTTATTGTCGCCCTTGAGCGCTTTGGTCAGGTTAAGCGCCTCCTGTGCCATCTGCGCATTCAACTGCTGTAACTGCCGGATTTCATGAGTCAGGGTGTGCCGTTCACGCGCTTCTGCCCCAAAGCTTTCATGCACCTGACGGCGAAAGCCATCCAGCTGTTCACGCAGCGGGCCAATCAGCCCGTCCAGACTCTGACGGTTCTGTTCATCGACACGACGGCCGCTGTTTTCGAAAATACGGTTGGCGAGGTTTTCAAACTGGGCGCTGAGGCGTTGTTCGCTGTTGGTCAGCAGGCGCTGTTTCTCTTCAGCCGCGAAACGTGTCTCTTCAAGGCGGATGGTCACTTCGCGCAGCTCCGCTTCCTGCGCGCTGTTAACCTCCAGCTGATTGCGCAGTTCACGATTAAGCTGTTCGCTTTCATTGCGCCAGTAATCGAGCTGTTGCAGGCGCTCATTGGCCCCGCTCAGCGCGCCATGAAGCTGACGCAGTTCCTGCTCACGCTGCTGCGTCTGCTGCTGAAGCTGTTCGATCTGCTGCTGCTGGCGCTGTTGCGCCTCTTCCTGCAGACGGCGCTCGGTCTGAAAACTGGCGACCTGATGGCCGGCACGTAACTGTGCCAGCATCCAGCCAATCCCCAACCCGGCAAGCGCCAGACAGGCGCTGATAATGATGTGCTGATCCATGATTTCCCCGCGACTCAGGCTGCTGAGGAAAAAGGTAGAGTCGCACTGTATGAATGTCCAGATAAATTTACCGGCATTCAGCGCCTTACAGGGCCGCTACCGTCAGCTTTCCAGCCTGCCACTCATCAATCAGGAAGAATGGCATCGGCAAAAGCCACTCGCCGTTTTTGACCTGCGCCAGATAATGCCAGGTTGTCTCGCCAGAAGTGATCGCGACGCGCTGTCTGCTCCCTTCAGGAGCGCTGGATTTACCGGTCATACTGGCAAAGCCGGCATTGCTGCCTACGTGGAAATGCGGCGTCTGCCAGCGCACGGGCGCATGATCAGGCCACGCCTGGGCCTGATGAAAGTTGAACAGTTCATCATGGCTCAGGAGGCTTTCACGCACTGTGGGCCATAACGCCACTTTGAGGAAATATTGATCGGTGAAGCGCTGGCTGCCCTGATACTGTGCAATGAAATCACGCATCGCCTGCTCCACATTCCGGAAAACACCGTGACAGCCGCCCCACATCCCTGCCAGCAGCAGTTCGGTATGGGAGAAGTAGTCACGCATATGGTGGAACCAGTAAGGCGATGCCAGCCAGGCGTTAACCGCCGCCGCTTCGCGCTCTGAAAGCAGCGAGTCGGCATCGCGCACGATAAAACGCTTCACGTCAGGATCGTCGAGCACCAGAAAGCGCCACAGGGTCGGAAACAGCGTTTTTTCGTGAGACATATCGACCAGTTGCACATGTGGCTGGTCCAGGCGCTGCCAGACATGCTGCGGCACGCTGTCATCAAGGTAGATGCGGCAAACCCAGCCGGGATAGAACTCAGGCGCCACCTCAACATTTTTAATCAGCGTTTCGCAATAGCGTGGCTGATCGCCATACAGGCAGAAGGCGATGACATTCTGATGTGGCTGGCTGAGATCGACAGGCTCAGGTTGCGGAGCAGGAAACGCGGCACGCTGTCCCTGACTGAAACGCGCATCAGAGCGCATTAGCGATGTCAGACCAAAACGTGCCACCTCTTCCTTTTTACCCAGCCAGCCGCACACTTCGGTTAAGCCATCCAGCCAGGTTTCAGAGGCGGTAGCCTGCACAGCGGGCGGTGACTGATAAATCTTCTGGTAGATTTTGTACGATTTATTGTACTGACCCAGACGCAGCAGGCAGAGCGCGTAGTCGCTCAGCACCTGCATCTGATTGGGCATGGAGCGCAGGACTTCTTCGCAGCACTGAGCAGCCAGCGCGTGGTTACCCTGCTGCATGGCGGCGCGAAAACGTTCGGCGCTGCGTTCCAGACGGGCATTGATTGCCGCAGGATTAGCGCCAGGGACAGGACGTCGGACAGGAATCGTATTGCGCATAAACACTCTCAGGTTTCACTGATGTTACGCGCCGTTAACTACCGGCAACAGGTTTTGAGTCTGGACAAAAAACCTGTTGCCCGACGCGGTCATTATAATAAACGACGCGCCGCTTCGACCACAATCTTCACTGCGTCACTTTCTGTCTGCTTCATGGTGACCGCATCCGGAATCTCTTTCTGAGTACGGTTCACAATCACGCCCGCGACCATGCCGGCCCGCAGACCCTGGCTGGCGCACATGGTTAACAGCGTTGCAGATTCCATCTCATAGTTAAGCACGCCCATCTCCTGCCACTCTTTCATCGATCCTTTGAAACGACTGACGACACGGCCTGAAACAGTGTCGTAGCGCTCCTGGCCCGGATAGAAGGTGTCAGAAGAGGCGGTGATGCCAATGTGGGTTTTCGCGCCACAGGCTTCAGCGGCGGCAACCAGTGCGGTGGTGCAGGCGAAGTCAGCGACAGCCGGGAATTCCATCGGGGCAAAATGCAGGCTTGCTCCGTCCAGGCGAACGGACGCGGTGGTCACCAGCACATCGCCGACGTTAATGTGTGGCTGGATAGCACCTGTGGTACCGACTCGCAGGAAGGTACGCACGCCAAGCTGCGCCAGCTCTTCGACCGCAATCGATGTAGAAGGACCGCCGATGCCCGTTGAGCAGACAATGACCGGCTTGCCATCAAGTTTAGCCAGCCAGGAGGTAAATTCACGGTGTGAGGCGAGATGCGTGGCATCTTCCATCAGTCCGGCAATTTTCTTCACACGCTCCGGGTCACCCGGCACAATCGCCAGGGTCGCGCCCTGCAGATCGGCTTTTGTCAGGCCAAGATGGAAAACGTCAGACTGTGTCATTTTCAGACTCCTGTTAAGGGAAGGTAGCGCGCCACTCTACGCCAGCACGCCCGATAAATATGTGACAAAATTCACTTAAGAAAATGAAAGTTACATTTCCCGGAACATAAAATGTGATTTTAATCACATAATTACGTCTTATTCATCCGGATAGCCCTCAGCGAGGCTGTGTCAGGGTCGGCGCAATGTTAAAGAGGTGGATGATTTTATTCGCTGTTGATTCTGTTAACCGACACCTGGACGCAGACGCTTTACGGCCAGGCTATAGTTACGTGATTGCGTAAATGCTTGCACGGAGAGAATAATGAAACCCAGTGACAATATGGCACAAAAACCGGCGACGGGCGGCTTTGCCCCTGCCGTGCAGCCCACCGCCTCTACCACCATTATTACCGAAAGCCCGGCCATTCACTCAGGTGAAACCTCAGTGCCCAGCCAGGGCGAAAACATGCCGGCATTTTTTGCAAAACCGCACTCAGCGGAAGGCCCATTGCCTGTGGTGCTGGTGGTGCAGGAGATCTTTGGTGTCCATGAGCACATCCGGGACATCTGCCGCCGTCTGGCGCTGGAAGGCTATCTGGCGATTGCGCCTGAGCTCTATTTCCGCGAAGGCGACCCGACTGAGTATAACGATATCCCGACGCTGTTCAGCGAGCTGGTCAGCAAAGTGCCTGACACCCAGGTGCTGGCCGATCTCGATCATGCCGCTAACTGGGCGGCACGCAACGGCGGCGATATCCGTCGCATGGGCATCACCGGTTTTTGCTGGGGTGGCCGCATCAGCTGGCTCTACGCCGCGCATAACCCACAGCTACGCGCCGCGGTTGCCTGGTATGGGCGACTGACCGGCGAGCGCACGCTGAAGCAGCAGAAGCATCCTATTGATATTGCGGTCGACCTGAATGCGCCAGTATTAGGTTTGTATGGTGGCCAGGATGAGGGTATCCCGCTGGAGAGCGTCGAGCAGATGCGTCAGGCACTCCATGCCGCCAATGCAACCGCCGAGATCATCGTCTATCCCGAAGCGGGCCATGCCTTTAATGCTGACTATCGTGCAAGCTATCATGCTGAATCAGCCAATGATGGCTGGCAGCGGATGCTGGCCTGGTTCAGGCAGTATGGCGTGGCATCAAAATAAATAAACAGGGCGCTTCTGCGCCCCTGTTTATTGCCATCCGGTCCCATTCCTACGCCGTCTCACCACGCAGTTTCTTTGCCGCCGTCACCATATTGGCCAGCGCCTGACGTGTTTCCGTCCAGCCACGCGTTTTCAGACCGCAGTCCGGGTTTACCCATAGACGCGCTTCCGGAATCCGTTTCGCCGCCTTCAGCAACAGCGCCTCTATCCACGCCACGCTGGGGACATTAGGCGAGTGAATGTCATAGACGCCGGGGCCGATTTCATTCGGGTAGTCGAAGTGTTCGAACGACTCCAGTAAGTCCATGTCAGACCGTGAGGTTTCAATCGTGATCACATCAGCATCCAGCGCAGCGATGGCGTCCATGATGTCGTTGAACTCGCAGTAACACATATGCGTATGAATCTGGGTTTCATCCCGCGCCACCGCCGCATTCAGCCGGAACGCCTCCACTGCCCAGTTCAGATAGTCTGCCCACTCAGACTGATGCAGTGGCAGACCTTCACGCAGTGCAGGCTCATCGATCTGAATAATACCAATGCCTGCTTTCTCCAGGTCTTCCACTTCGTCACGCAGCGCCAGCGCGATCTGCTTTGCGATAGTTTCCCGTGGCACATCTTCACGCGGGAATGACCAGCAGAGAATCGTCACCGGGCCGGTCAGCATTCCTTTTACCGGCTTGTCAGTCAGCGACTGAGCATATCGGGCCCACTCGACGGTAATCGCCTCTGGGCGACTGACATCGCCGATGATCACAGGCGGTTTCACACAGCGGGAACCGTAGCTCTGTACCCAGCCATTCTGGGTAAAGACAAATCCCTCCAGATGCTCGCCGAAGTACTCAACCATGTCGTTACGTTCTGCTTCACCGTGAACCAGGACATCCAGTCCCAGCCGCTCCTGTTCGATGATCGCCTGTTTAATATGCTCCGCGATGCCGGTGCGGTAATGATTACTGTCGAGACGGCCCTGCTTAAAATCGAGGCGCAGGCCGCGAATTTCAGTGGTCTGTGGAAAAGAACCGATCGTCGTGGTGGGCCAGGCGGGCAGATTGAAACGCTGACGCTGCAGAAGTGCCCGCACCGGGTAGGCGCTCAGACGTTGACTGTGCTGTGGCGTAATGGCCTGAAGACGCTGGCCTACCGCGGCATTATGCACACGGCGGGAATAAGCACGGGCGCGCACCGGTGCGCTCCAGGCCTCCAGCGAGGCGGGATCATTCGTGTTGAGTGCCTGACTCAGCAGCGAGAGCTCTGTACATTTTTGCAGCGCAAAGGCGAACCAGCTTTTGACTTCATCATCCAGCCGGGTCTCGACGCCGAGATCGATCGGACTGTGCAGCAGCGAGCAGGAGGAGCCAATCCACACCTGTTCACGCGCTCTGGTCAGCGGTTGCAGGCGACTGAACCAGCGGCTCAGATCGGCACGCCAGACGTTACGTCCGTTGATCACGCCAAGCGACAGCAGCCAGCTGGCGGGCAGTTGCTGATTCAGCTGCTCAATATCATCGCGGCCATGAACCAGATCGATATGCAGGCCCTGCACCGGCAGCGCACGAATCACATCAATGTTCTGTCCGATGCTGTCAAAATAGGTGGTCAGCAGCAGCTTACTGTTACCCTGCAGCGCGTCATACGTCGGCTGGAAGGCTTCGCGCCACGTCTGCGGCAGCTCCAGTGCCAGGGCGGGTTCATCAATCTGTACCCATTCGATGCCGCGCTTCGCCAGTTCTGCCAGCACCTGCTGGTAAACCGGCAGAATCCTTTCCAGCAGCGACAGACGTTCAAAGGGCTCACCTTTAACTTTACCCAGCCACAGATACGTCACCGGTCCCAGCAGCACCGGTTTGATGTTGTGGCCCAGCGCCAGCGCCTCATCCACCTCATCCAGCAGCTGAGTCCAGGTAAGTTTAAAGGTCTGGTCCTGAGTAAATTCCGGCACCATGTAGTGATAGTTGGTGTTAAACCATTTAGTCATTTCTGCCGCCGCCGCAGGCTCGCCAGTCGGCGCACGACCGCGCCCCAGACGAAACAGCGTGTCGAGATCAACGGTCCCCTCTTTGTTCTGATGACGCGTGGGTATGTTGCCCAGCAGCAGGCTGGTAGTCAGCACATGATCATACCAGGCAAAATCGCCGACCGGCAGCAGATCGACGCCCGCCTCTTTCTGTTGTTGCCAGTGTCGCGCACGCAGCTCGCGGCCCGTCTCCAGTAAGGCCTGCTGCGTGCTGTCGCCTGCCCAGTAACGCTCCAGTGCTTTTTTCAGTTCACGGCGCAGGCCAATTCGGGGAAAGCCGAGGGTATGGTTGAGGATAGTCATGTGCTGTTCTCCAGATAATCTTTCACTTTGGCTTAAATGGGCAGCCAAAGATGTTTAGCCGTCCAGATGTTTACACTGCTATACTCTGCGGGTACTGTATGTTGCTCAAGCGCAATATGTTCATTTTCGATGTGAAGGACTCTCATGATCGAACTCAAGCACCTGCGGACGCTTCAGGCTCTGCGCAATACGGGATCGCTGGCGGCGGCGGCAGCCCAGCTTCATCAGACGCAGTCGGCGTTGTCTCACCAGTTCAGCGATCTGGAGCAGCGGCTGGGATTCCGCCTGTTCGTCCGTAAAAGTCAGCCACTGCGCTTTACGCCGCAGGGCGATATTCTGCTGCAGCTGGCAGAGCAGGTGCTGCCGCAGATTCAGCAGGCGTTGCAGGCCTGCCATGAGCCGCATCAGACCACGCTGCGGGTGGCGATTGAGTGTCACAGCTGCATTCAGTGGCTGACCCCAGCGCTGGATAAATTCCGTCAGAGCTGGCCGCAGGTGGTGATGGATTTTAAATCGGGCGTGACCTTTGATCCGCAGCCTGCTCTGCAGCAGGGTGAGCTGGATGTGGTGCTGACCTCCGACATTCTGGCGCGCTCGGGCCTGTTCTACTCACCGATGTTTGATTATGAAGTACGGCTGGTACTGGCGACGGATCACCCGCTGGCCCAGGTTGAGCAGATTTCGCCGGAAGATTTAGCCGATGAAGTGCTGATGATCTATCCGGTGCAGCGTCAGCGTCTGGATATCTGGCGTCACTTCCTGCAGCCCGCTGGCGTCAGCCCGGCCCTGAAAAGTGTGGATAATACCCTGCTGATGATTCAGATGGTGTCGGCACGGATGGGGATTGCCGCACTGCCGCACTGGGTGGTAGAGAGTTTTGAGAAGCAGGGTCTGGTCGTCACGCGCACACTAGGTGATGGACTTTGGAGCCGTCTTTATGCAGCCGTACGCGAAGGAGAACAGCGTCAGCCGGTGCTGGAAGCCTTTATCCGCTTTGCCCGACAGCACGCCTGTGAGCATCTGCCGTTTGTGCGTGACGCCGCGCGGCCTGGTGCCGTGTTACAGCGGTAATCCGACGGACACAAACCTGCGCGAACGCGGGCAAAATCCCCTATAATGCGCAGCCTGTCGACTGACCATGAGAAGATCTCACCATGACTAACAATGATATTCTGCGCAGCGTGCGCTACATGCTCAACCTGAGCGATGCCAAAATGGTGGAGATTTTTGCGCTGGCACAATGTGACGTGCCGCTGGCGGATATTCAGGCGTGGCTGAAAAAAGATGACGATGCTGCGTTCCGTCCCTGCCCCGATGTGCTGATGGGTTATTTTCTGAATGGCCTGATCTTCTACCGTCGCGGCAAAAGTGAAGATGCGCCCGCGCCGTCGATTGAGCGCAAGATGACCAATAACATCTTCATGAGAAAGCTGCGTATCGCTTTTGATCTGAAAACCACCGACATTCCTGATGTACTGAAGCGCGTGAATTTTACCGTTTCACAGGCTGAGATTGGTGCGATTTTCCGCAAACCTGATCATAAGAACTACCGCGAATGCGGCGATCAGATTCTGCGTAACTTCCTGAAAGGGCTGGCGATGATTCAGCGCCCTAAGAGTGAGAAGCCTGCTTAACGTCTGTGGCTGATCGCTTCGGGTACCTGCGTGGTCAGAAGTGGCGCATCTGATCGCAAAGAAAGCCTGCATCCATGCAGCACGGCCTCGCCATCCCTGGCTCGGACGCTTTGCTCCTCAGTTGCGCCACCTCTTCCCTCAAGCTTCTTCATGGCTTTTTAATCAGCAACACCAGGCCAGCTCTGGGGAGTGAAAGCGGGTCATCGGTGGAGCGTTCGTCGCAGGGGGAAAAAGCGCCGGGGGCATTTCTGAACCATCCTGTAAGATTCCTTCGCGATCGCATACGCCAGCTCCATCGCGAATGCTCTACGTTTCAGCGACCCATCCCCTCCTTCATATTCGCTCTGAGCCCCTGGTTCTACTGCGATGATGCTGTTAAGTCTCCAGGGCTGGCGCGTCTGAAGAGCGAAGCGTCCGGGCCAGGAATGGCCCGGCCGATCCACAGGGATGTGAGATTCCTTCGCGATCGGACGCGCCAGCCCGGGAGGCCGCACCCATGCAACAGGCCTGTTTATGACAGGTCACCGCGCCCCACCACCCAGCGCTTATGCACCCACAGCGAGGCAAGAATCACCAGCGCGCCCGCAATAAAGCTCGGCCAGTGCGGTTTTTCCTGCCAGATAGCCAGATTCACCAGCAGCCCGGCAGGCACGTGCATGTTATTCATAATGCCCAGCGTACCGGCATCAACCTGCGTCGCACCGTAGTTCCACATAAAATAGCCGAGACCGGAAGCCGCAACGCCCAGCCAGACCAGAATGCCCCACTGCAATGAGGTGGTCGGCAATTTCTGCGGATTGCCCCAGGCACACCAGGCGATCACCGCAATCAACACCGCCCCCAGGTAGAACCATGAGAAGGCCGTATGCTGTGGCATGGGACGGGTCTCCTGCAGACGTTTATAGCCCACCATGCCAGCCGCGAAGCAGATGTTTGCCAGTTGCACTAACAGCAGACCGAACCAGAAATGATCGCTGACTTTGTCATAGCGAATAATGGCCGCGCCAGCCACCGCCAGCAGCGCACTAAAGATATAGCCGATGCGCAGTGGACGACGGCTGATCAGATCGTAAATCAGCGTCACATAAAGCGGCGTCATCACCGTAAACAGCAGGAATTCTGACACGCTAAGGTAGAGATAGGCTTCGAAGCTCAGCAGATACATCACCCCCAGTTGCAGCATCCCCACCAGCATATAAAGCAGCAGCGTTGAAAGGCGATGACCACGCCAGCGCAGGAAAGGCAAAAACACCAGCGCAGCCAGCGCCAGCCGCATCAGCACAGAGAACCAGCTATCCACCTGGCCAGCGAGATATTCGCCAATCAGGCTGAACGAAAATGCCCACAGAATGGTGGTAATAATCAATAAAAACACGGCGACGACCCCGAAATTAACAGGCCGTCAGTGTAAACAATGTGCCGCCGTCAGGCTGTGAAATCTGGTTGACATCTGATTATAAACCAGGCAATTAAAAAGCCTTCCGGACAGCCTGCTTACACTTCCTGACATAAAAGTCGAAAGAATAGGTTTTCAGCCACATAAAATGCGCGAAATGATCCATCAGATGATCGCTTCCGCTCCTCATTGTAATAAAACTGTAACAAATGTGTCATTCATCACAGTAACGTTGCGCAACTAACACTATTCTTTGCGCGAAATGGAACATTATGCATCCATTTTGTTCTGCACTTTCCTGCTCCAACCTGCCGGGAATTAAAAACCATAATGTGCCCTGGAGGGCCTCACTGATGCTGAGCATTTTTAAACCTGCACCACGTCAGCCTCAGGTGGCGGAGGATCACGTCGATCCGCTCTACCGCCGTCTGCGCTGGCAAATTTTCATCGGGATCTTCTTTGGTTATGCGGCCTATTATCTGGTCAGAAAAAATTTCGCGCTCGCCATGCCCTATCTGGTGGAGCAGGGTTTTTCACGTGGCGATCTCGGCTTTGCCCTGTCCGGCATCTCCATTGCCTACGGCTTTTCAAAATTCATCATGGGCTCGGTCTCTGACCGATCTAACCCGCGCGTCTTCTTACCGGCAGGCCTGATTCTGGCCGCAGCTGTGATGCTGATCATGGGATTCGTCCCCTGGGCGACCTCCAGCATCATGGTGATGTTTGTGCTGCTGTTTATCTGCGGCTGGTTCCAGGGCATGGGCTGGCCTCCGTGTGGACGAACCATGGTTCACTGGTGGTCGCAGAAGGAGCGAGGCAGGATTGTCTCGGTCTGGAACTGTGCGCATAACGTGGGCGGCGGTATTCCACCGCTGCTCTTCCTGCTGGGTATGGCGTGGTTCAACGACTGGAAAGCGGCACTTTACATGCCCGCGTTTGGCGCGATTGCCATTGCGATTCTGGCCTTTGCGCTAATGCGCGACACGCCGCAATCCTGTGGTCTGCCACCGATTGAAGAGTACAAAAACGACTATCCGCCCGACTACGATGCCAGTCACGAAGAGGAGCTGACGGCAAAACAGATCTTCATGAAGTATGTGCTGCCGAACAAGCTGCTGTGGTACATCGCGCTGGCCAACGTGTTTGTCTATCTGCTGCGCTACGGCATCCTCGACTGGTCACCAACCTATCTGCGCGAAGTCAAACACTTCACGCTGGATAAGTCGTCGTGGGCCTACTTCCTCTATGAATATGCGGGGATTCCGGGAACGCTGCTGTGTGGCTGGATGTCGGACAAAGTGTTTCGCGGTAATCGCGGTGCGACCGGGGTGTTCTTTATGACGCTGGTGACCATCGCGACCGTGATCTACTGGCTCAACCCCGCGGGCAATCCTGGCGTTGACATGGCCTGCATGATCGTGATTGGCTTCCTGATCTACGGTCCGGTGATGCTGATTGGTCTGCATGCGCTGGAACTGGCACCGAAAAAAGCGGCGGGGACAGCGGCGGGCTTCACCGGCCTGTTCGGCTACCTCGGCGGTTCGGTCGCGGCCAGCGCCATTGTCGGTTACACCGTCGATTACTTCGGCTGGGATGGCGGCTTCATGGTGATGATTGCGGGCTGTGTGCTGGCGGTTATTCTGCTGTTACTGACCATGGTCAGCGAACACAAACACAAAAAGACCCCTGCCTGACGGCAATAAAAAAGGGCCGGATACCGGCCCTTTTTACGCTAACGGCTTAAGCCAGATAGAGCGTGCGCAACGTCTGCGGCACCGCATCATCAGCATTTGAACCGATCACATCCAGCTCCGGCAGCGTATCTTTCAACCGTTGATGGGCGTTCTGCATGATATAGCCCTTACCTGCCATGCACAGCATCTCCACATCATTCATACCGTCGCCGAAGGCAATGCAGCTTTCCAGTGAATGGCCCAGCGTTTTCGCAACCGCTTCCAGCGCATGGCCTTTCGACACGCCGCCCGCCATGACTTCCAGACAGGTTGGCAGCGAGAAACTGACGTTAACCCGATCGCCCCAGCGCGCTTCAATTGCCTGCTCCATCGGGATCAGATGCTCAGGGTTTTCGCAGGTGAAAAAGACCTTGCTGATGTTGCTGGTTGGCAGCAGACCTGGCTCGTAGACCTG
Source organism: Pantoea alfalfae (assembly GCF_019880205.1). NCBI lineage: Bacteria > Pseudomonadati > Pseudomonadota > Gammaproteobacteria > Enterobacterales > Erwiniaceae > Pantoea > Pantoea alfalfae. The sequence continues at coordinate 3,824,141 of NZ_CP082292.1, forward strand.
ATAGTTGAACACGGACTCGCGGAAATAGTCTTGCTCAGCCGGACTTGAACGGCTGACAAACCACTCATCGTCGCGGTAAACGTGGGTCAGAATATCGCTGTGATGATATTGCAGGCCAAACAGGTCGCTGGCGATATCCTCATCCAGATTATGACTGAACACCAGCTCGCCCTCTGCATTGTGCACGCGCGCACCGTTTGAGGTAATCATACAGGCCGGAATCGCCAGGCTGTCGCGCATCTGTCCGACATCGATATGATGACGACCGGTGGCGAAGACAAAGTGAATATCCTTAGCGACCAGCTGCTGCAGCGTTTCACGTGCAAAAGGGGTCAGGCGATGTTCGGGAGAAAGCAGCGTGCCATCCAGATCGGATGCAACGATGTGATACATGAAAACCTCGGGTATCTGGTTCTGCCGGTTTTTACCGGTCGGATAAATAACGTCAGTGATGCGATGAAAAAAAGTCGACCACTGCATTGAGTGCTTCGGCACGCATCTCATCTTTTTCAAACAGGATCTCGTGACGCGCGCCGTCGATCACCCGTGGTTTATTACCTTCACACGGATGACCCGCAGCAGCCATCGCGGCACAAAACAGGTCCTGCGAACGATTGTCGACCACGCGATCATCGCTGGCCTGTAACAGCAGCAGCGGCGTCGTAATCTTATCAACCTGACTGATGATGTTGCGCCCCGCATGGATGCCTTCACGTACCCAATGGTAGGTCGGCCCACCCACACGAATCGCCGGATCGTCCGCATAAAAACGCAGGTTACGCCGGTAACGCTCGGCGCTATGGGTCAGCCGGTTAATGCCAAACGGATGCGCGCGCCAGCGTCCGGTGCCGAGCGCATAGCCATCGCGTAAGGCTGGACGTTTCTCCGCCCAGTCCAGGATCCGATGGGCCAGAAAAGAGGGCAGCGGTAAGGCGATGCCAAACATGGGTGCCACCAGCGCCACTGCATGAAATGCCTGCGGCTGACGCGCCAGAAACAGCGTTAAGATTGCGCCACCCATTGAGTGAGCCAGCGCATAGCGCTGCTGGTAGTGACCGCTGACAATCTCTTTCAGATAGAGCGTTTCAAGATCGTCCACGTAATGCGTAAATTCCGCCACGTGACCACGGTGTGAATCTTCCAGCAGGCGATCGGAACGCCCCTGACCGCGATGATCGAGGATCACCACATCAAATCCGCAGTGAAACAGATCGTACGCCAGCTCAGGATATTTTATGTAACTCTCGATGCGTCCCGGCACAATCAGGATCACACGCTTATGTTGCGGCGATGTGAAGCGGACATAGCGCAGTGTCAGATTACCCACGCCGGTAAACTCTAGCTCCTCACGACTGTGCCAGAAATCGAGCAGCGGCCCGGTGGCGAAGGCAGCAAAGGCTTTTTCTCGTCGCAGCCAACTGGCTTTGTGTTGATTCATTCGCCCTCCTGATGACCGGATACAGAGTCCTGAATGCCCTGCGCATGCCATAGCGCCGCGCTTATTTCTGGCGTATTGTGTCACAAATCCGCGACTAAAGAGAGCCTGACCCATGACCATCGAATGGTGGCTGACCTACCTGCTTACCACCACAATTCTCAGCCTGTCGCCCGGTTCCGGCGCAATCAATACCATGAGTACCGGTATCAGCCATGGCTATCGCGGCACAGTAGCCTCGATCACGGGTTTGCAGGTTGGCCTGGCGCTGCACATCGTGCTGGTCGGCATCGGACTGGGTGCGCTGTTTTCTCAGTCGCTGCTGGCGTTTGAAATCCTGAAGTGGGCCGGTGCGGCCTATCTGGTCTGGCTGGGTATTCAGCAGTGGCGCTCAGCAGGTGGCATCGATCTTGATGCGGTCGCCAAAGCGATGCCGCGTCGTCGCCTGTTCAAACGCGCCGTGCTGGTTAACCTGACCAACCCGAAAAGCATCGTCTTTCTGGCTGCCCTGTTCCCGCAGTTTATCCAGCCACATCAGCCGCTGTTTATGCAGTATCTGGTGCTGGGTGTGACCACGGTGGTGGTCGATATCATCGTAATGATTGGCTACGCAACACTGGCCACACACATTGCTGGCTGGATTAAAGGGCCAAAGCAGATGAAGTTAATGAACCGCATTTTTGGTGGACTGTTTATGGCGGTGGGCGCACTGCTGGCCAGCGCCAGAAAAATCGCTTAACACTTTTTGCGCCGACACACTGAGGTCGGCGCGAACACTCCCTGTTTAACCCCTTCTTCCCAGGCACCATTAAGGCGCAGTCAGCGGCACCGCACGTAATACAATGATGCCCGACTTCGACTGCATATATTCCCTGAACGGCACATCGACAACTTTGCGATTAGCGGCCAGTGATGAAGCGTTCCTGAACCACCATTTCCCATCATGCCGGACGGCAATCCCGGCATGCGAGACATCCAGCCCCTGAGCGGGCGTGTAAACCCCAATGTAATCGCCAGTCTGGATCTGCTTCAGCACCTTTGGTGTGATTGCCCGGGCCGGAATATAGGTAATGCGGCGAGGAATCACACCCAGACCGGGCAGCCTTTCTTTTCCGCTGGCCTGACGATTCAGTTGCTTCACTACCGTTACCGCATTCGGACTAAGGGTGCCGGTTACGTCATCGGCATTGCGTGGGCTAACGGCAGACCAGTCGGTAAAAAAGTGGCGACGCTGCAGGTAGCTGACCTCACCGCCAGCGTAGCGGGTCCGAATCAGGCTGGCCTCAAAGCTGACGCGGTCGTGGCTGCGGCTTAGCGCCTGGACGTAATCAAGCAGTGTAAAGCAATCCACACCGTTGAAATTGATCACCAGCGCTTCCGGCGTATCGGGCGATCCGATCAGCGTATCGGCCTGGTAGGGCGTACCGAGAAACGCGGCGGAAATCTGGCTAATCCTCTCGCCCTGCGGCCGCTCTGACGCCGGAGGTATCTGCGCCAGAATAGCCGGGACACTCTCTACTTTCGCCGGATCAGGGGCACGGTAATGGGCAGCATCAGGCGAGGCGCAGGCGCTGATACAGGCGGTGATGAAAAACAGCAACAGGGGTTTTACTCGCATTATCATCTCCATGAAAAAATAGTCCGTTGGTACGACCATACCGGAGGTGATGGTTTCATTAATTAACGAATGGTGACTATTTATCTGCAGTTGCAACAGAGAGGCATCATCGGGTGCAGATTGTGACAGTCGTCACGCAGATGACGTTCAGAGGGAGCGGCAGGAGGTGGAATGACTGCCGGATGCGCAGCGCGCCCTCCGGCATAAGGGCTTAACGCGAAATAATCAGGTGGATACCAAAACCGGCGAACAGCACGCCAGCCATACCATCCACCCACTTCGCCAGCCGCTGATACTTCGCGCGGATCCATGGCAGCGCAAAGATAGCCGCCACCAGGGTAAACCAGGCAAAGGTTTCACCGACAATCAGCAGGAACAGACCCCAGCGCTCTGCTGAGCCGACATCATCACCCACAAATAGCGAGAAGACGCTGCCGAAGTAGATAATCGCTTTAGGATTCGACAGGTTGGTCAGCAGGCCCTTGAGAAAGCTCATGCCGCGTTTCGGCAGCTCTACCACCGGCTCATCCTGCTGCGGCTGCCTATGACGCTGACGCGCCGAGCGCATCAGTTGCCAGCCCATCCAGAGCAGATAGAGGCCACCGCCAACCATAATAATCTGATGCAGCCACGCCATTTTTTCCAGGATCAGATGCAGGCCCATCAGCGCCACGCCTGCCCAGACCACAATACCCAGGGTAATGCCCAGCACACCCATCATCGCCTCCTTGCGCGATCGGCTGGCGGCGGTCTGTGAGACAAAAAAGAAGTCGGGGCCGGGGCTCATCAGCGCCACCAGATGTACCAGCGCCACGGTTGCGAATAACATCAGCATGATTAGTGTCCTTTACTCTTCATCATCAAGATGCTCTTTGATCATCACCAGGAAGGGTTTGCCAAAGCGCTCCAGTTTGCGGTGACCCACGCCGTTGACGCTAAGCATCTCGGACGCGCTGACCGGCATCTGTTCTGCCATCTCTATCAGTGTGGCGTCATTGAACACCACGTAAGGCGGAATATTCTCTTCATCGGCGATTGCTTTTCGCAGCTTACGCAGTTTGGCGAACAGTTTGCGATCGTAGTTACCACCGTGAAACTTCGCCGGACCGCTGCTCTTTGTTTTCGCGGTAATTAAACGCGGCACCGCCAGCATCAGTGGCACTTCACCGCGCAGGACCGGTCGTGCTGCTTCGGTCAGTTGCAAAGCCGAATGCATAGCGATGTTCTGCGTTACCAGCCCCAGATGGATTAACTGACGTAACACGCTGACCCAGTGTTCGTGGCTCTGATCTTTGCCCAGTCCATAGACCGGCAGCTTGTCATGGCCCTGCTCACGGATACGCTGGTTGTTGGACCCGCGTAGCACCTCAACGATATAGCCCATGCCGAACCGCTGGCCCACGCGATAGATGCCGGAAAGCGCTTTTTGCGCTTCAACCAGGCCGTCATACCGTTTTGGCGGATCAAGGCAGATATCGCAGTTGTCACACGGCTGCTGGCGACCCTCGCCAAAGTAATTCAGCAGCACCAGGCGGCGGCAGGTCTGCGCTTCAGCAAACGCGCCCATCGCGTTGAGCTTGTGGCGCTCAATATCCTGCAGCGGCCCGGGCACTTTTTCTTCCAGGCATTTACGCAGCCAGGCCATATCGGCCGGGTCGTAAAGCATCATCGCTTCGGCGGGCAGACCATCACGTCCGGCTCGTCCGGTTTCCTGATAATAGGATTCGATGTTGCGCGGAATATCAAAGTGGACCACAAAACGGACGTTGGGCTTGTTGATGCCCATGCCAAAAGCCACAGTTGCCACTACGATTTGCAGATCGTCACGCTGGAACGCTTCCTGCACGCGGGCACGCTGTTCGCTGTCGATTCCGGCATGATACGCCCCGACGCTGAATCCACGGCTTTGCAGTCGCGCGGCGGTGTCTTCCACCTTCGCCCGACTGTTGCAGTAGATAATGCCGCATTTGCCGCGCTGATCCTGAACGTAGCGCAGCAGCTGATCGGTGGGTTTGAATTTTTCCACCAGCGTGTAGCGAATATTGGGGCGGTCAAAGCTGCTGATCTGAATCAGCGGATCCTGCATGTGCAGCAGATTAACGATGTCGTTGCGGGTGGTTTCGTCCGCCGTCGCCGTCAATGCCATGACCGGTAATTCCGGGAAGCGCTGACGCATCTTCCCGAGTGCACCATATTCCGGACGGAAATCGTGGCCCCACTGTGAAATACAGTGCGCCTCATCCACCGCCAGCATCGCCGGTTGCCAGTGCGCCAGACTGTCCAGGAAGTTATCCATCATCAGGCGTTCAGGGGCGATGTAGAGCAGCTTAACCCGGCCGGTACGACAGTCAGCCATCACCGTCTGCTGCTGCTCGCGCGTCATGGTGGAGTTGAGATAGGCTGCCGCCACGCCGTTCGCCAGCAACTGATCGACCTGATCTTTCATCAGTGAGATCAGCGGCGACACCACCAGTGTCAGCCCTTCGCGCACCAGCGCCGGAATCTGATAACAGAGCGATTTACCGCCGCCAGTGGGCATCACCACCAGACAGTCGCGCCCGCTCAGCGCCTGATTAATGATCGTCTGCTGACCGGGACGAAACTGCTGGTAGCCGAAGGTGTCCTGCAATACCTGCTGCGCCAGCGTTTCCTGATTAAGAACTGCCGAGGTTGCCACGCGATTCCTGTCTTACGTTAGGGATTAGAACAAGTCGTTAAGCGTTACACCCACACCCAGACGTGTCTGGCGATGGTTGTAATCGATCAGTGATTCACCGTAGCCGCTAAACACCTGAGTATAGAAGCGGACGTGTTCACTGATAGGGTAGCTCCAGCCCATTGTCGCGCCGCCATAACCGCTGTTCCAGTTATAGTTGCCCTCTACGCTGAAGATACTGTCGCCGAACTTATAGCCCAGCCGGGTGCGGTAGTAACCCATATATTTGGTGATGTCGGGATTATCATCGCTGCTCGCCCCTTCAGGGATACGATACCAGGGTTTGATTTCCGCCAGGAAGTTACCGTTCTCCGCCATCAGACGCGCATAGACACGGTTCCAGCTGCGTGAAGTCGGGTCACTTCGTCCATTAGATTGGTGATTCAGACCCAGTTCGACATCACGCAGCGTCCAGCCACCCAGCGAGTAGTCGGTCGCCCAGCCCAGAAAAATCTGCGGCTCATAGTTGGTCTCACGGAAAGGTGATGACTCAGCACTATTTGACAGCTGCCACCAGGAACGCTGGGTGTAAGAGGCTGCCAGCACCGAGTTGTCGCCCAGAATACCGCGCCACAGCGGAAACGCCAGGCTGAGCTGGAATTTCACTTCATCTTTGCGAGCGTTTTCACCCCAGTTATAGGAGGAGATCGCCTCTTTATTGAGGTCGCTGGTATAGGTGTAGAGCAGATAGTTGTTCTCGTAAGGATAGAGAACAAACGGGTTATCATGCTTCTCCAGCAGGTTAGCAATAATGCTGCCCTGAACCTGTGGCGCGTCATGAACCTCTTTAATCCGGGCTTCATCCGCCTGCGCCAGCGCAGGAAATATCAACATTGCCGCCAGCAAGGCGCGATGCTTACGCATAAAATTCTCCGGTGAACAGCTGCGTATCAGAATAACTGAAAGGGTGTTGTAAAAAGCAGGCCATTCTACACGCAAATGGCAGCGAGCATGAGTGCTGTTTTCTTAAACTGGAAACACCCTCGCAGGCGGCATAGAATACACAACTCATTCATGTTCCGCGCCCCTCTGGCCCGATTTTTCAGGACACATCATCATGTCATCACCCGTGCTGACACCGCAGGACGCTCGCCAGCTGGTCGGCGAAATTTTTGTTTATCACATGCCATTTAATCAGGCGTTAGGCCTGGAGCTGATGCGCCTTGACGCAGACTACGCAGAGATCAGCTTCAATAACAAAACCATGCTGGTGGGCAACCAGGCGCAGCAGATTCTGCATGGTGGTGTTATTGCGTCGGTACTCGATGTGGCAGCGGGGATGGTCTGCGTCAGCAATGCGTTAACCCGTCAGGAGAGCATCAGCGAAGCGGATCTGCGCCAGCGTTTGTCACGTATGGGCACCATCGATATGCGCGTTGACTATCTGCGTCCCGGACGCGGCGAACGCTTCACCGCCACCAGCAGCCTGCTGCGCGCCGGTAACAAAGTCGCCGTGGCACGCGTGGAACTGCACAATCAACAGGGCGATTACATCGCCACGGCTACCGCCACCTATCTTATCGGCTAACTATGCCACTGAATGGATCGCATATGGATACGCAACAAACCCGCCAGGGCATTGGCTTTGCACTGGGCGCCTACTTTATCTGGGGCATTGCGCCCGCCTATTTCAAGCTGGTCAAACAGGTTCCCGCCACAGAAATCATGACGCACCGGGTAATCTGGTCGGCACTTTTTATGGTGTTGCTGATTACCCTGAGCCGAAGCTGGCCCGGCGTGCGAGGCGTGCTGCGTCAGCCTAAAAAAGTGCTGCTGCTGGCGCTGACGGCCGTGACTATCGGCGGCAACTGGCTGCTGTTTATCTGGGCAGTCAACAATCAGCATATGCTGGAAGCCAGCCTGGGCTACTTTATTAACCCGCTGATCAACGTGGTGTTCGGCATGCTGTTTTTGCGCGAACGGTTTCGCCGCCTGCAATGGCTCGCCGTGCTGCTGGCCACCGTCGGCGTGCTGGTGCAGCTGTGGCAGTTTGGATCGTTGCCAGTTATCGCGCTGGGGCTGGCCCTGAGCTTTGCCGTTTATGGTCTGATGCGCAAAAAGATCCAGGTCGATGCACAGAGCGGCATGCTGATTGAGACCCTGTGGCTGTTTCCGCTGGCAGCCATTTATCTGTTTGGCTTTGCCGACAGCGCCACCAGTCATTTATCGGCGAACCCGCTGAGTCTCAACCTGAAGCTGATCGCAGCGGGCATTGTGACCACCATTCCACTGATGCTGTTTGCGGCGGCCTGCAGCCGGCTGCGCCTCTCTACGGTCGGTTTCTTTCAGTATCTCGGCCCGACGCTGATGTTTGTGCTGGCGGTGGTGTTTTACGGTGAAACCATCACGCCAGACAAGATGGTAACCTTCGGCTTTATCTGGCTGGCGCTGCTGGTGTTTGTCTGCGATGCGGTAGCGTTTTCATTCCGTTCCCGCGCGCGCATAGCGTGAAATAAAGCGCGCTAAAGCCGGGCCGGTCAACAGGATGGTAAAGAGACGCAACGTCTGCATCGCCATCACAAATGCCATGTTGACCTGGGTTCCCGCAGCAATAATCGCCACTGTGTCCAGCCCGCCTGGACTGGTGGCGAGATAGGCCGTCATCAGATCGATATCCAGCATGCGCGTCAATATCCACGCCAGCCCGCCACACAACAGCATCAGCCCGAAGATTGAGGCCAGCATCTGCGGCAGCGTGCGCAGTGCCAGCAGAAAGATCGGGCGAGTGAAACGCAATCCCACGCTCCAGCCAATCAGCGCATAGGCCACGGCCAGTAGCCACTCCGGCACCTGTAACACTGCGATATGGCTGCTGTTCAGTACCGCCCCCGCCAGCGCGGGCAGCAGCAGCGCGCCAGAAGGAATGCGCAGTCGTGTCCCCAGCCACGCGCCGGCCAGCATCACCATCAGCGTAATCGCAAAGCCATAATTCAGCACGGGAAACCAGAGCAGCGAAACGCTGTGCGCTTCATCGCCCAGCCCGATGCGCGCGACCAGCGCGGCCGCCGAGGCGACAAACAGTACCCGCAGATACTGCATAAACGCCACCAGTCTCACGTCAGCGCCAAAGTCCCCCGCCATTGCTACCATTGCCGAAGCACCGCCCGGTGACGAGCCCCATGCGCCGGTCGGGCCAGGCAGATGACTGAAGCGAACCAGCAGAAAACCCGACAGGCCGCTGGCGGCCAGCGTCAGCAGCAGCACCGCCAGCACGATTGGCCACTCCTGAACCAGCGGTGTCAGAATCGAAGGCGACAGGCTCTGCGCAATCATGCAACCCAGCACCGCCTGAGCAAGCAGGAAGAATCGTTTATCAATTCGCAGTGTGGCTCCTGACAGGCCCATCACCACACCTACAATCATCGGTCCCAGTAGCAGCGCGGCGGGTACATGAAAATAATGCAGCACCGCGCCCAGTAGTACCGAGATCAGCAGCAGTAGCGTCCACTGCGCGCGCAACGAAAAAGCGTCCATAAAAAGTTAATAATTTGTAAAAACAGGAGGGTAAGATTACGCAGAAATGGGGACAGGAGCCAGCAGAACGGGCCATCTCAGATGGCCCGTTCTTATTTTAAAGCCAGTTTTTACGTTTGAAATAGAGATAAGGCGCCAGTCCGGCCAGAATCATCAGGCCGATCGCGGCCGGATAACCAAAGCTCCACTTCAGTTCCGGCATAAACTCAAAGTTCATCCCATAGCTGGAGGCCACCAGCGTCGGCGGCAGAAACACCACGGAAACCACTGAGAAGATCTTGATGATGCGGTTCTGCTCAATGTTGATAAAGCCCATGGCCGCCTGCATCAGGAAGTTGACCTTCTGGAACAACGATTCGTTATGCGGCAGCAGCGATTCGATATCGCGCAGAATTTCCCGCGCCTGCTCCAGCTGATTACCCGGAAGACGCGCTTTACGCACCAGGAAATTCAGGGCGCGCTGGGTATCCATCAGACAGAGACGCACCTTCCAGCCGATATCTTCCAGTTCGGCGAGCCGCGACAGCGCCTGATCGTACTCTTCGCCCTGCTGACCTTCCATGATGACCCGGCTCAGTTTCTCCAGTGCGCTATAGATGTTCTCGATTTCATCCGCCAGCTGTTCGATTTTGGTTTCAAACAGGTCGAGCAGCAGCTCAAAGGCATTGCCATCGATCAGGGTCTGGTTACGGGCGCGCATACGATAGAGGCGGAAAGCGGGCAGTTCACGTTCGCGCAGCGTGTAGAGTCGGCCTTCACGAATGGTGAACGCCACGGTGGAGTTACCGGCATGATCGTCAGCATCTTCATAGAAGAAGAAGGAGTGGATATGCAGACCATCTTCATCTTCGAAGAAGCGTGCCGAGGCCTCGATATCTTCCAGCTCTGGCCGTGTTGCCAGGCTCTGGCCCAGCTCCGTTTGCACCCGGTCACGCTCGCCCTCTTCCGGCTCGATCAGATCGACCCAGACAGAGTTGGTCAGTTTGTCGGTTTCGTCTTCCAGCTCCAGTCGCGTCAGGCGGCTGTGATCCAGTTTAAATGCGCTCAGCATAGCAATACTCCCCATTGCAGACTAAATGGGACAAAGCGGTCCGCCGTTCCTTTAAAGGGAACAGGCAGCCTGAACACGGAAACAGAGTTTCAAAGATAAATCAGTGCTGACTCGCGCGACGGAATCAAAAAGGGAGGTCGCTGATAACCGCTAAGGCTACCCGCGTAAAGAGGTAGCCTTAGATGTTATGCCTGATATCCAGGTCATTGAGCCAGCATCGACTGGGCGTGTCCAAGGCATTGTCCTCTCATGATAATAGTGGGCGCATGTTACGCTGAGACGAAAAAGCCGTCAACCGCGTGCTAAAGCGTTTCCAGCTTCGCGTAAGCCGCCACCAGCCACTTGATTCCCTGACCCTGAAACGCCACCTGCAGGCGACTGTGCTCACCGCTGCCTTCCAGATTAATGATGGTGCCTTCGCCAAATTTTGCGTGATGAACACGCTGGCCCAGCGCGAATCCACTGTCATTTTTGGTCACCGGGGCACCCATACGCTGATGGTTGACCGGACGGCTGACGCTGGCGCGCAGACGCACTTCTTCGATGCAGGTCTCGGGCAGTTCGCCGATAAAACGGGAAGGCCGGTGATACACTTCCTTACCATAGAGTCGGCGGGTTTCAGCGTAGGTCAGCGTCAGCTTGAGCATCGCGCGGGTCACACCGACATACGCCAGACGACGCTCCTCTTCCAGCCGCCCGCCTTCATCCAGCGACATCTGGCTTGGGAACATGCCCTCTTCCATGCCGACGATAAAGACCTGGCTGAACTCCAGCCCTTTTGCTGAGTGCAACGTCATCAGCTGAACCGCATCCTGCCATTTATCTGCCTGACCTTCGCCCGCTTCCAGCGCCGCGTGGGATAAGAAGGCCTGCAGCGGCATCAGATCTTCATCTTCATCCTGATAGCTGAACTGACGGGTTGCCGTCACCAGCTCCTCAAGGTTTTCGATACGCGCCTGACCCTTTTCGCCTTTTTCCTGCTCATACATCAGCCACAGGCCAGAGTCTTTGATAACCCGGTCGGTCTGAACATGCAGCGGTAATTCGGCAGTTTCGGTAGCCAGTGAATCGACCAGCTCACAGAAGCGTTGCAGTGCAGACGCGGCGCGGCCAGCCAGTGCGCGACTTTGTAGCAGTTCGCGCGTAGCCTGCCACAGCGTCATCTGACGTTCACGCGCCGTCTGACGCACCACGTCGAGCGTGCGATCGCCCACGCCGCGCGTCGGGGTATTCACCACGCGCTCAAAGGCGGCGTCGTCATTGCGGTTCGCCATCAGACGCAGATAGGAGAGCGCATCTTTGATCTCCTGGCGTTCAAAGAAGCGCATGCCGCCATAAATACGGTACGGCATGCTGCTCTGCAGCAGCGCCTCTTCCAGCACACGCGACTGGGCGTTGCTGCGATAGAGAATGGCGCAGTCGTTGAGCGCACCGCCGTTCTCCATCCAGACCTTGATGCGGTTGACCACGAAGCGTGCTTCATCCAGCTCATTAAAAGCGCAGTAGATAGAGATCGGTTCGCCATCGCTGCCTTCGGTCCAGAGCTCTTTACCCAGACGGCCATTGTTGTTGGCGATCAGGGCGTTGGCCGCTTTCAGGATATTATTGGTTGAGCGATAGTTCTGCTCCAGACGGATCGTTTCCGCGCCAGGAAAATCCTGCAGAAAGCGCTGAATATTCTCAACCTGCGCACCGCGCCAGCCGTAGATCGACTGATCATCATCCCCCACGATGATCACACGGCCGCTGTCACCCGCCAGCATCCGAATCCAGGCATACTGAATGTTGTTGGTATCCTGAAACTCATCCACCAGCACGTTGGTAAAGCGTTCGCGGTAGTGATTCAGGATATGCGGCTTGTTGAGCCAGAGCTCATGAGCGCGCAGCAGCAGCTCGGCGAAGTCGACCAAACCGGCGCGGTCACAGGCTTCCTGATAAGCCTGATAAATGCGCAGCCAGGTCTGCTCAATCGGATTGCCATAACTTTCAATGTGCTTTGGCCGCAGGCCTTCATCTTTTTTGCCGTTGATGTACCACATGCCCTGGCGCGCAGGCCACTGCTTGTCATCAAGGTTCATCGATTTGATCAGGCGCTTGAGCAGACGCAGCTGGTCTTCACTGTCGAGGATCTGAAAATCCTGCGGCAGACCGGCGTCAAGATGGTGGGCACGCAGTAAGCGATGCGCCAGACCGTGGAAAGTCCCGATCCACATCCCGCCCTGACTGGTGCCGATCAGATGTTCGATACGGTGACGCATCTCTGCTGCCGCTTTGTTGGTAAAGGTCACCGCCATGATCGAATAAGGTGAGCAGTTCTCGACTGACATCAGCCAGGCAATGCGATGCACCAGCACCCGCGTTTTACCACTGCCCGCGCCTGCCAGCACCAGCAGGTTACTGCGCGGAGCCGCAACGGCCGCGCGCTGATTGTCATTCAAACCGTCGAGCAGTTCAGAAACGTCCATAAGCACCGTTTACCAGAGAAAAACGCCGTCGCCGCGCTGTTTACTGCGCCTGCCGTAAGGCATTGTCGCGGCCAGTCAGGCTGCGCCACGGACGCCGGATAAAGCACAGCGGCCTGGCAGAAAAAGGGAGACGACTGGATAAATTTACAGCCATTATAGCAGTGAGGTGAGTGATGCCAACCGCGAAATTTCGACATGCGGCAACAGGCGCGCATCCGGGATATGCATCAGGTTGCCCTGCCGCAGGTTAACCCAGCAGGCCTGCATGCCGCAGCGCAGTGAGCCGGCGACATCAGTAGTCAGGTCGTCGCCCACATGCAGAATGTGTTGTGGCGCAATATCAAGGCGTTGCGCGGCAAGCTGATACATATCCTGCCACGGCTTAGCACGCCCGTCAGGTCCGGCCCGCAACGTGAAGCGGAAATATTCAGCGATGCCCATTTTTTCCGGGCTGGCGTTGCCATTGGTTACCGCCACCAGCGGGATTTTTTCCGCCAGCGCCTTCAGCGTTTGATGCGTCTCGTCCGGCATCTCGACCTGACTCCGCCACTGATGGAACACCGCCATGACCTCTGCCGCGCCCGCGGTCGCTTCCGCAGCAGAGAGGCCGATATTCAGCATCGCCAGCTCTACCGAACGGCGTCGCCACTCTGAAACGTCATGATAGATCTCAGGCTCGCGCTGCAGCAGTTGATCGCGCAACTGCTGATAATCCTGCGGCGTGAAGTCACGCAGCGCCGGATGAAAAGCCTGCAAAGCAGCGTGAGACTCCAGCGTGGTGCGACGGATTACTGGATAGTTATCGTAGAGCGTGTCATCAAGATCGAAGGTCATGGCTTTTATGGCCGACAGCGGACGATAAAACTTCATTCGTTCTTTCCTCGTTTGGCGCGGGGATGCGCAGCGTCATACACCGAAGCCAGATGCTGGAAGTCGAGATGGGTGTAGATCTGGGTAGTCGAGAGGTTCGCATGACCCAGTAACTCCTGCACGGCACGCAGGTCGCCGCTGGACTCCAGCAGATGCGTGGCAAAAGAGTGTCGCAGCTTATGCGGATGGATATGGCTCGCCACACCCTGTCTGATGCCCCATTCGGCAAAGCGTTTCTGCACGTTGCGGGGCGAGATGCGGTTGCCACGCGTCGACAGAAACAGTGCATCATCCTGGCCGCCAAAGGTTTCACGCAGCGGCAGCCAGTGCTGGATCCAGGTGACCGCCGTGCGGCCAATCGGCACCCGGCGCTCTTTACTGCCCTTACCCACGACCCACACTTCGCCGGAATCGAGGTCGACGTGGCGGCAATCCATATTCACCAGCTCGGAGAGACGCAGCCCGCCGCCATACATCACTTCCAGCATTGCGCGGTCGCGCACCGCCAGCGGATCGTTAAGGTCGATCTCCAGCAGCTGGTTCACTTCATCCACATCAATATTCTTAGGCAGATGGCGCGCTTTACGTGGCGTCATCACCCCTTTGGCCGGATTAGCGGAGAGCAACCCCTGGCTCACCTGCCAGTCGAGAAAACTGCGCAGGGCGGAGAGACGCAACGCGAGGCTGCTGGCAGAGAGTCCGGCGCGACGACTGCGCGCCGCCATGCTGCGCACCTGCGCAGGTTCCAGTTGCGCCCAGCTGCCGAGCTTCATCTCATCAGCAATTGCAACCAGCGCGGTCAGCTGGCGCGCATAGCTGCTCTGGGTTAACGGACTCAGCTGGCGCTCCACTTTCAGGTAGCGCAGAAATCCGTCGACCGCCTCCTGCAGCGCGCTGCTCATGCGCGCTCTACCCAACGGGAAAGCAGGCCAGGCATCATCTGTGAAAGATGCTGTAACAGCAGCGTTCCCATGCCCGACTGATAGTGCTGGCTGTCACGGCTGCTGAATACCAGCACGCCGAGATCGCCCTCTTCGCCCATCAGCGACATCGCAACCGAGCCAATTGCTTTGGCCTGCGGCAGCAGCAGCAGGAGTTCCGGCCCATTGATATTACCGAGATAATGATGCTGGTTGCCGAAGCGCTGAATACGCAGCGGTTCAAACGCCTGACGCGACAGGCTCAGTTGGAAGAAATCGGAGGGCGCGCCCAGCAGCCATTTATCACTGAACAGCCGCACATTGGCGCCCGCCAGGCCTAACTCTCGCGCCCAGCGATGCAGACGGTTGAGCATATCCTGCAGCGAATCTGCCGCGGCCAGATGACTTTCCAGCGACAGCAGACGATCAAACAGCTCATGGTTAGCGCTGGCCTGCTCCATCAGCAGGGTGATCTCTTCTTCCAGCCGCTGGATGTGGTTGCGTTGCCGCGCCATATGCCACTCGACCAGTGACACGCTGCCGCGCACCGGATGCGGCACCGCCATCTGTTCAACTTCGCGGGCATTACGGATAAAGAAATCGGGATTCTGCCGCAGATAATCACTGACAGCCTGATCGTCCAGCAGAACCGAACTGTCAGCCTGCTCTTCGATATTTTTCATAGATGAATAAACCCATCGTAGACGTGTGTCGCAGGCCCGGTCATGTAGAGCGGCTGACCGGCACCTTTCCAGGAGATATGCAGCGTCCCGCCAGGCAGGTCGACACGCACTTTCGGTGCCAGAATGCCCTGCTGAATGCCGCATGCAACGGCAGCACAGGCGCCGCTGCCGCACGCCTGCGTTTCACCCGCTCCACGTTCGTAGACGCGCAGCCGGATATGTTCGGGATTAATGATCTCCATAAAACCGACATTGACGCGATCCGGGAAACGCTCGTGGCTCTCGAGAATCGGGCCCAGCAGTTCAACCTGCGCGGTTTTAACGCTTTCCACCTGAATGACGCAGTGGGGATTCCCCATCGACACTGCACCCAGCATCACCGTCTGTTCGGCCACGCGCAGCAGATAGAGATTCTCGGCTTTGTTGGCGCGGAACGGCACCTGCTGAGGCTCAAAGTTGGGCTCACCCATGTTCACGCGCACGTGATCGTCAGGCGTCACGGTTAACACCATGCGGCCATTCTGGGTACTGACCCGGATGTCGCTTTTGTTGGTCAGCCCTTTCAGCTGAACAAAGCGGGCAAAACAGCGTGCACCGTTGCCGCACTGCGCCACTTCACTGCCGTCAGCGTTGAAAATTCGATAGTGAAAATCGAGATCGGGATCGTAAGGCGGTTCAACAATCAGCAGCTGATCAAAACCGATCCCCAGATGACGATCGGCCAGCCGGCGGATCAATTCCGGCGAGAAGAAGACGTTTTGTGTCACTGCATCCACAACCATAAAATCGTTGCCGAGACCGTGCATTTTGGAGAACTGCATTTTTTGCTCCGCCGGATAAGCCATCAGATTAGTTCGCTTTTACGCCTGAATTGCCGGTCACCAGCCCGCCGACATCGGCTTTAGAGGCATCCGCTTTCTGGCGGTCGGTTGGGGCTTGTTGTTTCTTCGGCTGGTCCTTCGGCGGGAAGTAGAGCGGTCCTTTCAGACCACAACCTGCAAGGCTGATTACTGCCAGTGTCATGGCCAACAGGCTTATTACTTTCTTCATTCTTTATGCTCTTTATGTCCTTTACCTGGATGCTTATCATCGCAGTTGAAGGTGGAAAAGCAACAGGAAATCCCCGCAAATAGCGTGAACCGGGTGACAGGCCAGGAAGATAGCGGCCACCTGCAGAGCGCAGGCAGCCCGTCAGCATCAATGCACCTGATAGCGCGGTTGATAGTCGCTGTTGTCGTTGTCAGGCTGCGTCGTACAGAGCTGCGTCAGCGTCTGACTCCGGAATGGAATCACCTGGAATCGATCACCGGTGTTCACAATCTGGTAGAACTGCGGCAGGTTGAAGTTGATAAAGCTCGACCCATAGGTGAAGCGATCGTGCGATGAGGAGTAGAAGCGGCTGACGTCGCGCACCAGCTCCTCTTTGCTGCCTTCACAGTGATGATAGACCTCAACCCGATTGGTCTCATCAAGGATATAGATGTTGAAGCCGCGCTCATCCGTGGTGTTTTCAAAGAAGAACTGAATGATGCCTTCGCTGGCATAGCCGTTCACTACCGGTGGCAGCGGCGTCTGATTCGTTTCGACTTTGATCGACAACCCATGCAGCTTGTTGTTGGAGATCGCGCCATAAAATTCCACGGCGTTTTCAAGCTTCTGCACCGAGACACTCATGCGTTCAAAGAACAGTCCCCAGGTCTCGCCTGCCATGCGCAGCGCTTTGAAGCGGCCCGGCTCCTGACGTGTGCTGGAGAGGCGCAGCTCAATGCATTCAGAGACCAGCTGTTGCACGCGCGTGCGAATCAGACCGCGCAGATGCTGGCTGTAGCAGAACACTTCCACCGTATCCGGGGGTGCGGCATCCTGATGCATCTTGCCGAGAATGGTTTTCAGCCCTTCGATCATCGCCTGTTCACCGCTAAAGTGCAGCGTACGCACTTCATTCCAGGAGTTGCGATAGAGCAGATCGATGCTGCCAATCAGGCACTGCTGCTGCTGACCAAAGCTAAAGACATCCAGCTTGCGGAAGTCGAAGTGCACCACCTGATTGCGGAAGGCCGCCGTCGGATCGTGCTCAAGGTTAACAATAATCGCGAGGTGCCGGATTTCGCACGGGCTGTAGAGCGCTTTTGGCGTCGGCGAAGGCAGACGCAGCGGGAAGTGGCTGGAAACATCGTTAACCAGCTCCTGCAGGCGCGCCAGGTCGCAAATCTCATTGCCTTTAATATGCAGCCGGGTTTTACGGGTCAGCAGACCATTGAACCACGCCCAGGCCACCAGCTTGTTCAGGTAGCGGTTATATTCCAGCGGCTGATGGCTGATGATCGAATCCATGTCCGGTGCCTGGTTATAAAGATACCAGCCGGAACGGTTGGCGCGGCCAGGCGGCACATGAATAAAGGTCAGATTCGGTTCAGAGAGATCGGGCGAAATCTGTGGATTCACCAGCGTCACTTTGCCCGGCAGCGCTTCAAACGCGGCATACAGTTTACGGGTCAATACACCGATATCCTGCGGACTGGCGCTGACGCTTAAGTTGTTGCGACGGGCAAAGCGGATCAGGTTGCGATAACTCTGCATCATCGCATCCAGTAATTCGTTATGGGCTTCGCGCACCCGCTCGATTTTCCACCCGGCACGGTTGTCCAGAATGGCGATCTTCTCTTCGTTCCAGCCCCACTCTTTAACCAGCTGCGATAAAATCTCGCGACGCCAGCCGGTGCGTTGCTGATGATCTTCGTTGCTGAGCTTTTCACATACTTTGAGATAGAAGCAGCGACGCACCAGATCAAGGCGCGGCTGATCGTCCACGCTGGTCAGGTAGTGCGTCACGCGCTCAAGCATCATGCAGTAAGGATCGAGGCCAAAGCAGATGATTTCGCCGTCGTGCAGGCGCTGTTTGATATCCATTGCCAGCAGTTGTGTGTTCGGGTATTCCCAGCTGTAGGCTTCCAGCAGCAGCGTTTTCAGTACGGCTTTATAAGGCGAGTCGATACTTTTATAGAGCTGCCACAGGCTGGCACCGAAATACTCTTCCGCCGACAGCGTGCCGAGGCCGCCCAGATCGAGCCACTCATTGGGGGTCAGCACGCCTTTGGCGTACAGCGACATCACGTAGTCATCGTAATGGTGCTCTTCTTCGCCCGGCACCATATTCCACAGGAGGCGTTTGCCCGCCATACGAACCGCGGTACGGTAAAACTCATCCAGCAGTAAAATGTGTTGTGTGGAGCCGCAGTCTTCACCGCCCAGGCTGCCGCTTTCGTTATGACGGAAGCGGTTCTCGTCAATCAGGAAGAAACTCACTTCCACGCCCATCGAGACACACCACTTCTGCAGCAGCGTACATTTACGCTGCAGATTCAGCCGCTCTTCATTATCAAGCCAGGATTGATGACACACCCAGATATCGAGATCCGAGACGCTGTTCTGCCCGACCGAGGAGGTACTGCCCATAGAGTAGATCGCAGTGATCGGCATTTCGCCTTTCGGCGCATCGGCATGGCGCAGGTCGCTGTCGCCGGTGAGATCGGCCAGCAGCTGTCGCTGATTTTCATCAGGCGTGTAGAAGCTGATGCCATGTGGAACGCTACCTTCAAGGTAACCCGGCATCTGCGGATGTTGATAATGTAATAAGGTTGGCAGCAGACTGTAGACGCGCTGGAAAGCGGGTCCCATGGCAGCCAGCGCACGATCAACGCGCAGCTGGTTAATTGCATCCAGTCTCTGTTTCAGTGTCTCAATGTAGAGGTACAAGACGTTTCGCCTGATTGTCCCAGTGTTTAAGCACCCTGTTTCCACGCTCTGCCGCTTATAAAAGTAAAAAAGTGGGCAGATAATTGCTGGAAACGTGATCAATCTATCACTCGGCAGATTGACCGTAAAGAAAGTTGCGCTACTTAACAGTTTAGCACGTTCTTACCAGCTTCCCGCCTTTTCGGCACTGGTTGCCACGCTATGGCTTGATAAACCGGGCCTGAAACCGCGCACAGGCCGTTTTCAATCCGTTGAAACTGACAGTATTCACCCAGAGATGATAGGATATTCAGTGAACGATAAAAATGGTTAACAGCATGTTAGACAAAATTTTCAGAATTGCTACAAGACAAAGCCCGCTCGCATTATGGCAGGCACATTATGTACAGCAACGACTCATGAGTGCCCATCCAGGACTGCGCGTTGAGCTGGTGCCTATGGTCACCAAAGGTGACATTATCCTTGATACGCCGCTGGCAAAAGTCGGTGGTAAAGGGCTGTTTGTCAAAGAGCTTGAGCTGGCAATGCAGGATGGCCGTGCCGACATGGCAGTGCACTCTATGAAGGATGTGCCGGTCAGTTTCCCTGAAGGTCTGGGCCTGGTAACCATCTGCGAGCGCGACGATCCGCGTGATGCGTTCGTTTCTCATCACTATGACTCCATTGATGCGCTGCCACAGGGTGCCGTTGTAGGTACCTCCAGCCTGCGTCGTCAGTGCCAGATTAGCGCGCGCCGTCCGGATCTGGTGATCCGCTCGCTGCGCGGCAATGTGGGTACCCGACTCGGCAAGCTCGATGCCGGCGAGTATGACGCGATTATTCTTGCCGTCGCCGGACTGAAGCGTCTGGGGCTGGAAGATCGCATTCGCCAGGCAATGCCTGCCGAAGTCTCCCTGCCCGCCGTGGGTCAGGGTGCAGTCGGCATTGAATGCCGTCTGGATGATAGCGTCCTGATTGACCTGTTACGGGCACTGAACCACGCTGACACCGAAGTCTGTGTCAGAGCGGAACGCGCCATGAATACCCGCTTAGAGGGTGGCTGCCAGGTCCCCATTGGCAGTTTCGCGGTGCTGGAAGGCGATAAGCTCTGGCTGCGCGGCATGGTCGGTGCACCGGATGGCCGGGTGATGGTCAGCGGCGAACGCCGTGGTCCCCGCGCTCAGGCTGAAGAGATGGGCATCTCACTTGCCGATGAACTGCTGAACGGCGGCGCGCGTGAAATCCTGAAAGAGGTCTATCAGGGGCAGCCGCCGGCATGACCATCCTGGTGACGCGCCCGGAACCCGCAGCGGCAGAGCTGGTGTCACGCCTGCATGCCCTTGGCAAACAGGCGTGGAGCCTGCCGTTGATCGAGTTTGCGCCAGGCGCTGATCTCGATTCCCTGCCTCACAGGCTCGCCGGACTTCGTGCCGGTGATCTCGTCTTTATTCTTTCTCAGCAGGTGATTCACTACGCACAGCACGCGATCAAAGCATGGCCCACGGAGCTGGACTATTATGCAATTGGTCGCAGCACCGCGCTGGCGTTTCACACCGTCAGCGGACAGCAGGTGACCTGGCCTCATGCGCATGAAACCAGTGAGGAATTGATCAAGATAAACACGCTTCAGCAGGTTGCCGGTAAACGTGCGCTGATCCTGCGTGGCGATCCCGGACGCGAATTGCTGGCAGAAACATTAACCCGGCGAGGTGCTGAGGTAACGTTTGCTGCCTGCTACCAGCGCTGCCAGAAGCATTATGACGGACCGGTTGAAGGCCGCCGCTGGCGCGATCGCGGCGTCTCTGTGCTGGTGGTGACCAGTGGTGAAATGTTACAACAGCTTTTTTCGCTGTTCCCCGCGGTTGATCGCGAGGAATGGCTGCTCAACTGCCGACTGATAGTCGTCAGTGAACGTTTGGCTACCCTGGCCGCAGGATTGGGTTGGCAGGATATTCAGGTAGCCGATGGTGCCGATAACGATGCGCTGCTGCGCGCGTTACGCTGAACTTTAACAATGGGATGTGCCACATATGACGGAACAAAAAGACTCCTCCGCCATGGTTGAAGAAACCACCCCAGCGGTTGACCGCTCTCCTTCCAGCAACAGCACACCACCGCGTAATGCGAAAAAGGGTGGCATGGTGTTGGGTGCAGTTGCGATTGTCATCGCGCTGGCGATGGGTGCAGGTTTATACCTTAACGGGAAACATCAGGCTGATTTACAGGCACAAACCAATCAGAAGCTGAGCGACCAGTTAAGCGCATTGCAGCAGCAGGCCAGCAGCGATAAACAGCAGCTGACACAGCAACTGAGTGGCGCTGAAACTGCCCTGCAGAGGGCACAGCAACAGCAGGCTGCGTCAGCAAAAGCGCTGGAAACGCTGCGTGAAAAAGTGGCCGTGATTTCTGGCAACGACGTGCGTAGCTGGCTGCTGGCACAGGCGGACTATCTGGTGAAACTGGCTGGCCGCAAACTCTGGAGCGATCAGGATGTCACTACCGCGGCTGCATTGCTGAAAAGCGCCGATGCCAGTCTGGCTGACATGAACGATCCCAGCGTCATGAATGTGCGTCGCGCCCTGACTCAGGATATCAGTAACCTCTCTTCTGTTACGCAGGTCGACTACGACGGCGTGATCCTCAAGCTGAATCAACTGTCGAATAACGTTGATAATCTGCGTCTGGCCGATAATGACAGCGATGATACGCCGATGGACAGTGACGGCGGCGAACTCTCAGGTTCGGTACGTGAATGGCGTCAGAATCTGGTGAAAAGCTGGCATAACTTTATGGATGACTTTATTACTATCCGCCGCCGCGATAATACCGCACAGCCGCTGCTGGCCCCGAATCAGGATGTTTACCTGCGTGAGAATATCCGCTCGCGTCTGCTGATTGCTGCGCAGGCCGTACCACGTCATCAGGATGAGATTTATAAACAATCTATCGATACCGTGTCCGCCTGGGTTCGCGCCTGGTATGACACTAATGATGCTGCCACCAAAGCCTTCCTTGCCCAACTGGATGAGCTGAGCCAGCAGAACATCAATATGGATCTGCCGGATAACCTGGAAAGTCAGCCGTTGCTGGAACAGCTTATGCAGACCCGCGTGCGGAACCTGTTGGCGCAACCGTCTGCTGCTGCTAATCAGCAGGGAGGCTAAGCATGCTTAAGGTATTCATCCTCTTTATCCTGCTGATAGCGGGCGTGGTGCTGGGACCGATGATTGCCGGTCATCAGGGCTACGTGCTGATTCAGACCGATAACTGGAATATCGAAACCAGCGTTACCGGCCTGGTGATTATCCTTATCATCAGCCTGCTGGTGATTCTGGCGGTGGAATGGCTGCTGCGCCGTGTGCTGCACACCGGGGCGCGTACCCGCGGCTGGTTTACCGGACGCAAACGCCGTCGCGCGCAGCGTCATACCCAGTCTGCGCTGATGAAGCTGGCAGAAGGCGATCACCGCCAGGTAGAAAAATTACTGTCTAAAGATGCCGATCACGCCGACGTACCGGTAGCGAACTACCTGCTGGCCGCGGAAGCCGCCCAGCAGCGTGGCGATGAAATTCGTGCCAATCAGCATCTTGAACGTGCTGCTGAGCTGTCTGAAAGCAATACCATTCCGGTGGAAATTGCCCGTGCTCGTATTCAGCTGGCCCGTAACGAAGATCATGCGGCTCGTCACAGCATTGATCGCCTGCTGGAAGTGGCACCGCGTCACCCTGAAGTGCTGCGCCTGGCCGAACAGGCGTACGTCCGTACGGGCGCCTGGAGTGCATTGCTGGATATTCTGCCTGCTATGCAGAAAGCGCAGGTCGGTGATGACCTGCATCGTGATGCGTTACAGCAGCAGGCCTGGCTGGGTCTGATGAATCAGGCAATGGCCGACCAGGGCAGCGATGGCCTGAAGCGCTGGTGGGGCACGCTGAGCCGCAAAACCCGTCAGGATACGACCCTGCAGGTGGCAATGGCGGATCATCTGATTGAGTGCAACGATCACGACACCGCACAGTCGATCGTGCTGGAGGGCCTCAAGCGTCATTATGACGATCGGCTGGTGCTATTGATGCCTCGCATCAAAAGCGGTAATCCGGAAGCGCTGGAAAAGGCATTACGCCAGCAGATTAAACAGCATGGCGCAACGCCGTTGCTGCACAGTACGCTGGGACAGTTGCTGATGCGTCATGGCGAATGGCAGCAGGCAGCAGACGCGCTGCAGCAGGCGCTGGCGCAGCGTCCGGATGCGTTTGATTATGCATGGCTGGCAGATGTCTATGATCGTCTGCATCGTCCGGAAGAGGCCGCAAAGATGCGTCGTGAAGGATTGTTGCTGACGCTGAAGAATAATCCCAACGTCTGATGCGGTTGTCAGACAGGTTAAAGCCGGGCTCGCCCGGCTTTTTTGTGCCTGCAATCTGCCAGTCGCATTGCGCAGGCAAAAAAAAACACCTGCCAGGGGCAGGTGCAAGATCAGGTCGGTAAGACAACCGGGAGGTACCTGACTCAACGTGGTGTCTGTTAACCCTGTAAGACTTACGCGATACAGGCAGGCAGACAACAGGTACCTAAAATTGGCTCTGCATCATTCCCAGGTTTATGTAGCATCAGCAGACATAAGAGGTGGAATGAGCATCTACAGCAAAAGTGTTGCACAAGCCGTGCCAGGTTAAGATTTATTTTTAAATTTTATATCAATCAATATCTTAAGAAGTTGGCTAAGCCTTTCCTGAGCGAGGTACGGCAGGATGTGTCGGGATGAAGCGACAGCCATAAATTTCTCTGTCTCTGAATAGAGACAACCAGGTCATTCTCTCTTAGAAATTAACAATAACAATGACTTATCTGTCGGCAATTCACGACGCTATTGTTCCTGCTTATATTGCTAGTGGAATCAAAGCAGAGTAACTCTGACAGCAATGAATATGCTCAACGCGCAGGGAACACGGCCAGAGGAGGGAAGCGTCCCACCGCCCGGCTAAAACGCCGGGAGCGTTTCTGAACAACGCAAAGCGTTGGCCCGGATACGGGCGCACCTCATGAATGAGGTGCGTAATCGCGTGGGTCGGGCGGCCATGGATGGCATTAGCGACTTTCCGATCTGACCGTGTTCCCTTCGCAGGCTCGCGCTCACCACTCTGCGGGCTTCAGGGAGCATACGCCTTTCGCAAAGACGCAAAAGACGCCATCCATGGCAGGCTCAGCGCGGCCCATCCCTGGCCCGCGATGCTTTGCTACAGGCATATGCTCCCTTCGCTTCACGTATGGCAGACGTATTAAGTACTTCATAAGCTTCAGAGGGTTTACAGCAATGAAGAAGCTCAACGCGCAGGGAACACGGTCAGAGGAGGAAAGCGTCCCACCGCCCGGATAAAACGCCGGGAGCGTTTCTGAACAACGCAAAGCGCTGGCCCGTTTACGGGCGCACCTCAGGGATGAGGTGCGTAGCAGAAATTCAAATCCACTTTTTTACAGACGAAAAAAAACCTGTCTTTTCAGACAGGTTTCTAAATATGGTCGGCGAGAGAGGATTACTCTGCTCTGCGAGCAGCGCCCTGCGGGCCGTTGCTGAAGCAACGTTGTCTCGCTACGCTCGGCTCAAACCTCCTCTGTCGGTCCTCATCCTCTTTCCTACAGACGAAAAAAAACCTGTCTTTTCAGACAGGTTTCTAAAAATGGTCGGCGAGAGAGGATTCGAACCTCCGACCCACTGGTCCCAAACCAGTTGCGCTACCAAGCTGCGCTACTCGCCGATTTTTTTAACTGTTTTGCCTGGTGCGAAGAGAGGGACTTGAACCCTCACGTCCGTTAGGACACTAACACCTGAAGCTAGCGCGTCTACCAATTCCGCCACCTTCGCGTTTCCCAGCAAAATCTGGGGTGGCTAATGGGACTCGAACCCACGACAACTGGAATCACAATCCAGGGCTCTACCAACTGAGCTATAGCCACCACTATTCTTAATGTTACAGGTTTAAAGCCTGCAGCATTTAAATCTCTACTGCCAACCGCGGTAAATCAACCACCGAAGCTCATGCGCACAAACGATATGGCGCGCCCGACAGGATTCGAACCTGAGACCTCTGCCTCCGGAGGGCAGCGCTCTATCCAGCTGAGCTACGGGCGCGTAGCGCCGTTGCGGATGTGCATACTAGAGATAAGCGCCCATCGTGTCTAGTGCTTTTTAAATAAAAAGACGCGTTTGATTACGCTTTGTGCATTTCGTCGACAAATAGTACATTTCCACTCTCGTGATGCCTGAAAATGCGGCATTTATCAGCAATATCAGAGATCGCCGCGCCAGTGATAGCGCAAATATTTAAGCAGTTTTAATTGCCTGCGCAGGCGGCTCGGCTGCCGAATCAGACGATAGAGCCACTCCAGCCCCAGTCGCTGCCAGATCTCAGGGGCGCGCTTCACATGACCGGTGAAAACATCGTACGTTCCACCCACGCCCATATAAAGGGCATCAGGCCAGTACGCACGGCACGCCAGCATCAGCAACTCCTGACGTGGCGATCCCAGCGCGACGGTCACCAGCTTCGCGCCGCTGGCCGCAATCCGGGCAAACAGCGCATCCTGATCGGCTGGCGCAAAATAGCCATCCTGCGCGCCAACAATATTCACATTCCACTGCCGACGTAGCTTATCGCAGGTTTCATCCAGCACCTGCTGACGTCCGCCGATAAGAAATACCGGCGTCCCTTCCCGCCCGGCGCGTTCCATCAGCGCTTCCCATAAATCAGCCCCCGCAATGCGCTGCACCGACGCGTGTGGATATTTTTTACGAATCGAGCGCACAATGCTGATGCCATCGGCGTACGCATATTCCGCCTGCGCTAACAGCGTGCGTAATCCCTCATCCCGCTCAGCGGTCAGGATCTTCTCCGCATTAATCGCCACTAAAATACCGCTGCGTACGCTCTGCGGCGGCATCAGAAAATTCACCGCCGACGGCATGTTTTCGAAGCCATACAAATCAACGCCGCGAATACGGTACTGCGGCGTCTCATTTAACGTTGTCATATCTTCCGTTAATCCCAGAGGTTAATCAGAGCGGGCTGTGCAACACCCGCCTGCTGCGGTCGCGAATTAAACCTGCGCGATCCAGTAACCAGAAAAGTAATTTAGCCATGCCCAGACAGGCAGCAAAAATGAGGCAGAAAAACACCACACGTGAGCCGAACGCATCGAGGCCCTCGCGTGCCAGTACGATCATGTTAAACACCGCGCCAAAACAGAAGCTTTGCAGGATGGCGCCGGTGTACCGGTTGGCCTCAAGGCAGCCACGCTGATAGATCGCATCAAAGGCTTTAATAATCATCCCTACCACTACCGCACCGATCGGAATCGCCCAGACGCCGCCCATCACGACCAGAGAGCCAATCAGCGTGGGTGAAATCGCCAGGCCAGAATGGTTGTTCAGCACTTCCCAGGTGAAGTAGTTGGCACTGTTCAACACCGCCAGCGGGCGATCGGGCCAGAGCCAGGTCGGAATAAACACGTAGAAATCACGCCACAGCGGTGCCAGCCCCTGAAACTCAATTTTGTCGTAGTTATCCAGCAGCCGGGCAAGATTCTCCCACGGCGAGAAGGTATCACGCGTCAGATACAGGAAGGTATAGAACGCTTCATCGCCCATCACGTCGAGGTTATAGCGGCGCAGCGCCAGCCAGAACATCCCCCCAATTGCCATCACACCCGCCGTTGCCAGCATCCACAGAGTGATCCAGCCACGGGTAATGCCGATAAACAGGAACAGGGCAAACGCAATAATGATATTGGCGCGTGTTCCGCCCACCAGTGCATACGTCAGTAAACCAAAGGCCACCGTCACGACCAAAAACAGCAGCCAGTTGCGGCGGGTCGGCCGTAAAAAGTAGGGGATCAGCATCGCCGGAATAAAGAAATAGAAGAAGCGCTTAAGCGCCACGCCCGATACTTCGCTGGAGAAAATCTGGTTATAAGCGGTCAGGCGGAACAGCAGAAAACCGTTGTGAATGAAGAACACCGTCACGGTACCCAGCGCGACCAGCGCCAGAATCACACAGGTCAGGTGGGTTTCAACCCGATTCATCTGCAGCCAGGGCTTAGCCGGAGGCGCGCTGGCCGGTTTCAGCCGCACTTTATAGCTGACGTAATAAATGGCGTAAAACGCTGTGGCCGACAGCAGCGCCTCCAGCAGATTCTCAACCGGCATCACGTCCACGTTAAAGCGAAACACCAGCACGGAGGTCAGCGGGAAGCCGAAGTAAAAGGTCAGCAGAAACAGCAGCGTAAAGAACAGATGGAAGTTAAAACGGACGCGCTTAAACTCCCGCCAGGTCAGCGTCAGAATAAAAACCAGCGACAGCAGATAGACCACCAGCAGGCCGCCAAACTGCATAAGACTCATGACAACTCCCCTTCGCTGAGCTGTAACGCGGCTCGCCAGCCTGCGAGATAACCTGGCGCAAAGAAGGCGATAGCCTGTTTATCACAGCGCATCAGCTGCCGGCGTGCCTCGGCGATCACCGCAGGCGACAGCGTATCTTCGCTGAAGAGTACCGGAAGCTGCTGCTCAGCCACATCACGCCAGAATGGGTTTTTGCGGGTCAGAACAAACGGCACGTTGGCCTGGATCAGCAGGCAAAGTGTTCCCACCCCCTGCTGACGTTCAAACATAAAATAGCCGACATGGCAGCGCGCCAGCAGCGCTAAGTAATCATCAAATGCCAGATTTTCACGCAGCAGATTCACCTGACCGTCAGGAAACAGCGTCTTTGCTGCGGCCTGAATCTGGCTGATGTACGCCTCATTGCCCGGCGGATAGCCCAGCGGCACCTCGATGCGCACCTGCTCGCCAAACTGCGCGTGAATCGCCTTTAAGCCTTCAATATGTCGGTTACTCGGATCGCCCGAATTGCCCAGCAGCAGCGTAAACGGCTCTGACGGCGCAGACTCAACGGCAGCATCCGGCATTCTGGTCGGGAAATAGAGCAGTGAACCGGGAACGCGGCGATGGCGCTGCTGATAGTGATGCAGGTCGCCTCGGGTCGCAAAAACCTGCGCAACACGTCCCTGTGCTATCCGGCGGACCAGATAGAACAGACGAAACTTCAGGCTGCGCGAATCTTCATAGAGGTCGGCGCCCCAGACGTGCCAGAACAGCTGGGAACGGCGCAGCTTACCGCTGAGTAATGCCAGCCAGATCCACGGGTTAAACTGACCGTGGCAGAAAAAACGCTGCTGACGATTCCTGGCCCGCTGCAAAACCGCCTGCGCCAGCACTTTCTTGCTGGTAAAGCACTCGATCTGTAACGCACTGAACGGAGACAGGCTCTCTGGCTGCTGCGTCACCACCATAAAATGGCGTGGGAAAGCCGCAGGCTGCTCAACGCTGAGAACGTCATTGAAAAAGCGCAGCACCGTAAGATTATGGTGGGGAATGTCCGATCCCAAAACGTGAATTAAAGTCATTTTTTCCGGCAGTAAACAATAAAAGCGCCACAACACAGGGCAAAGTAAGCCATATAGGTAAACATATAGGCCTGCGCCGCACCCGTCGCGCCATGTAACGGGATCAGCCAGCGTGAGAACAGGGTCAGCAACAGAAACTGGCTGATCTCAGTCAGAACATAAAAGCGCAGCGAGGCTTTGGCGATAACCAGATATCCGAAAACATAGGCACCGACTTTAAAAACATCGCCGCACAGCTGCCACACAAAAAGATCGCGCATCCCGCGAAAAGCCTGAGAGAACAGCAGGCTGATGGCGAAGTCACGCAGTACCCAGACGGCGAAGCTGGCAACCGCCACGGCGGGCAGGACAAAGCGCAGTGCACGGCCAATCTCACGTGCGATGTCGCGTTTGTTGTCGAGCCGCGCAAGCGTCGGCAGCAGCCAGACGCTAAACGTCGCGGTGATAAACTGCAGATAGGCATCGGAAATGCTGGTCACACCCTGCCACAACCCGACCTGCGCCCAGCCCTCCTGCTCTGCCAGCAGGTTACGCATCATTACCCAGGCAACCGGTAAGGTCACCGCCGTGATCAGCGCCATCAGGGTATATTTTGCCAGATTACGCGCCAGCTCAGGATGCCATTGTGGCCGCAGCCAGCTCAGCGGTAGCGGCGCACGGCGTTTCAGCATCAGTAGCGCAGGCAGCAGCAGCAAAGCTGGCACCAGCGCCAGGCCGATCAATGCGCCCTGATAACCGCCCAGCCACCAGCAGAGCAGATAGCCCGCCACGCCAGTCAGGCTGCCGAGAATCAGCGCCAGCGCATTCCCACGCGCGTCACGATAGCCCTTCAGTAGCGCCAGGGTAAAGTTGGCCCAGGCGATGCCGAGCTGAAGAAAGGCGACGACGCGGATGACGCCCTGATAGCGGTCATGACCAAACAGCGCGGTGCTGATGGGGGCTGCCGCCAGCAGAAACAGCAGCGCCAGCACGCCGGAGAAGCCCAGCACCATAGCCGATGCCGTGCCCACCATCGCCCGGAGTGGTCCGGGCTGCTGCTGATACTGCGCCACATAGGTGGTGACGCCGTTGAAGATGCCCGCGCCCGCCAGCACACCCAGCACGGTGATCAACTGCCGGAAGTTACCTGCCTGGCCAACACCTTCGGGGCCGAAGCTGACTGCCAGCAGTTTGACCACCAGCAGACCAGACACAATTTTTACCAGCGTGGACGATGCGGTCCACACTGAGGCTCTGGCTAATGACATCAGGAAAAGAAGCTCAGCAGCGAGCTGATAACCGTGCTCTGATTATTATCCGACAGGTTATAAAACAGCGGCAGGCGCAGCAGACGTTCACTTTCCAGCGTGGTGAAGCGATCGTCACCGACAAATTGCGAGAAACGCTCACCGGCAGGTGAACTGTGCAGCGGAATATAGTGGAACACTGTCAGTATCTCTGCTTCTTTCATCCAGTTGATCAGCGCCTGGCGATCGTCCTGATCGCGCAGTTTGATGTAGAACATGTGCGCATTGTGTTCGCAGCTGGCGGGGATCACTGGCAGACTGATGCGGCCCTGAGCCGCCAGCGGCTGGAGTGCGTCATAATAACGCTGCCAGATGCGTAACCGCTGCTGGTTGATGCGTTCAGCGGCTTCCAGCTGCGCCCAGAGATAGGCGGCCTGCAAGTCGGCCATCAGGTAGCTCGACCCCATATCGCGCCAGGTATATTTATCGACCTGACCCCGGAAGAACTGGCTGCGGTTGGTGCCTTTTTCCCGCACGATCTCGGCGCGCTCGACCAGGCTGGCGTCGTTGATCAGCGTCGCGCCCCCTTCACCACCGGCAGTATAATTCTTGGTTTCGTGGAAACTGAAGCAGCCAATATGACCGATGGTGCCCAGCGCACGGCCTTTGTAGCGTGACATCACGCCCTGCGCCGCATCTTCAATCACAAACAGCTTATGCTTAGCCGCCAGCGCCATGATGGTGTCCATTTCACAGGCTACGCCTGCGTAATGCACCGGCACAATGGCGCGGGTTTTTTCAGTGATGGCGGCTTCGATCAGCGTTTCATCGATGTTCATGGTGTCCGGGCGCACATCGACAAACACGATGCGCGCGCCGCGCAGCACAAAGGCGTTGGCGGTTGAGACAAAGGTATAGCTCGGCATGATCACCTCATCGCCGGGCTGCAGATCGATTAACAGCGCTGCCATCTCCAGCGAAGCGGTACAGGAGGGAGTCAGCAGCACTTTTTTGCTGCCAAAACGCTGCTCCATCCACTGCTGACAACGACGGGTGAAGCCGCCGTCGCCGCACAGCTTGCCGCTGTTCATCGCCGACTGCATATACTCAATTTCTGTGCCCACAATCGGGGGCGCATTAAATGGAATCATGACCTTTCCTGTAAAACCAGTAGGCGGTGCTGTCGAGTCGGGCACCGCTGCGTAAATAGAGGCGCATCGCCGTGAGATTACTGAGCTGGGTAGCCACCCGAAGCTGAGCCAACTGCCTTACCCGCGCCCAGTCAGCCGCCGCCAGTAGCAGTCGCTGACCCAGCCCCTGACCCTGCGCGTCAGGCATTACGCCCAGCAGGCCAATGCGAGCATCGCCATCCACCGCGCGCAGCGAAACAAATCCCTGCAGCTGACCGGTGGCATCACTGGCCACCAGACACTGATCGTCAAACGTCCCACGCACCGCATTCTCAATCCACTGCGCATAAAAACGGCCGCTGGCGTCCGGTGCGTACCAGGCCGCGCGAAAACGGCTCTGGCTGAAAAGCTGTGACGCTGCATCACGCAGTTGCGGAATCTGTGCTTCGCGCGCAATGCGAATCCCCGCCTGCCGTTCTGTCTCTTTAATCGCCAGCGTCAGGTCCGCCTCGCCTTCTGCCAGCTGGAACTGATGCTGCTGCAGCGTATCAATCAACGCCGTCTCGCTGGCAGCCACTTTCATCTGCATCAGCGCACA
This sequence comes from Pantoea alfalfae, assembly GCF_019880205.1. Classification (NCBI taxonomy): domain Bacteria; kingdom Pseudomonadati; phylum Pseudomonadota; class Gammaproteobacteria; order Enterobacterales; family Erwiniaceae; genus Pantoea; species Pantoea alfalfae. Next base: position 3,855,521 of record NZ_CP082292.1, read on the forward strand.
GGGATGATGCAGCGCCTGCTCCAGCGGAATGTCACCTTCCGGCTCCAGCCGCACGGTCTCAACACCGAAGAATGCACTTTCCCAGCTAAGGGGATTAATACTGACGTGGACGGACATGTAATAAATCCAGCAGGTATTGGCCGTAGCCGGTTTTTGTCAGCGCTTCACCGGCAGCACGCAGCTGGTCATCACTGAGCCAGTTGTTACGCCAGGCGATCTCTTCCAGGCAGGCAATTTTAAAGCCCTGACGTTTTTCCACGGTCTGCACAAACATGCTGGCTTCCACCAGGCTGTCATGGGTGCCGGTATCCAGCCAGGCAAAGCCGCGTCCCAGCAGTTCGACCGTCATCTCACCACGCTCCAGATACATCTGGTTAATGGCGGTAATTTCCAGCTCGCCCCGCGAAGAAGGCTTAACCTGTTTCGCGAATTCGATAACCTGATTGTCATAGAAATAGAGTCCAGTGACCGCCCAGCGCGATTTCGGCTGCAGTGGCTTCTCTTCAATCGATATCGCTTTGAAGTTATCGTCAAACTCCACCACACCGAAACGTTCCGGGTCCATAACCTGATAGCCGAACACCGTTGCGCCACGATTCTGTTCGACGACTTTCCGCAGCTTGGGACTGAAACCCTGACCAAAATAGAGGTTATCACCCAGCACCAGGCAGCAATTGTCCTCGCCGATAAAGGATTCGCCGATGATAAAGGCCTGCGCCAGTCCATCGGGGCTGGGCTGCACCGCATAGCTGAGGCGTATGCCAAATTCACTGCCATCGCCCAGCAAACGTTCAAACTGCGCCCGATCTTCCGGCGTGGTAATTAACAGAATGTCGCGAATACCCGCCAGCATCAGCACGGAGAGCGGGTAGTAGATCATCGGTTTGTCGTAAACCGGCAGAAGTTGCTTTGATACTGCACGGGTTATCGGGTGTAACCGCGTGCCCGATCCTCCCGCTAAAATGATGCCTTTCATCGCTGCTCCTTACGCGGATTTAATGCGATAAGCCGAGGCGTTCGCCCTGATAGCGACCATCCAGAATAGCCTGCCACCAGGCGGGATTATCCAGATACCATGCCACGGTTTTGCGCATGCCGCTTTCAAAGGTTTCCTGCGGCACCCAGCCAAGTTCATGCGCAATTTTACTGGCATCAATGGCGTAGCGCTGATCGTGACCAGGCCGATCAGTGACATAGGTAATCAGGTCACGGTAATGCGCCAGCCCGGCAGGCTTCTGCTCTACAGCCAGCTCTTCCAGCAGGCTGCAGATGGTTTCAACCACCTCGATATTGCGGCGTTCGTTATGGCCGCCAATATTGTAGGTTTCGCCTGGCTTACCCTGACTGACCACCTGATAGAGTGCGCGAGCGTGATCTTCAACGTAGAGCCAGTCACGAATCTGCTGTCCGTTGCCGTAAACCGGCAAGGCTTTGCCGGCCAGCGCATTGATGATGGTCAGGGGGATCAGCTTCTCCGGGAAATGGCAGGGACCGTAGTTGTTTGAGCAGTTGGTGACCAGCGTGGGCAGACCATAGGTTCGCAGCCAGGCCCGCACTAAATGGTCGCTGCTGGCCTTAGAGGCGGCGTAAGGACTGCTTGGCGCATAAGGGGTGGTTTCGGTGAAATAAGCCTGGCTGTCATGCAGATCGCCAAATACTTCATCGGTCGAGATATGGTGGAACAGAAAGGCCGTTTTGCGCGTATCATCCAGGCTTTGCCAGTAAGAACGCGCGGCTTCCAGCAGCTGATAGGTCCCGACAATATTCGTCTCGATAAAAGCCACCGGCCCATCAATCGAGCGATCAACATGGCTTTCAGCCGCAAGATGCATTACGCAGTCTGGCTGATGGCGGGCAAAAACCTGATCAAGCGACGGACGATCACAGATATCCACCTGCTCAAAACAGAAGCGGGGCGAATCGGCCACACTGGCGAGTGACGCCAGATTTCCGGCATAGCTGAGTTTATCGACCACCACGACCTGATGTTCGGTTTCTGTTATCAGAAAGCGCACCAGAGCCGAGCCGATAAAACCGGCACCGCCCGTGATCAGAAAACGCTTCATCGCCAGACACCTTTGGTGTCGACAATCCAGTTCTGCTGAACGTCGGCGGCATCAATGGCGCGGAAGGCGCGGTGATCGACCAGCATCACCAAAATATCGGCCTGGTCCAGCGCCTGCGCGCTGGAAACCAGCTCTGCTTTGTCAGCCAGAGAATCTGCAAGCTGCTCAATGTGCGGTTCAACTATCCAGGTGGTGCCGCTGTGCCATTCGGCAATCTTCTGTGCCACGCCCACCGCCGGGCTTTCGCGCAGGTCGTCGATATTGGGTTTAAAGGCCAGGCCAAAGCAGGCAATGGTGATATCACTGGCGCGCTTGCCGGTCTGCGTCAGGCAGTCCGCCAGCGCGGTTTTCACCTGGTCCAGCACCCACTGCGGCTTGGCATCATTCACCTCGCGCGCGGTGCGGATCAGGCGGGCTAATTCGGGATTCTGCGCCACGATAAACCAGGGATCGACGGCGATACAGTGACCGCCGACGCCCGGACCAGGCTGCAGAATGTTGACGCGCGGATGGCGATTCGCCAGCGCAATCAGCTCCCAGACGTTAATGCCCTGATCGGCACAAATCAGCGACAGCTCATTGGCAAAGGCGATATTCACGTCACGGAAGCTGTTTTCGGTCAGCTTGCACATCTCGGCGGTACGGGCGTTAGTTTCAACGCATTCACCTTTTAAAAATAGCCGATAAAGCTCGCTGGCGCGGACAGAACAGGCGGGGGTCATGCCGCCAATCACCCGGTCGTTGTTAATCAGCTCAACCATCACCTGACCCGGCAGTACGCGCTCCGGGCAATAGGCGACAAAAATATCGGGCGTCTCACCGTGCTGCGGAAAGCGCAGGTCGGGACGTGCCGCAGCCAGCCAGTCGGCCATCTGTTCGGTGCTGCCCACCGGCGAGGTCGACTCCAGAATCACCAGATCGCCCTTTTTCAGAACCGGTGCAATCGACTCCGCCGCAGCTTTTACAAAGCGCAGGTCGGGCTGATGATCATCTTTGAATGGCGTCGGTACGGCGATCAGAAAAGCGTCAGCGGCTTCAGGCTGGGTGGTGGCACGCAGGTCGCCACGCGCAACAGCCGCATGCACCACCTGATCTAAATCGGGTTCCACAATGTGGATCGCGCCACGATTGATGGTTTCTACGGCGCGCGCATTGATATCCACGCCCACCACTTTTTTTCCCTTTGAGGCAAAAACGGCTGCCGTCGGCAGCCCAATGTATCCCAGTCCAATCACAGAGATGGTTTCAAAACTCATAATTCGGCTCGGTTATCTTTTAAGGCTTGTAAAATACGACCACAGGCTTTGCCATCGCCATACGGATTATGGGCATGGCTCATCGCCTGCCAGGCCTCGTCGTCGCTCAGCAATTCGCTGACGCTGGCCACGATTCTGGCAATATCCGTCCCGACCAGTTTGACGGTACCGGCATCGACGGCTTCAGGGCGCTCGGTGGTGTCGCGCATCACCAACACCGGCTTGCCCAGTGAAGGCGCTTCCTCCTGAATGCCGCCGGAATCGGTAAGGATCAGCCAGGCGCGGTTCATCAGCCAGACAAAAGGCAGGTACTCCTGCGGTTCAATCAGAATGATATTCTCAATGCCGCTGAGTATCCGGTTAACCGGCTCGCTGACATTGGGATTGAGATGTACCGGATAGACAATCTGCGCCTCGGGATGCTGGCGGGCAACCTGCGCCAGCGCGCTGCAGATACGTTCAAAACCGCCGCCAAAGCTCTCACGCCGGTGTCCGGTAACCAGCACCAGTTTCTTATCCGGGTCGAGAAACGGATAGCGCGCCGCCAGCTGTGCGTTCAGATTGCTGTCGTCCAGCACCCGATCGCGCACCCACAGCAGCGCATCAATGACCGTATTACCGGTGACGACGATGCGCGCATCGGGCAGATTCTCCCGCAACAGGTTCTGACGCGAGCGGGTGGTGGGCGTGAAGTGCAGGCGGGCAAGATGGCCGGTGAGCTTACGGTTACCCTCTTCAGGCCACGGCGAGGCGAGATCGCCGGTACGCAGACCCGCCTCCACATGCCCGACGGGGATTTGCTGATAAAAAGCCGCCAGGCTCGCCGCCAGCGTCGTGGTGGTGTCACCATGCACCAGCACGATATCCGGTTTAAAGTCGAGCAGGACGGTTTTCATGCCTTCTAAAATGCGGCAGGTGATCTCGGTCAGTCCCTGTTCAGGACGCATAATATTGAGATCATAGTCCGGTTCCAGCTTGAACAGACGCAGCACCTGATCGAGCATTTCGCGATGCTGTGCGGTCACGCACAGTCGCGATTCAAAAGCGGGATCCTGCGACAGCGCCTGCACCAACGGCGCCATTTTAATCGCTTCCGGACGAGTACCAAATACGGTCAGAACTTTCACACTGTTTCTCTCAATCATGCGTGTCTGACATCAGACGCGGACGACGTGCCAGCGCCACACCCGCGCCTGTTAATGCCCCAACGGCACCCCACATAATCATCATGAACAGACGTCGCGGACTGTCCCGTGATACCGGCTCTTCCGGCGTACGCAGATAACGGTAGGTCTGGAACTGGCTATTCAGTTTTGGCCCGGTCTGCAGCGTGGTCAGCATTGCTCTGTTCTGATCATAGCTGATATCAAACCCCGGACCGGTGGCGCGCAGGGTATCGAGCTGTCCCTGTAAAACGGGCTGGCCCAGCAGGAACAGGTCGCTGTCTGCCAGATTCTCACCCGCTTCGCGCGTCTGTTTCTCGTTGATACCCTGCTGGCTCGCAACTTTCAGCGCCTGTTCCAGCCGATGCTGCTGGCGCTGGAATACAGCGTTAGCCACATCTTCCTGACGTTTCACCTGCGCCTGCAACTGGTCGGTACGCGCCCGCCAGGCACCTTTTAACTCATCATTCAGATGACGAGCGGCGCGCTCACTCGCATAGGCGATGTACTGACGCAGCAGATTGTTGGCGTCGCCCGCGGTTTCCGCTTTAAGTTTGACGTTATCGGGCAGGTTATGTGCCGCGTCAGCGGGCGTGAACAGGATGTTGCCAATCAAATCGTCGAGCAGCGCGGCATCGTTATGCGCATTGCCGGTTTTACGGTTCCTGTAGTAATCCGTTTGCTGCCAGAACTCCCGACGCGTATCCCAGGAGGCAAGCTGCATGGTGAACTCCTGATAAACCTGATCCATGACCGTCGGTGACGGCGCAGCCAGCGTCAGGGCATTGTTGCGCACATCCAGATTGGTCAGGAACTGCTGCTGTGCATAGTAAGAGCCCAGCATGTTCACCGTCGGGCGATCGGTGATCGCCGTGGTGCTCCAGACCTGTTTCAGCAGCAGCGTAGCCAGCCAGGCGATCAGAGCAAACAGCAGTGCCAGCCCGACAATCCAGCGTTTACCACGCCATAAACGGCAGCTCAGGCCGCGAATATCCAGTTCGTTGTCCACAACGTCAGCAGGCATGGCAGAGGTATCCTTTTTCAGCATCGGGTTCATTTATTTTTTGCTTCGCGATGATGGCTCAGACGACGCTTGATACGCCGGACGCGTCGCGCCACGCGCCACGCATGTTTCAGGCAGTAGCCATAAACCATAAAAGCGCCCAGGAACAGCAGCAGCATCACCCACTCCGGGATAAACGCCAGATATTCACCCAGTACACCGATACCGGCGAGGATGGCCGCCGCAACGGTAATCAGGACAAAGGCCTGACGCGAGGTAAAACCGGCACGCATAATCAGATGGTGGATGTGCTGACGATCAGCCGAGAACGGACTCATGCCTTTGCGCAGGCGACGATACATAATCGCCACCATATCCATCAGCGGAATGGCTATCAGCCAAAGTGCGGTAACGGGTGTAATGGGATGGCTCAGACCCTGCGTTGTTTCCAGCAGAATCCAGATAATGGTGAAGCCGATCATGGTGCTGCCGGCATCGCCCATAAAGACTTTGAAGCGACGCCCCAGGAAGCCGAGGTTAAGCAAAATATAGGGCAGCGTGGCGGCAATCATCGCAAAACACCACATCGCCAGGCTCGTCTGGCCGTCGAAGTAGAGGATAATCCCCATTGCGGCAAAGGTGACCGAGGAGAGTCCGCCCAGCAGGCCATCGATCCCGTCTACCATATTAAAGGCGTTGATCGCAGCCCAGACGGCAAACAGCGTCAGCACATAGCCGAAGGGGCCCACGATAAGCTCGAACGGACCGACGATAAAGCCCAGGCTGAGCAGATAGAGCTTTGCGCCAAACATCATTACCAGGGCGACAATGGCCTGCACAACCGCGCGGAATTTGACGCTGATATCGAAGCGGTCATCCAGTGCACCAACCAGCACCAGAATACCGGCGCAGCCAAGATAGAGCAGCGCGTGTGGCAGATAGTAATTAGTAATGGCAAACGTAAAGCAGATACCTGCAAACACGGAAATGCCGCCCACCAACGGAATCGCGCCATGATGGCGCTTACGTGAGTTAGGCTTATCAACCAAACCAATTTTTTTAGCTGCTTTTCGAGCAAAAAAGAGGAAAGCCAGGGAAAAGAGAAAAATTAAACCAAGCTCAGTACTCATAGTGAGTAAATTCACGTTAAACGCTCTCAGCTAACATCCCGCACCACAATACGCGAAAAAGCGCGCCTGGTGCTGTGTCGGATTCCGAATTCTGCATAAAGAGACAGACGAATGGTCATAAATTCGCCATCACTACCACAGTCATTATAAATGCTCCTGTCAGTGTTCAATCCTATAGCTCACAAATGAAAAACGCCACGTCGGGACGTGGCGTAAGGTCGATTTTCTGCGCATTTGAACTAAAAAAGCCGAATCTGTGGTCCGGCCTGGCAGTATCAGATTATGAACGCTTCATCATATCGAAGAATTCATCATTGGTTTTGGTCATCGCCAGCTTGTTGATGAGGAATTCCATTGCATCGATTTCGCCCATTGGGTGAATAATTTTACGCAGGATCCACATCTTCTGCAGCTCTTCCTGAGAGGTGAGAAGCTCTTCTTTACGCGTACCAGAACGGTTGTAATCAATCGCCGGGAAGACGCGTTTTTCAGCAATTTTACGAGCGAGATGCAGTTCCATGTTACCGGTACCTTTAAACTCTTCGTAAATGACTTCATCCATCTTAGAACCGGTATCAACCAGCGCGGTCGCGATGATGGTCAGGCTTCCGCCCTCTTCCACATTACGTGCAGCACCAAAGAAACGCTTTGGACGATGCAGGGCATTGGCATCCACACCACCAGTCAGGACTTTACCTGAAGCAGGCACCACGGTGTTGTAGGCACGCGCCAGACGTGTGATGGAGTCGAGCAGGATGATGACATCTTTTTTATGCTCAACCAGACGCTTGGCCTTCTCGATCACCATTTCAGCAACCTGAACGTGGCGCGAAGCGGGCTCATCGAAGGTTGAGGCAATAACTTCGCCTTTCACCAGACGCTGCATCTCGGTCACTTCTTCCGGGCGCTCGTCAATCAGCAGCACCATCAGCACGCAATCCGGGTAGTTGTACGCCAGACTCTGCGCAATGTTCTGCAGCAGCATGGTTTTACCGGCTTTCGGCGGCGCCACGATCAGACCACGCTGACCACGACCAATCGGCGATGCCAGATCGAGTACGCGAGCGGTTAAATCTTCCGTTGAGCCATTACCCCGCTCCATACGCAGACGTTTATTTGCGTGCAGCGGCGTGAGGTTTTCGAACAGAATCTTATTACGCGCGTTTTCCGGCTTGTCGTAGTTAACTTCGTTAACTTTCAGCAGCGCAAAATAACGTTCACCTTCTTTTGGTGGACGGATTTTGCCAGAGATGGTGTCACCAGTGCGGAGGTTAAAGCGGCGGATTTGGCTGGGGGAAACGTAGATATCATCAGGGCCGGCGAGGTAGGAGCTGTCTCCGGAACGGAGGAATCCAAATCCATCCTGAAGAATCTCCAGCACGCCATCACCAAAGATGTCTTCGCCGCTTTTCGCGTGCTGTTTCAGGATTGAAAAGATAATGTCCTGCTTACGCATGCGAGCCTGATTTTCCAGCCCCATATTTTCGCCGAGAGTAATCAGCTCAGCAACCGGCGTATTCTTTAATTCGGTAAGATTCATAGTGATGGGTTCTTAAACTCGGGGTAATACTCGGAATGTTTGTCGTGAGTGGTATGGCAATTAATCCATGCCGTTAATGGCTCTTTTCGGCTCTTCCCGACGATCATCGTATGAAATGGCGATCGGTATGCAGGCAGATGTCCGAATGTGATGCCAGAGTTGGAGCTAACCGTAAGATTGCTGAACCGTTCTATCTTTATAAGGTACAGGGCGACAGGGTTCAACAAGGGAAAACTTTTAGATGCAAACTACAAGGTAAGTTCGTAATGCAGTATTGGTAACTTAGCACGCCCGAAAGCGAACGTCCAGCAGCAGGAGATAAATTCACCACTGCCGGACGTTCAGCCCTGAATTACGCCAGGTTGGCGTTCAGGAACTCTTTCAGCTGGCCTTTAGACAGCGCGCCCACTTTGGTCGCGGCGACTTCGCCATTTTTAAACAGCAGCAGCGTCGGGATACCACGAATGCCATATTTCGGCGCCGTGCCTGGGTTATCATCAATATTCAGCTTAGCGATGGTCAGCTTGCCATCATACTCTTCTGCAACTTCATCAAGGATGGGCGCGATCATTTTGCAAGGACCACACCATTCAGCCCAGAAATCTACCAGTGTAACGCCGTCGGCTTTCAGCACGTCGGTGTCGAAACTGTCATCAGTCAGATGAACGATTTTATCGCTGCTCATATTTTACTCCAAAGATTATGCCTGGCGAATTGGCGTAATATATACCAATGTTGGTTGACTTTATTTCATCGGATACGCTTTCGTAAAGCGATAGTAAGCTGATATTCTACCACACTATGAGCAAAACACACTTAACTGAACAGAAGTTTTCCGACTTCGCCCTGCACCCAAAAGTGGTGGAAGCCCTTGATAGTAAAGGCTTTCAATACTGCACGCCGATTCAGGCGTTAGCTCTGCCTTTTACGCTTTCAGGGCGTGATGTTGCAGGCCAGGCGCAAACCGGTACCGGCAAAACGATGGCGTTTCTGACGTCAACGTTTCATCATCTTCTCTCACATCCTGCGGCGGAAGGTCGTCAGGTTAACCAGCCACGGGCTTTAATTCTTGCGCCGACGCGTGAACTTGCTGTGCAGATTCATGCGGATGCCGAACCCCTTACCGCCTCAACCGGCCTGAAACTGGGTCTCGCCTATGGCGGAGACGGTTATGACAAACAGCTGAAAGTGCTGGAACAGGGCGTTGATATTCTGGTGGCAACCACCGGCCGCCTGATCGATTACGCGAAGCAGAATCATGTCAACCTCGGTGCCATTCAGGTCATGGTACTGGACGAAGCCGATCGCATGTTCGATCTCGGCTTTATTAAAGATATCCGCTGGCTGTTCCGTCGCATGCCGCCTGCTACGCAGCGTCTGAGTATGCTGTTCTCGGCGACGCTCTCTTATCGCGTCCGTGAACTGGCGTTTGAGCACATGAACAGTGCTGAATATGTGGAAGTGGAACCGGAACAAAAAACCGGCCATCGCATTCAGGAAGAGCTTTTCTATCCGTCTAACGAAGAGAAAATGCGCCTGCTGCAGACACTGCTGGAAGAAGAGTGGCCCGATCGCGCCATTATCTTCGCCAATACCAAGCACCGCTGTGAAGATATCTGGGGCCACCTGGCTGCCGATGGACACCGTGTTGGTCTGCTGACCGGCGACGTGGCTCAGAAGAAACGCCTGCGCATTCTGGATGACTTCACCAAAGGTGATGTGGATATTCTGGTCGCCACCGATGTGGCCGCTCGCGGTCTGCACATTCCGGCTGTGACGCACGTCTTTAACTACGATCTGCCAGATGACTGTGAAGATTACGTTCACCGTATTGGCCGTACCGGTCGTGCAGGCGCCAGCGGACACTCTATCAGCCTGGCCTGTGAAGAGTACGCGCTGAACCTGCCTTCAATTGAAGAGTACATTGGCCACAGCATTCCTGTCAGCAAGTACAGCAGCGAGGCGTTGTTAACCGATTTACCGCCGCCTAAACGTCTGCAACGCAGCCGTACCGGCAATGGCCAGCGTCGCGGAGGGAATAACGCCAATCGTCGCGGTGCTCCACGCAACAATAACCGCAAACGTTCAGGTTAGGCCACCATGCTCAGCGCGTCGTCACTTTATGCAGCGATCGATTTAGGGTCTAACAGCTTTCATATGTTGGTGGTGCGCGAAGTTTCTGGCAGTATTCAGACCGTCGCAAAAATTAAGCGCAAGGTTCGCCTTGCTGCCGGTCTGGATAAAAATAACCTGTTGTCAGCCGATGCGATGTCGCGTGGCTGGCAATGCCTCAGACTCTTCTCTGAACAATTGCAGGATATTCCCCCCGATCAGATTCGCGTGGTGGCGACCGCCACGCTGCGTCTGGCTGCCAATGCGCAGACCTTCCTCAACACCGCCCAGCAGATTCTCGGCTGTACCATCAACGTCATCAGCGGTGAAGAAGAGGCGCGCCTGATTTATCAGGGCGTGGCCCACACTACCGGCGGTTCCGACCAGCGCTTAGTGGTCGATATCGGCGGCGGCAGTACCGAACTGGCTACCGGCGACGGTTCACACGCATCAGTGCTGTTCAGCCTGTCGATGGGCTGTGTGACGTGGCTGGAGCGCTTCTTCAGCGATCGTCATCTGGCAAAAGAGAACTTCGACCAGGCTGAACAGGCGGCCCGTGAGATGATCCAGCCGATTGCCGCGCAACTGCGTGCGCAGGGCTGGCAGGCCTGTGTCGGGGCATCCGGCACGGTTCAGGCGCTGCAGGAGATTATGGTGGCGCAGGGTATGGATGAGCGCATCACGCTGAATAAACTGCAGCAGCTGAAGCAGCGCGCTATACAGTGCGGCAAACTGGAAGAGCTGGAAATTGAAGGACTGACGCTGGAACGGGCACTGGTGTTCCCCAGCGGCCTGTCGATCCTGATCGCTATCTTCCAGGCGCTCAGCATTGATAGCATGACGCTGGCAGGTGGTGCACTGCGGGAAGGACTGGTTTACGGCATGCTGCATCTGCCGATTGACCGCGATATCCGTACCCGCACGCTGCACAACGTTCAGCGCCGTTTCAGCATCGATGTCGAACAGGCAGACCGCGTGCGTCAGCTGGCAGAGAGCTTTTTCCGTCAGGTTTCCACGCCGTGGAAGCTGGATCAGCGCTGTCGTGAGCTGCTGCTCAGCGCCTGCGCGATCCACGAAATTGGCCTGAGCGTCGACTTCCGTCATGCGCCGCAGCACGCGGCGTATCTGGTGCGTCACCTCGACCTTCCCGGCTTCACACCGGCACAGAAGAAGCTGCTGGCCTGTTTACTGCAAAATCAGAGCGGCAGCATCGATCTGGCATTGCTGACTCAGCAAAACGCGCTGCCGCCGCGCCTGGCGGAACGGATGTGCCGTCTGCTACGGCTGGCGATTATTTTCTCCACCCGCCGTCGCGACGACACCCTGCCTGCAGTGCGGTTACTGGCAGACGATGATGCCCTGCATCTGACCCTGCCCGCAGGCTGGCTGGAGGCGCATCCGCTGCGCAGCGAACTGCTGGAGCAGGAAAGCCACTATCAGTCTTACGTCCACTGGTTGTTAACCCTGTCGTAATGGCACCCGCGTGAGGCGAATCTCCTTCGCCTCCTGCGAGGTTTAACTCTTCTTCGCCTTATCGAGCATCGCTCTCAACCCGGCGACCCGACTCTGCCCGGTTTTCATCCGCTCTTCCGCACTGACCACTTTGCGCTCGGTCTCCCATTGCAGATCGTCCTGGGGCAACTCCAGCAGGAAACGACTTGGTTCAGGCCGGATTAACTCGCCATACTGCCGGCGCTCGCGACACAGGGTGAAAGTCAGTTCTTTCTGCGCCCGCGTGATCCCCACGTAAGCCAGGCGACGCTCCTCTTCGATGTTGTTCTCATCGATACTGCTCTGATGCGGCAGCAGTCCCTCTTCCATGCCCACCAGGAATACATAGGGGAACTCCAGACCTTTAGAGGCATGCAGCGTCATCAATTGCACCTGATCAAGCTCTTCATCACTTTCACCGCGCTCCATCATGTCGCGCAGGGTAAAGCGCGTTACCACCTGCGCCAGCGTCATCGGCTCATCAATATCGCTGCCTTCCAGCATTTCAGTCATCCACTGAAACAGCGTATTGACGTTTTTCATCCGCATTTCGGCGGCTTTCGGGCTGCCGGAGGTTTCGAATAGCCAGCTTTCGTAGTCGATGCCGCGAATCAAATCGCGGACGGCATTCACCGGCTCACGTTCGCTCAGCTGGATAATCTCATTCAGCCAGTGGGTGAAGCGCTGCAGATGCTCCAGACCACGGCCGCTCAGCGTCTGCCCCAGACCGACATCAAAGCTGGCGTTAAACAGACTCTTGCTCCGCAGGTTGGCCCACTCACCGAGCTTCTGCAGCGTCGCCGGGCCAATCTCGCGGCGCGGCGTATTGACGATCCGCAGAAACGCGCTGTCATCCTCGGGATTGGTCAGCACACGCAGATAGGCGAGCAGATCTTTGATCTCAGGACGTGAGAAGAAGGAGGTGCCGCCAGAGATGCGATAAGGGATGCGGTTCTGCATCAGAAACTTTTCAAAGGTCCGTGACTGATGGTTACCACGATAGAGAATCGCGTAATCTTTGTACTGCGTTTTGTTGATAAAGTGATGCGCGATCAGTTCGCCAGTGACCCGCTCCGCCTCATGCTCTTCGCTGTTGGCGGTAAGCACTTTCAACTCGCTACCCTGCCCCAGCTCCGAAAAGAGGCGCTTTTCAAAGACGTGCGGATTATTGGCAATCAGGATATTTGCCGCTTTCAGTATGCGCTGCGAAGAACGATAGTTCTGCTCCAGCTTCACCACCTCCAGCGCCGGGAAATCCTGATTCAGCAGCACCAGATTCTGCGGCCGTGCGCCGCGCCAGGAGTAGATCGACTGGTCATCATCGCCGACTACTGTGAAGCGCGCGCGTGCGCCAACCAGCAGCTTAACCAGTTCATACTGGCTGGTGTTGGTGTCCTGATACTCATCCACCAGCAGATAGCGGATACGCTGCTGCCAGCGCTCGCGCACTTCCTGATTACGCTGCAGCAGCAGCGTCGGCAGCAGGATCAGGTCATCAAAATCCAGTACGTTGCACGCCTTCAGATGCTGGCTGTAGAGGGCATAGCAGTGGGCAAAGATATTATCCTGCTGCGAGCGCGCCAGCGCGGCGGCGCCCTGCGGATCGATCAGATCATTTTTCCAGTTCGAAATGGTGGAGATGAGCTGCTGTAGCAGCGTCTTATCCTCTTCCAGCCACTCTTTGGTCAGCTCTTTTAGCAGGGCGAGCTGATCCTGATCGTCGAACAGTGAGAAGTTGGACTTCATGCCCAGCGCCGCCGTCTCGCGCTTGATGATCTCCAGTCCCAGCGTATGGAAAGTCGAGATCAGCAGGCCACGCGCCTCTTTGCGGCCCAGCGTCTGTGCCACACGCTCTTTCATTTCGCGCGAGGCTTTATTGGTAAAGGTTACTGCGGCGATATGGCGCGCCTGATAGCCGCATTCACGAATCAGATGGGCGATTTTGTTGGTAATCACGCGGGTTTTGCCTGATCCCGCGCCCGCCAGCACCAGACAGGGACCGGTAACAAATTCGACGGCACGTTGTTGGCTGGGGTTTAAACGCATAAAAGAAATCGCCTGATTGAATCAAAAGAAAGGGGTTTATACTGGGCGGCAATTATACACAAGCGAGATACCAACATGGCGAAAACCGCGGCGGCTTTACACATCCTGGTCAAAGAGGAAGCGCTGGCAAAAGAGATTCTGGCGAAACTGGCGAAAGGCGGCAATTTCCAGGAGCTGGCAAAGAAGCACTCTACCTGTCCTTCCGGCCGGAAGGGGGGCGATCTGGGCGAGTTCCGTCAGGGACAGATGGTGCCGGCCTTTGATAAAGCGGTCTTTACCTGCCCGCTGCTGACGCCTTACGGGCCGGTAAAGACCGGCTTTGGTTATCACATTATCAAAGTGCTCTACCGCAACTAGTTACTTCTTCTGCTTCATCTGCTGCAGGACGGTGCTGCACTGATTGTCTTCGTTATCGCTTGGCGAGATCATGGCCAGCAGCGCCGCTGCCGGGCCGACGACCGCACCCAGTGCCACAGCAGCGGCACCGCGGGCCAGCAATGGCCCTGCTTTCACGCCTGCATCAGGATTTTTAAAGGTACCGCGCACGTAGAGCGGGGAGCGCAGCGTCACGATGCGGATGCCCTTACTCTCCGGATTCACCGACAGATCCAGTCTCTCACTGGCGAAGTTGGCGTTGCCTGACACATTGATAATCGCGTTCTCGGTATCAAATACAAACAGGTTCGGGGTCGCCACACCATTCTGCAGTCTGAGATCGGTCGCGGCGCAGTTGATACGCACCTGGTCATCGCCAAACAGCTTGCCCACCACGTAGTTACCGACGTTGAGTCCGGCAATCTCCATCAGGCTGCGACTGATCAGCCCATCATTCATCAGCAGCTTAAGCTGACCATTGCTGGTCGCCAGCAGATCGGCCACTGAGTTACCGGTGCCGGTAAAGCTGGCATCGCCATTGAGCTGACCACGGCTGTTCTTCATTGCGTCCACCGTCGGGAAGAGCTGACGCAGCTGCAGCTTACGTACATGAAGGTCAACCCGACCACGCATCGGCGAGCGATCGCCCTCCAGTCGGATGGTGCTGTTGAGACTGCCACCTGCCACACCAAAGCGCAGCGGATCCAGCAGCAGATCGCCGCTTTTCAGCTGTAAGTGGGTGTAGAGATCGCTTAACGGCAGTGAATTACTGTGTTCGATTCGTTTGCCGCTGAACTTCACATCGGCATCCATCACGTCCCAGTTTTTGGTCTCAAATTTATCGTGCGGCAGCACGCGGTCGGCGGGTTGATTCGATTTCTCACCGCGACGGGCTTTGGCCTGCGCGGTTTTTTCACTGCCTTTGCCAGAGTCTACGCCAATCAGCGGCCCCAGATCGGCCATGCGCAGTTGCTCCGAGGTCAGTTCACCGGTCAACGTTGGACGGGGTTTGCCCTGCGTGTAAATCAGGGAGCCATGAATATCGCTGTCGCCAATGTGTCCGTTGAATTTCTCATAACGGTAGACCGCACCTTTTTCGCCATTGAATTTAGCAATCAGATGGCCGTCAGTTTCATAAGGCGGTGTGTCAGGCAACAGGACGCCGGTCAGGCCGTAGAGATTCGCCAGCGTATCGCCCGAGAAGCGCAGTCGCACATTCAGCCCGCCGAGGTTCATTGGATCCTGCAGACCACCGGTGACCTGCACGCGCGTGGAGCCATTGCGCACATCGGCCTGAATCGGGAACGGGGTGTTCTGGCTGCGCAGCGACAGCATGCCGCCGATTTTGCCGTCGCCACTGAGATTCTCGTTGTTGTAGGTGCCACTGGCCTTCCAGCCAAAGACAAAGTTGCCCGCGCCCTTCTGCTGGTCGTTGCCGCCGGCGATCTGCGCGTAAGGCACCGGTTTGCCTAGCGGATTGACCTGCACCGTCACATCTGCACGGTTAACGGCATCGCGATAACGAATCTGGCCCTGATCGAACAGAATATTATCCAGACGGAAGGACCAGGCCGATGGCGCGGCATTCTTCTCATCTTTGTCGCTTTCGGCCAGCGTAAAGGTCCAGTTGTTCTTTTTATCTGCAGTCTGGATCAATCGGGCATCGGGCCGCTGCAGCTTAATCCATGGAATGAACAGCTCCTTATGCAGCAACGACAGCGGTGACAGCGTGGCATCCACACGTTGCAGATGCACCATGGTGACGTCAGAAATATCTGGCGGATTGCCCAGCATAATATCTTCCGCATGCACCTGCGGCCATGGCACCCAGCGCCGCCAGCCTGCCTCGTCGCGATTTCTCGCCCAGTCGATACCCAAATCTCCCCGTATCGCAAAGGGGCGATTTAATTCGGTAGAGACTTTCTGATTGATGGTGGGTTTCAGGCGATTCCAGTCAAAGGTGGCGATGACGACGATAATCACCACGATTAATAACACCAGAATTCCTGCTACCCAGCTGACTATTTTCCCGGTACGCGACATTACGCTTTCTCCTTGCACATTCACGGTCTGCGTTAAAGATAGTCGAGACGGCGAGCAACGGCATCAGGGAAGCTGGATAGTGAGATGATTCAGTTCAGAAAATGGGACAGGTCGCGAAAAGTAGTAGCCCTGGGCCGCGATAGCGGGGGATGCTTTAACCTGCTGCCACTGCGCTTCCGTCTCCACGCCTTCAACAATGACGCCGTTGCAGTAGCGATTGATCAGCGCCAGCAGCATCGAAAACAGGCTGCGCCCTTCATTGGTGGTGCCCAGCATAGTAAAAAGGTCGCGCGACAGCTTGATGTAATCATATTTCAGTTCGGTCAGCGCCGAGAAATTCGCCATACCCGAACCGAAGTCATCCAGCCACAGCGGCCCCAGTTCAGGTATTTTCGCTACTTTCTCCTCCTGCGGCAGCGCCTGGTGCTCGGTGAGTTCAAAGCGTATCCATGGCAGGCTGGCAATGAGGCGACGAATAGCGGGTCGGTGCTGAATGGCCAGCAGTGAGGGACCGTCTATGTTGACCGAGGCGACCACATCATTGTGTTCGAAAAATGCAGTCCATTCTGCGAGGAGCTCGAGCTGCTCATACACTACGTTCAGGCGCTGAGCGATATCGAGTCCGGCAAACCAGGCTTCAGGCGAGAGATTCCTTTCCGGCGCCATGGGATGATAAACGGCGGTCAGCAGTTCAATCGCCAGTAACCGACCTGTTACCCGATAAATCGGCTGAAACCGATAGCGTCGATGACATTGTTGCCAGAAGAGCGGCGTTTCCGTGTGGAGATTAAGGTCGGTTGAAGACGGCAGCCATTGGCTAATATTCTCCATCACCATGCTATTTTCCTGGTTGGTAATACGTCCCCAAAACGGGAGACTCAAGCGATTATCGTAAATGCCTGTGATAATGAGATGAATGGGGCGGCCGTATGAAAACGGAGAGTTTACCAGCCGTTTCGTTAGCATAATCGGTAAAACAGGCCGAAATTAGCCGCTCTTATCGCCCGGATCGCGGCTTTTCTGCGCCTTAAGTTAAATTAAAACACCGTTTTAAAACCATTGACGTCTGCCATACCAGACGCGAGACTAAGGCGATATTTCACTACAGGTCTGAAACCATGACGCAGAAGAAAATTGCCATCATCGGCGAATGCATGATTGAGCTGTCCGAAAAGGGTGAGAACATTAAGCGAGGCTTTGGCGGCGATACCCTTAACACGGCGGTGTATCTCGCCCGCCAGGTTGATGAGCCGCAGTTGCGGGTCGATTATGTCACCGCGCTGGGGACGGATTCGTTCAGCGATCAGATGATCGCAGCCTGGCAGCAGGAGAAGGTGAATACGGACCTGATTCAGCGCCTCGATAATAAGATGCCGGGCCTGTATGTGATTGAAACCGATGCCGACGGCGAGCGTACGTTCTGGTACTGGCGCAGCGATGCTGCCGCGCGTTACTGGCTCGACAGCCCGCAATCCGCAGAGATAGCCGAACAGCTGTCGCACTACGATTATCTCTACCTCAGCGGCATCAGTCTGGCGATTCTGCCGCCGGCAAGTCGTGAGAAGCTGATGGCGCTGCTGGCCCGCTGCCAGGCGAATGGCGGCAGGGTGATTTTCGATAACAACTACCGCCCGCGTTTATGGGCCGACCGCGCCAGCGCGCAGGCTGCATATCGCGCCATGCTGAACTGTACCGATATCGCTTTCCTGACGCTGGATGATGAACATCTGCTGTGGGGCGAGCAGCCGCTCGATGACGTTATTTCGCGTACCCGTCAGGCCGGTGCCAGCGAAATCGTCATTAAGCGGGGTGCAGAGTCATGTCTGGTCGCTATCGGCGATGCGCCGCTGATTGAGGTGCCTGCGGTACGTCTGGCGAAAGAGAGAGTAATCGATACGACGGCCGCTGGCGATTCATTCAGTGCCGGGTATCTGGCGCGCCGTCTGACGGGCGCTTCTGCAGAGGCCGCCGCGCAGCGCGGACACCTGACCGCCAGCACCGTGATTCAGCATCGCGGTGCGATTATTCCGGCAGCGGCGATGCCAGAGTGATGCTGTAGCAGTTAGCGTCGTGAAGATCTATCTGCGAATATAGATGACGGAAAATGCGCCCTTGGGCGCATTTTTTTGCGCTGCTGGTTATGTCTGGCTGAGTCGCGGTGAGAAGGAGCCTGCACAGGAAACCGGGTCAGATCGGAAAGACGCAAAAAATGTCATCCCTGACACGTTCGGTCCGCGCGATTACGCACCTCATCCCTGAGGTGCGCCCGTACCCGGGCCAACGCGTTGCGTTGTTCAAAAACGCTCCCGGCGTTTTTGTCTTGCGCGGGACGCTTTCCTCTTCTGACCCGGTTCCCTGCGCGTTGAGCTGATTTATTGCTGCTGGATTCACTCTGATTTGCCTTTCAGGCAGTGATTTGGCACAAACAACTCTTACGCACAAAGCGGCTGACTGAACTGCATCTGATAGAGCCGCGCATATGCGCCGTTCTGTTGCAGCAACTGCTGATGCGAGCCGCGCTCCACAATTTCCCCCTCATCTACCAGCAGAATTTCATCAGCCTTTTCAATGGTCGAGAGACGGTGAGCGATGATCAGCGTGGTCCGGTTCTGCTGCAGCGTCTCCAGCGCAGACTGAATCGCGCGTTCAGACTCGGTGTCCAGAGCCGAGGTCGCTTCGTCGAGGATCAGAATCGGGCTGTCTCGCAACAGGGCGCGGGCAATGGCGATGCGCTGCCGCTGTCCACCCGACAGCAGCACGCCGTTTTCTCCAATCACCGTATCCAGTCCGTTATCCATTTTATTAACGAATTCCATGGCATGGGCCATCTCTGCCGCCTTTTCTATTTCCTCGCGGCTGAAGACATCGGTACGGGCATAGGCAATATTGTTGGCAACCGTGTCATTGAACAGGTGAACATGCTGAGAAACCAGCGCCACCTGCTCGCGCAGCGAGGCCAGGGTGTAATCACGCAGGTCATGGCCATCCAGCAAAATTTCGCCGCTGTCGATGTCGTAAAAGCGCGTCAGCAGGCTGGCAAGGGTCGATTTCCCTGAACCGGAACGGCCGACCAGCGCCACGGTTTTACCGGCAGGAATGGTCAGATTGATCTGCTGCAGCGCCGGTGTTTCCGCGACCGGATAGGTAAAGGTAACATCCCGAAATTCAATGTTGCCGGTGGCGCGCTTAACCACGCGTGTCCCTTCATCTTTCTCCTGTTCCATATCCAGAATCGCAAACAGCGTCTGACAGGCCGCCATGCCGCGCTGGAACTGGGCATTGACGTTGGTCAGCGACTTTAACGGACGCATCAGCATCAGCATGGCGGAAAAAACCGCACTGATAGAGCCTGCGGTCAGCGTGGCCATCACCGAGGGGAAACTGGCCGCATAGAGCACAAAGGCGAGTGCCGAGGAGGCGAGCAGCTGAATAATCGGATCGGAGAGTGAGGTCGCCGAGACCATTTTCATTCCCTGGCGACGCATGTTGTTGCTGACCTGTCCGAAGCGGTCGGACTCAACCTGCTGGCCGCCAAACATCAGCACCTCTTTATGCCCTTTCAGCATCTGCTCGGCATGAGAAGTCACCTGCCCCATGGTGTTCTGCATATTTTTGCTGATGCGGCGAAAGCGCCTGGAGACGATACGAATTGCCAGCGACACAATAGGTGCCAGCACCAGAAGGATCAGCGAAAGTTGCCAGCTGTAGTAAAACATCATCACAAACAGGCCAAGAATAGAGGCCCCTTCACGCACTACCGTCACCAGTGAACCAGAAGAGGAAGAGGCGACCTGCTCACAATCGTAGCTGATACGGGAGAGCAGCGTACCGGTTGATTGCTGATCAAAAAATGCCACCGGCATGCCCATCATATGGCTGAACAGGCGACAACGCAGGGCCATCACCACTTTGCCTGACACCCACGAGATACAGTAACTGGAGAGATAGCCGCTGACACCGCGGATCAGGATCAGCCCGATAATCACCAGCGGCATCCAGACCAGAATGCCGGGATTTTTCTGGCCAATGACATCGTCCAGCAGCGTCTTCAGTAACGTCAGCATAAACGGGTCTATGGCGGCGTTGACGATCAGGGCAACACCCGCGACCAATAGCCCCAGTCTGAAGGGAGAAATCATCGGCCACAGGCGACCAAAGGTTTGTCTGGTAGAGAGATTGGTATCAAGCATGACATGCCTCTTACCGTTGTGAGCAGACGGAGGATGTTATGTTAAACCGCATCAACCAACAGGAAACTGCCGCGTGGTAAATAATGCTGACCATTCCCAAATGAGACTGGCACATTAATCTCAGCATTGAGACGGGGATCACTCTGGCACGAAAAGCATTATGTCGCCTTAACAGCAAACAGCGTGATATCCGGTAAATTGCGTCTAACAAAGTGGCCCGTGCCAGTTATTTACCTTAAGCTGAAAATTAGTGGTTAATAACAGACACTCTTCGGCAATCCTCTTTAATCTCTCTTATAATTTATTGATTAATATTAATTAGTTACGCAAACAAATCGCTCTCCAGGCATAGTCCTAATCTGGTCAGATTCGCCCTTTTCGGATGGACGACCGCCTGAAAAAAGACCATCTTTTAATCAAAAGACAGCAGGACGCTGTTCTCTCCGGCCGCGAACAAAACAATTAAAATATTCCCCGCATCAGGATCTATTTATGCACACAGAAATTATTAATATCTGGCCACACGGTGATGCACCAGGCGCCAGCGACTCGCGCGCCGAGCCGCAGATTGTCGATATGGCAAAAGAGTATGAGCCTTACGATCGCGCCGCTACCGGCGTGCGTTGCCCGGAGATGGCGATCTGGCATCCGGTCGAATCCAATGGCATTACCCTGCTGGTCGCACCGGGCGGTGGCTATCAGCGTGTCATGATCGATCGTGAAGGCAGCGCGCTGGCAACCTTCTTTACTTCAATGGGCTACACCCTGGCAGTCATGACCTATCGCCTGCCCTACGACGGGCATCACGAAGGTCCCGATGCGCCGCTGGCCGATGCGCAGCGTGCGGTTCGCGTCCTGCGTGATCGGGCACAGCGCGGCCTGAACGGTAAATACATTGCGATGATGGGCTTTTCGGCGGGTGGCCACGTGGCGGCCAGCCTGGGAACGCGTTTCGCAGAGAAACTCTATCCAGTGCAGGATGGCGCTGAAAACTTCTCGCCGCGTCCGGATGCGATGGTACTGGTCTATCCCCTGATCAGTATGCGTGACGGCATCGCCCACGAAGGTGCCAGAACCCGCCTGCTGGGTGCATGGCCCGATCAGAAAACGATTGAAGCCTATTCAATGGAAACCCGGGTTCATCCGCTGGTGCCGCCGACGCTGTTAATCCACGCCGCCGACGATGACGATGTCTCAGTGAATCACAGCATGGCGTTTTTCGGCGCGCTGCGTGAGCATAAGGTTCCGGCAGAGGTGCATTTCTATCAGAAAGGCGGGCACGGATTTGGTATCCGTGGCGTGGCAGATTTGCCCCTCGCCAGCTGGCCGATGTTAGTGACCGAGTGGCTCAGGGCAAAAACCTGACGTTACGCGGCGGGCGGAACGTCTTTGACGTTGCTATCCGGCGGACTGGCTTCATTGCTGGTCGCCGGTGCCGCTGGCGGTGACATCACTTTGTCCCAGCTGTTTTGCAGGCTCTTCACGTTGGTTTCCGCTTCGCCTTCCGGCTGAATCAGAACCATCATCAGCTCCTGCGTCAGCTGCTGACGCAGCTCCTGGTTCAGCTGTTCGCGGGTCAGGCCGGCCAGGAAAGTCTGACGCAGCTTCTGATACTGCTCTGGCGCGATATCGACCACGGCGTTCTGCTGCGAGCGCAGGCGCTGGCTCATCAGCACATCCGTATCGGTGCGGGCATAAGTGGTAAACAGCTTGTTCAGCTCCAGCAGCTTCTGCGCCATCAGCGCATCAAACTCCTCCTGCGGTATGCCTTTATCACGCACGTTCGCCAGCTCACGTGCCACCAGATTCATATTCTGCGCCAGATTGTCATTGCGCCCATCCATGTTGATGGAACACTGCGCCCGCTGATAGAGCACCCGGCAGTCGAATCCGACCTGGATGCCCTGCGCCTTACTGTCGCTGAGTGCACGCTGAACGTGCCAGAACAGCGCTTCACGGGCCAGGTCGCTCTGCCAGTAACGCTGCAGATTCAGGGAGTCACGAATCGGTTGCCATGGCGTATCCCACACCAGCGACAGACGATCCTGCGTCATGTTGCTGCTGACCAGATTCACCGGCTCATGTGGCAGCGGTGACAGCGTCGGCAGTGGCGCAGGGGTTTCACGTTTGCCGGTTAACGCCGAAAAGGTTTTGTTGATCTGTTCAGAGAGGTTACGGCTGTCGACGTTGCCTACCACATAGAGCGTCATCGCGTCCGGGGTGTACCACTGATGATAAAAATCGCTGAGCTGGGTTAAATCCACCGGCGCACGGGGTTGTGTAGCGGGATCGTGCGCCAGCAGCGCGGAGCCTTTCAGGCGGTAGCGCCACCAGACATCCTGCGGATCTTTCGGCCAGGTCGCCACCGGATCGGAGGCGGCCAGCGCGGTGTTAACCACCTCTTCAGTGATCGCCATATTGCCCGCCGTGGCCGCCAGCCAGTTCAGCGCTTCTTTCAGCAGCTCAGGGCGGTTATTCGGCAGGCTCAGATTATATTGGGTGGAATCATAGGAGATGATGACGGGCGGCAGCGGATGCTGAGGATCCATCGCCTGTTGCCATAGCGCACGCTGCTGATGATTATCGAGTGCAGTGTTATGCACCATCGCCAGGCGTGGCAGCAGATGACTGAAGCCGGTCTGTTGCGCACTCTCCACCAGCGAACCGGTATTCACCACCAGACGCAGTTCAATGCGGTCGCTGGGCCGTTGCGGTGTGGCCAGTAACTGCCAGTTAAATCCATTATCCAGCTTGCCTTCCTGCCAGGCCGGATCCGGTTGCAGCGTTTCGGCCTGGAGACCAAAGCTGCCTGCCAGCACTAATCCACCAACCAAAAGCCGAATTCTGGTGCCCTGCATGTGAACCCCTACTCAAATAATTCAAATATCATTATCACTGGCGCATATTGCCGCTGTTATTAACGAACCGGCTGACGCCGATTCGCGCTGTTATCCAACAACAGAGTGTTTGACCACAGGAAGCTCAGGATGTCGCGCAACGAAGTGAAAAACGTCAAAAAAAACAAGTGGGGTTCATTATGCAAATGCCCGCTGTCAGGGCAAGCGACAGCGGGCATTTGTGGGGATTTAAGTGAAATTCAATGATTAAATTGAAGATTCAGACGCTTTATTCTCCTTATTACGGCCTGCCAGCGTGTCGGTCAGCTGTTTATGATCCAGCTGATCGACCCACTTCGCGACCACCACGGTCGCCACTCCGTTACCGATCAGGTTAGTCAGCGCACGGGCTTCAGACATAAAGCGGTCAATACCGAGTATCAGCGCCAGACCCGCCACCGGCAGATGTCCTACCGCAGAGAGCGTCGCCGCCAGTACGATAAATCCGCTTCCGGTTACCCCCGCTGCGCCTTTCGAGGAGAGCAGCAGCACCACCAGCAGCGTAATCTGATGGAAGATATCCATGTGCGCATTGGTCGCCTGAGCGATGAACACCGCCGCCATGGTCAGATAAATCGAGGTGCCGTCGAGGTTAAAGGAGTAACCGGTGGGGATCACCAGCCCGACCACTGATTTCTTACAGCCCAGTTTCTCCATCTTATCCAGCATGCGCGGCAGTGCAGACTCGGAAGAGGAGGTCCCCAGCACAATCAGCAGCTCTTCTTTGATATAGGCGATGAACTTAAAGATGCTGAATCCGGCAAACAGACGCGCAATCAGCCCCAGCACGATCACCACAAACAGAACACAGGTGATATAGAAGCAGATGATCAGTTGGCCGAGCTGCACCAGTGATCCCACGCCATACTTACCGATGGTGAACGCCATTGCGCCAAATGCCCCTATCGGTGCCAGACGCATGATCATGTTAATGATGCCGAAAATGACTTTTGAGAAATTTTCAATCACGTTGAAAATCAGCGTGCCGGTGTTACCCAGGCGATGCAGGGCGAAACCAAACAGAATGGCGAACAGCAATACCTGCAGAATGTTGCCGCTGGCAAAGGCGCCAATCACGCTGTTAGGAATAATATCCAGCAGGAAGGGGACGATGCCCTGCTGTTCTGCCTGCTGGGCGTACATCGCCACGGCTTTGGCATCCAGCGTGGCAGGATCAACGTTCATCCCGGCACCTGGCTGCACGACGTTTACCACGATCAGGCCGATAATCAGCGCGATGGTGCTGACAATTTCAAAATAGAGCAGTGCAACTGCGCCGGTACGCCCTACCGCTTTCATGCTTTCCATGCCAGCGATGCCGGTCACCACGGTACAGAAAATCACCGGGGCGATAATCATCTTGATTAATTTAACAAAGCCATCTCCCAGCGGCTTCATCTGGGTCCCTAACTCCGGGTAAAAATGGCCTAACAAAACGCCGATGCCAATCGCCATCAGCACCTGGAAATAAAGGCTTTTAAAAAGTGAGGTTTTCATAAACAGGTGTCCACTAACGCCGTGAGGTGATGTTGTCGGATTCGTTATTGTGACTGGCGGGCAACAGAGGTGGCGCCTGACAGTAACCCGAAAATAACACTCTGTTTACGTGATTAATACAGGGTGACAAACGCCCAGGAAACCCTGGGATCGTAATTCTGAACTGAAACGCTTCAGCACGGGGTTTTGTAACTAAAATTCTCGCAAAATCAATGAATCAGGCAATTATTGCGGCAGTGAGGATTTTTCGATCCAGGTCTGGTTGAAGCGGCTCACCGGCAGCGCTTCCGCATAGAGGTAGCCCTGACCGATAGCGATGCCGCGCGCCAGCAGCCAGTCGCGCTGCTCCGCCGTTTCCACACCTTCGGCAATCACCTCCAGATGGATAATTTCGGCGATAGCCGCCACGATGCGGACCATGGTGTCGTCATGCGGCAGTGCCGCCACAAAGCTGCGATCCATCTTCAGTTTGTTAACCGGCAACGCTTTCAGCTGATGGAGATAGTTCAGGTTAGAATAGCCCATACCGAAATCATCCAGCGCCACCGCCACGCCGGTCTGCTGCAACATCCGCAGCATCGACATCGCCTGTTCCGCATCGTCAAGCTGAGCCGTTTCTGTCACTTCCAGCACCAGAGTGCCTGGTGCGATACGGTGGCGCGCCAGCAGGGATTGCAGATGAGAAACTACGCCGGTATCCCGCAGTTGCACTGCGGAAATATTCACACTCAGCGGCAGCATAATACCCTGTCGCTGCCAGCCAGCCAGAATGCGGCACGCCTCTTCAAACACCCAGCGGCCAATCGCGCTAATCACACCAATCTCTTCAGCACTGGCAATAAACTCCTCGGTCAGACCGTAACTGCCATCAGGCTGGCGCATACGCAGCAGCGCTTCTGCGCCGGTTAACGTACCGGTGCGCATATCCACCTGGGGTTGCAGGTAGAGGGCGAACTGCTCATCGTGCAGCCCCTGCAGAATGTCATGCTCCTGTGTCAGACGCTTCTGAGCGCGCTCGGTCAGCGCGGCGTCAAAGAACAGGATCTGATTTTTGCCCTGATGACGGGCCGACATCATCGCCGAGGTCGCGCGGTCAAGCAGCTCGTTAGCGCTCAGCGGCTTGTCGTCGCGCAGCGCCAGACCGATGCTGACGTTAGGACGCAGCTGCAGCTGATGCAGGTTGACCGGCTGATTCAGGCGAATCATCAGGTTGCGCGCCAGGCGCAGCGCACGAAACGGATTACTGGCGCGCTTCATTAACAGCACGAAGTCGCTGACACCGGTCTGTGCCAGCAGGGTATGGTCATCCAGCGTATGCCGGATTTTCTCCACCAGCGTCAGCATCAGCGTATCGCGCTGCTCATCGCGCAGGACGCCATTGGCTTCCTGCAGCGTTTCAATACGGATCACCATCAGACCCAGTGGCTGTTCAGGGTTACACATGAACTGTTCGACCAGCGCAAGAAACAGCGTACGGTTAGGCAGATCGGTGACGGCAAAATGGGTGGTCAGCCGACTCATCTCGTCATGAATCGACTCCAGCACCTGCTGATTACGGTTGTAGCTGCGGATCAGCATGCCGATTTCGTCATCGCGATGGCTCTGCGGCAGGGTCAGTTTATGCGTCAGAATCGACTGCGGTGGCAACTCCTGCAGCTCGCGTGAGAGATTGCGCAGCGGATGCACCACCAGCCGGTTGATGCACCAGCTGATCGCCACGGAGAGGATCAGCGCCAGCAGCAGATAGGTGATGATCATGGTTGAGAGCGTGCTGAGGATAAACTGGTAGACGCGCGTCGAATTAGCCTGCAACACCAGATAGGCCAGCGGCTTCGGCATCCCGGTATTTTCGACCGAATAGAGCGGCAGGGTAATCTGCACCGGCAGCTCAAACAGGCGGGCCACCAGAAGCGGCACCGGTTTTTCCGTCTCAAAGTCGGCATGCAGGGCCTGAAACGCATTAGGCAGCACCACGTCGGCGCGCGATAAAATACCGGCAGGCTTCAGTGAATGAAGAATGCGTTCGGCCTGAGAAATATCGGCACGCAGCACCGCTTCCGACAGCGGCTGGCGGACGGTGTGCGCGATATTCTCCATCTGCTGGGCGTAGTCAATCCTGCGCTGCTGCACAAAATGAAACAGTTGGATGACGATAAAGATACTGATGGTGATAACCGCAACCAGCGAAACTGTCGCCATCTGCTTTATCGTTAGTGACCGGCTTACGCGCAAAAAATTCTCTCCCGACGATGAAAAAAGCCCAGATAGCAGACAGGACAATGCCCGCCAGTATATCCCAAAAACTGACTTTTTTACCGTCTGAAAAGTCCTGCTTTTTCCCGTTCCGTGTTATTTAAAATCTGCGTAAGGGATCAGCGGCTGTGGCGGCATATCGAGATCGCCTTCCCAGCCGCCGGCAGCATAGCGCACATAGAGCAGACCATGACTCGGGGTGTAATCCTTCGCCTGCTGAATATCGACACCCGCACCAATAAACCAGTTCGACGTCAGCCGTCGCTCAATGACTGCCTGCAGCGTATAGCCCGTACCGCCGCCGGAACTGCTGGCAGAAGACGGATTACTGGCAAGGGTATAGCCCGGATTAACCGGATAACGCTGCTGCGCACTGGTTTTCGAATGTGACCAGGAGACGGAGCCGCCCAGATCAAACGACCAGTTCTCTGTCCGCTGCCGCCAGGTCACCGGCACGGAAAAGGAGAGATACTGCTGCGGACTGTAGTAGCCGCCCTGGCCGAAGGTGTAATCACTGAGATCCTTCTGATAGTGCCAGAGCATGCTGTTCAGCCCGACGGTTGCACGGCGGTTGCCGCTGTTGATGAGCTTGTAGTAATAGCCGCCCATCAGGCGCTCACGGCTGTTATCGGCAACATTTTTACCGGTGATCTGATGCGCGCTGATATCACCCCAGACGCCATGCGCGCCGCCCTGATCGTAACTCAGCCCGATGCTGCCGCCCGTGGCCACCACGCCACCCCAGCTTTTGCCCCCGTTGGCTGCAGGATCGCGCGTCCCGGCATAGGAGAGCAGCGAACTGGCTATCGGCCTGCGTGAGGCAGTGAGTGTGACGCCGAGCTGTTTCACATCGGTTTTCCAGCTCAGCCCGCCGGTCCAGTTAGTGACTTCAAAACCCAGCGGCGTGGTACCGAGGTCAGCCGACCAGGTCGCGTTATGCCAGCCAGCGGCCAGCGCCGTACCCTCATCGCGCTGGCGGGTCTGGCGACTGCAGCCGCCCGAACTGGCGTCGTCACAGCTGCCAAACAGGGCGTCGATGCTGCCGTTTTGGGTGGTAAAGGTGCCTGCGGAGACATCCACCCGATCAAGACGGACAAAGCCCCGGCCATCGGCAAACGGATGTTCCGCCTGCAGCATGGTGGTGTGCGCCGTAAAATCGGAGATGCCGCCGGTACCACTGTTGCGTGAATAGTCCTGCTGCACCGTCAGCGTGGTCTGCTGCTGACGGTAAAGATCGGCCGTGTCGCTGCGCAGGCTGCGCTTCAGCCAGTCATCCTGAGGATCGTTGCGGGTTGCGCGGCTGATATTGCCACGGCTATCGATACCGCTGGCCGTCATCGCCTGACGATAGTCTGTCAGCGCCTGTTCAGGCTGCTGCTGCGCACCCTCCAGCCGTGCCGCATCACGAAACACCAGCGCCTTGTCCTGCGAAGGCGGCAGCGCGGCAGCACGCTGTTTCAAATCGGTAAATAGCGCGACAGCCCGTGTGGTTTCACCCACCGCCTGCCACGCCAGCGCAGCACGGCGATCCGCATTGACGCTGGCCTGTACCGGCGGCTGTTGCTCAAGCGCCTGTCGGGCTTCGCTGTTGCGCTGCAGGGCAACCAGCGCTTCGATTCGTCCCAGCGCCGCATCGCCGTTATCCGGCTGGCGCGACAGCACCTGCTGATAATCCGCCAGTGCCTGCTGCGCTTCACCGCGTTCCAGCGCCCAGTCGGCCAGTAGCAGGTCGCGCTGGCTGGAAACCGGCTGCTGCTTAAGCAGCGTCACCGCTGCCTGCTCCTGCCCGGCGACGCGCAGCGCCTCAGCCTGGTCAAAGATCTGATCCTGCTTCAGGCGGTCAGCCAGCTCGCGCATATCGCTGCTCCACTGCGCGTCGGGCAGCCGATGCAGCGAAGCCATCGCCTCACTATTGTTATCGTTGCCTGAGAACCAGAGTGCGGTCGCATAAAGCGCGGTGGCGTTTTGGGGATGCTTCTGCAACAGTGCGCGCATTACCGCATCCGCCTGCTGTCCGGCTCCGCCGTTACGCAGTGCACCCGCCAGCCGGTAACTGAGCCAGACGTCATCCGGTGCCAGCTCGCGCGCCTGGCGATATTTCTCTGCGGCCTGCGACCAGCGCGCCTGCTGCGCCAGGGCATCCGCCTCCGCGCGCAGGCTGTCGCTGCGCAGCGTCCGGATTGTATCGGCCAGTGCACGCTGCTGTGCAGCGGGCAAGGTAGTGATAAATTCCATCTCGCGGGCAGGCGACACCGTCTGATACAGCCCCGCCAGCCGACGCACTGCGGTGATATTGGTGCCATCCAGCCGTCGCGCGCGCTGCCAGAACTGTTCAGCCGCCGCCGTCTCTTTGCGCGCCATCGCCACATCACCCAGACCAATCAGGGCATAGCTGTCGCTGCTGTCATACGTTTGCGCCGCGCGATAGTATTTTTCGGCAGCATCAATATCGTGCTGTGCCAGCGCTTTATCGCCCTGCTCAATCGCCAGCCAGTAGCGATTGCTCTGCAAAAGTGACTGCCATTTACCAATCAGCGTGCTCTGCTGACCCGCTTTAATGGCGCGTTCCAGCCAGAGAATGGCGGCATCACGATGACCTGCGCGGGCCTGAGTTTGTCCCATTGCGCCCATTAATTCGGCATCGTCGGGATTCGCTTTCAGCGCCCGGTTAAGGGTCGTCATCGCGTTATTCACGTCGCCTGCGTCAACCAGCGCCAGCGCCCGCATTCGTTCCCGATAAGCGGGATCGGCCAGCGTCGTCTGCTGCTTCGCGAGCGCCTCTGCGCCCTGCTGGTGCGCATCGCCCTCAGTGAAAACGGCCAGATAAGCTTTAAGCTGTGCCACGCTGCTGTCGCTGATGGGCTGATCGGTGATCTGCTGCAGCCAGAGGTCGGCGGCAGCGGTACGCCCGCCATTGCTGTTTGCCAGCTTTTTCAGCTGCGCTATCGCCTTTTCTGGCTGCTGCTGATTAAACGCCATACGCGCAATTTGTAGCTCAACCCCGATATTGCCCGGATAGCGCTGTTCCAGTGCCTGAAGCTGCTGATAAGCCACGCCCTCCTGACCGGGAAGACGTGCCAGCAGCCGCCAGTACTCCAGGGCGGTATTGGGATCGGGGAAGACGCCGTTAAACAGCGCATCATAAGCGCTTTTCGCCTCGGTCAGTCGCCCCGAGGTGGCAAGCAGACGCGCCTGCTGCAGTTGCTGTCGTCCATCGGATGAGGTCAGCACCAGGCCGACAGCGGATTCGCGTGTCTCTGCCGAATCAGGTGCAACCTTTTTCAGTTGAGCCAGCAGCAATTGCGCGCTGGCGATATCACCCTGATGCAGCGCCAGCCGCAGACGTGCCGCCAGCACCTGGGGATTATCGGGATCGATTTTCTCAAGCCGATAGAGCGATTGCTGTACCAGATCGTATTTGTTGGTCGACTCGCCGGTACGGACCTGGGTCAGCAGCCAGTCGACCGGTGAGACTTCCGATCCGTCAGCGGACGCGGCCATTCCCGGCAGCGCACTTAGCGCGCCGAGCAGCATGCCTGTCCGCAATAACTGAGCGTTATTCATCTTCATCCAGTAAACGACGACGGGTAATAATTCGCATCAGACGCCATGTCATCAGCGCGAACAGCACCACCACAAAGAATGCACAGAGTGCCAGCCAGAAGGGATGTGAAGAGAGCAGTGACCAGAGACGTTCCCACCACGGCAGATGGCCAACAAAGTAGGTCTCTCCAACGCGCAGGCTGTTGACGCCAGACTCACGGATAATCGCCGTGGAGCCTGAGATCGCCTGGCGTTTGCCGCTGTCATCCAGCGCCTCATCAAGCAGCTGCCAGCTGCGCGGACTGCCATCGGCGAGCAGTGCCACCACACTGCGCTGATCGTAAAACGGCGACTGGAAACCGATCACGGTCGCCAGCGGGCCGCGTGAACCAATGGCTGTGGTACTTTCCACTGCTCTTTCAGCCTCACTCAGCGGCTGAACAGGCTGAGAAACCTTGCGCGCCGGGGTTTTCAGCCAGCTGGCGGTGGCATCGACCAGCGCCGTGATCCGACGGTCATCCTGAAGATCTTTAGGAATATCGCCGATCATCAGCAGATCCGCATCCTGCTTTTTCGCCGTACTCCAGTCATCGGTAAGCTGCACGCGCAGCGCCGGATAGCCGGTCTGCGCGCCCATATTGCCCAGCGCATTCAGCAGTGTACTCACCTGCTGTGCATCAGGGTTGGACTGGACCAGCACCAGCGTCTGGGCCAGATCGGCGTAGCGACTGAACGGGAAGCCAGCATTCGCCCAGCTCTGCAATGAGGGCATTTCGATGTAGTGGCGATAGCCAGAGAAGTCGATGCTGGAATTGTCGTCCACCACCACATGATGTCCTACCGGCGTCACGGTTTCACAACGCCCGTCGGCGGTGCCCCCCATAAAGGTATTGGCATAGTCAAAATCAAAGCGCAGCTGGTTAACCACGCCCAGCCGCAGCGCCGGGATCAGCAGCTCATGATTCTTGTCCATCATTCCCTGAATCAGCGGAATATGCAGCAGTTGCTGCCCGGCCGTGTTTTTCGGCACCAGCGGGTAGTCCTGAATAAACTGATTATTCAGGTTAACGGCCAGTCGTGAGCCATCCGGGTGAACAGGCGAGGTGTAGCGATAGCTCAGATCCATATCGATACCGCGCGCGCGCACCAGGAAGAGATCGGGCGGCAGGTTCAGCGTCAGACTGATCGGGTTGGGCTGCAGACCGTCAGACTGCAGCTGGTTTTCATACTGCGTCAGCTCAGCAAAAGTGGTGCGGCGATCGGTGCGTACCCAGTTTGGCGCATCATAGGGCTGACGCGGTGCCCGCAGTGTGACGCGGTCGACGGTCGCGCTGTCGCCGCGTAACAGCAGCTCGCCCTGCGCAATCCCCTGCACCGCCGTCAGCAGATCGTCGTCGTTGCGTCCCAGGATCAGCAGCATCTTTTCATAGGGGCTGTCAGGCTGGCTTACCATCGCCACGGTCGGCTTCATCACCGGTGGCAAATTTTTCAGGAAATCCGGGCGTGCATTGTTGGTGGCAAACACCACCGCATGCTGCTGTTGCGGCAACTGATTGTAGAGCACCGGAAAATGCTGTCCGCGCCAGGCCGCTTTGCTGCCGAACCAGGAGGCCAGGATCGCAGCGGCACGCTG
Organism: Pantoea alfalfae; assembly: GCF_019880205.1. Lineage (NCBI taxonomy): Bacteria > Pseudomonadati > Pseudomonadota > Gammaproteobacteria > Enterobacterales > Erwiniaceae > Pantoea > Pantoea alfalfae. The sequence continues at coordinate 3,887,759 of NZ_CP082292.1, forward strand.
CTGGTTAACGTCTGGCCGGGCAGCAAACACCATCGGCAGGGTCAGCGGCCGCGTGTCGCGCGTATCAAGAAAGGGCTCCGGGAAATGAGACAGGTCGTTTTTCAGCGGCAGTTTTTGTAGCGTCAGATCCAGACCGCTCTCTTTGCCGATATCGAGCCAGATGGTGCTGTTGGCCGGATTTTCACAGATGTTGGCGTAGTGACCGACCAGCTCAAAGCGCACGCGGTTAAAGTCGGCGATAAAACGGGGATCGATCGCCAGCTGCACCTGATTCTGTTTGCCAGGCTGTTCCGGCGTCAGGGTGATCAGGCTCACCAGCTCATCGTTGAGATAGACTTTCAGCTGCGACAGCGTGGGCAGCAGCGCAGGCGACGGCCGGTAGCTGAGATTAAGCAGCGCACGTGTCACCACCTCATCACTGCGCACCCCGAACTCGATCTGCCCGCTGGGGCGGGTTCCGCTCAGCGTCATGCTGCCCGGCGGCGGGGCCAGCTTAACGAAGCTCAGCTGACTGCTACGCAGCGGCGCGGCAGGCTGCTGGGGCAACGATTGCACCGCCGTTTCTCCTGTGGCCATGATCGGCGCACTCTCCTGCGCCACTGCGCAGTTCAGCGTTGCCGAGCCCAGCAGCAGTGCAGCGACCCACCTGTTTATTCCTGTTGTTGTCATATCATCAACTCAATGCAGATTTTTTGAAGCGGGCACGCGTCCGATGCCTTGCGGCAACAGCGAAGCCAGCCAGCTTACCCCAGCGGTAAGCAGGTTAAACAACCGACGTAACTGCGGCGGGCCATATTCCGCCAGGCGCAGATAACCTTTAAAGCCGAGGATCATGATGTCGGCCAGACTCTGCACCGGCTTATCCTCCGGAAAACCGTCCTGCCACAGTGCCCATGTATCGGCACGGGCGAAGGTACACTGGATAAAATCAATATGTTGCTGGGTGGTCAGCTGATGCAGACGGACACCTGCCCGACGGCCAAAGACACGCTGGACCTGGCACGGAAAACTGAACTCCTGCTGTCCACGACGCAGCAGCAGCCAGACTTTTTCATTTTCCCGCAGCGCATCCGGTTCGCGCATTTCCAGCCCTACACCGCCATCAGAGTAATCACGCAGCGTACAGGGCAGCATGTGACCATCCTCGCGTGCGATGGCAGCGGGCATGGCAATCTCTACCCGATGCGCCTCGCGGATCTGTCGTGCTTCAACCGACACCGCTACCGCGCCACCGAGAATAATCATGTTGTAGATCACCCAAATCAGGCTTACGCATACCGTCAGTATCTCGTTTGCCGGACCATGCTGTATGCGCCAGAACGCCATCAGCACACCCGCCAGATTGAGCAGCACCAGCAGCATATAGGGCTTGGTGATCACCCAGTCCAGGTGCTGCTCCTCGACCAGTCCGCCTTTGGCGGTAACGTTAAACTTGCCTTTGTGGGGATTGAACAGCGCTACGGTGGTCGGGCGGGCGATATACCAGGCCAGCACCGTCTCGTAGACTTCGCTCCAGAAAGAGTGACGCCAGCGCCCCTGGATACGCGAGTTGGTGAGGCTGGTATGCAGCATGTGAGGTAAAACATAAATCGCGATCGCCAGCGCAGGCGCGTAGATGATGTAGGCATGGCAGAGTAAAAATGCCAGCGGTGCCAGCAGGAAGACCAGCCTTGGAATGCCGGACAGAAAGTGCAGCATGGCGTTGGCATAACAGAGCCGCTGCACCCACTTCAGCCCTTTACCAAACAGCGGATTATCCAGGCGGAAAATCTGCACCATGCCGCGTGCCCAGCGGATACGCTGTCCGATATGCGCTGACAGGCTTTCGGTTGCCAGTCCGGCCGCCTGAGGAATGCGGATGTAGGCTGAGGTGTAGCCAAGCCGATGCAGACGCAGCGAGGTATGAGCATCTTCAGTCACGGTTTCTACGGCAATACCGCCAATCTCTTCCAGCGCGGTACGACGCAGAATGGCGCAGGAGCCGCAGAAGAAGGTGGCGTCCCAGGTATCATTACCGTCCTGCACCAGCCCGTAAAACAGCGATCCCTCATTCGGCGTACGGCGAAACCGCCCGAGATTGCGCTCAAACGGATCGGGCGAAAAGAAGTGATGCGGCGTCTGCAGCATCGCCAGCCGGGGGTCCTTGATAAACCAGCCCATGGCCATCTGTAAAAATGAGCGAGTTGGCACATGGTCGCAGTCAAAGATCGAGACGAAGTCGCTGCGGCAGTACTTTTTCAGCGCGTGGTTGATATTGCCCGCCTTGGCATGTTCGTTAGAGGGGCGCACCACATAGTTAATGCCAATGCTGGTGGCAAATTCGCGGAATTCCGGTCGGTTGCCGTCGTCGAGCAGATAGATAGTCAGGCGATCTTTCGGCCAGTCAATGCCCAGCGCAGCATAGAGCGTCGGTCTGACAACGCTGAGTGGTTCGTTATAGGTCGGCACCAGCAGGTCCACCGATGGCCACTGCGAACGGTCCGCCGGCATAGAAACTGGCTGACGGTTAAGCGGCCAGAGTGTCTGGAAATAGCCCAGCACCAGCACCACCCAGGCGTAGGTCTCTGCTGCAATCAGCAGCAGACCAAAGATCAGGCTCAGTGGATCGTCCCAGTTCAGCGTCGAGGTATAGCGCCACCAGAGGTAGCGGCACGATACGGTCAGCGACAGTACGATCAGCATCATCGTGGGGAAACGCCCCGGTATGCGCCGTACCAGCATCGCCAGGCCCCAGAGCAGTACGACAAAAATAAACTGGGTCATGAGACCAAAGGGCTGGCTGATACAGAGCAACGCCAGCAGTGAGGCAAAGAGAGCAATAACAATGAAAAGGCTGCGTCGCATCAGCGGCGACAGGCGCTTCAGCCGCTGTTCAAGACGCGTATCAATGCCCTGGGTTTGCGAGCGGGCGACAAGATTATCCAGCCAGCGATAACCGTGGTGCCGCCAGTCAGTCAGCACGCTCAGGCGATTAACGCCGCCGCGCCCGCGCGCACCCGGTAGCCGGATCACAATCAGCCAGAGTGTCTGAATCAGATAACGCAAAATATCCAGCGGACGCGGACGCTCTGGTGAGATGTGCGGATAAAGTCGGCGACGCTGCTGAATAACACGCTGCCAGGCCGGGCTTTCGAAACGGAGCAGCATCACCCCCAGAACAGACCAGAACAGGTGGAGTGCACTGGCGAAGCGTGAAGCGCCGTTGCCACGCGCGGTGGTATAGCCGCTGTGCAGCGATTGCCAGGCGGGAGCAGTCAACAGCCAGCGCAACGGGTTCACGACCTCACCCCATTCAGATTGAGCAGCAGCCAGTTTGCCAGCGTGATGATCTCTTCGCTGACTAACGCATGTGGCCGATATTCACCGACCGGCTGCTTCATCATCAGCGATTCAGCCAGCGCCTCATCGCGGTGGATTAGCAGCGGTATCAGCTCTGTCAGCGAAGCCATCCAGAGCTGATGGAGGTCCTGCTGCAGACGACTGTTAGCATTAAACTGATTGATAATAAACCGGGTATGCACTGGAAAATGACGCTGGCTCAGGCGTAAATGACAATTCGCGTCTGGCTGAGTGACGCACAGTACACCGTCCAGTTCCGGATAGAGCGTTTCGTGCCACGGCAGGGGATCGGCGGGCAAATCGAAAATAATCCACTGATAGCGCACCTGCAGGTCCGGCAATGCCTGGAGCAGCGGCGCGGCCACCGCCTCATTCTGGTGGGCAATAGTCAACGCATGCTGATGAGAAAGCACACCATGAGGAAGCAAATCAGGTCCATTGGGATAGCGAAGCGCGGCATGCTGCCACGCCTCATCATCGCACAGCGCCTGCATCCAGCCACTCTCCTGCTGAGCGGGCAGATTAAAATGCACGCCGAGCTGACTGACCGGCGAGCCGTCGATCAGTAAGACCCGCTCGCCGAGGGTCGCGAGCGCCCAGCCGAGTCCTGCACAAAGAGAGGTTGTGCCAACGCCGCCCCGCACGCCCTGAAGCGCTATCAGCGGCATCAGTCAGGTTGCTCAGGCTGGCTGGGGAGCGTTTCCGCTAACAGCGGCCAGCGTGACACGATCTCTTTCAGGCGCTCTTCACGTGCAATATCGACATAGCGAAAAGAGTGCAAAGAAAAGGCGTCACGCAAAGCGCTAATATCATCCTGACGCTCGCCAGCAGTGGCGACAGGGTTATAAAGATTCTGGTTTTTCATTACTGTTCGCCAAAAATAAAACAATGTCAGATTCAGAATGACCGGCCGCGCGTAAAAAGGGCATTAAAAAATTTCCAGAAACGCGGCATTTGCACAACATTGTGAGCCAGCCTGCCATCAGAAATCTTTAAATTTCTCAGGTTACATCCTGGCCTGTCTATAATAAGCTAGCCTGGACTGGAAAAATAACGAATTCAATATGAAAAATTCTTTTTCGCTAGGGCTGTTGCATGTTCAGCCTGAATTAACGGCATTGCAAACCCCTGGCTGTTATTGGGTCACTTGTGCACGGCAGGATGACGCCCGCACTTTTATTCGACAGGTGATTTCACATCAGCAGGCCGTCACGCTCATCAGCGCTGATCAGCCGCCGCGTGATTTACTGACGCCTGACCCGGTCGGCGGCCCTGACCGTATCCCGCTGTTTTCTCTTCCCAAAAGCAAACGGAGTCTGTTGCAGCTGGAAAGTGATTTTCTGCGCACGCTCGGCAGTAAAAACGGCCTGGTGATATTTAACAGCAGTGCAGCGCAATGGGATAAGCTCGATGACGCCGAATTAACGCGGTGGATAAAGGGTATGCGCCACACGCTGCATAAAAGAAAACTCACGCTTTTAATCGTGACTTCCGGTTCCACTATAATAAACCTGAGTAATAATCTTCAGCGTTATTTTCGTCAGCTGGATGGCGTGGCGCATTTGGGCTTTCAGCAGGATAGCTGGCAGTATCGAATTAACTGGTGGTATGCCGCAGAACGCCTGCTGGCCGATCGTGCAATACGCCTGGGCTGTGAAGCGGATCGTTTCTTTACTTTAAATGAAAATCAGGAACCGCTGAGCCTTAATGACGAGCAGCATTATCTTGCAGACAAAATAGTGCTTGAGGGTGCACCGCCACTTTCACGCCAGTGGCAACTCTTTGATGATAATGAGCAGGTCTGGTTACGGGCTCAACAGGCCAATGCCGCAACGGTTATTTTCAGCCTGACCCGAAGCGACCTTATCAACGAACTGGCGAAGTTTGTACACAGCCTGCGACGCGGACGCGGCAACGGCCTGAAAATTGTGGTGCGTGAGATGGGTGCCAGCCTGCGTTACAGCGACGAACGTCTGCTGCTGGCCTGCGGGGTAAACGTTATTGTGCCGACCAACGCGCCAATGTCGCGGTTTCTGACCACACTTGAAGGTCTTCAGGGACAGGTGTTTAACCGCCGTGTTCCCGCCAGTCTTGAAGCGTTAACCGCGTCGTTGCAGCCTCTGCATGAAAAAGGCTACCTGCGGCTTGACGCCTTCTGCCAGTCAGTCAGCCAGTTGATCAGTAATACTTTACTGCCGGAAAATGATAAGGGCCTGCTGGTGGCGTTGCGGCCGGTGCCACAGCTTAAACCGCAGCAGATTCTGACACTTTGTAAGCCGCGCCGCTTTGGCGACCTGGTCACGGTACTGGAAGATCGCGTCATTCTGTTTCTCTCCTCCTGCCGCTATAACGATCTTGATAAAGCATTGAAATATATATTTTCATTGCCTCATGACGAGCTGTTTGCAAACCGAATGGTCTGGTTCGAGGATAATCAGATCCTTGCGGAAGTCAGCAATATTAAGAAACTGACGCCCATGGCGATTCAGGATCTGACGCCGGTATCAGAGACAACACGTGTCGCCGTCGAGCGCCGGCACGAAGCGCAGGAACGCTCAGCTCCCCTGCCCATCACTTTACTGCCGGAGAATGAATCCCGATGAACCTGATGGATTGGGTACAGATTGCGCTGCTGGTCGTTGTTATTTTGCTGATTTTAAAGCCGGTCTGGCACCAGTGGCTGCCGCGTCGCTGGAATGGCCTGCTGAATCGGCTGTTGCCTGCTCGCGCGCTGAAGTCTGAAGGTCACTGGCAGCGTCAATCTCCAAAAACGGATGCAAAAATTAATGAAAAATGATCAACCCGCTGCGGCCCACTCTTCCCGTTTGTGGTCCTGCTGGCGCGGACTGGGCGGCTGGAACTTCTACTTTTTAGTCAAATTCGCCCTGCTGTGGTACGGCTACCTCAATTTTCACGCCCTGAGTAATCTGGTGTTTCTTGCCTGGCTGCTTTTCCCGCTGCCGTCGGTTCGCCTGCATCGCCTGCGCCATTGGGTCTCGATCCCTGTTGGCCTCGCGCTGTTCTGGCATGACACCTGGCTACCGGGACTCAGCAGCATTCTCAGCCAGGGCGATCAGCTGGCGGGCTTCTCGGGTGCTTACCTGCTCGATCTGGCTGACCGTTTTATCAACTGGCAAATGGTGGGTGCCCTGTTTGTTCTGCTGGTGCTCTATCTGTTTATTTCACAGTGGGTTCGCATCACCGTGCTGGTTTCGCTGATGCTGATCTGGCTCAACGTGCTGACCATTGCGGGTCCGGCGATGTCGCTGCTGCCGACCCGCGCGACGACCCCGCCGGTGGTGCTGAATCAGACACCGGCTGCTGCCAGCCAGGCCGCTGCCGTGCCGGATGGGCTTGATCAGTCAGCCGCGCCCACCAGCGTCAGCCTGACCGCCTGGCTCAGCCGTTTTTACGAGAATGAACGCAAGCGCTACACCCATTTCCCTGACAGCCTGCCAGCCGATTCGCAGCCGTTCGACATCCTGGTGATCAACATCTGTTCACTCGCCTGGTCCGACATGGATGCCGCCCAGCTGCGTAATCATCCGCTGTGGCAGCACGTCGACATCATGCTGACCAACTATAACTCCGCCACCAGCTACAGCGGACCGGCGGGGATTCGTCTGCTGCGTGCCAGTTGCGGTCAGATTTCGCACAGCGAACTCTACAAACCCACCGATTCACGCTGTTATCTGTTCGATAATCTGGCGAAGCTGGGCTTTAAAGAGCAACTGATGATGGATCACACTGGTGTGTTCGGTAACTATCTCAAGGAACTGCGCGAGGGCGGCGATATTCAGGCACCGCTGATGTCACAGGCGGGCATTGCCCCGGAGCTGACCTCATTCGACGGCTCGCCGGTGCTTAACGATGCTCAGCTGATGCAGCGCTGGCTGGACGAACGCAGCAAGAGCAGCGATGCCCGCAGCGCCACCTTCTACAACCTGATCCCGCTGCACGACGGCACCCGTGAGCTGGGCAGCACCCAGACCGCCCCATGGAAGCCGCGCGCTCAACTGCTGTTTGATCAAATCGACGCCTTCCTTACCCAGCTGGAGAAGTCGGGCCGTCGGGTGATGGTGCTGGTCGTACCGGAGCATGGTGCCGCACTGCAGGGTGATAAGATGCAGATGTCAGGCCTGCGGGATATTCCCAGCCCTGCCATTACGCATGTGCCGGTGGGGATTAAGTTTGTCGGCATGAAAGCCCCGCATCAGGGTCAGCCTCTCAATATTGATGCACCGACCAGCCTGCTGGCGATCTCAGAAATTGTGTCGCGGGTGGTGGATGGGCAGGTATTTAATGCGCCGAATGTGAATATGTCGGTATTGACCGACAAGCTGCCGCAGACGCCAGTGGTGTCAGAAAACGACGGGGCGGTGGTGATGATGTATCAGGGCAAGCCCTGGATCAGGCTCAACGGCGGCGACTGGGTGCCCTATCCGCAGTAACGCCTTACCGCCGGATAGCAGAAGTATGTGTCAGGCGCGGCTCAGCGCCTGACACACCGGGTTATCAGCCGCATAATGGCGGCCAGCGCCGACGTTATGCGATTGATCAGCGCTTCTCCTGAAACGCCTGCCAGGTCAACAGTTGCAGGCTGGCAGAGAAGTAGTTTTGATCGGCAGCCAGCGTATCGCTCAGATAGCCGGTCTCATTCAGCGTCAGGTCACGTACCGCCAGAAGACCGCCCTCAAGATGATAAGGGGCTGGTGCATTCGCCAGCACATCGAACCAGGCGGGGGTCAGCATGCGGCTGTAACCCTGCCAGACGCGCTGAAACGGCACCAGCGCCAGACTGTGCGGATCGTACCACCAGATGTTCAGCGGCACGCGAATCGCATCGTAGCTGAAGCGGTTTGAATAGCCGACAGCCGGCGCAACCGACCCATCCGCATTCAGCGCGACCCAGTCCAGTGGCAGGCCGGTTTTGCCAAAGCTCAGCTTACCCAGCAGATCAAAACCATCATTAATCAGCTTATCCCAGACCTGCAGATGACTGCGCTCGCCAAACTCCCGCCACGCCTGAAACAGGAAGTACGAGGGATTCAGTACCACGTAGCTGGTTTTATTGAAACCCTGTGCACCCGGCAGCAGGACGGTATGGCCGCCAAAGCTGGTAACATCCAGCTTGATGATGGCGCGCTGAATGCGGTCAGACGCCTGCTGATAGCTCTCCTCCTGCCATTTCTGTGCGGCGCGCTGTAGCGCCCATGCCAGCAGCACATCGCCATCCGAGGCGTTATTTTTGTCAGCCACCGGATTATCACTGCCCGGCACATAGCGCCAGTAGAAGAGATCGGTCTGCGGATTACGCAGCTGAGTGCGCGTCCACTGCCACAGCCGATCGAAGGTGGCGCGATCGTTGTTGGCCACCGCCAGCAACATGCCATACCCCTGACCTTCGGTGTGACTGACATTGTTATTAGCGGTGTCCGTGATCCGCCCTTCGGCGGTCAGAAAACGGCTTTTAAAGGTATCCCAGCCGCTGGCACTTGCCTGCGCGCTGCAGGCCAGCAGTAAAACAGAGCAGATCCAGCCCATCCAGAATGGCTTACGTTTCATTTCTGATCCTATTGATATCGATAGTGCAGCGTGCTGCCATCGTTGAGTTCAAGCGTCACCGGCACCATTCTGCTGCCGCCCTGGCCCTGCAACCAGCCTGAAAAAAGTCCGGCGATGACCGCACCAAACGCCGCCTGCCAGTCAGCCGGAGAAGGGAGACTGTCGCCTGCCGGTAAGGCGTGATACACAATCAGCAGCGCCTTCTCTTCCGGCTGAAGCTGCACAAAGCCCCAGTTAAACCGCGCCAGTTGCAGGTTGGCCTCGCGCTCCAGATCCTGCACGGTGCGCGACTCTGGCAAAGGATAGCGGGTCGCCAGCGATTCACCCATCCTGTAGAGAAAGGCTTCCGCCTCCTGCTGACCGGCGTTGGCGATCATCCCGTCAATCAGTACGCTGACCAGGTCAAACCAGCCCGGCTGATAAGGATGCGATACCCCCGAATGTTCACTCATTACTTCTCTCCGAACAGGTAACGGACATAGAGCCGGGCGCTGCTTTCGTTGTAGTCACCAAAGGTGTCATAACCCAGCTGGCCGCCAATCGTCACATCTTTATTGAGTTTGTAGTCCGCTCCGGCGTGCAGGTTATAGCCGATGCCGTTTTTACTGCCGCCAGAGTAGTAAGCGTCTTTCACGCTGCCGCTGGCAGCAAGAGATTCCAGCGCCGACTGCAGGCTGGCATCCGACGGGAAGTACGCGCTCTTATCCTGACTGTAGGTCTGATAACCGGCTGCACCGCCGATATTGACTTTTAAATCGTCAAATTTGCGGGTGAACTCTATCGGGAACGAGACCGACGCGTAGTTCTGCGGGCTGAAGTAACCACCCTGCCCATAGCTGAAGTAACTGAGATTTTTTGAGAAGTCCATCCACGCCAGATTCATGCCCACTTTCAGCTCGCGATCGTCACTGTGGAACGGACGGACATAGGCCCCGGCAGTCGCCTGCAGGCTGTTGTTGCTGGCGACATTCTCGCCAAGGTAGCTGTAAGCGCCGCCACCAGCGTAGAAGCCCGCATCGCCATTGTCATAGCTTAACAGGGCGTTCGCGCCGTTCTTCGTGACCCGTCCCCAGCGTTTGCCGCTGGTTTTATCTTCTGCGCCGACATAAGAGAGCAGGCTGTCGGTAATCGCGCGACGCTCACCGGTCAGGATCAGCGTCAGGAAGTCGGTCAGTTTCGGTGACCACTGCACGCCACCGACCAGCGTACTGAGATCCTGGCCCAGCGGCGTACTGCCGATATCCACTTTGTAGCTGTCGCCTTTCAGCGCCAGATTCAGCTCGACGCCAGAAGCGGTCTGCGAATCGGTAGTCGCGTTGGGCAGGTCATTGACCGTCGCGCCGCCTGCGGCCACGACGCGGCCCTGGCTCAGCGCATTGGTGCCGAAACGACGCCAGGCATCAGCTGCGCCACTGCCCGCCGTCAGTGAGACCGGCGTGGCGGTAAAGTCGAGACGCGCCTGTTCAAACGGCACGGTAGAGAAGGTCAGCGGCGCTTTGGCTTCCGTCAGCTTGCTCAGGCCCGACTCGCCATCGCGCCCGCGTACCTGCACCATCCCCTGACTCCAGGTGCCGGTTTTCTCCTGCAGCGAATCCATCATGGTGTCGATGTCATGCAGAATCCGTGACTGCTGAGAAACCGTTTTACTGCCCGCTGCCGGTTCATCCTGCGTGGTCACCCCCGCAGTAGCCGCCACTGGTGCCGCCTGCCACGGCAGCACGGTACCGTAGCTGGATGGTGAACGTCCCACCGGCGAGGTGGTGCGGTTGATAAACGGATTGTCCGCCAGCGCCAGGCCGCCCACGGTCGGCACACTGCCAGACTGCACGCCCTGCAGGCCAATCAGTTGCCCGCGTGCCGAACGCAGATACGCCATCGCCTGTGAATGCTCGCCATTGGCTTCAGCGACCCGCGCCAGCAGCAGCAGGCGATCCGGAGTCTGCGTGGTGCTGTTAAGGCCGCGGCTCAGTTCACTGGCGCGCTGCACATTGTTCTGCGCCAGCGCGACGTTGATGGCCCCGACACGCGCATCCTGGGTCGGCGTATCCTGGGTCATCAGGTAGTCATACACGACTCCCGCATCCCGGTTCATCTTACCGTCCTGATAGAGACGGGCCATCGCGAACATCAGATCGCGGTTCTGCGGATCCTGCTGCAGCGCACCTATCAGCTTGTCATAGGCCACTGCGTACTGCCGCTGCTGCCGCAGGCGATCCACTTCGTTAATCAGATAGCCGTTACGAATACCGGCCAGCTGCGCCGGGGTACTGCGCGCCTGCAGCTCCGGGTTGCTGAGGAAGCGCTGCGCCTCACTGCCGAGGCCTGCCTGATTCAGCACCGCCATCTGCGCGGCATAATCGCCCGCATTGCCCTGTACGCCACGCTGCAGGTTCGTCCGCACCACTGATACCGCGCTGGTGAGATCGCCCGCTTTTGCCAGCTTCTGCGCCAGGTTTCCGGCATCCACCGGATTAGCGGGCGGCGTGACCGTGAGCGCTTTCAGGGTATTGGTGGCGGCGGCCATCGCGCCCTGCGCCAGATATTGATCGGCGGTGCTCATCTGCAGATTGAAATTCACCCGCTGCGCCAGCTCACGCATCGCCGCCGTCTGTGCGTTTGCGGGAATGCGCGACAGCAACGCGCTGGCCTGCTGCCAGCCACCGCTTTCGCTGGCGTTAAGTGCACCGGCATAGAGCTCGCTGGTGCTGGCCCCGTTGCGCATCACCGGCTGCATCACGTTGGCCGCCAGCAGCGTATCGCCCTGCTGACGATAGAGTCGGGCTAAATCGAGCCGCAGCCAGCCATCGGAGGGATAGCGCTGAATGCCCTGCTGCAGTGTCGCGATAGCAGCGGCGTTGTTACCGGCCGCCTGCTGCCGCTTCGCCTGCTGACGCAGCGCATCGGCTTCATTGGCGCGTGGCGTGACGCTCTGACGTACGTTGTCCGGCAGTGCCCCCAGCAGCGTACTGGCTTCGGCACTGCGATTCTGCTGACGCAGAACGTAGAACAGCCCTTCTTTGGCGCTGCGGTTGTCCGCATCACTTTGCAGAATGGTGCGGTAGATCTGCTCAGCCTGCTCAGGCTGATTGGTGCGGCGTAGCACGTCGGCGCGGAACAGCCTGGCGGCCAGCCCTTTTTCGCCGTCAGCCTGGGCCAGCGGTTCGCTTAAGGTCAGCGCCTGCGCCGTGTCGCCGCTTTTCAGCGCCTGCTGCGCGCTGGCCAGCTGCGCATAAAAGCGGGCATCGTCGGCCTGCTGCTGGCGCAAGGAACCCTGATCGCCGCCCTGCTGAGCAGACCGCTGCAGATAATCTGCCGCTTCCTGATAATGTCCGGCTCGCTGGGCCACATAGCCCATCCCCGCTAACGCATCGGCATCCTGCGGATTCGCACCCAGCACTTTTTCAAAGCTGGACTGCGCACCGCCGACATCACCGCTGTTCAGCGCGCTGAATCCGGCCCCTTTTTCTGCGCCACCGACATTTTTACGATAGTAGTCGATGACGGCGGAGTCCTGCGGATGACGCTGCTGCCAGGTCTGATAGAGTGCCGCGTCTGACGGCTGCGGACCGAGCCACAGCAGCGCCTGTCGCAGTGAACGATCGGCATCCTGATTACCACTTGCCAGCGAACTCAGCACCTCAATGCCTTCGCGACGGGTCGGTTCCTGCCAGGTCAGCGCTTTACCCAGCGCCAGCCGTGCGCCGGTATCCTGCGGATGCTGAGCCGCAAACTGCCGCAGCGCCTCAACGGCCTGCGGCAGCAGCGTACGGTCACCCGCCATCGTAAGATAATATTCCGCCGCTACGCTCGGTGGCGGCTCATTACCACTGAAGGTGTTGCGCCAGGTCTGTAATGCCGCCGCAATGTTGCCGCTGCGCGCCTGCTGACGTGCCAGCGAAAGCTGCGCCTGCGGAATGGTCTGCATCTGGCGCGCATTATCCAGCTCGCTCAGGTGCGGATCGCTGGGAGAGACCTGGCTGAGACGGGCGCGATACTGCGCTGCGGCAGCCGTGTCGCCACCCTGCTGTGAATAGAGGGCCAGCAGATAGAGCGCCTGGGTGTTGCCGGGTTCAACCATCAGCACCTTTTGCAGTGAGGCTTTCGCCAGGTCGTCATGTGCTTTCTGATGCCAGTAGGAGGCCTGATCGAACAGAGCCTGCAACGCCGGATTGGCGCTTTCTGCCGCCAGCAGCGGCGGTGACAGGGCCAGCGCGCTGCCCAGCAGCAACGCTTTACGAATACCGGCACTTAACGGATTTTTTTTCATTATTGTTGTCCTTACTTCCTGCCGGAATCATGGCCCTGCTTCGGGTTCAGACGCCGCCAGGCATGACGCTTCAGCATCACCCAGACCGCACTGCCCACCAGCGCAGAGAGCAGCATCGCTGCCACCGCCAGAAGCCCCGAGTGCTGGTTGGCATACCATACCACCATCATGTACCAGGGCATCTCGCCGCTGGGGAACTGTGCACCAACGCGAAAACTACGAATGCCGTTTTCATCGGTGATAATCGCGGTGTCGCCCCGCACTGCGGCGTTAATCTGCGCCGAACTTAAATCGTTGTGCAGTCGCAACAGCTGATCGTCGCTGGTTGCCACCGTCATCACCACCAGCCGATCGCGATTCCATGGCGACCGGTAGCTGAGAAAGCCCCGCCACGCTTCGTTGGATGAGAAGTAACGATCGGCATCCAGCTGCTGACGACTCCAGTCGCCGGTCAGCCAGCCGCGTAATTTTTCCAGCGTGTCGGGCTCTTTAACTCCAAAGGTGCCGCTGGTGGCATCATAAGGTGACGCCGCCAGCATCGCCTGATTAAAGGCCGTGTTACCTGTCGTGCTGACCGCCAGCAGATCGCTCTGCTGTATGCGCGCCAGATGGGTGCCGCCAGTGGGCAGACCAAACAGCACCTGATTCTGCGTCAGCGCCACGCCGGTCGCGGTTCCGGCTCGCGCCGTCAGATCCAGCAGCGTCGACAGTTCAGCATCGCTGGGCGTTTCCGGCAGCAGCAGCGTGGTCTGGCCGAAGTCAGCCAGCCGCGAGAACGGGAACGAGGCACCCACAAAGTAAGAGAGGTTCGGCAACATGCTGAAGTGGCGGGTATGGCTCAGATCGATCCACGAGTCCTCTTCAATCCGGCTCTTGATGTTGTTATTCAGGAGCACGCCGCAGGGCGCATCGGCGCGGGGTTTAATATTGAAGTAGAGCGCCAGCTGGTTATCGCCATAGATCAGATAGGGCTCGAGATTCAGCTGATACTGCTCCTGACGCGCATCACCGCCCAATCTATGCCAGGCGTTCTCCAGCAGGCCAACTTTGTTCACCGTCAGGTTGCGCAGGAACGTGCCGTTGAGCATGACGTTAAGGAACGAGTTGTCCTCATCAATCCAGCTTTCAGACGGGAAGCGATAGTGCACATTGACCGGCACCGTGTCGCCATCCCACAGGAACAGATCAGGCGCGGCGCGGAAATTAACCCGCAGCGCATCATGCCAGATGCCGCTGCTGGTCAGGCTCTGATCTTTACGCAGCAGTTCGCTCAGGCGAACCGGGCGGTCAGTGTTAATCCAGCGCGGCGCATCGTAAGGTTTACGGTTGCCAATGGTCTGTACAGGAACCTGCAGCTGGCTCTCATCGGTGGTAAAAGGCTGCGTCGTCAGACGGTTCGCCGCCTGACGCAGCTGATCGTCATTGTTACCACTGACCAGCAGCAATTTGTAAACCGGATTACTGGGGTTATCCACCACCTGCAGCATCGGGCCATTACTGGCCGGGAACGTCAGGGTGCCGATTCGATCGCCAGGATGACCAAACAGGATGCCGTTGTTTTCCGGCAGTTCGCCGCGTACCACCGGGAACCGGATGCCGCGATAATCACTCTGAATGCCGAGCCAGGAAGCCACCAGCGCAGCCGCGCTGACCGCATCAGGTGAGACGTTACTGGCAAAGCCCATCGTGATGGTGGACGCCGTCATCCGCTGCGGATCCAGGAACGGACGCGGGAAGTTGCGCAGACGGGTGCCAATATTGAGCTGCTGACCTTCAAGGTGCAGCGTGGTATTCGGCAGAATGGTGACCTGATACTGCTGTGCGCTCTCTTTCTCACACAGCAGCTTGTCCGCATCGTTGATTTTAAAACTGAGGTTGTTGTTCGACACCACCATCGCCGCCGGAATATCCAGCTCATAATCACTGACGTCGCTGTCCGTGGCTCCCAGCGGCAGCGTGCCGAGCGGCTGACCATTCAGCATCAGCTGCAGTGAGGTATTGCGTGCCGCCAGCGCGGCGGAGACGCGCAGCGTCAGACTGAGTCGCGCATTGGTAATCACTTCATCGCTGGGGAGAGTAAAAGTGATGCCCGACTGTAACTGACCGCCGGTCAGCGTAATACCGCGTGACTGGCCCATCTGGGCCACTGAAATCACGCTGCTGATCGGCTGATTGATGGCCGACGCGATAGGTGGCTGCGGTTCTGCAACCGGCGCAGTCGCCTGGCCCGGCGCGTAGGGCAGCGCACTGGCGGCCGCTTCCAGCGCCGGATCGGCATTGCTCAGCCCCTGTGGCAGCGGCACCGCGGAGAGCGCGCTGCTATCCTGGGTCACGGCGCCACTGCTCGTCACCGGCGCGACGGAAGAAGACCCGCCGTTCGCTGACGCCTGAGGCGCTGATGTTGCCTCACCCGCTGGTGCGTAAGAAGAGTTTGTTGATGTCGGCGTGGCATCAGGTACTGCACTCTGTGGCGCAGAGGCCGGTACAGATTCCGCGGGCTGGGCCGCGAATGGCACTAACGGCGCTGCTGACCCGCCCACACTCACCGGGGCCGTCATCTGCGCTGAACCGGCATCCGGTGTGGCAGCGTGATTAACAGGCGTTGCAGGTGGCGTCACATACGCCGCACCGCTGGCCGGGGCCTGATTTTCCGCGGGTGTACTGACAGTGGCCTCAGCTGACTGTGTGGTTACAGCAGCATCAGGCGACGCCGGAGTCGCACTGTTTACCGGCACACTGACGGCGGCATCAGCAGATTTCAAGGTTGCAGTGGCCTCAGCTGGCTGAGTGGTTGCAGCAGCCTCAGGCGGCGTCGGAGCCGTACTGGTTACCGGCACACTCGCTGCTGCACTGGCAGGTTGCGTGGTTGCAGCCGCATCAGGCAACGCCGGAGCCGTACTGGTTACCGGCACACTCGTGGCGGCATCAGCAGATTTCGAGGTTGCAGTGGCCTCAGCTGGCTGGGTGGTTGCAGCAGCATCAGGCGGCGTCGGAGCCGGACTGTTTACCGGCGCGGCACTGCTGTTATCGATCGCCGTCGGCGTTTCGGCGCCAGCGGGCGTCAGCCATAACGCGGCGGTCAGTGAACTGGCCAGCAACGTGTGCGTCAGGATCTTCATGCCGCGCCATCCTCTTTCGCCGCCGCGGCAACCGGGTCGACTTTTTTACGTTTATCGTGGCGCCCCTTCCAGGTCAGCCAGAACAGCTCAAATACGGTACGAATAATGGTGCCCAGCGACATCAGCGGGTTGTCCTGCTTATACTCTGGCTGGATCCAGGCGTCCGCACGCGCCAGCACGACACGCACCAGTTCGCGACGACGCGCCAGCGGCATCGCTTCAAAGCGCAGGCGAATGCTCTCGTCATCGCCGGAAATCTTACTCACCGGGATGGTGATCGCGCCGGATTTCAGCAGCAGATCAATCTCTTCAATTTCATCCGTTTCATGACGGCCATCCGGCGCATCGAGCTGTGCACCGCCCATCGAAAGGTTGCTGGTCTGGGTGCGTGATGAAATGCCGCTGGCGTAGTGAATAATCGCCGGGATTTGTACGTCAACGCGGATGGTTTTACGCACCTGTTTGGTTTCGCGCGCCACGGCAATCGCCGCCATCAGAATAATCAGGCTGAAAATCGCCCAGCCGACGTTGAGCGCAATAACGTAAGGGTCGACGCCAAAATAGTCATGCATCACGGCACGCACTACGCCAGCGACAATGCCGATGCCCAGCAGCAGCGCCACAATCACGTGCGGACGCACGATGTGGAAATCGAAGAAGCCCTGATCCAGCACACCGCCTTTGTCGGTCACGTTAAACTTGCCATGTTTCGGCGACAGCAGCGTCAGGATGGTCGGAATGACCAGATGGAAGCACATCACCGTCTCATAAATCTCACCCCAGAAGGTGTAACGGAAACGGCCATTCATGCGTGAGTTAACGTAGAGCGACATCACCAGATGCGGCAGCACGTAGGCAAAAATCAGCGACGCCGATGAGTGAATAATATTGAGGTTAAACAGCAGGTAAGCCAGTGGCGCGGTCAGGAAGGCAACGCGTGGCAGGCCAAACTGGAAATGCAGCATGGCGTTGAGGTAGCAAAGACGCTGCTGCCAGTTCAGGCCACGGCCAAACAGCGGATTATCGACGCGGAAAATCTGCGTCATGCCGCGCGCCCAGCGGGTACGCTGGATGATATGCAGACCCAGACGTTCGGTCGCCAGACCGGCCGCCAGCGGGATCGACAGGAAGGCTGAGCCCCAGCCCAGGCGCTGCATTTTCAGGGCGGTGTGTGCATCTTCGGTGACAGTTTCAACGGCAAAGCCGCCAATCTCTTCCAGCGCCGAACGACGGATCACCGCACAGGAGCCGCAGAAGAAGGTAGCATTCCAGTTGTCGTTCCCCTGCTGCACCGGGCCATAAAACAGCGCGCCTTCGTTGGGAATGCTGCGCGCAGCGCGCAGGTTACGCTCAAAGGGATCGGGCGAATAGAAGTAGTGCGGCGTCTGCAACAGCGCCAGCTTCGGATCTTTCAGAAACGGCCCCACCGTCGCCTGCAGGAAGGTGCGGGTCGCCACGTGGTCGCAGTCGAAGATGCAAATCAGCTCACCTTTGGTGATTTTCATTGCATGGTTGAGGTTACCGGCTTTGGCATGTTTGTTGTCGTCGCGGGTGATATACCCTACCCCGACATCCGCCGCAAATCGGGCAAATTCGCTGCGCTTGCCATCATCCAGCAGATAGATTTTGAGTTTGTCACGCGGGTAGTCGATACACTGCGCCGCCAGCACGGTATCGCGCACCACATCCAGACTTTCATTATAAGACGGCACATAAATATCGACCGTCGGCCACAGACGGGTATCGTCCGGCAACGGCTCAATGGTGCGCTTTAATGGCCAGGTGGTTTGCAGGAAGCCAAGAATTAAGATCAGCCAGACGTAAAGCTCCGCAAGATATAAGCCAATCCCTAATATCGCCTCGATTTCGGAATTAAAGTGCAGCGTCTCAGTGGTGCGCCACCAGATATAGCGGCTGGACATCAGGGCAGAGAGAATCACCATCACCACGGTTATTTTGCGGCTCTTGCTGAAACCCAATAAAAACATCATGCCGATGCTGATCAGACCAAAAATATACTGTTTCTGGCTGTCCATCGGCGTAATGATGATCACCGCGGCAACGGGTGCAAGCACCAGCAGCAGCAGGTAAAACCCGATTTTACTCATGATTCACCCTGAGAAGAGCTGTTTAAGTCAGTCGCCTGCAATAGCCGACTAAAAATGATTTGTGCGGATGGGAGCCTGAACTTCGCCATTTCCCACGGTGATATTCAGAATGCTGCCGACCCGTTTGGCGATCAGTTCAATATCAAATGCCGCTGCTGAGGCAGGGCTGAAATCATATACGGACTGCTGCGAAGCATTGGCTTCACCCACACTTTCATCACGGTGAACCACGCCCAGTAAATTATCGCCCAGACGCTGCTGCATAAATGCAGTGACATCGCGATTAATATTCCGGCGGTTATCGCACTGGTTCAGGATAAAATAGTGCCCCTGCTTATTATTGAGCGGTTTCCCGGTCATCCGGTTCTCTTCAATCTGCGGTAATAACGACACAGAGGCGGTATCCGCTAACATCACCACTAAATGCATATCGGCCAGCGCCGTCATTGCTTTAAGGGCCGGACCCGGACCAGGCGGAAAATCAGCGACAATCACCAGACCGGGATAATTAAGTACTGTATCCAGACCACGCTTAATAAAGTGGGGATCTTTCATCAGGTTCTCTTCGAACCGTTCGCGCTGTGGCTCGGTGACATTGCCATAGGGCAGGACAAAGATATTGCCGCCGGTGGTAAGAATCGACTGGCTCCAGTCCGCCTGCTCTTCTGAGCGCGCCACAAATCCGCGGCCATCATGCAGCGGCACGCCAAAATGAAGACGCAGTGCATTCTGCACATCGAAATCAATGGCCAGAACTTTGCTACCGGAACGCGCCAGACTCCAGGCCAGATTCGCCGCCAGCGTGGTTTTCCCCACCCCTCCCTTCGGCGAGCACACACAAACTAACGGCATAGCGCAATCTTCTCCAGTAACGGTTTGAGTAAGGTTTCTTTTGGCAGATTCGACGGTTCGCTGTTGCGCGAGCGGAACAACGCACCAAACCGTTCCGGTTCAGAATGGGGTGTAGCAGGCGTGATGGTGGGCTTTAAATCCGCCACCATGGCGGGCCGGACTGGCTCAGCATGTGATACAGCAACAGGATCAGCCGCAACCCGTTTTTGCGGTGGCGGCGGTGGCGGAAACAGTGCTGAAGGGTCACGTTCAGCGGTGCGGGCCGTGGGCAGGTTGCTGCCTGACAGACTATCGAGAATTGCGCTGCGGGCGGATGTCGTCGGTTGCGCACTGAGTGTGGCAGGCCTTGCCGGTGCCTCAGGTGGTGGTGCGGTAAATTCATCTCCACGCAGCGGCTGTGGCTGCGGCAGGTCGATACGCTGACCGCCACCCAATGAGGTCTGATGCTCCTCTTTCGCCAGTTGACGAATTAAAGCCCATTTACTGTGTTCCGCCGCTTCCTGCGCCTGGCCAGACATATCTTTAAAGTCGATGTCGAGCGTTTGCGTTTTCTCTTTAAAACGCTGCAAATCATCGTAATTATTCTTCATTGGCCGTGGCCTGCAACAAGGGAGGATTTTTCCTGGAATATAACACATCCCTTTAATGTCAGTCAGAAAAACCTGATTACAAATAAAGCATATTCAATAAAATAGTTTAATCATAAAGATTCACTTACAGCAAAATAAAGCCAATATAAGATAAGTAACCCCTATAATTAATAAGTGATGTTTAAGTTAAATTAATCTGCGATGTTTCAATAATTTTTAAGACTTAGCCGCTCTGACAACCCCTGGCACAACCAGACGTGACATGATAAACGCAATGTTAAGCCACGATCGGGCGGCCGCAGGCGCAAAAAAAACCGATCGCTGTCATAAGGGATTGAGCCTGTTTATCTTTTTTCGCTGCGAATTTCGTCAGAAGAAAAACAGATTAAATCTGATAACGGAAAAAGAGGGGAAATAACCGAAACGTGATGGCGGTCCGCCAGCGGTGCGGTTTGCAGCAGAATTGAGATAAAAAAAGGCTCCAATAAGGAGCCTTCAGCTTAAGAAATTGTACTGGCTCAGGGTGTATTGCATTACCAAATCAGAACCACAGACGGCTAACTCTCTTCAGGAGATGGGAGCATACGCCTGTAGCTAAGCATCGCGGGCCATGGATGGCGTTTTTGCGAAGAGCATATGCTCCCTGGGCCATCACTGCATTAACGGCCTGAGCTGCCAATCGTCAGCTGACCTTTTCTGCCACACCCACCGGCTGATTCTCGTCCTGATCGACCGCGAAGCAGGCAATCTCCTGGCCACCGTAGTTTTTCAGCTTCGGTTGCAGTTGCACGCAGGTGCCAAAACGTCGGTGGCAGCGCGCATTGAAGGCGCAGCCTGGCGGCGGATTGAGCGGGCTGGGCAGCTCGCCGGTCAGCTTAATGCGCTCACGACGGTCGTCAGGATTAAGCCGCGGCGTCGCTGACAGCAAAGCCTGGGTATAAGGATGGCGCGGGTTGGCGAAAATCGCCTCTTTGCTGCCTTTCTCTACGCAACGGCCGAGATACATCACCATCACCTCATCGGCAATGTGTTCCACCACCGACAGATCGTGCGAGATAAAGACGTAAGAGAGGCCCATATCCTGTTGCAGATCCATCATCAGGTTCAGCACCTGGGCGCGCACCGACACGTCGAGCGCCGAAACCGGCTCATCGGCAATCAGTACATCCGGATCGAGCATCAGCCCACGCGCAATCGCGATACGCTGACGCTGCCCGCCTGAGAACATATGCGGATAGCGGTCGTAGTGCTCGGTTTTCAGGCCGACTTTCGCCATCATCTCCAGCGTCTTCTCGCGGCGTTCCGCTTTCGTGAGCTGGGTATTGATCACTAGCGGCTCTTCCAGAATCTGGCTCACTTTCTTACGCGGATTGAGCGAGCCATAGGGGTTCTGGAAGACGATCTGGATTTTCTGGCGACGCAGCTTCTGCGCCTGGGGATCGTGTTTCAGCAGATCCTGGCCGTGCCAGTAAAGCTGGCCTTCAGTCGGGGTTTCGATCATGGTCAGCAGGCGTCCCAGGGTGGATTTGCCACAGCCTGACTCGCCGACGACCGCCAGCGTTTTGCCGCGCTCCAGATTAAAAGAGACGCCATCCAGCGCTTTGACCAGACGCTCCTGACCAAACAGACCCTTCTTCACCGGGTAGTGCTTCTTCAGATCAATCGCCTGCAGCAGGAACTGATCTTTGGTGGTTTCATGACTCATAAGTGGGTCTCCCGGCATCGTCCAGCGGATAGTGACACTTGGACTGGCGTCCTGGAATGGTGCGCAGTTCAGGTTCTTCCTGACGACAAAGGTCAGTCGCATAAGGGCAGCGTGGGTTAAGCAGACAGCCAGCCGGGCGGTCATACTTGCCCGGCACCACGCCAGGCAGTGAAGCCAGACGCGCTTTGTCGGCCGCAAACTCCGGCAGCGCGCGCAGCAACGCCTGCGTATAAGGATGGCGCGGCGCTTTGAAGATATCGGTCGCTTTACCGCTCTCCACGACCTGACCGGCATACATCACGATAATGTGGTGCGCCGCTTCTGCCACTAACGCCAGATCGTGCGTAATCAGGATCAGCGCCATGTTCTCCTGCCGCTGAAGATCCAGCAGCAGTTCAATGATCTGCGCCTGAATGGTCACGTCGAGCGCCGTTGTCGGCTCATCGGCGATCAGCAGCTTAGGCCGACAGGCGATCGCCATCGCAATCATCACACGCTGGCTCATGCCGCCCGACAGCTGGTGCGGATAGACATCGAGCCGTGACGCAGGATCGGGAATCCCGACCTGATTCAGCAGGTCAATCGCCCGCTGACGCCGGGTGCGCTTATTGCCGCCCTGATGCACCTTGATCGCTTCCATAATCTGGAAGCCCACGGTGTAGCAGGGATTCAGGCTGGTCATCGGGTCCTGAAAAATCATCGCCACTTCTGCGCCCACCAACTGGCGGCGCTCGCGTTCGGAGATGCGTTTCAGATCGCGCTGGTTGAACTCCAGCTTCTCCGCCATCACTTTGCCTGGGAAGTCGATCAGTCCCATGATCGCCAGTGAACTTACCGATTTACCGGAGCCGGACTCGCCCACGATACCCACAACCTGGCCCTGCTCAACCTGATAACTGATGCGGTCAACCGCGCGGAACGGTGCTTTATCGTCGCCGAAATGCACCGACAGTTTGTCTACATTTAATAACGCCATCTCGGTGCCTCTTTACTGCTTGAGTTTCGGGTCGAGGGCATCACGCAAACCATCGCCCATCAGGTTAAATGCCAGCACGGTAAGCAGAATGACCAATCCAGGGAAGGTCACGACCCACCAGGCACTTTGCGCATACTGCAGAACGTCGGAGAGCATGGTGCCCCACTCCGGCGTTGGCGGTTGCGCACCCATACCGAGAAAGCCCAACGCCGCCATATCAAGAATGGCGTTGGAGAAACCTAATGACGCCTGCACGATGAGCGGTGCCAGGCAATTAGGCAGAATATTCACAAACATCTGGCGCAGCATACCGGCACCGGCCACGCCGGAAGCGGTCACATAGTCGCGGTTCACTTCCACCAGCACTGCGGCGCGGGTCAGACGGATATAGTGCGGCAGCGCCACAAACGTCAGCGCGATAGAGGCATTAACGATTGAGGGACCGAAGATGGCGACCAGCACCAGCGCCAGCAGCAGACTTGGCAATGCCAGCATGATATCGACTACGCGCATGATGATGGCATCGACCACGCCACCGAGATAACCGGCCAGCAGGCCAAATATCACGCCGAAAATCAGCGACAGTACGACTACAAGACAACCCACCAGCAGCGACAGGCGCGCACCGTACATCAGACGCGATAGCACATCGCGGCCCACATCGTCGGTGCCCAGAATGTAGCTCCAGTTACCGCCTTCCTGCCAGACCGGCGGATGCAGCAGCGCATCGCGGAACTGCTCAGCAGGGGCATGCGGGGCCAGCACATCGGCAAAGATGGCGCACAGCAGCACAATGATGATGTAAACCAGACCGACGACCGCGCCTTTGTTACGTTTGAAGTAGTGCCAGAATTCCTGAAACGGGGTCATCGGCTTGGGTGCAACGGTAACGCTGCCGGGATCAACAACAGACATGATGCCCCCTTATTTCTTGTGACGTATGCGCGGGTTAACCACGCCATACAGCAGATCAACCAGCAGGTTGACCACAATAATCAGCACTGCGGTCAGCAGCACACCGCCCTGCACCACCGGATAGTCACGGCGCTGCAACGCTTCAATCAGCCAGCGACCCAGACCCGGCCACGAGAAGATGGTTTCGGTCAGAATCGCCCCGGCCAGCAACGTGCCGACCTGCAGGCCGATGACCGTAACCACCGGCAGCATGGCGTTTCGCAGCGCATGCACCACGATCACGCGCATCCGCGTCAGGCCTTTGGCACGCGCTGTACGGATGTAATCTTCACCCAGCACTTCGAGCATTGCCGATCGCGTCATACGCACAATCACCGCCAGCGGAATAGTGCCGAGCACGATGGCAGGCAGGATCATGTGCATCACCGCATCATGGAAGTCGCCTGGCTCACCCCAGAAGAAGGTATCGATCAGCATAAAGCCGGTCAGCGGCATGCTGTCATCCAGGAAGACGGTGTCGCCGACCCGCCCGGAAACCGGTGTCAGATTGAGCTGCACCGAGACCAGCATGATCAGCATGATGCCCCACCAGAAGATCGGCATGGAGTAGCCGGTCAGTGAGATGCCCACGGCGGTGTGATCGAAAATCGAACCACGCTTTACCGCCGCCAGCACACCAACCGGGATACCAATGGCAACGGCAAATATCATGGCGCAGATGCCGAGTTCCAGCGTCGCTTTGAAGCGGGGAACAAACTCATCCCAGACCGGGATGCGGCTCTTCAGTGAAATGCCCAGGTCGCCATGTAATACGCCATTAATGTAGTTCAGGTACTGTTTCCACAGCGGCTGATCCAGACCTAACAGCGCCATTAACTGAGCATGACGTTCAGGAGAAATACCGCGCTCACCGGCCATGATCAGCACCGGATCACCGGGGATCATGTGAACAAACGCGAAGGTGAGTAATGTAATACCGATAAACGTTGGGATGACAAGGCCCAGACGTCGGAGTATGAACTGCAGCATAATCCGGGTTCTCTCTTGTCCGCGCGACCGTCGCCGCGAGGGTTGTTATTGCTTACATCTGACGATCGGGTAGGCCCGACCGCGACGCAGACAGGCTGCGCCTCTACCGTTTCCAGTAAAACAGGGAGATAAAGCCGGGGCGACGCGCAGCCGCCCCGGAAAAGGCGACAATTATTCTTTAATGTCTACCTGAGCAAAGTAGTGTCCGCCCAGCGGATCCACTTTGTACCCGGAGACTTTCTTGCTGACCGGTTCGTATACCGTTGAGTGCGCGATCATCAGCGCCGGTGCCTGGTCATGCATCACAACCTGTGCCTGCTTGTAGTACTCGATGCGCTTCGCCTGATCGGCGGTGGCGCGCGCGGGCTGAATCTGATCCTCAAAGGATTTATCACACCAGCGCGAGTAGTTTGAGCCATCTTTGGCCGCTGAGCAGCTGAACAGGGTGGCCAGGAAGTTATCCGGATCCCCATTATCACCGGTCCAGCCCATCATGACGGTCTGGTGCTCGCCCGCTTTGGCGCGCTTCAGATATTCGCCCCACTCATAGGTGACGATTTTGGCTTTGACGCCAATCTTCGCCCAGTCGCTCTGAATCATCTCAGCCATGCGGCGCGCGTTCGGGTTGTACGGACGCTGAACCGGCATCGCCCACAGGTCGATGGAGAAACCGTCTGCCATGCCCGCTTCTTTCAGCAGCGCTTTGGCTTTCTCAGGATCGTAGGCGTAGTCTTTTACGTCGTCGTTATAGCCCCACATCGTTGGGGGGATCAGGTTTTTAGCAGGCTGACCTGCACCCTGATAAACGGCGTCGATAATCGCTTTTTTGTTGACCGCCATGGTCAGTGCCTGACGCACTTTCAGGTTATCCAGCGGTTTTTTCTCAACGTTGTACGACAGATAGCCGACGTTCAGGCCAGCCTGCTCATACAGGTTGATGTTTTTGTCCTGCTTCATACGCGCAATGTCAGCCGGGTTTGGATAAGGCATCACCTGACATTCGCCCTTCTGCAGCTTGGCGTAGCGCACCGACGCATCCGGGGTAATGGAGAAGACTAAGCGATCGATTTTCGGCTTGGTGCCCCAGTAATCCGGGTTAGCTTTGTAAAGGATGCGCGAATCTTTCTGGTACTGCAGCAGCTGGAACGGACCGGTCCCGACCGGGTTCAGGTCAACGTTTTGCGGGGTACCCGCTTTGAGCATGTTATCTGCGTACTCTTTCGACAGAATCGAGGCGAAGTCCATGCCGAGGTCGGCGAGGAACGGCGCTTCAGGACGCGTCAGCACAAAGCGCACGGTATTCTCGTCCACTTTTTCGATTTTGCTGATCAGCTTCGGCATGTCCATGCCTTCGAAATATTCGTAGCTGCCGCCAGAGACGCCGTGATAGGCGTTGTTTTTATCCAGCTGGCGCTCAAAGGTGAACACGACATCATCCGCATTGAAGTCGCGTGTCGGTTTGAAATCTTTGGTGGTCTGCCACTTCACACCTTTACGCAGGTGGAAGGTGTAGGTTTTACCGTCTTCACTGACATCCCACTTCTCTGCCAGCGCAGCGTGCAGTTCGGTGGTGCCGATAGTGAACTCAACCAGTCGGTTGTAGATCTGACGTGAGCTGGCATCGTAGGTGGTGCCCGAGGTGAACAACTGCGGGTTAAAGCCTTCCGGAGAACCTTCAGAACAGTAAACGAGGGTTTTTGCCTGAACACCGGCGGCGACAGTCATAGCAATCAGGCTCAGACCGACCTTCAGCATCCCGGATTTAGCCAGGGAGTTGATCATGCTTTTGCTCCATTGTGATGTGATGTTGTGTGTATTGCCCGACCTCTGATTTTTTTATGCGGTTCAGGCGTACCACCGAACAGGTGGTTAACGCGCGCTGCGTTTTTTTTGTTTTTTCTGACGCAGATTGTGCATTCAGAAAATTCCGTAACTGCGCGTTTATTGACGCATCAATTTGTCAACAGTTGCAAAGAACGTCAATACAACGGTTACTTATTTACACAGAGTGTGAGGAATAGCATGCAACGGTAATAAAAACCGTTTCTGTCTAAAAGCCATACAATGCACAGCGTAGCTGACCTGAATTCCGTGCATTGTGCTGGCTTGCTGCTCTATCGCTAGTGATTCTCACCGCTAAAAAACTTAAAACTTTTACCGGCAAATGTTGAATAACTGAACGATTCATTGTGCGTTATGACGTTCAACCAGCGGAATATGCTGGCAAAGAAGCATAAGAAATCAGCATGTTGCCGCTTTCGGTCATAAGAAGAATGTGTCGCGAATTATGATCGCATCTCTTATATGGCAAGGCCTGCCAGCGGGTAAGTGACAATAACAGGGCTGGTAAGTGGAACACGCCGCGGATGGGGGTTACTGGAACTTTCTGGAAGATAGCGAAGATGGCAAGCGGGAGTAGCGTTAAGATCGAGATTGCTTTGGGAACACGGGCAGATCGGAAAGGCGCTTAAACCCTCCCTGGACGCTCGGCCCACGCCGTCCATGGCGTGGGACGCTTTCCTCCTCTGCCCGTGTTCCCTCCGCCTTGAGTTTATGCGCTGCGGTCAGATGCACTCTGATTTGGATCTGTCAGTTGTCTGAGATGCTTCTGTAAGTACCTGATGCGTCTGACAGACGTGAAGCGAAGGTAGCATACGCCTGTAGCAAAGCATCGCGGGCCATGGACAAAAACGCCGGGAGCGTTTTTGAACAACGCAAAGCGTTGGCCCGGCTACGGGCGCACCTCAGGGATGAGGTGCGTAATCGCCCGCGCTGAGCCCGCCAGGGATGGCGGTTTTGCGTCTTTGCGGAAGGCGTATGCTCCCTGAAGCCCACTCAGCGGTAAGAATGTGAATGCTTAGCGGTCAGATCGAGACTGCTTCGGGAACACGGGCAGATCGGAAAGGCGCTTAAACCCTCCCTGGACGCTCGGCCCACGCCGTCCATGGCGTGGGACGCTTTCCTCCTCTGCCCGTGTTCCCTCCGCCTTGAGTTTATGCGCTGCGGTCAGATGCACCTGACTTTGGGTCTCCCAGCCGTCCGAAATGCTCATGTGAGTATCCGATGCGTCTGCCAGACGTGAAGCGGAGGGAGCATACGCCTGTAGCAAAGCATCGCGGGCCATGGACAAAAACGCCGGGCTACGGGCGCACCTCAGGGATGAGGTGCGTAATCGCCCGCGTTGAGCCTGTCAGGGATGGCGTTTTTGCGTCTTTGCGAAAGGCGTATGCTCCCTGAAGCCTGCTAAGCGGTAAGAATGTGAATGCTTAGCGGCCAGATCGAGACTGTTCAGGAAAAACCGTCCCTGTCGGTGGTTTTCTACAGACGAAAAAAAACCTGTCTTTTCAGACAGGTTTCTTAAATATGGTCGGCGAGAGAGGATGACTCTGCTCTGCGAGCAGCGCCCTTCGGGCCGTTGCTGAAGCAACGTTGTCTCGCTACGCTCGGCTCAAACCTCCTCTGTCGGTTCTCATCCTCTTTTCTTCAGACGAAAAAAAACCTGTCTTTTCAGACAGGTTTCTTAAATATGGTCGGCGAGAGAGGATGACTCTGCTCTGCGAGCAGCGCCCTTCGGGCCGTTGCTGAAGCAACGTTGTCTCGCTACGCTCGGCTCAAACCTCCTCTGTCGGTTCTCATCCTCTTTTCTTCAGATGAAAAAAAACCTGTCTTTTCAGACAGGTTTCTTAAATATGGTCGGCGAGAGAGGATGACTCTGCTCTGCGAGCAGCGCCCTTCGGGCCGTTGCTGAAGCAACGTTGTCTCGCTACGCTCGGCTCAAACCTCCTTCGGAGGTTCTCATCCTCTTTTCTTCAGACGAAAAAAAACCTGTCTTTTCAGACAGGTTTCTTAAATATGGTCGGCGAGAGAGGATTCGAACCTCCGACCCACTGGTCCCAAACCAGTTGCGCTACCAAGCTGCGCTACTCGCCGATGGGGGCGCATGTTACTGCTACCCCCGATCAGCGTCAACCGCTTTTTATGCTTTTGACGTCAATCGCCTGGAAAGCACGCGGTTGCCGGAAATCAATCGCCGGCATGTCCCTTTCAGGCCACTATTACAGCGCTTTAGCCTGACTTTTAGTCGGTGCCTGACACCAGTTGTTAGCCGGGTTAATGCCGCCATCTGGCGAGGTATAACCCAGACAGCCCAGAATGGTATCGAACAACTCAACGTGACGATGGGTCCGGCCCACACGTTGCTGCGCCTGCAGGCGTTCGAAGTTACTGCGGTTCTGACTGTCTTCCAGATACTTATCTGACGCCCAGACCATCATCGGTACGCGGAACTGCTCCGGCGGGGCCATCTCACGCGGCGTGCCATGCAGATGCATATTCTCGCTGATCGACTCACCGTGGTCGGCAGCATAGAAAACGATCGCCTTCTTATCACGCAGTTGATCCAGCACGCTATCCAGCATGCTATCGACATAGAGCACTGAGTTGTCATAAGCGTTGATCAGCTGCGCTTTACTGCAGGTCTCGTCGACGCCCATACACTCTGGCTGATACTTCGCGAAGCTGCGCGGATAACGCTGTGAATAAAGATAGTGTGAACCTTTAGTGTGCAACACCACCAGATGCTTACCTTTCGGGAAACGATCCAGTGACGCTTTCATCTCCGGCACCAGCAGCATGTCGTCTACCGATTTACCCTGATTACGCTTTTCTGAACCAATCTGCTCACGGAAGGCAAAGTTGTTGGCATTGATGTTGTCGTAGAACCAGACTTCGCTCTGCATCGCAAACAGCTCAGAGGTGAAGCCCAGCTCTTTCATCACCGCAAACACATTCTGCTCTTTCAGCGTGCGGCCAGGGTTATCCATGGTGCCGCCTTCGCGCACGAACATGCAGCGCAGCGACAGCTTAGTCGCGGTATCACAGGACTCGCCGCGGAACGCGACCAGATTCTTCTCTTTCGACAGCTTAGGCGTCGTGTCGCGCTCATAACCCAGCATCCCCATGTGATCCCAGCGGGTGGTTTCGCCAATCACAAACACCACATAGGTGTCATCCAGGCCGGCAGGCGCAACGTAGGTAAACTTCTTCGCCGGATCCAGCAGTTCCTCGCTTTGCAGCGACTCATCCACGCGAGTCCAGGCAAACAGACCTACAGCCGCCAGCCAGTTAGAAGGCAGATACGAGTGGGCGACCACACCGCCGTAGCTCGGCAGATCGATGTTAGTAATCTCTTCATTATGCTTCTGCAGCTTGTCGAAATAACGGATCGGCAGCCAGACCAGAGCTACACAGAGCAGCATAATCAGGGTCGGTTTCAGGCGCTGTCCTGGCGTACGCAGCTGCTCGTTCAGCGTCATGCTCAGCCTGTTGCGCCAGATCATCAGCAGCGGCAGCGCGCTGACCAGCACCATCCACAGGATGAAATGGTAGCCAACCACTTCTTTAGAAAGATCGGTATCGGTCGTCATCACCGACGCCACAATACCGTAGCCAATCACGACGTTAAAAAACGCCATGTAATAGGCGGCGGCAACAGATATCAGAACAATCAGCGTGGCCAGCACGCGATAAAACCACTTTCCGCCTAGCGACAGCAGACGCATCAGGAAGAACGTCAGCAGCACAATAGCAACCACCTCGGTAACGGCAGTGAGCCAGTTCGTTACCGTGGATTGCCTGAGAAAACCGTCAAAACGACGATAGAAAATCGGTAAGTTCAGCAAAATACCGAGGTAGAGCGCCAGCAATAGCGATAACTTCTGCTGGGTCAGGGTTTTAATATAATTCATGAAAAAAGGGGTTTCTCCGGTGTGAAGCGCTTGACCAAATCTTTTATGTGACTGCCAAAACCCGGCAGAGTTCGCTGAATAAGCGGACCGGACAAGATGAAGGAAAATTCTGAACGGATTTACTGGCTATAACGCAAGGTGGCTCAGTAAAACATGGCCGCGTTTGATAGACCAGAAAATAATCTTTGTCGACCTGATTAGCACATTTTTTGTACACAGCTGACAGTAGCTGTTGGCTGACTGACGTAGAAAACAGCAGGAGAGAGGATGTAAAAAAATGCGGGCCTGATGGTGTCAGGCCCGCAGTACGCTTAGCGAATGATGTTCAGCGTGACGTCGATATTGTTGCGGGTAGCGTTTGAATAAGGACAAACGATATGCGCCGCATCAACCAGCTTCTGTGCTTCTGCTTCATCCATCTCTGGCAGATGGATGTTCAGCGTGGCTTCGATACCAAAGCCGTCAGGGATCGGACCGATACCGACTTCACCTTCAATCCACGCATCTTTTGGCATTGCGATTTTGTCGCGGCCTGCAACAAACTTCATCGCGCCCAGGAAGCAGGCAGAGTAGCCTGCAGCAAATAGCTGCTCAGGGTTAGTCACTTCGCCGCCTGCACCGCCCATCTCTTTTGGCACGCCCAGTTTAACGTCCAGTACACCGTCAGAAGAGGTTGCGCGACCATCACGACCACCGGTTGCTTTGGCTTTGGCGCGGTAAACCACTTGTTCTAAAGACATGACATTTCTCCGTTACGCTATTTAATCGCCTGCTACTTATTTAACTGTAAGCAGGCGGTGAGGTTCAACGGATGCAGCGCATCCGTCGGCAATACTTATCGTGATCGATTCAGGTTATCTCGCAACCCATCCAGCTGTAATTTCAGCGCCAGCAGAGCGTCATCATCACAGGCTGTGGCACACTTAACCGCTTCAGGAATGGCTTCAGCCCTGGCCCGTAACGCCTGTCCAGCGTCGGTCAGCGTCACCGCAACCTGGCGTTCATCCTGACGGGTTCGCTGCCGGTTAATCAGGCCTGCACTTTCCAGCCGCTTCAGAAGTGGCGTTAATGTTGCAGAGTCTAAAAAAAGCTGCTCGCCAATCTCTGACACCGTGACATCATCTTTCTGCCACAACACCAGCATGACCAGATATTGAGGATAGGTGATGTCGAGCTGGCTCAGCAACTGACGATAGACTTTATTCATCGCCAGGTTGGCAGAATAAAGCGCAAAGCAGAGGTGCTGATCGACCAACAGTGGCATCGTTTTCACTTTTTTGTCATCTTGATCACAGTTCATGGTTAATAATATAGATAGCGCGCTAGATAATTGCAAGCAAACTTTTTGTCAGGGGGAAAGGCATGCAGGATTCACTGGAAGAACAGGCGCGTCGCTTCGCCACCGAGGCACATGCCAGTGCCGGACAGCGCCGCAAATATACCGATGAGCCTTATATTGTTCATCCGGCAGCGGTGGTGGAACTGGTGCGCAGCGTCAGCCATGACGATGCGTTGTTAGCGGCGGCCTGGCTGCACGATACCGTGGAAGATACCGCAACCACACAGAGCGATATCGAAACCCACTTTGGTACGCGCGTGGCAAGCCTGGTAGAAATGCTGACCAACAGCGCACCCGCTGGGGCAAAAAATCGGACGGCCCGTAAACTGGCGCACTTCCGCCATACAGCCAGCGCCAGTCCTGAGGCACAAACCATCAAACTGGCTGACATCATCGATAACACCCGCGCGATTGTGCGGTTTGATCCCGACTTTGCGCGGGTCTACCTGGTTGAAAAGCAAATACAGATTGCGTTGCTGAAGCAGGGAGATGCGCAGTTATGGCAGCAGGCTTCAATGATTATTGAAAGCGGACTCGCACAGTTGCGGGAGCCGCCCTATAGCGTGCCGGAGAGCTGGTTTGCCAGACAGGCGGCTAAATACAGCGAATTACGCTAATAAAAAACCCGCCAGCGGCGGGTTCTTTTCGTGATATCAGTTTATTCAAGCAACTGCCGTCCCAGATAGGGATTGGCATGTAATAACTTCATCAATTTCTGCGCCGTCGCGGAAGGACGGGTACGCCGGGCTTCCCAGCTTTTCACGGAAGAAACGCTCACGCCCATTACTTTTGCAAACTCATCAACCTGCATGCCGGTCATTTCACGCAGACGCTGCGGCTCTGGCTGGGCGGGTTGCTGACGCTGAATAAGTAACTCGGCGGCGCGATCATCACGTGTCAAAACAATCTGCTCAAGGCTGCTGAGCAATTCAAACATCGGGTCTTTTAATTCCATAGAGAACTCCTTAAAAACTCGCTATGAAGCACGTGAAAGTAGAGAGGTACGAGCCTGAAGTCAGGACTCTGAAACCGGGCCTGTTTCAGGCTGGATCCCGCAAGGGTTTATTTTTGTTATGAGAGAAACCATTACGGGACACAGCCTGCGGTGCACTGCTTTAAAGATGTCAGATCAATGCAACAAATGCCGGGAGACTAAGTATGGATAGAGACCTGACTATTTGCCGCGCAATTTATAATTATTTTTTTCACTATGGTTTGCCGGAAAAGTTCCAGCACCTCTAACCCGCTGAGGCAGTTGAATTTTGTGCCTTCGGTGTGGGCAAAAAAATCAACTGGTGTTTGCTATTTATGTGGATGCCATCAAGCTTTTTGCTGGCATATTCTCATTTCTGTGAGGCAATACACCTCTTCAGGTAGTGAGTGCAAAATATACGCCAATGGTTTACTTCCTGAACACATATATTCACTGTTCTTATTAAATTAAGAATAGTCCTGGTTGAGGCCTGAATCCTGGCGCGCGGCGGCTCACAGTGCGGTGCAGGGAAATCTTTTATTCTGAACGTCCCGGTATCGTCAGATAAATCAGCAGTCACCCTAACGAAACGGCTGACGCCTCATAACGGTGCAGCTGGCGGCTAAAAGCGAGCCCTTTGCGCGCTAAACGTGCAGCTGTTAATTAATCGCGTACTGACGACGGAAAAATTCACCCGTGAACTCTTTAAGGAAAAGCGATGCGTGAAACAGATTTTAACGTCGGATACCCTTCTCATCGTGTACCGATGATGGGTCGTAATGCCGTTGCAACCTCGCAACCGCTGGCGGCACAGGCGGGTTTACGTATGCTGCAACAGGGTGGTAACGCTGTGGATGCGGCTATCGCCACTGCCATCGCCTTAACCGTGCTGGAGCCAACCGGAAACGGCATCGGCAGCGATGCGTTTGCCATTGTCTGGGACGGCAGCGCGCTGCATGGCTTAAACGCCTCAGGCCGATCGCCAGCCGCGTGGCATCCCGAACGCTTTGCCAGTTTTAGTGCGATGCCTGAAACCGGCTGGGAATCCGTCACTGTGCCAGGGGCCGTCTCGGCGTGGGTGACGCTGGCGCAGCGCTTCGGCACCTTACCGCTGACCACCCTGGCGCAACCGGCAATTAACTATGCGCGCGACGGCTTTCCGGTTTCACCGCTGATTGGTCAGCTGTGGCAGCGCGGCTATGACAAGCTGCGGGATCAACCTGGCTTCAGCGACTGCTTTGCGCCGCAGGGTCGTCCGCCTCGTGCTGGCGAGCTATTCCGCAACCCGGCGCAGGCCCGCACCCTGCAGGAAATCGCTGAGACCAGGGGCGAAAGCTTTTACCGCGGCGCACTGGCGCAAAAGATGACAGCCTTCGCCCGTGAACATAACGCGGCGCTGACGCTGGAGGATTTGAAAAACCATCGCGCCGACTGGGTGACCCTGCTCTCGCATCCGTTTGCCGGGGGATCGGTGCAGGAGCTGCCGCCGAATGGTCAGGGGATTGCGACCTTAATTGCGCTCGGCATTCTGGAAGCGTGGGAGATCAATCGTTATGCACCTGATTCACCGCAGTGGCTGCATCTTTCTATTGAGGCGATGAAACTGGCACTGGTTGATCTGGACCGTTATGTCACCGACGAGGATCACCTCGAATTTCCGGCTGAGTTACTGCTGAGCAAAGAGTACATCCGCCAGCGGGCAGCATTAATCGACCCTGATAAAGCAGGAGATTTCCGCTTTGGATCACCGCAGCAAAGCGGCACGGTGTATGTCGCGGCAGCGGATGCCAGCGGCATGATGGTCTCTTTCATCCAGTCCAATTACATGGGCTTTGGATCCGGCGTGGTCGTACCCGATACCGGCATCAGCCTGCAGAACCGTGGCGCGGGCTTTTCACTCGACCCGGAGCATCCCAACGTTGTGGCGGGCGGTAAGCGGCCCTTCCACACCATCATTCCGGCCTTTGCGCGGGATCAGCAGGGCCAGCCGATGATGGCGTTTGGCGTGATGGGCGGCCCGATGCAGGCGCAGGGACACGTTCAGCTGGCGCTGCGGATTATGCTGCATCGGCAGAATCCACAGGCCGCAATCGATGCGCCGCGCTGGCGCGTGGTACAGGGACGCGAGGTAGTGTTCGAATCCACTCTCGATCGCAATACCCTGAGCACCCTGCGCCGTATGGGGCATAATGTGGTGCTGGAAGATCCCCTGAGCAATTACAATTTTGGTGGCGCGCAGGCAATCGTACGCGATCCGCAGGGCTTCTATATCGCCGCCAGCGAGAGTCGCAAAGATGGTCAGGCGGTGGTGTTTTAAGGCCACGCCAGGCCGCTACATGCCTCTTTAATCGTCACGCCTAAGCCAGCGATGGCAGGGATCATAGTGCGTTCTGACGTGCAGATGATCCCGTTCTTTAACCGGTGTTTCAGAAAGCGTCTGTTTCACAGGTTGTTTCACATTGTGCCGTGACGCGGGTTTGTTCTATTCTTTAGGCCATTCTTACCTGGACATCCGACAGTATCACCGACAGGAGTTGAACCCATGGTTTCAGGACTTACACGCCTTATGGCACGCGGCGGCATGATGCTCGCTGGCGCGCTGATTGTGCTGCAACTCACCGCGTGCGGTGATAAAGAAGGCGAGCAGCGCAAAGCATTTATCGATTTCCTCCAGAACACCGTCATGCGCAGCGGCGAACATCTGCCCAGCCTCAGCGAGAACCAGAAGCAGAGCTTTGGCAACTTCGCCAGCGATTACGCCATCATGTATGGCTTCTCGCAGCAGGCGAACAAGGCCGTTGAGCAGGGTATGCGTCCGGTGGTGGATGAACTTTCGGCCATTCGCGTTCCGCAGGATTATCTGAGCCGTCGTGATTCCCTGCGTCAGGCGAACAGCGCACTGGTGATCGTTACCCAGCAGATTGAAAGTGCAAAAATGCAGGCGGACAGCAGCAAAGCGGCCCTGAAGCAGCCGGATGACCTGAAAAAAGTCTATGACACCGCCTACAACAAAGTGGTGACGGTGCCCGCCAATCAGCTGATTCCGCTGCTGCCAAAACTCCAGGCGCTGAGCCAGGGTGCCGTACAGACTGGCGATTTCCTGCAAACGCAGGGAAACCGTGTCAGCTTCAATGATGGCGGCGTGCAGTTCCCGACGCAGGATCAGGCTTCACAATATAACGCGCTGATGAGCACCTTATCAGCCAATGCACAGGCGCTTCCTCAGGCCCAGGCCGCCGTCCAGGGTGGTCTGCAGTAAAATCCTTTAACGGGCAGGCGTCATTCGTCTGCCCGCCTCATTCCCCTTTTCATCACCCTTACTGTTAACTGGATAATGAAGTGTGATCTGGCGCATTTTCGACCAAAAATAGTTTGTGATCTAAGTCACATTTATATAACAAACACACTGCAGCTAAGTGTGATTCATCTCACAGATAACCTGCCCGCCCGACCAAAATCCAGGCAAAACAGGCCTTAACTCCGATAAAATTGTGATCACAGTCACGCAAATCACCCCTGTCACCACCCTTAATCCGTGATGTAGATCACACTTGCTCCATGCGCTACGCAGCGTCAAATTCGCGTGATAGAGTCCGCGTGCATACAGTAATACCACCGGCTGTGAGTCGGGGTGGCTAAACAAAAACAAGCGCGCTCTCCTATTGCAGCGCGTCTCAATAAGGGGTGGGTTTATGTCCTCATCAGTGAAGGTCAAAGTACAGAGCTTTGGTCGCTTTCTGAGTAATATGGTGATGCCGAACATCGGGGCGTTTATCGCCTGGGGTATCATCACTGCACTGTTTATTCCAACTGGCTGGATCCCTAACGAAACGCTGGCCAAACTGGTTGGCCCGATGATCACCTACCTGCTGCCTCTGCTGATCGGTTTTACCGGTGGGCGTCTGGTAGGCGGCGATCGCGGTGGCGTGGTCGGCGCGATTACGACCATGGGTGTGATTGTCGGTGCGGATATGCCGATGTTCCTCGGTGCGATGATTGCCGGTCCGCTGGGCGGCTGGGCTATTAAGTCGTTTGACCGGGCGATTGACGGCAAAATCAAAAGCGGCTTCGAGATGCTGGTTAACAACTTCTCGGCCGGTATTATCGGGATGATTCTGGCACTGCTGGCGTTCCTGGCGATTGGTCCGCTGGTTGAAGGTCTGTCACACATTCTCGCCGCGGGCGTGAATCTGATGGTGCAGAACAACCTGCTGCCACTGACGTCCATCTTCGTGGAACCGGCAAAAATCCTGTTCCTGAACAACGCCATTAACCACGGTATCTTCTCACCGCTGGGCATCCAGCAGGCGAGCGAAGCCGGCAAGTCGATCTTCTTCCTGATCGAAGCCAACCCGGGTCCGGGTATGGGCGTGCTGATGGCCTACATGTTCTTTGGCCGTGGCAGTGCTAAACAGTCTGCGGGCGGTGCAGCAATTATCCACTTCCTCGGCGGCATCCATGAAATCTACTTCCCGTATGTGCTGATGGCCCCTCGCCTGCTGCTGGCGGTTATCCTGGGCGGTATGACCGGCGTCTTCACGCTGACCGTGCTGAACGGTGGCCTGGTCTCTCCTGCCTCACCGGGTTCTATCCTGGCCGTGCTGGCAATGACACCAAAAGGTGCTTACTTCGCGAACATCGCGGCTATTGCTGCAGCCTTCGCCGTTTCCTTCGTGGTGTCCGCTATCCTGCTGAAAACCAGCAAAGTCAAAGAAGATGACGATATTGAAGCCGCGACCCAGCGCATGCATGAGATGAAAGCGCAGTCTAAAGGCCAGAGCACAGCGGGCGGCGCCGTCGCCAGCGATGCCATGAGCGTCGAGCTGCATCACGTGCGCAAAATCATCGTTGCCTGTGACGCCGGTATGGGTTCCAGCGCCATGGGTGCGGGCGTGCTGCGCAAGAAAGTGCAGGATGCCGGTCTGAGCAATGTGTCGGTAACCAACACCGCGATCAACGCCCTGCCGGGTGATGTCGATCTCGTGATTACGCATCGTGACCTGACTGAACGCGCGATTCGCCAGGCGCCACATGCGCAGCATATCTCGCTGAATAACTTCCTCGACAGCGCGCTCTACAGCACCCTGACCGAACGTCTGGTGGCGGCTAACCGCAGCGATGTGCATCGTGAAACGGTGAACACCGCGCTCTCAGACAGCTACGATGAGGGCAATGCGCACCTGTTTAAACTGGGCGCAGATAATGTCTTCCTCGGTCTGACCGCCAGCAACAAAGAGCAGGCGATTCGCTTTGCCGGCGAACAGCTGGTGAAGGGCGGTTACGTTGAACCTGAATATATTGATGCGATGCTGGCGCGTGAAAAACTGACGCCGACCTATCTGGGTGAGTCAATCGCAGTGCCACACGGCACGGTTGAAGCGAAAGATCGCGTGCTGAAAACCGGCGTGGTGTTCTGTCAGTATCCGGCAGGTGTCCTGTTCGGCGAAGAGCCGGACGATGTGGCGCGACTGGTGATTGGTATTGCCGCTCGTAACAACGAGCACATCCAGGTGATTACCAGCCTGACCAACGCGCTGGATGATGACAGCGTGATTGAGAAGCTGGCTAACACCACCAGCGTGCAGGAAGTGCTGGATCTGCTGTCAGGCAAGCCTGTAATCGCGTAATTTATAGCAATTATTTTCCCTGGGGCGGTCATGCCCGTCCCGATTTCCTGGGGCGGGTTTGCCCGCCCCATCGTCATTTGATATGGGTCAAAAATTATGAAAGCGTTACATTTCGGAGCAGGAAACATTGGTCGCGGCTTTATCGGCAAATTACTGGCTGATGCAGGTATCGAACTGGTTTTTGCTGATGTGAATCAGACGGTGCTGGATGCACTGAACGCGCGTCATGAGTATCCCGTTCATGTAGTTGGCGAGCAGGCCAAAGTGGAAACCGTTAAAGGCGTCAGTGCGGTAAACAGCACCAGCGATGAGATCATCACCCTGGTTTCAGAGGTCGATCTGGTCACCACCGCGGTGGGTCCGCAGATTCTGGAGCGTATTGCCGGCAGTGTGGCTAAAGGGCTGGCAAAACGCAGCGACAACGGCAACACCCGTCCGTTAAATATTATCGCCTGTGAAAATATGGTACGCGGCACCAGCCAGCTGAAACAGCACGTACTGAAAGCATTGCCGGAGCAGTATCACGCCTGGCTGGAGCAGCATGTCGGCTTTGTGGATTCCGCTGTCGATCGCATCGTGCCCCCGTCTGAAGCAGGCAGCACCGATCCGCTGGAAGTGACCGTTGAGACCTTCAGCGAATGGATCGTCGATAAAACTCAGTTTAAAGGCGACCTGCCGACCATTCCGGGCATGGAGCTGACTGATAATCTGATGGCCTTTGTTGAGCGTAAACTCTTTACCCTGAACACCGGTCACGCCATTACCGCCTACCTCGGCCAGCTGGCCGGTCATCAGACCATTCGTGACGCCATCCTCGACGAAAAAATCCGGGCTGTGGTGAAAGGCGCAATGGAAGAGAGCGGCGCGGTGCTGATTAAGCGTTACGGTTTCGATGCGGAGAAACATGCGGCCTACATCCGGAAGATTCTGGGTCGATTTGAAAATCCGTATCTGAAAGATGATGTGGAGCGCGTGGGCCGTCAGCCGCTGCGTAAACTCAGCGCAGGCGATCGCCTGATCAAGCCGACGCTGGGCACGCTGGAATATGGTTTACCGCACACCAGCCTGGTGCAGGGCATTGCCGCCGCGATGCACTATCGCAGCGATCAGGACCCACAGGCGCAGGAACTGGCCACACTGCTGGCCGAAAAAGGCCCACAGACGACGCTGGCTGAGATT
This sequence comes from Pantoea alfalfae, assembly GCF_019880205.1. Lineage (NCBI taxonomy): Bacteria > Pseudomonadati > Pseudomonadota > Gammaproteobacteria > Enterobacterales > Erwiniaceae > Pantoea > Pantoea alfalfae. The sequence goes on from NZ_CP082292.1 coordinate 3,927,089, forward strand.
TCAGGGCTGGATGCCGATAGCGAAGTGGTGGCTTCTGTGGTGAGCACCTGGCACGCTATGGCATAATGCGCGCGTGTTAGTGATGCAAGCCGGGCGCAGTTCGCCTGCTCCCGACGGCGGTATTAAACCCATGCAGGCAATAATGGAAGAGAAGCAGGCTTTTGAGAACCGGGTGCTAGAGCGCCTGAACGCCGGTCGTTCGGTGAGAAGCTTTCTGATCGCCGCCGTTGAGCTATTGGCTGAAGCCGTCAATCTGCTGGTGCTGCAGGTATTTCGTAAAGATGACTATGCAGTGAAATATGCGGTAGAACCGCTGCTGCTGGGCGATGGTCCTTTGGGCGAACTCTCGGTTCGCCTGAAGCTGATTTACGGACTTGGCGTGATCAGCCGACACGAATATGAAGATGGTGAACTGCTGCTGGCACTACGCGAAGAGCTGAATCACGACAGCGGCGATTATCGTTTCACCGACGATGAGATCCTCGGCCCGTTTGGTGAACTGCACTGTGTGACCGCCTGGCCACCTGCGCCGGTGTTTCACACCGACGATGCTGAGCTGCGCAGCATGCAGCAGCAGCGCTATCTGCAGATGGTGCGTTCCACCATGGTCCTGTCGCTCACCGAGCTGATCGCCCGCATCAGTATGAAGCAGGCGTTTAAAAAGTCCGGTAGCTAATCCTGTCAGGCGTCATCACGACGCCTTTTTCGTCTTAACCTGGCCGGGAATATACGTCAGATTTGGTGTATCCTTGGCCTGTTTTCCTCAACGAGTTGTTGTCATGAAAGAGCAAGAAAAGAACGAAATCAAACTTCTCAGCGATAAGCTGGACGCACTGAACCGCAAAGAGCCGCAGTTACTGGAATCAGGTGATGTCGAGAAACTGGGCGCGTTGCTGAAAGAGAAAGAAGCGCTGGTCATTGAGATTGAGCGTCTGCGCGGTCAGCGGGTTGAAAAACTGAGTGCCGAAGCGCAGAAGCTGCAGAAAATGGGCTTCAGCCGCGAAATTACCAAAAAAGAGCAGGCAAATCTGGGTGCGCTGAAGAAAAGCGTGCGCGGCCTGGTGGTGGTGCATCCAATGACCGCGCTGGGACGTGAGATGGGTCTGAAAGCGATGACGGGCTTCGCTAAAACCGCATTCTGACGGGTCGATCAGGCAGCTGCCTGATCGACATCGGCTTTGCGTTCGCCGGCGGCGGCATAAACCTGCTCCGCCAGCGCATCCAGCAGTTCATAACGGCGGCGATACTCTGCCCGCTTCTTACTGGCAATTTCCTCCAGCGTTTTACGCGGCAGACTCAGCGGCAGCGTAAACATCCCATCCCTGCGCGCTTCACCACTCAGCGACAGCCAGAATTCACTGTAGCTGGCAAAGAACTTATCCCCTTTGCTGTGGCGATAACGCAGGCTGCGGAATACATGCGTCTCATCGCCTACCGCCTGAATACTTTCCACGCCGCACTGTTTCGCCACAATAAATACCGCTTCCATTAACAAGCGTTTCGGGAAGAGACCGTGAGCCGCTTTGGTCGCCTCGCGGATCATCTCATTATTAATATGTTTTCGCGGCCCCTGTAATCCGCCAATTAATAAGGTGCGTTGGTTATTCTCGTTGAGAATCGAAAAAGAAAGTGAAGCAATAATCTCGTCGTTATAACGTAATACCAGCGTCACTTCCCCTTCACGATCAAAATAACCGGAACTGCAGGAGAGTAAAAAGGCCTCACCATTTTTTCCAGTCAGCGCGGCCAGCGGATTATCTGAAGCGCTCTGCAGCAGCTGACGCAGCATAGGATTTTCGAGATTGTTCATGAGCGTGTAGTGGTCGAGAATCGCCTGCGCACGCGCAGCAATGCTCATACCTGAACGCAGATAGGGCCGGTGCAGCTTGGCTGGCAGCAATCCCTGGGTACTCATCAGCAAAGGAAGTTGCGGCAGATGCGACAGCGCATCCAGATAATGCAGCGTGGTCAGCGGCGATATCAAGGTTCTTAACACAAATTTCAGACGGAAACGTTTACTGTTCCAGAGTTTATCCGGAATGTATTTGCCACTGATTAACTGGAAAAAAAGTGAAGCAGAGGATTCGGTCGTATTTTCGTGAGTAGTTATAATTGACATAGTCAGCGACACACAGTGAGTTAAGCAGGAATGTCACCGAACATAACATAGCCAATATCAACGAAAAGTTAATGTGGAATAACATTAAAACCGATAACTGACGATTTTCATTTCCTTTTGGCAATGCACAAAATAAGGACAAAAAAAACCGGCGAAATAGATTTCACCGGTTTATCTTCATTACGTTTACGTTTGGTTAACTTATTTAGCAGACGCGAAGCGGGCTGCCGCTTCGTCCCAGTTAACCACGTTCCAGAACGCTTTGATGTAGTCAGGGCGCTTGTTCTGATATTTCAGATAGTAAGCGTGCTCCCATACATCCAGACCGATGATCGGGAAGCCAGAAACGCCGGCAACCGCTTCGCCCATCAGTGGGTTGTCCTGGTTTGCGGTTGAAACCACAGCCAGTTTGTCGCCTTTCTTAACCAGCCATGCCCAGCCAGAACCGAAACGGGTGGCGGCGGCTTTCTCGAACTCTTCCTGGAATTTTTCCACGCTACCAAAATCTTTCTCGATAGCCGCTTTCAGGTCGCCCTGCAGCGTGGTGCCGGTTTTCAGGCCTTTCCAGAACAGGCTGTGGTTAGCGTGGCCGCCTGCGTTGTTACGCAGTGGGCCTTTTTTGTCTGCTGGCAGCTGATCCAGTTTGGTGATCAGCTCTTCTACCGGCAGATTAGCAAATTCAGTACCTTCCAGCGCCGCGTTCGCGTTGTTCACGTAGGTCTGGTGGTGTTTAGTGTGATGGATCTCCATCGTCTGCTTGTCGAAATGCGGTTCCAGTGCGTCGTATGCGTAAGGCAGGGATGGCAGTGAATAACTCATGTTCTTCCTCTCCATTTAATGTGAGCAGCACGACGAATTCGGGGCGTGCCGCGTAAGCAGTCGAATCATTATAGTTAAATTCATGTAGCGTAAAAGGGTAATCAATGCCCTATTAACCATAAGGATTTGAGAAATCCGGCAAAAGCAACCCGTTGTTTTTACAGCATGCTGCTGCTGACTCTCCCTTTTTTGCCCCATCTGACAGGGCGCGCGGCAGGCCTGAGCCAGACTGCAAGCGGGCATGCATTCCACCCGGACGCCGCATCTGCCCTGCCCTGCGCGTTACTGACCCAGCTCGCGCAGGGAGTTGTCGAGTGCACCAGCCAGCCAGTCGATGTCGCTTTCCTGGAAAGCCAATGGCGGACGCAGTTTCAGTACATTCCCATACGGGCCAGCGACCGAGGTCAGCACACGATGTTCACGCAGCTTCTCGATCAGGTTCAGCGCCAGGGTTTTGTCCGGCGTTTTGCTGTGACGATCGGTGACCAGTTCGAAGCCGATAAACAGCCCGGCACCGCGCACATCGCCCACGCACTCATAGCGATCCATCAGGGTCCGCAACTCCGCCAGCAGCTTCGCGCCGACCACGCGGCTGTGTTCCTGTAATCCCTCTTCGGTGATCACGTTCAGAACAGCCTGCGCCGCCGCCATCGCAACCGGATTGCCACCAAAGGTATTGAAATAGGGAATCGAGTCACTGAAGGCGGCCAGCACCTCGCTTTTTGCCAGCAGCCCGGACACCGGAATGCCATTGCCCATCGGCTTGCCGGTAGTAATCACATCAGGCACCACATCATGGCGGCCAAAGCCCCAGAAGGCGTCGCCGGTACGGCCAAAGCCAGGCTGCACTTCATCGGCAATAAAGATGCCGCCATTGGCATGCACCACCCCGACCGCTTTTTTCAGGAAGCCACGCGGATTGGGCAGAACTCCGTCGGAGGAGAAGATCGAGTCCGCCAGGAAACCGGCAAATTTAATGCCGTGCGCCGTCATATCATCAATCTGCTGCTGAATCTGATCAGCGAACCAGTCGCCCAGGTCCGGCGCATCCACACGATACGCATCCGGTGGCATCACCAGCCGCGTGGTAGGCGACAGCGGCTGTCCACTGCCCAGCGCCGGAGAAGCGCCGGAGGTCAGCTCGCTGGTACCGTGATAGGCCTCTTTACTGACGATAATTCCGGTACCGCCGCTGAAAGCACGCGCCACGCGGATAGCAAGGTCATTGGCTTCAGAGCCGGTGCACATATACATCGCGCGATCGATCGCCGCAGGCGTGGTCGCCAGCAGCGCTTCGCTGTAGTCGAGAATATTTTCATGCAGGTAACGGGTGTGGGTGTTCAGCATTTTCATCTGCTGCGTCACCGCTTCAATCACGGCCGGATGGCAATGGCCGATGCTCGCCACATTGTTGTAGACGTCGAGATATTTATCGCCCGCCGCATCCCACAGATATTGCCCTTCACCCCGCACCAGATGAACCGGTTTGCGATAGAACAGGCGATAGGATTCGCCAAGCACTTTGCTGCGTTTATCGGTCAGTTTGCGCGTCTCGCTGTCGAGCGCATCGGCATGTTCGGCGCGGAAACTGTTGGTATCCATAATGGTGGAACGCGTGGCCATAATGACTCCCGTGACAAGGATGAAGGAGGAAGAGCTGACCCCTGTATCATGCCTGCCTGAATCTAAAATGCAATCAAATACACAAACGCAATAAAATACACATGACGCAGGCCGATCCCCGCGCTAAGCTTGCTCCTGATTCAGACGGCATCTTTCGCGTCATTGGCGTATCATCCGTCCCCTTCGCGCTTTATAAGGAAACCTCTATGCTGCAGGAAACGCGCCTTCATCGCATCCGCGCCTTACTGACCCGGCTTAATCAGGTCAGTACCGAGCGCATTATCAGGGAGCTGGGGGTGTCTCGCGAAACCGCGCGCCGCGATATTATTGAGCTGGAAGCGCAGGGTCTGGCGCGCCGTGTTCACGGTGGCCTGGTGGCGATTGAAACGGCGGCTGAACCGCCGCTGACACAACGCCGCAGCACGCAGACCCGCGAGAAGCGCGCCATCGCCCGCGCCGCTGCGCAGTTGCTGCAGCCGGGACAGACACTGTTTCTGGATGCGGGCACCACCACCACCCTGCTGGCAGAGGAACTCCACGCCCTTTCCGGCCTGACGATCGTCACCAATAGCCTGCAGGCTGCGCTGGCGCTGAGCGCCGGAGAAGAAGATCAGCCGCTGAATAATCAGATTATTTTGCTGGGCGGGATGATGACAGCGGGTGCGCACCAGACGCGCGGCGAAATCACCGTGGGTGAGATCATCCGCTATCGCGCCGACGTCGCGCTGCTGTCACCGGTCGGCATTGAGGCGAATCGCGGTGCCAGCAGTTTTCATCCGCACGAAGCGGCTATTGCCAGAGCGATGGTTCAGCAATCTGCAGCCTGCTATCTGCTGGCCGATCACACCAAACTGGGCGTGGTCAGCCGCACGGTTTACGCGCCGCCGCAGACGATCACCATGCTGATTACCGATAGCGGCGGCGATAACGGTGCCGCCCTTGAGGCACTGCAGCAGACGTTGCCAGAGGTGATGGTCGTTTAACGCAGTCGCTGAGGATGGCTGTAGACCGTGGCGCGGCCAGGTTTACTGAACCCGACCAGCGTCAGATTGCAGCGCTCAGCCACCTCAACCGCCAGGCGGGTAGCGGCTGAAACCGCGAACAGGATCTCGACGCCGCACATGGCGGACTTCTGCACCATTTCATAGCTGGCGCGGCTGGAGACCAGCACCGCGCCCGGCCCCCACTCTGCCTGACTGCGATAGCCCAGCAGCTTATCCAGCGCCACATGGCGACCCACATCTTCACAGCCACCGGCCAGCTGACCGTCGGGCTGGATCCACGCGGCCGCATGGGTGCAGCCGGTTTTCTGTCCGACAGGCTGATAATCTTTCAGCTGACCCAGCGCCCGATCCAGCTGGTCCAGCGCGAAGGTCTGGGTAAATGGCAACGGAGAGAGCGGCTTGCCAATCTGGTCCAGCTGTTCAACACCACACACACCGCAGCCGGTCCGGCCCGCCAGCGCGCGACGCTGCGCTTTCAGCGCCATAAAGCGACGGCTGGATAGCTCGATCTGAACCTCAATGCCGTCACAGCCCGGCACGATATCCATGCCGAAAATGTCGCCCGGCGCGTCGATAATGCCCTCTGACAGCGAGAAGCCCAGCGCAAACGCCTCCAGATCTTTGGGCGTGGTCATCATCACCACGTGTGAGATGCCGTTATAGACCAGCGCCACCGGCACTTCGTCCGCCAGCCAGTCATCCTGTGCATCGGTCAGGTCTTTACGCTGCCACACCTGCGTCCTGCTGACGCCGGCCTGAATTGTTAAATCTTCGCCTGAGTCAGGCTGGATAGCTTTCAAAAAGTATGACCTGTTGTTAATAAATTATGTAATTCAGTGCCCGGGTCGGCAGAGCACTGACGCGCTCTGATTCTGCCTTTTAGCCCCTGACAGCGCAAATAAACAGCGGGACAATTCATGCGGTTTTCTCCCCCAAAAGGCGTAGCCACGCCTGCTGGCGGGCATAATGCGAATAGTTCTCTTTTACGCGTTAACATCGGTAAGCATAAAACAACAGTAATTATCTGCGCCGTCTGAAAATCTGCTTGCAGCGCAAATCCACCACCGAGGATTTTTAACAAAATTTAGAAAAAGAATTACTAATGACTAACGTGTTGACCCTGGTCAACTTACAGTCAACCAGGACTGCTATTTTGCAAGGCTTCGCAATGGAGCCAATAAAGAAGAACGATAACATGCAGATTAACAGACGGAGTTTTTTCAAAATCTGTGCTGGCGGGCTGGCAGGCACCAGCGCGGCATTACTCGGTTTTGCCCCCACCACAGCCTTAGCCAGTATCAGAGAGTTCAAACTCATTCGCGCCAGAGAGACACGTAATAACTGCACCTACTGTTCAGTCGGCTGCGGCATGCTGATTTACAGCCTGGGTGATGGCGCAAAAAATGCCCGTGCCTCGATTTACCATATCGAAGGCGACCCTGACCATCCGGTCAGTCGTGGATCGCTCTGTCCGAAAGGCGCAGGCGTGCTCGACTTTATTCACAGCGAACAGCGCCTGAAATACCCGGAGTACCGCGCACCGGGTTCCGATAAATGGCAGCGCATCAGCTGGGATGAAGCGTTTGACCGCATTGCCCGCCTGATGAAGCAGGATCGCGATGCTCATTTCCAGACGACCAACGCCGCTGGCGTGACGGTAAATCGCTGGCCGACCATGTCGATGCTCTGCTCCTCCGCCGCCAGTAATGAAACCGGCCTGCTCGATCAGAAGTTTGCCCGCGCGCTGGGTATTCTGGCGCTGGAAAACCAGGCGCGCCTGTGCCACGGCCCGACCGTGGCGGCTCTGGCCCCGAGCTTTGGTCGTGGTGCAATGACCAATAACTGGAACGACATCAAAAACGCCAATGTGGTGATGATCATGGGCGGCAACCCCGCCGAGGCGCATCCGGTTGGCTTTAAATGGGTGATTGAAGCCAAAACCCATAACAATGCGCAGGTCATCGTGGTCGATCCGCGCTTTAACCGCTCTGCGGCGGTCGCTGACTTCTATGCCCCCCTGCGTGCCGGCAGCGACGTGGTGTTCCTGATGGGGGTGATCAACTATCTGCTGCAGCACAATCAGATTCAGCAGGAGTATGTTCGCGCCTTCACCAATGCCGCCCTGATTGTCAGCGAAGGCTTCAGCTTTAGCGACGGATTATTCAGCGGCTACGATGCGGAAACCCGTCAGTACGATCGCCAGAGCTGGCACTATGAGCTGGATGAAAACGGCCATGCGCGACGCGATGAGAGCTTCAGCCATCCACGCTGTGTACTGAACCTGCTGAAAACCCACGCCAGCCGTTACACCCCGGAAATGGTGACGCGGATGTGCGGCACTTCGCAGGACGCCTTTATTACGGTGTGCAGGCAGCTCGCCTCCACCTGCGTGCCCAATCGCACCGCAACCATCCTCTATGCGCTGGGCTGGACCCACCACACCAACGGTTCGCAGATTATCCGCACGGCGGCGATGATCCAGTTGCTGTTGGGCAACATTGGTATGCCGGGTGGCGGTATTAACGCGCTGCGCGGTCACTCCAACGTTCAGGGCTACACCGATCTCGGCCTGCTGGCGCAGAGTCTGCCGGGCTATCTGCCACTGCCCTCCGAGAAGATGACCACGCTGGCGACTTACCTGCAACAGGCTACGCCGGTGGCGACGTTGCCGGACCAGGTCAACTACTGGCAGAACACCGACAAGTTTTTCGTCAGCCTGATGAAGAGTTTCTACGGCGATAATGCTACGGCGGAAAATCAGTGGGGCTACAACTGGTTGCCGAAGTGGGACAAGGCCTATGACTGCATGGCGCAGGCGGAGATGATGGAACAGGGCGCGCTGAACGGCTGTCTGATTCAGGGCTTCAACCTGCTGGCCGCCTTCCCGGACAAAAATAAAGCGGTCCGGGCACTGTCCCGCCTCAAATATATGGTGGTGATCGATCCGCTTCGCACGGAAACCGCCAGTTTCTGGCAGCATCACGACGCGTTCAACGACGTCGATCCGTCGGCCATCCAGACCGAAGTGTTCCGCCTGCCCTCCTCCTGCTTCGCGGAAGAGTCGGGTTCGGTGGCGAACTCGTCGCGCTGGCTGCAGTGGCACTGGGCAGCAGCCGAGCCGCCAGCGGAAGCGCTGCACGACGGCAAAATCCTCGGCAACCTGTTTATGCGTCTGCGCGCGCTCTACCGCCTGGAAGGTGGAGTAGCCCCTGAGCCGCTGATGGCGATGCGCTGGGACTACCGCGACCCATTCAATCCTGAGCCGGAAGAGGTGGCGCAGGAGAACAACGGTCAGGCACTGGCCGACATTTATGACGCCAGCGGCAAGCTGCTGCTGAAAAAAGGCCAGCAGCTAAACGGCTTCTCTGAGCTGCGTAACGACGGCACCACCGCCAGCGCCTGCTGGATCTACAGCGGCAGCTGGACGCCGGAGGGTAACCAGATGGCCCGACGCGACAACGCCGATCCGTCGGGACTGGGGGCGGTCTCAGGCTGGGCCTGGGCCTGGCCCGCTAACCGCCGCATTCTCTATAACCGCGCCTCCGCTGATGCGCAGGGGAAAGCCTGGGATCCGCAGCGCCGTCTGATTGAGTGGGATGGCGCACGCTGGCACGGCATCGACGTACCCGATTACCCGGTAACGCTGTCGCCGCAGAAGCAGGCCGGTCCGTTTATCATGCAGCCCGATGGTCTCGGCCACCTGTTTGCACTCGATAAAATGGCCGATGGCCCGTTCCCGGAACACTACGAACCGATGGAAAGCCCGCTCGCCGACAATCCCCTGCATCCGCAGCAGCGACACAGTCCGGTGGTTCGTCTGTTCAGCAGCGACGCCACGCAGCTGGGCGAGGCCGCCGACTATCCCTGCGTCGCCACCACCTACTCCATCACCGAGCTGTTCCGCCACTGGACCAAACATGCCCTGCTGAATGCGATTGCGCAGCCGGAGCAGTTTGTCGAGATCGGCACCGAGCTGGCTGAGGAGAAAGGCATTCAGGCCGGAGACACCGTTAAGGTCACATCACGTCGCGGCTATATCAAAGCTAAAGCGGTGGTGACGCGTCGTCTGCAGCGTCTGATGATTGACGGCAAGCCGGTTGATACCGTGGGCATTCCCTGCCACTGGGGCTTTGAAGGCACCACGCGTAAAGGCTTCCTCGCCAATACGCTGACGCCTTCGGTTGGCGATGCCAACTCGCAGACCCCGGAGTACAAGGGATTTTTAGTGAAAGTGGAAAAAGCGTAACGGCAGATGACTATGGCTTATCAATCACAAGATATTATCCGTCGCTCTGCGACCAATGGTTTTACCCCGCCGCCGCAGGCGCGCGATCACAAGATCGAAGTGGCGAAACTTATCGACGTCACCACCTGTATCGGCTGCAAAGGCTGTCAGGTCGCCTGTTCCGAGTGGAATGACATCCGCGATGAAGTCGGCCACAACATCGGGGTTTATGACAATCCTGTCGATCTGACCGCCAAATCGTGGACGGTGATGCGCTTTTCGGAAGTCGAAGAGAACGGCAGGCTGGCCTGGCTGATTCGCAAAGATGGCTGCATGCACTGCGCCGATCCCGGCTGCCTCAAAGCCTGTCCGTCGGCAGGCGCCATCATTCAGTATGCCAACGGCATCGTCGATTTTCAGTCGGAGCAGTGCATTGGCTGCGGCTACTGCATCGCAGGCTGTCCGTTCAACGTGCCACGACTCAATAAAGAAGATAACCGCGCCTATAAATGCACGCTGTGTGTGGATCGCGTCAGTGTCGGCCAGGAACCTGCCTGTGTGAAGACCTGTCCGACCGGTGCCATTCATTTCGGCAGTAAAAGCGACATGCTGACGCTGGCGGAGGAACGCGTGGCGGAGCTGAAGTCACGCGGGTTTGCGCAGGCGGGCCTCTACAACCCGGAAGGCGTGGGTGGCACCCACGTGATGTATGTGCTGCATCATGCTGATAAGCCTCAGCTCTATCACGGGCTGCCTGCTAATCCGGGCATCAGCCCGACTGTGACCTTCTGGAAGGGGATCTGGAAACCGCTGGCAGCGGTCGGTTTTGCCGCCACGTTTGCCGCGTCAATCTTCCACTATGTTGGCGTTGGCCCGAATCGCGTCACTGAAAAGCATGACGACAATGACGATCAGCCTGAGGAGCATCAATAATGAAAAAGCCCGATCATCTGGTGCGCTATCGCGCACCTGAACGCATCAATCACTGGATCGTCGCGATTTGCTTTGTCATGGCTGCGTTAAGCGGATTAGGGTTTTTCTTTCCGTCGTTTAACTGGCTGATGCAGATTTTTGGCACGCCACAACTGGCGCGTATTCTGCATCCTTTTGTTGGCGTGGTGATGTTTGCCGCTTTTATGCTGATGTTTTTACGTTACTGGAAACACAATCTGATCAATCGCGATGACCTCTACTGGGCCAGAAATATTCACCGGATTGCGCTGAACGAAGAGGTCGGCGATACCGGTAAATATAACTTTGGTCAGAAGTGTGTGTTCTGGGCTGCTATCATCAGCTTAGTATTGCTGCTTGCCAGTGGCATTGTGATCTGGCGACCCTACTTTGCTGATGCCTTTGCCATTCCGCTGATCCGTCTGGCGCTGGTTGTGCATTCGGTGTCAGCGGTTGCGCTGATCATCGTCATTATGGTGCATATTTATGCTGCATTGTGGGTCAAAGGCACACTGACCGCGATGGTGGAAGGCTGGGTCAGCTCGGAATGGGCCAGACAGCATCATCCTCGCTGGTATCGTGAGCAGCGTAATCCGCCAATAAAACAGGAAAAACGCCCCTGATGAGTATTCGCATAATCCCGCAGGACCAGCTGGAGAAAAGCGAAAAGACAACGGCGGAGATGATTCCGCCGTTACTTTTTCCACGGCTGAAAAATTTATACAGCCGTCGTGCCGCGCGACTGCGCGACCTGGCGGCGAAAAACCCACTTGGCGATTATCTGCGCTTTGCGGCGATGATCGCTGAAGCGCAGGAGATTGTGCTGTATGACCATCCGCTGCACATCGACCTGCATGCCCGACTGACGCAGGGTGCCAGCGAGGGCAAGCCGCCACTGAACATTCACACTCTGCCGCGCGATGCGCACTGGCAACGGCTGCTGCACTCGCTGATTGCCGAGCTGAAGCCGGAGATGAGTGGTCAGGCGCTGGCGGTGCTGGAGAATCTGGAAAAGGCGTCCGCCACCGAGCTGGAGACGCTGGCCAGCGCGCTGTTTACCGGCGACTATGCGCTGGTCAGCAGCGATAAAGCGCCCTTTATCTGGGCGGCGCTTTCGCTCTACTGGGCGCAGATGGCGGCCCTGATCCCAGGCAAAGCACGCGCTGAGATGGGCGATCAGCGTCAGTTCTGTCCGGTCTGTGCCAGTATGCCGGTCGCCAGCGTGGTGCATATGGGCAGTCATGAAGGCGCGCGCTATCTGCACTGCAATCTGTGCGAAAGTGAGTGGCATGTGGTACGCAGCAAATGTACTCAGTGCGAACAGTCCCGTGATCTGCACTACTGGTCGCTCGACAGCGAGCATGCGGCGGTAAAGGCGGAGAGTTGTGGCGACTGCGGCACCTACCTGAAGATGCTTTATCAGGAGAGAGATCCGGCGATTGAACCGGTGGCCGATGACCTGGCATCGCTGATACTGGATGCCAGAATGGAGCAGGAAGGCTTCGCGCGCAGTAGTCTCAATCCCTTTATGTTTCCTGGCGAATAGTCACTGAATCCGGAGAACCCGATGAAACTGATTGGCAGCTACACCAGCCCGTTTGTGCGTAAGATTTCGATTATCATGCTGGAAAAAGGCATTACGTTTGAATTCGTTAACGCATCGCCTTACAGCGATGACAGCCACGTGCCGCACTACAATCCGCTGGGCAAAGTCCCGGCGCTGGTTGCTGACGATAAGCAAATCTGGTTCGACTCCAGCATCATCGCCGAATTTCTGGAACTGCGCGGCGTGGAGCCTGCTCTGCTACCTGCCGATCCGCTTGAATCGCTTAACATCCGTCAGCTGGAGAAGCTGGCGGATGGCGTCAGCGATGCCGCGCTGGTGATCGTGCGCGAGCAAATGCGTCCGGGGGATTTGCAGTCGGAAGAGGTGCTATTGCGCAATCGTGAAAAAATTCAGCGCAGCCTCGATATGCTGGAAGCGAAGGCCGCGGAGGGCAAATGGCTTAACAACGGCCAGCTTAATCTGGCGGATATCGCCACTGGCTGCATGATCGGCTACCTCAATTTCCGCCGCGTAGTGCCGAACTGGTGTGTCGAACGACCGGCGCTGGTGAAGCTGGCGGAAACGCTGTTTGAGCGCGAGAGCTTTGCAAGGACGACGCCGCCTGCGGCGTGATGGGTGCGGCGGCTTGCAGGTGATGGGGTTAACGAGATTCGGTTTTGGGGCTAATTGTCTAATCCAGCTCTGAAGCGTGCCGTTCTGTCTGACGACGTCCTTATGCCTGACAATCTGATGCTGGATGAACAGGCTAACTATCTTTGATAGCGGCCTGATATTTTCCGGGATGTATGAAGTACCCGCAGGATGCGAACGCCATCTGTTTCGGCAACATAGATGATGATGAACGGAAAGCGTGGCACCAGCAGTTTATATTGTTTTTCTGTACCGACTTTTTTCCGGCCCGTGGGTTTTCGCTAAGCAGACTGGCCATACGGGTAAACTTATCGTCTGTTGCACTGCCTACCAGCAGGCCAGCCTCACGATACAGATAACGAAATATCGTCTCCCTGTCTGCCTGCGCCTTTTTTTCCCATTGAACGGCTGATATCACAACGTTCCCCGCGCAGCCTGCGCTTTCAGTTCTTCCATGCGGGCATTCATTTCATCGTTACTGATGAACTCACTTTCACCGGCATCATAACGACTGAATGCCGCCGTGATTTGCTCTTCCAGCCATGCATCATGTTGGCCATCCTGATATTGCCGCTCTTCGGCAGCCAGCTCTTCCGCTCGCTGACGCATAACCTCTGTCAGCGTCATCTTCTTGCGCTCTGCTGCCCGCATCGCCAGTCGTTTAACGTCGTCATCAATCCTGAAGTGGATAGTGCTCATAGCCTGACTCTCGCGTGGTGTCGTTTGTGGTGTCATCGTGCCTGTCATCCCTTTCTCTGTCATCTCCATTTCACTCTTATGCGATGCCGGAAATCGCCACACCCATATGAACAAAGGGCCGGCTGCAGATGCTGAAGAGGGTATTGGGAAGAGGATGTAAACGAAATAGTAAACGAAAAAAACAATCCGTTTTTCAGAGACGACTCGCAGTTTATTACTTAGCTTTCAGCGAGTTTACAAAGCGGGCGGTGTATATTTGAACAGGAGAAAACAGAAAGGAAGAACGTAACGAGAGATTTTTAGCGCGAGCTGAAGGTGGTGGAACACCAACAGCCCGCTGACCACAACTAACTGAACAGGAGTTAATTATGGCTAGAGCTGATTCTACGTCAGAACCCGCTGTACCCCAAGCACGCAAAAGCATCGTCGGATATCGCCCCAACGGCGGCAGACCGAATCCATTACCCCAACTCACCATCAAGGGACACTGGCTGAAACAGTTAGGATTTATTAAAGGCCAGCCGGTCAGCATCATCGCCGAACAGGGCCAGCTGATTATCCGCATAATGCACCTCACGGAGGAGAACACATGAACATCACTTTTATTCCTGAGCCAGTCCCGGAACTGGCCATCCCGGGTGGCGAGCTGGCTGCGTTCGGACTTACTACCGATCCGATTAACGCTGCGTGATAATACGCTGTCGGTAACAACCGTGACTGAAGAAGCGGAGCGGAGTGGACAGCACTGTGCGAAGCCAATCTCCAGGGGCAGGATTCAGGGGCGGACTGGGTGCGGGAGAATGGCGAGGTGATTATCGGCGGTGACTGGCTGACCGGGTTTGGTATCACGGATGCGGAACAGGTCGAAATTGTCGCAGCAGCAGATGTGTTGCGGCTGCAGCGGCGGTAAGAGGAGATTCAGGGCTTAAAGCAAAAATCCCGGCCAGTTGGCCGGGATTCATAGTCAGTTAAGATATTTTTAGTTCTTCCGTCGCTTCGGCTATTATTTGTAAAAAACTACTTAAGCTAAACTTCATTTTATCCTGTTCAGCCAATACCCTAGCATCCGAAAAAAACTCAATCTCAATATTATCAGGTCCTTTATCTTTGTTTAATTGGCAAAGTATTTGATCCTTATAAGTGATCTCGGCTGTAATTTCTTCATATTTAGAATCACTGAAGAAGGTTATTTCAAAGTCATTATTCATATTTTCATCTCGGATTTTTAGGATCTAAGAAACCAGAAAATGAACCATCTGAGTTATAGCGCACCCCTCTTCCATCAGGAAGCCTGTACTCTACACCTCCTCTGGAAAGATCTGTTTTTATAGTATTAGTACTATTCAAAACTTCGTTTACAAACTTATTTGCAGCTTCGCTTTTTTGAGCTGGGTTACCTTTTAATGGTTCAAAAACACCGCCAGGCCTGCCAGCATGTTTCTCCCATGCTCTGGCCGCTGCGGATAGACCCTGTTCGTTAATTGGCTTGTTGGCTGAAGAAACAAGATCATCTTTCTTGAAACGATCAAAATTATTGTTCTGGCTACTTTCATTGTTCCGCGCATTCTCCTCATCCTGCGGTTCCCATCCACCCGGCGCTCCCGATCCTGCACCGCCCAGCTCAGCTTTCTCCGCATCCGTCAGATCCTTCGCCACATTCGGATCGCGGGAGTTTGCAGCTTCGTCACGCGCTTCAACGATTGAAGGGCCATCAGTGATCGGCAGCGTATCCGCTTCAGTTCCTGACCCTTTCAGAGCCTTATCCAGTTCTGATGCAATGTTGTTATTCGCATCCTGAACAACTTTATCTCCCGGACTCGTCGGCAGTCCCGGAACAGGCACTGGCATGTACCTTGGCAGTAAAAGGTTGTTATTTTCAGCGACGTTTTCCCCGCCTGAGCCCCCGCCACAACATCCGTCGTGCTGTCACCCACAACGCCGCCAGCCAGACCCGCCGCTAACGTTCCCAGCGCACTTATCGTCTGTCGCTGCTCCTCAGACAGGTCTTCACGTTTAACGCCCGGATACATCTGCTGCGCGATGTACTCGCCCATCACCGCGCCCGATGCGCCCGCCAGCGCCGCGTTGCCCGCCGCGTACGAGGTTACCGCACCCAGCACCGCGTGCGCCATCAGGTTCGCCTGGACATTAACCTTACCGTTCGCGTCCGTCGTCAGTTCATGTATCTTTTCCGCCAGGTACGGTGCCGACGCGCCGCTTATCGCCTGCGCCACGTTCCCGCCCGACAGGCCCTGCACCGCCGCCGTCACTGCGCTGATGCCCTGCTGCAGCGACGAACCCGTGCCGAACGGCTTCATCGCGTTGTCATACGCCCGCTGCGATATATCGGCTTCCGTATAAGGGTTACCGCTTGCCGCCAGCTGCTCACGCGCCGCCTGAAGAGCAGCCGGATCCTGCTGCGCCTTCAGGCCCGCTATCTGGCCCTGCGTCCGGGCGATATCCCCCGCCTGAGCCCCGATTTCCCCGATAAGCTGCGCCGCCTTCAGCCGGTTCTGCTCCTTCTCCTTGTCGAAGATGACGTCCAGCCCCGGATTCGCGTTCGCTACGTCGCGGCTGAGGTCCGCCACGTTCTGCTTCTGCTTCGATGTGTCGCGGATTACGATCGTGCCTTCGCTCACCGCTGCCTTCGTGGTGGAGTCCGCGCTGCCGCTGTCGTTCAGTCCCGCCAGCATGCCGTTCGCCATGTTCCCGGCGAACTGACCGCCGATGCCGCCGCCCGTGCTCATGCCCGCACTCTGATGCTCCACCTCATATTCCGCATGGTTCTCTATATCGCCGAAGCCCAGCGTGCCGGTGTCGAGCCGGTTCTTATCGGCGGAGGCCGTTGAGCTGATGACCGCGCCGTTCAGCTGCGTGTGCTCACCCACCGTGACGTCAAAACCGCCCTTCCCGGCAAATATCCCGGTCTGCTCCGCCACGCTCTGCCAGTTGCTGTGCATCTTATCCCGGCTCACGTTCACGTTCGCCGACCCGGTCATTGAGCCGGTTGCCCGCGTCAAGCGTGGTTTCGCTGTGCGTCAGCCCGTTGCCTTTTTCGCTGCCCTTCGCCGCGTTGACGCTCGCCGACACGCTGATGCCGTAGCCGCCCGACCCCACGCCGATGCCAACACCGACGCTGCCGCCCTTGCTGCTGTTTTTACTGTCGGTGCTCTGCGTGTTCTGCGCCGACTGCAGCAGGATGTCCCGCAACGCATCCAGGCCTAGGTCGCTGCCCGCCTTCAGCTGGCTGCCCTGCACGAGAATGTCGCCCGCGCTGCCCGGCTGCGCGCCGATGGCGAGGTAATTATTGGCGGCGACTGGCTCACCGAGTCCGGCATCGTCAGCGCTGAACAACCGGAAGTAAGCGCTCCACTCTGTGTGCTAGAGTTGCAGCGGCGAGAAGTGGAGGTTTTCAAAGCGTAAAAACAAAACCCCGACCAACAAGGCCGGAATTCTTCATATAATCAAAGAACTACTACTTGCTGATATATATGGCTTTACGCGTATCACGACCTTTGTAATAACTCCATTAGCAATTATTTCAGTAAATAAATACTCCCCTGATTTATCATTTTTTATACTGAATGAACTAACTCCATCAATAGAATTATGTACAAGTTCATTTCCATCAAGTTTTATAGCGTACTGAATCCATCCTTCAACAGCACTGAAAGAGAAGTCGATAACCACCCCTTTTTCATCTTTAGCCGTATATAAATAGCTTATATTATCTCGTTCAAAAGAAACTGGCTCACTTTCAAAAAAAGAGAGTAACTCTATCTCATCAGGTTTTTTTTCTATAAACATTATTGAGTTGCTCCATTTTTCGGTATTGTAGTAATAAAACGATGCGAACCATTACTCATAACTTCAAAAGTGCTTTCAAACATTGTTGCCTTACCAGAAGGCCCCATAAAGAAAGACTCCCTCACTTCGAAACTGCCGTACTGATCAGTATATTTTTTCACAATATTACTTGGGTTTTTTGTTGCTGTCGTGAAGTGTTCAGCAAGCATTGCATGCCCACTTACATCATCAGTAACTCCTAATCTCTTCATTTCTAAAGAAAGTTGATTTGTGCGATCTAATGTATGAGGATTTCCTGTTGATCTTCCAAAAAGGTAATCAAATTTTTTCGCATCAACTACAGAATTAGATATTGTCTGTATGGCAAGAGCATCAGGTATTTTCTTGCCTGGCAGGAACAACCCCGCCAACATTCCACCCGTTGCTTCCAGAGCAAGCTGGTTACCTTGTGCAGCTTCTTTAACCTGCCCGGCAACAGCTGTCCAGGTTTCACTTTTCATCAGGGCTTTCAGCGTATCTGCCGCAGCTTGATTTTTACCCGACAGATCGCTTAACGCCTGAGTACAGTAGCTATCACCCATAGCGCAGGAGGTAAGCGCCATTGCCGCATCAGCACCGTAATCTGCCCCACCTAATGCCGCATCGCCGGTATCAGTAAGCGCATTAATAATGCCGTTGGCGATGGAAGAGGTTGTGCCCTCACCCAGCTTTTCCCTGACCTGACTCTTCAGCGATTCAGCTACCTGCTTCGCCGTTTCACGGGCTTTGTCACCACTCAGCGAGTTGAACTCCAGCGCATTTTTACCCCCCTGCGCCCCCGCCACCGCATCCGCCGTGCTGTCACCCACAACGCCGCCAGCCAGACCCGCCGCAAGCGTCCCCAGCGCGCTTATCGTCTGCCGCTGCTCTTCAGACAGGTCACTGCGCTTAACCCCCGGATACAGCTGCTGCGCGATGTACTCGCCCATCACCGCGCCCGAGGCTCCGGCCAGCGCTGTATTGCCCGCCGCGTACGAGGTTACCGCACCCAGCACCGCGTGCGCCATCAGGTTCGCCTGGACATTAACCTTACCGTTCGCGTCCGTCGTCAGTTCATGTATCTTTTCCGCCAGGTACGGTGCCGACGCGCCGCTTACCGCCTGCGCCACGTTCCCGCCCGACAGGCCCTGCATCGCCGCCGTCACCGCGCTGATGCCCTGCTGCAGTGACGAGCCGGTGCCGAACGGCTTCATCGCCGTGTCGTAAGCCTGCTTCGCTATTTCATCTGACGTCGGGTTCAGCTTCCCTTTTCCGGCCAGCTCCTCTTTCGCCGCCTGAAGAGCAGCCGGATCCTGCTGCGCCTTCAGGCCCGCTATCTGGCCCTGCGTCCTTGCAATATCACCCGCCTGACTGCCGATTTCCCCGATAAGCTGCGCCGCCTTCAGCCGGTTCTGCTCCTTCTCCTTGTCGAAGATGACCTCCAGCCCCGGATTCGCGTTAGCCACGTCGCGGCTGAGGTCCGCCACGTCCTGCGTCTGCTTCGATGTGTCGCGGATAACGACAGTGCCTTCGCTCACCGCCGACTTCGTCACCGACGAGGCGCTGTCCGAGCCGCTCAGCCCCGCCAGCACCCCGTTCGCCATGTTCCCGGCGAAGTCCCCCCCGATGCTGCCGCCGGTGCTTATCCCCGCGCTCTGATGCTCCACCTCATATTCCGCGTGGTTCTCAATGTCGCTGAACCCCAGCGTCCCGGTGTCGAGCCGGTTCTTATCGGGGGTGGCCGTCGAGCTGATGACCGCACCGTTCAGCTGTGTGTGCTCACCCACCGTCACGTCAAAGCCGCCCTGACCCGCAAAAATCCCGGTCTGCTCCGTCACGCTCTGCCAGGTGCTGTGCATTTTATCCCGGCTCACGTTCACGTTCGCCGAGCCGGTCATGGAGCCGAACGTGAAGCTGCCGCCCGCGCCGGCACTCTGCTGCCTGCTGTCGTAGCGGTCGCTGTCCTGCTCCGAGGTCAGCGTCAGGTTGCGGCCCGCGTCCACCTTCACGCTGTTGCCGCTTGCCTGCGCGCCCGTGAGCGTCGTGTCGCGCCCGCTGGTCAGGCTGAGCCGGTTGCCCGCGTCCAGCGTGGTCTCGCTGTGCGTCAGCCCGTTGCCTTTTTCGCTGCCCTTCGCCGCGTTGACGCTCGCCGACACGCTGATGCCGTAGCCGCCTGACCCGACGCCGATACCGACCCCGACGCTGCCGCCCTTGCTGCTGTTCTTACTGTCGGTGCTCTGCGTGTTCTGCGCCGACTGCAGCAGGATGTCCCGCGACGCCTCCAGGCTCAGGTCGCCGCCCGCCTTCAGCTGGCTGCCGGCGATGCTGATGTCGCCGCTCTGCGCCGTACCGTTTTTGCCGGTTGCCGTGACGGCCAGATTCCGGCCCGCCGTCAGCGTGCTGCCCTGCGACCGACTGCTCTCAGTCCGCGTTTCGCTTTTCGACGACTGGCTGCCGTACGAGGCGCTGACGCCGATGGTGTTGGTCGAGCCCGCCTGATAGCCGTCCTGCCCCGGCTTCAGGTCGCCGGCGGCATTGTGTGCGTTTGCGGCGGCAGTGTTCAGCCCGTCCATCTGAGCCGCCTGCGCCGCCTGCACACCGTTCAGCGCCGCCTGGGTGTTCTGCAGCGCGCTGACCCGCCCGTCGCCCGACTTCCTGGCCTGCTGCGCGCTGCTCACCGCCGTGTTGAGCGCGCTGCCTGCCGTGCCTGACAGGGCGATGCTCAGACCGCTCTGTTTCTGCTCGAAGGTTTCCTTACGGCTGCGTGAATCAAAGCCCGGGTCGATAGTTACGCTGTCGCCCGTCAGGTTCATGTCTTTACCCGCTACCAGGTCCGCGCCGCCGACGTGCAGCCGGTTGCCCGCCGTGACGTTCACGCTGCCCTGGCTGCTGCCGACGGTGCTGACGCTCTGGCTCTGGGTGGTGCCCTTCTCATCAATCTCATGACGGGTCGACTGCTTGCCGACGGTGAAGCCGATGCCGCCGCTGCTCAGCAGGCCGCTCTTTTTCTTCTCTTCCAGCTGGTAATGGCTCTCGGTCTCCGTCGCCGCACCAATCTCCACGTCGCGCCCGGCCCGCAGATTGACGTCCTGGTCGGCAGCCACCGCCGATCCGGTCACCGTCAGGTCGCGTCCGGCGATGACCGTGACGCTTTCGCCGCTCAGCAGGCTGCCGTTCTCACGCGTGGTGACGTCCCGCGTCACGCTGTGACCGCTGCTTTTGTTCAGCAGACCTTTATTCTCTGAGCGTTCTTCACTGTAGAGCGACTCACGTTCGGTGGCGGTGTTCAGTACCACGTCCTGTTTTGCCTGCAACCCGACCGCGCCCTGTTCGCTGTGCAGCGTACTGCCGGTGACCGTGACGTCGCCCTCGCGCCCGATCACCGTCACGCCCTGCTGCCCGCTGAAGGTGCTGCCGGTGCTGCTCTCACGTGCAGTTTCCTCTTCACGGTGAGTGCGGGTATTACCCTCGCGCTTGTTTTCGCTGTCCTGAGCTACCAGGCTGGCGCGTGCGTCTTTAATGGTAACGTTCTGCGCGCTGACGCCAATGCGGCCCTCGGTACTGTCAACCTGCGCACCTTCGGCCAGCAGGTTATTACCCGCCGCCAGCGTCACACCCTGAGCGCCGCTCAGGGTGCTGAGCAACAGACGATCTTCCTGGCGACTATTGCTGACCGACGAGGTCCGGCTGTCGGCCTCAAGATGGGTGGTATTGGTGGTGGTTTTAGCACCGATGCGAATGTCTCCGCCAGCCTGAACCCGGGCGGAGCCGGAGGCGCTGGCCTGGCTGCCGGTCAGCGTCAGGTCACGTCCGGCCGAGAGCAGAAGGTTGCCACCGGCGTTAAGCTCGCTGCCCTTTGCCTGCTGCCACTCACCGCTGACCTGCGCCATGCGCCTGCCCGCTTCTTCCATGCCGCTGCTGGTGCGGTTGCCCATCGCCCCGGAGATAACCTCCAGGCTGCCGCTGTGGCTGCTTTTTGCGGTACCGATCTCAAGGTTATTGCGTGCGCTCAGGCTGAGATTATCGGTGGCGTCCAGCTTCGCGCCCTGCAGCCGGATATCGGTACCGCTGAGGCTGATATCCCCAGCACTCATCGTCGCCTGACGCAGGGCATTCTGCAGATCGGTGCTGATCGTGAGGCTTTCCGCCTGCACATCGATGCTGCCCGCCTTAATATCGCCGCTCAGGTGCTGAAACTGCCCGCTGTCGATGGCGAGTGCCTTATCCGCAAACAGATTCCCGGCGCTGGTCATGCTGTCTGCCGAGAGCTGCAGATTACCGCCGCCAATCACCGCGCCATCACCGGTCAGGCGCAGGGTAGTCTGAGCCAGATAGACTTTCGGCACCCACACGGTCTGCGGACCCTCTGCCGTCTCCACCGTTTCGCTGACCAGCCAGACGATATCCTGCTGCAGCGCCGCAATCTGTTGCGGCGTCAGCGCCACACCCGGCACCAGATGGAAATCCTGCGCCACTTTTGAGCCGTTATTCATTAGCGCCTGATACTGCTCCATTGCATCCCAGCCGTTAACGGAAGGCCTGCCGGTCAGTTTCAGGACCTGCTCGCGCACCAGGCGCTGCTCATAAAAACCGTCGCCCAGCCGTTTATGCACCTGTGACGGGTCATAGCCCACGCGTTCGAGCAGATAGTCGCTGCTGATAAATTTGCTCTGGCTGGTGAAGCGCTCGTCAGTCACCACCAGATACGGGCTGCCCGCCGCAGTGTGCTGGCTGAACAGGCCGTTATCGGGGAGGGTTGTGGCGACTTTCTCCAGCTGTTGCAGCGCCGTCAGTGCCAGCTCAGCCGGTAACAGCGGGCGACCCGAGGAATTACCCGCCGCAAGCTCTGTGTCGCCGTCATGGTGAGCGACGCCGTCTACGGCAAAAGCCAGCGGGTTACGTTCATACTCTGCGCGTTCGGCATCCACCGCCTGCAGCGCCGCCTCAAGCTGGCTGATCTGCGCCTGATTAACGGTGGTGTTACTGATGCTCGCTCCGCTGATACTGACATTACCGTTGCCGGTAATGATGCCATCAATGGTAGCCAGGGCCGTGGTCTCATCAGAATTGAAGGTCGGGTACCAGTGATGGGTATTCTGGTCATAATGGTCGACAATCACTTCCTGGCGTCGCTCATTGACCGAATAGCCCCGGTTATCAATGCTGCCACCGCCGTCCACGGTCAGATTGCCGTTAGCCGTGATCACGCTGGCGTCATTGAGTAATGCGCCGATGATGCGTAGCACCATGTCGCCACCCGCAAGAATGCGCGCGCCGATACCTTCACTGACCAGCCGATCACGCGTCACCGTGCCGGTTACGCTACGCTCACGGAAATTGTTGTAATCAGTGACGAAAAGCGCATTGTCGATGTCGATATGCTTTTCGGGATCCCACTGCTCAAGACGTCCACTGTTGGCTTCGCGCCATACCGTGTTCTGATAAGGGGTTGGCACATTTTTTTGCCGCAACCCACGGGTTTCATAGAACGTCATGGCATAGGTGCCGTCGGCATTGGGGTTCAGCGCCAGATAGTTAACCCACAGATCGGTCAGCACGCCCTGATTGTTCATGACACGAACCTGGGCGCGTTTGCCTGCAGCGTCAATCGCCAGCAGCGTGCCGTAAGGATTATTCTGTGCCGCTGCTTCATCCTGGAAGGTCAATTGCTGAGTGGTCGACGCCATAGTGCTGAGATCCGTATTGGTCTCTCCGCCATAAGAGCGCCAGTAATAGTTATAACGATGCCAGCTGTAGTCGCTGCTCTCGGCCTCGCGCTCTATCACCAGTCCTTCGCGCAGGTTGTCGAGCCGCCGCGCCTCCAGCGTCATATCACCATCTGCTTCGATAAAACTCGCCCGGTTCTCGATCAGGTCATCGCTGTGCAATGACAGGCGATCGCCGCTGTAGAGCAATGCACCCTCTTTGTTGCTCAGCCGCTCGCTGGCCTGCAGCGTCAGGCTTTGCGTTGCGGCAATGACCGCAGTCTGTCCGTGATTATCGATAACCCGACCACGCACGGTGACCTCATCGCCTATCACGGTGGCGAGGTTATCCAGCGAGTCGACATTCAGCGTCAGGTTGTCGGCTTCAAGCCGCCCGCTGTTCAGAAGCGCACCCGTCGTGAGCTGAACGGTTTTACCCACCAGCATCGCCGGGTTGGTTATGCCTGCCGCATTCAGCACAAGATTACCTGGCAGCAGCCAGTCCACCAGGTTAGTAAACGCCCCGCTCAGCGAGAAAGTCACCGTGCCGTTACTGCTGATGGTTTCACCCGCATGGCGGGTGTAGTCCTGTTGTGCAGTCAGCGTCAGAGCTTGCAGGCCTAGCAGCGTGCCGCCCTGATTATCGAAAGAGTGTGCATGGATGTTTAATGCGCCAGCACTCTCCAGCCGTCCGCTCTGATTGAGCAGCACCAGCGGTGAATCAGTCGGTGAGAGATCACCGTTGAGGGTGAGATCGCCATTCGCCAGCACCCTTCCCTGCCGGTTGTCCAGCTGTGCAACACCGCGCAGCATGAGCGTTCCGGCGCTCTGCAGCCGTCCGCTGCTGTTATCGATGTCACGGGCAGCGATGTCGGTAAAGGTCGTACCGAGTAACAGGCCGCCGTCGCGGTTACTCAGACGATCGGCCTGCAGTGAGAGTCCCGCCTGGCTGCTGAGCACACCCTGTGTGCTGTTATCGATCGCCGTGGCCTTCAGCACGAGATCCTGAGTGGCGACCAGCTGGCCGCCCTGATTGTTCAGTTGCGCAGCGTCAAGGGAGAGCGCCGCGCCGCTGTGGACTTTGCCCTGCTGGTTGTTGAGCACATTGAGGTGATAATTTCCCGCGCCCTGACTGATCAGCGTGCCGCTGGCATTCTCCAGTTGCCCTGTTGTCAGATTAATCGCCTCACGACTGCTGAAGATGCCCTGACGGTTAGTGACCGTCGCGGCATTAACCTGCTGTTCACCGTTGCTGCGCACCGCACCGTCGCTGTTATCCATCTGTCCTGACAGCTGCAGGCTGAGCTGTTGCTGGCTGTCGATGTGGCCGCCCGCGTTGTTCAGCGTCTGCGCATCAAGCTGGAGCGCGCCGCCACTCTGCACGTTGCCCGCCCGGTTATCCAGATCCCCGGCCAGGTTCAGCCTTAACTGCCGCTGACTGTAGAGCAGACCGCCCTGGGTATTATCAATACGCGCAGCGGTAATAGTCAGCCCCTCACCAGCCAGCCACTGACCACCCGCATTGTTAATGCTACCGGTGCGGTTGCCTTCGGTCTGACCCTGAACGGTAAGCTGCTGCTGAGCAGAGACTTTACCGGCCAGGTTGTTGATATCTTGCGCAATGCGTAACGCCATGCCAGCAGCCGATTGCAACACGCCGCTGGCGTTACTTAGCCAGTTCGCCGAAAGTTCAGCCTGCTGCTGACTTTGTACGATGCCCGCCGTGTTATCGAAACCGGCAGTCGTAGCAGTCCAGCTCTCCTGGCTGCCCATCCAGCCCTGCGCATTGCTAATTTCCTGCGCCTGGAGCGTCTGGCTTAGCCGACTGAAGATGCGGCCATTACTGTTATCCAGACGGCCCGTGAACTGCATATCCAGCGCGTCCAGCGCATTGATCGCCCCCCCGGCATTCAACAGATTTGCGGCGCTGGCCTGGGTGCTGCCGTTGCTGGTCAGTGTGCCGCTTTGGTTGTCCCAGTCACCCGCCAGGTTAAGCGTCAGTGCCTGCTGGCTAAGAACCTGCCCTGACTGGCGATTGTTTAGCGCGCCACCCTGCATGAGCAGATCGCCGCCGCTTTGCAGCGACCCGCTATCGTTATCAAACAGCGTCGCGGCGGTGCCCTGGATCGCGAGAGCATTTTTCGCCGTGAGTTTGCCGCCCTGGTTGAGGATATCGCCACGACTGGTCAGCGTCAGATCACCGCCAGACTGCAACCGGCCGCTGGCGTTATTGAGTTGATCGGCCGTCGCTGTAACCTGCTCACCACCCTGCACCGTCCCACCGCTGTTCTCCCAGAATCCGCCGCTGTTGAGCGAAAGATGATGACCCGCTTCGATCCAGCCATCGCTGTTGTCCAGGCCCTGTGCCGTCATCAGGCTCAGATCCTGCAGCGCAATCACTTTGCCCTCTGAATTATCCAGCCCGTTTGCCGTCAGGCTCAGATCACGCTGGCTGGTAATCTCGCCCTGCGCATTGTTCAGATGCTGCGCGGTCAGCGACAGCTGGCCGCCGTTCAGGGTGCCCGCGTGATTATCCAGATCGCCGCCCGCGCTAAGCGTCAGCGCATTACCGGCCAGAAGATTACCCTGACTGTTGTTAACCGCGTCGCGGGCAGTGATAGCCAACGACGCCTGGGTTTTGATGGTGCCGCCCTGGTTATTCAGGCTG
This sequence comes from Pantoea alfalfae, assembly GCF_019880205.1. NCBI lineage: Bacteria > Pseudomonadati > Pseudomonadota > Gammaproteobacteria > Enterobacterales > Erwiniaceae > Pantoea > Pantoea alfalfae. The sequence continues at coordinate 3,952,924 of NZ_CP082292.1, forward strand.
CCGGTCTCAAGCGTCAGATCGCCGTTGCTGCCCAGCTCGCCCGACGTGTTGTCAAACAGCCCATCAATCCGCCAGTGCTGCGCTGCGTTATCAAGCGCAACCATACGGCCACGCTGATTGTTCAGCGAGGCGGCCTGGAAACTGAGCTGCTGACTCTCAATCGAACCCTCGCTGTTGTCCAGCCCGCCAGACAACGTAAAGCGGCTTTCGCCACTGCCGGTCTGCGACCATCCCGCCTGCTGGCTGAACAGGCTGCGCCCGTCGATCTGCCAGCGTCCGGCGCTAATCTGTGCCTGCTGCGCCTCAATATCTCCAGAGGTGTTTATCACCAGCTCCGCGCCATTAATCACCGCCTGACGCACGGCAACACCCGCTTCCTGAGCAGTCAGGGTGGCGCGGCTGGCAGCGACCTGAGCGCCACTGAGATCGACGCGGCGTCCATGTGCGCTGATCTCTTTTTTGCTCAACAGGCTGCCACTGGCGCGAATGGTCTCCTGGCTCTCCAGTTGCAGACTGGCTTCCTGCACAATCTGGCTGCTGGCGTCGCTGCCTGCCAGCAGGTGTCCACTGCTCTGAATGCTGCGGGCTGCCGTCAGCCGTACGGCACCAGCCGCCGCCAGGGTGCCGGACTGGGTAATCCCGCCTTCACGGCTCTGAACCGTCAGCTGACCGCCACTGTGGAGCTTGCCCTGATAATCAACGCTATCTCTGGCCGTCAGGCTGATGTCGCCTGCGGCCTGCGTGACGCCATCCTGTGCCGTCGATTGCCAGACAAGTTTACCTTCGCTGCTCACTACCAGCGTTTTACCCGCCTGCACCTGAGCGTTCTGATTCCGCACCCCGACGCCTGCTTCGGTGCCAATCATGCGGATCTGGCCGCTGTACATGCCGCCCATCTGACCCATGTCGATCGCCAGTTCAGGTCTGGCGCTGCCGTCGTCAGCCAGCGGTATGACCGTCTGTGTGTCGGCACTGATGCGGTTACGCCCAGCCACCACCGTCAGCTCTTTTTTGGCCCAGACACCCGCATTGATCTCCACCGCGCGGGCCAGGACGTCTACGTATTCAGTATCATGACGGGAATCGCCATTAAGTCCGCCGCCTTCAATGCGCACCACGCCGCGTTCAACCTGATAACCCGCCAGGCTGCCGTCGGCGTTGCGCTGCGGTTTGCCGGTGGTCAGCGTCATCCGTCCGGCGTTGATGGTGCCGCAGCCGTTGCAGACAATTCCTGCCGGGTTGGCAACGATCACCTGCGCCCGTCCGCCCGCCACTTCCATATAACCGCGAAGCTGGCTGGGATTGTTGCTGTTCACTTCGTTGAGGATCACCCGCGCCGGTGCAGCGCCGGGCTTGAGGTTCGGGTTGCCCTGAATCATTCCGGCCAGTTGCGTGGAGGTCATCACTGCGGAGTTATTCAGGATGGCACCGTTCTGCGCGACGTCGAACTGCTGATACTGGTTGTGTGAGATTCCTGCCTGATTGGGCGCAGTAATATTGACCTGCGGCAGCCCGTTCTGAGTCACGATGACGTCCGGCCGCTGACCTGGCGTAGCGTTGCCATCCGCCACAATGCCGTTCGCCAGTGCTGGCCCGGCAAACAGCGCCAGTCCCAGCAGCCACGCCGTGCGGCGTAAAGTAACCCAGAGCCGGGGCGCGCCGTTGCCTCGGCTCTGGCCGGGTTCCGTGCTGCAACTGCGGGCAAGTTCTGACACCACCCGGAGTTCACCATGGGTGCGGCTGAAGATAATGCGATAGCAATGTTTATTCATGGGTCACATCCGTGTGAAAGTCACTGTTTCAGATAGCGGTGATCACCCGCTTTGTTGGTCAGATTTCCAGGTTAACGCTGAAACCCGCCGTCGCGCCTGAGGTATGAAAACCCTCGGGTTTACAGAGCGGCACGCCCGCAAACAGGTCATAGCTGAAGCGACCCCAGAGTGAGCCGCGTACGCCGATGGCACTGCCTGCCAGCTGATGCCCGACCAGGTCCCGCGTCGCGGGTCCGCTTACCCGGCCATAATCGGCAGCCAGATAGAGCTCATGCCCGCGTGAGAAAAGGTTCCAGCCGATTTCGTTGCGCCACAGCAGACCTTTTTCCCCCGACAACATCTGTTCACCGTCAAAGCCGCGTACCGTGTAACGCCCGGCAATCGCCATGCGCTCCTGCGGCGTCAGCGCATTCGGACTCCATTGTCCGCGCACGCTGCTATAGACCCGCCAGGGTTGCTCGCCCAGGGCGAAAGGATGGTTGATGCCGAGGTCGCCCAGCAGTATGCCGGTACGCGCACTGCCCTGATGACGCGACTCTTCTGGTGCAGGAAGCGCATTAAACGCCCCGGTACCGCGCCGCCAGGCGATACTGGCGTCCAGCGTGCTGCTACTCAGATAGCTATGCTGATTCAGGCCCAGTTCCCAGCCCGCAGTGCGCCGCTTTTGCTGCTCAATGTCGATATCGTTGACGGCGTTGGTGGAGTGTTTGCGGTAGCCACGCAGATTAAGCGTGGTTTTGTTCGACTGATCGCGGTAGAGCAATCGGGAGACCGTGAGCTGGAAATTATCGCTCTTGCCGCTGTAGCGCAGCACCTCATTGGCATTGGGGATGTTCTGGTGATAGGTGTAGTCGTTGTAGTTGGCGGAAACGGCCCAGTAGCCTATCGGGAAAAAGTAATTCAGGGTGTGCGAGCGGTTACCGAACGGCCCATGCTCAAACAGATTTTTGCCAATATTGGCGTAAAACAGATCGTTCTGCGCAAAGGGCGCATCCACTGCGAGGGTGGCGGAACCGAGATAGCGCCCGGTACTTCTGGAGCCGCTGTCATCCAGTCCCAGACTGAGCCGTACCGGTCTGCCTTCGTGCCAGTTGACCTGCAGATCGCTGGTGGCTTCCTGCTCGCCCGGCACGATTTTAATGTCAGCTCTGGCGCTGGGCACCCGCTTAAAGTTCTCCAGGCCCTGCTCAATATCCCGCAGATTCAAAATATCGCCCGATGACGCCGGAACGGCATTCCACAGCCGTCCACGCCAGGAAACAGGCTCTTCGAAGCGGATCTGGCTGATACGGCCAGGCTGCAGCGTCAGCGTCAACACGCCCTTCGTCAGATCCTGCTCCTGTGCCATGACGCGGGTGGTCACATAGCCTTTGGCGAGAATCGCATTCTGCACTTTGTTGATGACCAGCACGATGCCCTGCCCGCCCAGGCAACGGCCGGTGGCGTCTGAAGCAGCATCAAGCGCCCACTGAAAACGGCTGGCTTCGTCGCCAGTCAGGGCGATCTGATTGATGGTAAAGCAGGGCTGCTCACTGGCAGGATAACCGGGCAGACGACTATCAGGACGGGGAAGATGTTCATTCGCCTGCGGCGCATTCTGCTGTTGCAGCACGCGCTCGCGCGTCTGCTGACGCAGTTGCTCGCGGGCATCAATCACCTGGCCTTCTTCGCGGGGATTATTGGCTGGCGAGGCTGCCATCAGCGGTAAAGAGAAGCAGAACAGCGCGCCCGCGACTATGGCGAGCAGAGGCTTTGGCGGATGCCAGAGCGATAAACAAATCCTTTTCATGAAAATTCCATTTCACTAACTGTAACCGGGTGTAAATTTTGGCGAATTATCCATCAGAAAGGGACAAAAACAAGGGGGGAGGACTATTTTTGAGGCGGTTTCTTAACCTCCGGATTGATGAAAAACCTTAGAGTATTACAGGAGAAAAATTAACAATTAACCTTTTGATATATAATAATATTTATCACCTGTAGCATCACGACAGCCGATTTCTGATGACCGGCAATGGCAGTTTGAGCACTTTAGCGTATTCATTTGCATCCTAAAAAATGGCCGCTATAGCGGTCACACTCAGGTATGAGTTGAAGACATCAGGCCAGAAAAATCCCATAAAAAAAGGGACGATTGCTCGTCCCTTTTTCGTACTACGCTAAGAGAATTACTGCAGCAGCGAGATATCCGCGACCTGCAGGAACAGCTCACGCAGTTTTGACAGCAGCGTCAGGCGATTGACCCGCACTGCCTGGTCGTCGGCGTTCACCATCACTTTGTCGAAGAAGTTGTCTACCGCGGTACGCAGTTGTGCCAGTTCGACCAGCGCATCCTGATAGCGGCCTTCTGCGAAGTAAGGCTGCAGCTTGCTGCTCAGCGCAGTAACAAAGGTCGCCAGCTGGATCTCTTCGTTCTCTTTCAGCAGCGACGCCTGCACGCTCTCATTCAGCGTTTCGGTCGATTTTGCCAGAATGTTAGAGACGCGCTTGTTCGCCGCCGCCAGTGCTGCGGCGGCCTCCAGCGTACGGAAGTGCGACACCGCTTTCATGCGTGCATCAAAGTCAGCCGGACGGGTCGGACGACGCGCCAGAACTGCCTGCAGCGTATCAATGCTGTGACCCTCTTCCTGATACCAGGTGCGGAAGCGACCCAGCATAAAGTCGATCACATCATCCACCACGCGGGCGTTGCTCAGCTTGCTGCCGTACAGACGTACTGCTTCTTCAGTCAGCGTCTGCAGGTCGAGTGGCAGGTTTTTCTCAACGATGATACGCAGCACGCCCAGCGCCGCACGACGCAGTGCGAACGGATCTTTGTCGCCTTTTGGATGCTGACCAATGCCGAAAATACCGGCCAGCGTATCCATTTTATCGGCAATCGCCAGCGCACAGGCGACCGGGCTGGATGGCAGATCGTCACCGGCAAAGCGCGGCTGATACTGCTCGTTCAGCGCAACCGCCACATCTTCGGCTTCGCCGTCGTGACGCGCGTAATGCATGCCCATCACGCCCTGGGTGTCGGTGAACTCGAAGACCATGTTGGTCATCAGGTCACACTTCGACAGCAGGCCCGCGCGGGTAGCGTGATTCACATCGGCGCCGATTTTACCGGCAATCCAGCCCGCCAGGGCCTGAATGCGATCGGTTTTATCGCGCAGCGTGCCCAGCTCTTTCTGGAACAGGACGGTCTCCAGACGCGGCAGATTGTCTTCCAGACGTTTTTTGCGGTCGGTGTTAAAGAAGAACTCCGCATCGGCCAGGCGCGGACGTACCACTTTCTCGTTGCCGGAGATAATCTGGCGCGGATCGCTGGATTCGATGTTGGTGACGAAAATGAAGTTCGGCATCAGGTTACCGTCATTGTCATACACCGGGAAATACTTCTGATCGCCTTTCATGGTGTAGACCAGCGCTTCCGCTGGCACCTTGAGGAATTTCTCTTCAAAGGTCGCGGTCAGGACGACCGGCCACTCCACCAGCGACGTCACCTCTTCCAGCAGGCTGTCGCTGATATCGGCGTTGCCGCCTAAGCGGCGTGCGGCCGCTTCTGCATCGGCTTTGATCATCGCTTTGCGGACCTGATAGTCGGCAATGACCTGGCCGCGTTTTTCCAGCACATCAGGATAGTGATCGGCGTTGTCGAGCGTGATTTCGCTTTCACCCATAAAGCGGTGACCACGAATAATCCGGTCTGACGCGATGCCCAGAATGGTGCCCGGGATCAGCTCATCGCCCAGCAGCATCGTCACGGTGTGAACCGGACGGACAAACTGCACATCGCTGTTGCCCCAGCGCATCAGTTTTGGCACCGGCAGCTTGCTGAGCGCGGTAGCGATCATTGCGGGCAGCAGCGCCTGGGCCGCTTCGCCTTTGACCTGAGCGCGATAAACCAGCCATTCGCCTTTATCGGTGGCGAGGCGTTCAGCCTGATCGACAGTAATGCCGTTGCCACGCGCCCAGCCTTCAGCGGCTTTGGTCGCGTTGCCGTCAGCGTCAAACGCAGCAGAGATCGCCGGTCCGCGCTTCTCTACTTCCCGATCGGGTTGTGAGGCGCTCAGGTTGGCGACTTTCAGCGCCAGACGGCGCGGCGCAGCAAACCAGCTGACCTCACCGTGGCTCAGGTTAGCGGCATCCAGTTCAGCAGTGACCTGCGCGGCAAAGGCTTCTGCCAGGCTGCGCAGGGCTTTTGGTGGCAGCTCTTCGGTGCCGATCTCCACCAGGAAGGTTTGTTCAGTCATGGCTGCCTCTTACTTTTTGTTATTGCACATCGGGAAGCCCATTGCCTCGCGAGAGGCGTAGTAAGCTTCAGCCACGGCTTTGGTCAGGGTACGAATGCGCAGAATATAGCGCTGACGCTCTGTTACCGAGATCGCTTTGCGGGCATCCAGCAGGTTGAAGCTGTGTGCCGCTTTCAGAATGCGTTCGTAGGCGGGCAGTGGCAGCGGTTTTTCCAGCGCCAGCAGATGCTGTGCCTCTTTCTCGTACTGCTCGAAGCAGGTAAAGAGGAAGTCGACGTCGGCGTATTCGAAGTTATAGGTGGATTGCTCCACTTCGTTCTGATGGAACACGTCGCCGTAGGTGGTTTTGCCCAGCGGGCCATCGCTCCAGACCAGATCGTAAACGCTGTCGACGCCCTGGATATACATCGCCAGACGTTCCAGGCCGTAGGTGATCTCACCGGTTACCGGCTTACACTCCAGGCCGCCAACCTGCTGGAAGTAGGTGAACTGCGTCACTTCCATGCCGTTGAGCCAGACTTCCCAGCCGAGTCCCCAGGCGCCCAGCGTCGGGTTTTCCCAGTTATCTTCTACAAAGCGAATGTCATGCACCGTCGGATCCATTCCCAGCTCTTTTAACGAACCAAGATACAGCTCCTGAATGTTGTCGGGTGACGGTTTGATGATGACCTGGAACTGGTAATAGTGCTGAAGACGGTTCGGGTTTTCACCGTAGCGGCCATCGGTAGGACGACGGGATGGCTGCACGTAGGCGGCGGCGATCGGCTCCGGGCCGAGTGCACGCAGGCAGGTCATCGGGTGTGAAGTGCCAGCGCCCACTTCCATGTCCAGCGGTTGGACAATGGTGCAGCCCTGACGCGCCCAGTAATCCTGCAAGGTCAGGATCAGCCCCTGAAAGGTTTTGGTATCAAACTTTTGCATGTTGAGTGTGCACGCGCTTCGGTTAGATTAAAAAAAGAGGCCGACAGTATACCCTTTGACCGCGCGATGTGCAGCCGTAAATCCCAGGCACTACCGGCGCGTTTTCGCGGTAATTACGGGCGCTGGCATACAGATGGCTCCGAATCCTGCTGGCGGCAGTTGTTGCTCTGGTCGCATTTGACTACCCTTTTGCGCACGGAGCTATGCGCAAGAGGACGCCATGTCGCAGAAGATTTACTGGATCGATAATTTACGCGCGGTTGCCTGCCTGATGGTGATCGTGATTCACACCACCACCTGGTATATCACCGGGCCGATGGCGGTAACCGGCACGACCTGGGATGTGGCGAATCTGCTGAACTCGGCATCACGCGTCTGTGTTCCACTGTTCTTTATGATCTCCGGCTATCTGTTTTTCGGCGAACGTAGCGCCCAGCCGCGTCATATGCTCCGGCTGGTGCTCTGTCTGCTGTTCTACAGCGCGGTCTCGCTGGCCTATATCACCTGGCTGACGCCGATCAGCGAAGGACGTTCGATCCTGAAGATGCTGCAGAAGCCCGTGTTCTATCACCTGTGGTTCTTCTTTGCGCTGATTGGCATCTATCTGATGTCGCCGCTGATCCAGGTGAAAACCGTGCAGGCACGCTATGTAGCGCTGCTGGTGCTGGTGCTGGCGGTACTCGCCAACCCGAATACGGTCAGCCAGTCGCTGGGCCCGTTCCATTTTCTGCCGGTTAACCTCTATGTCAGCGGTGACAGCATTTACTACCTGCTCTATGCGCTGCTTGGACGGGCGATCGGCACCATGGACACGACCCGGCGCGGCCTGACCCCGCTGGCCGCCGGGCTGTTTATCGCCTGTGTGATTGGCATTACGTTAGGGACGAAAAAGGCGCTGATCGTCAACGGGGCGTTTAACGATACCTGGTATCTCTACTGCGGACCGCTGGTATTTATCGCGGCGATCAGCCTGCTCATCGTGTTTAAAAACAGCCTGAATCAGCGCACGCTGCCCGGTTTTACCGTGATTGCGCGCTATTCACTGCCGATCTACGGCTTTCATGCGCTGTTCATTCACTATCTGCGCACGCATCACTACGATGATATGTCGCGTCCGTGGCTCGATCTGCCCTGGGTGTTCGGACTGACGCTGGGTGGCAGTCTGCTGCTGGGGATGGCGCTGAAACGGGTCGATACCCGTCACTTTGTCAGCTGATCGGTTTCCCGCTGGCGGGCGCGTCGCAGCTGGCGCGCCGATGAAAATCCCGCCGCCAGCGCTGCTTTCTCAGCGGATTCACCCTGCTGCTGACGCTGGCGCGCCACGCCAACCCGCAGCTGCTCATGGTATTCCCGCACGCTGATCCCCAGATGCTGACGAAACAGCCGCGCCAGATGACGGCTGCTGACGTGGGCGCGCCCGGCCAGCTCGGTCAGCGTCCAGCCATGCTCAGGATGCGCAATCATCAGGTCCTGCGCCCGATGAATGGCCGGATGCAGGTGATTGCGGTAACGCAGCCAGGGTGAAAGCTGCGGGTCGTCACCGGCGCGGCGGAACCAGACCACCATTTCCCGCGCCACGGCCAGCGCTGTTGGCGTATCGCAGAGCTGATTCACCAGATGCAGCGCCAGGTCGATCCCCGCCGTGATGCCCGCGCTGGTCCAGATATTCTCATGCCCGACAAATACCCGGTTCTCCTGCACCTGAGCGCGCGGGGCGACCGCTTTCAGACGGGCAATGACATCATGATGGGTGGTGCAGGGCACGTCATCGAGCATGCCCGCTTGCGCTGCCAGCAACGCACCTGAGCAGACGCAGACCAGCATAAAGGTCTGCGCGCGCAGCGCGGCGTGCTGCCGCATCAGCCAGTCGCGTGCTTCTGTGGCCTGGGGTGTGGAATAACAGATCTGCGAGTCATAGACGCCCGGCACCACCAGCAGGCTCCCGGCGGGCAACTGTTCTGGCAAGGGTTCGATGCCGCCAATGGTCATACCGGTGGAACAGACCACCTCCGGCTGCGGGCCAATGTAGCGCAGCGAAAAGCGATCCCCCGCCAGCTTCAGCGTTTCGGCAGGGCCGGTCAGATCCAGTACCATGACGCCAGGCAGGGTTAAAAACCAGACGGTATGTGTCATGCTGGCCTGCGCTACACCAGATCCCAGCCACGGGCGCGCCACAACGCAGGCAGCTGCGCCATGTCGTCGAAGCGCGTCACCAGCGGATGATCCAGTTCAGGATTGTGCGGATCAGCACAGTAGTAGTAGACCGGGATCCCGGCGGCAATACCGGCGCGGGCGCCCGCTTCGGAGTCATCCACCAGAATGCAGCGCTCAATCGGCACCTGCATCTGTTCCGCCGCGTGGTACATCAGCTCCGGATCGGGCTTCCAGTGCAGAATGTCATAACCGCTATAGAGGTGTTCGGCAAACAGCGGCAGCATGCCGGTTAAGCCCAGCGAGTGCTGCATCTTTTTTACCGTCCCGTTTGAGACCACGCACATCGGCACTTTGATCTGCTCCACTAGCGCTTTCGCACCCGGAATTGGCTGCAGTTGCTGATCGAACAGTCGCGCGACTTCCGCGCGATAAGCTGTCTCCACCTCTTCCATCGGCAGCGACACCTGATGCGCGTCGCCCACGTCACGAATGATGTCGTAGAGTTTGACGCCCTTATACTTTTCAAACATCTGCTGCAGCGACAGCGCCAGACCGTAACGGGCAAACGTGTTGACGTAGGCCTGGGTGCAGAGCAACTCACTGTCCACCAGCGTGCCATCGCAATCAAAAAAGACGCATTCAACTGACATCAGACTCTATCCTTCGATTCAGGGGTGTGCTCCACACTCTACCGCACTCAGCGCAGATTGCGAGACTGGCAATCGGTTGCGAAAAATCATTGTATTGCCCCGGTAAAATCGCCAGGATACGCGCCGATGATTTTTTCTTCTGGATGGATGGCATGAGCAAGCAAGGCGTTTTGCAGCGCATCTTCAGGCTGCAGGAACATGGCACCACGGTGCGCACCGAAGTGATCGCAGGTATCACCACCTTTCTGACGATGGTCTATATCGTCTTCGTCAACCCGCAGATCCTCGGCGTCGCCGGTATGGATACCCAGGCGGTGTTTGTGACCACCTGTCTGATTGCCGCGTTTGGCAGCATTCTGATGGGACTGTTTGCCAATCTGCCGGTGGCGCTGGCCCCCGCAATGGGGCTGAATGCCTTCTTCGCTTTTGTGGTGGTCGGGGCGATGGGCTATTCGTGGCAGGTCGGTATGGGCGCGATTTTCTGGGGTGCGGTCGGCCTGCTGATACTGACCCTGCTGCGGGTTCGCTACTGGATGATTGCCAATATCCCACTGAGCCTGCGCGTTGGCATCACTGCCGGTATCGGCCTGTTTATCGCCATGATGGGGCTGAAGAATGCCGGTATTATCGTGCCGAATCCCGATACGCTCGTGGCCGTGGGTAATCTGACTTCGCACAGCGTGCTGCTGGGCGCACTCGGCTTCTTTATTATCGCCATTCTGGCATCACGCAATATCCACGCGGCGGTGCTGATCTCAATGGTGATCACCACCGCTATTGGCTGGATGCTGGGCGACGTGAAGTTTGTCGGCCTGTTTTCTGCGCCGCCTTCGATTACTTCGGTGGTGGGTCAGGTCGATATCAAAGGTGCGTTTAACATTGGCATGGCGGGCGTCATCTTCTCCTTTATGCTGGTCAATCTGTTCGACTCCTCCGGCACGCTGATTGGCGTTACCGACAAAGCGGGACTGACCGATGAAACCGGCACCTTTCCGCGGATGCAGCAGGCGCTTTATGTCGACAGCATCAGTTCGGTGAGTGGCGCGCTGGCGGGCACGTCTTCCGTGACCGCCTATATCGAGAGCACCTCGGGCGTGGCGATTGGTGGCCGTACCGGTCTGATGGCCGTGGTAACCGGCCTGCTTTTCCTGCTGGTGACCTTCCTGTCACCGCTGGCCGCAATGGTGCCATCCTATGCCGCCGCAGGCGCGCTGATTTACGTTGGCGTGTTAATGACCGCCAGCCTGTCGCGCGTGCGCTGGGATGATCTGACCGAAGCCGTTCCGGCGTTTGTCACCGCCGCCATGATGCCCTTCAGCTTTTCCATCACCGAAGGCATTGCGCTGGGTTTTATCGCTTACTGCGTGATGAAACTGGGCACCGGCCGCTGGCGTGAAATCAGCCCCTGCGTGGTAATTGTTGCGCTGCTGTTTGTGCTGAAGATTGTCTTTATCGACGCGCACTAAGCACAGTCAGAGCCGCAACCCACCGGTTGCGGCTTTTTACATTTGAGGATGCAGATTGCGCTCGCCGGGCAGACTGGTCAGCCGCAGGGCATGAGGCCCGATGTTGGGTTTACCCATCTCGATTTCGCGTAATGCACGCCATTCAAAAGCGTTATCCATCTCCCACAGGTACAGCCGCTGGGTCGCAGACGACAGCGCGCACGACCAGACCAGCATGGGTTCCGCATCACATACCACCTGAATCTCGGGATAGAGTGACGATCGCAGCCGACCGGCACCCGGCAACAGGCGCAGCGAATCCAGTCCGCGATCGCCTTCTCCCGTCAGCTTGAGAATGCTCTGGCGTAACGTCCAGATTTGCGTCACCGCTTCCATGGCATCCTGCTGGGCATTAATCCAGGCGATTTCGCCCGACGTTAATCCCTGAATCAGCTGCTCCTGAGTCTGACGGCTCCGCGCATGCACAATCTCCATATCCAGACCCGCACGTCCACCCTCTTCAGCCAGCAGCACCCCCACCGTATTGCCCGCATAGGCGATGCTGAAATCGGGCAGATCGCTGTCAGCAAAAACGGGGCGTCCGTTACCCTGGATAAGCAGGCGCGGCAGCTCACTAATGCCATAAACCCGCAGCATCAGTTGTGCCAGCAGGGTACGGGCGGCAAGAAATCGTCCACGGCGTTTGTCAGCAAACTGCTGTGCCGTGTCGGTGATAACCTGGGGAATGCGTAAATCATTAGCCGGGAAGCCGGGATCGCCCGTCCAGCGTACAAAATGACCAGCCATCTGTCGCTCCGTGAAAATGGTCAGATAATCATCAGACGCATTGTAGGAATTTTCTTACCTTAATGCACCTGACAACGCACAGATTGGGGTAAATTCGGAATAGGATGAGCAGAGTCGCGAGGATCGACCAGAGATAAGCGTCGCGATTCGACTCGCGACGCGGGCAGCATCAGGCGAAACGGCTCGCCTGCTCAAAGCTCAGTCGCGGCAGGCGCGGATGCAGTTTTGACGCGTCACCATAGCCGAGGTTAATCAGCAGGTTAACCTGATACTGACCGTCGGGGAAAAAGGCGTCATTGACTTTGGCCGGATCAAATCCGGACATCGGACCGGCATCCAGACCCAGCGAACGAGCCGCCAGAATCAGGTAGCCCGCCTGCAGGCTGCTGTTACGGAAAGCGGTCTCTTTTGCCACTTCCGGGCTGCCGGTAAACCAGCTGCGCGCATCAGCATGCGGGAACAGGGCGGGCAGCTGCTCATAGAACTCGCGGTCCCAGGCCACAATCACCGTGACCGGCGCGCTCATGGTTTTTTCCAGATTGCCGGAAGAGAGTGCCGGTTTCAGCTTCTCTTTGCCTTCCGCCGAGGTCACGAAAACAAATCGCGCAGGCGAGCAGTTCGCCGAGGTTGGGCCCAGTGCCGTTAAAGCATAGAGCTGCTCCAGCAGGGCGTTATCGACGGGCTTAGCCTGCCAGTAACTATGGGTGCGGGCGTCATTAAACAGCGTGTCCAGTGCGGCAGTGTCGAGCGGTGTACTCATGCAACTCTCCTGTTTCAGGCGAAAAAACTCGCCCAACGGTGTTCACGTAGTGGGTTTGCGTCCGGTCCGGCGCGGCGGGATGAGGCGGGGTTCACTCACCGCGATCATAGCCGCACGTCAGATCGGCGCGTCTACCGTTATACGACAACGTGTTGCCGCCGCAAAGTAGCAAACTGGATTAAAAGGCAGCGATAGTAATCTTCATCATAAAGGCACAGATAACAACTCAATAGCTCAACAACCAGTCGTCGCACATCTTAGGATCTGTACAATCCTCAGTGCAACGTGACAGATCTGATCTTTTATTATCCACCCTCAACGTTTGTAAAAAAGAGTACGTTACCCTGCTGTTTTAAAAACTGAGACACGACAGGAAGTCAGTATGATAATCAGCCCGCCGTTTGTCCGCCCCCGGAACACCGGAGAAAATGACCCGTCATGGGTCAGCAGAATGATGCCCGTGGATATAAACCGGGATTTCCCGCTCAACCGGCACGCATCATGGCACGGGGGCGTGCACGTCCTCCACACCGACCGCACTGAGGAAGGCTACGAACGTATTGAGTTTGTCCGCGCTATTGCTGATGGGGAAGTTGTTTCTTTTCGGTCTCCGTCTTCCACACACAAACGTGATACTTTTCCGCTGAATTATGATGGCAGAACCGATGATGGGTATGTGCTGTTAAAGCATCAGACCGATATCGGTGAAAACTGTCGTGTCGTTTATTACTCCCTGTACATGCATCTCATGGACCGGCTGGACCCGGCAATCAGAGCCGGAGCAAAAGTCTGGCGCAAGGACCGTATCGGGCAAAGTGGTATGGTCAGCGAAACCAATGCCTTTCACTTTGAGGTATTCTGTGACAACGAGAACATGCTGAAGCTGACCGGACGCATCACTCCTGAACTCGATATCACCCGTGACGGCAGAACCGACACCCTTTATGGCGATATCCATTTTTATCTGTCGCCCGGTACACACTTTTATGAATCGGTGACTGATGCTGCCTCACCGGACACGTACCGCCTGAATTCAGTTCATACCACCACGGAACCGTTATTCGTCAGCATGACCTTCGAAAAAGGCGACTGCACGATGGTAACCCGCAGGCAGAACACCACCACGGCGGCACGTTTCGACACGGTGGGGGATCCGCTGGTGAATGCAGATGCTGTACAGGATACTGATGATGAAATTCCGTATGAATATAACCTGTATCGGACAGCGTGCCGTCTGTACCCGCAGAATCCGTCTGCCGGGCTCGAATTGCTCCGTTTCGGGCGGGTCATCAGCACTGAACATGAAACCCTGACGCCTGCTGATGCGCCGTTATGGCGTACCGTCAGCTTCCCCGGCGGAACGGGCATGGTTAACCTGGCTTCCCCTGACATCAAAAAATTCAGCGATGCCGACTTTCCGCACTGGACGGGTTGGCGGATGGTGGACGATGACACGGACAACAACAGTCAGTGTAATTCTCCCCTTATCGCCGGATTGCAGGACTGCGGGCATTTCGGTGACCTGAGCAGCCGTCTGGTCTGCCATTTTCCGCTGGAGTGGAATTTTGCCACCTTTGACCAGCGCTATGCCTGGCTCAGAACCGGCTCTGACGATGTTCCTGCCATGTCAGAAGAAGACTATGAACGGCTGAAAAGTCATGCCTCAGCGCTGTGCTTTGAGACCGGTGAACACGGCACCGGCAGGCTGTGGCATTTCCATCCAGTGGCCTTCATTACCCACTTTCGCAAATGCTGCTGGCTGAGCAAATCAGAGCTGAAGCAGCTTGTTCCACGGAACGCATTAAGAGCGGCCGGGCGGAATGATTACCGCTGGGAGGCCATAAGTTACCGGGATGCTGATGGTAGCATCCCGGACACTATCCGTACGCACATAAACAGGACGATGCAGAAATACCTGATAACCACCCCGCTGCGCATCGCCTGCTTCCTGGGAAACGGCATTCAGGAAACGGGCTGGCTGGGATCGATGGAGGAAGAGTACCGCTATACGGAAACAGACCCGCGCACCCATCAGGTCATCCGGCGCTACAACATCTGGTATTACCCGTGGTACGGGCGCGGCCTGCTACAGCTGACTAATCCTGAAAACTACTTAGATTATTTCAGCTTCCGGGGACGGACCTGCCCGGAAAATATCAGGAACATCCTGATAAATGAATACAGTCGTCTGTATTTACACCGCGGCATTCGCTATACCGACAATCACCTGTCTGATACCGAAAACCACGTCCCGGAAAATATTATCCGCTGGCGGAATAACGTCAGCAGCGACCTGCATGAGGCGGCCAGCAGCGCCGGATTTTACTGGGTAGCAAGGGATATGGCCCCCTATGCGGATGCCGAACATGTGCTGGAGCGGTGCAGCGTCACTCCCCGGCAGAGCGGGAGAAAGATTTACTACCGCAGCCCGGCCTTCTGGCGGGCCAGCGCCGCCGTTAACCTGCCGGGTCAGATCGATAATGAACATTATCAGGGGCTGAACGGGTTTGATAGCCGCTGCTGCGTCTACGGCAGCGCGATAGCCGTCCTTACCGAGCAGAAATTCCCGGACAGCCATAACAACCCGGTCAACGAAAAACCCGAATCAGACCAGCTAAGGAGAGGCTGATGAAAAAATTGCTGCTGCTGATGGCAATCCCGTTTTTTTCCTCGGGAGAAATATTTCCGGAAATTACCGCTCCAGACAAATTAAGTGTTCTGCCTTTTTACCAAAAAATATTACATCGATATGACTATCTGGCGGATACGGGCTGTGGAATTGTTTCATTGAAATTATTCTACCCACCTGAACATAATAAATATCCGCCATCAGGTCCCAACCCGTGGCTTTGTCTATATGCAGTAGATATCATCAGCAACGGATACGGACCGGGACAGGTCCTGCCTGAAAGAGTCTACCTTGATAAAAAAACAGGGATTTGGAAAAAGGAAAAGTACGCCCCAGGCAGGGAAAATACACAGCGTTCCCTTGAAGTTTATGGCATCAAAAGCCTGAGCGAGCTGCAGCCTCTGGAGCTGTATAATATCCGGTCCGTCAATGCCCGTGGCTATGCGATAGTAAACCGCAATATTCCCCTGGAGGAAAAAAAGAAAGGGATAAAGAAAAAACTGTCATTCTGCCTGATACAAAACCAGAGCTATTCTGCTTTCTGCGGTTCAAGATCAATGCTCGTCGACGGAAAAGATGTCGATTTCACCCCCTACATGCTCAAATCTCTTGAAACGATCGAAATGGGTCTCCCGGAAAAACCAGATAGTTGATTTATCGTCACGCATAGTTACTACTGATAGTATTATAAAGTTAGATACTTACATAGTAATAGTAAATTACCGTCTTACCATACGCTTTACATCTGTCGATCTTTGGCTCGCCATATCAGCAAGAATCAGCCCCGGTGGCACGCATAAGGAGGGTCATGACGAAGGAGACGTGTGGACACGCAGGCCTGACAGCGCTGCCGCCAGGCCAGGAAAGCTATTTACCGATACAGAAGCTGGAGAAGATACGGCCCAGCAGATCGTCAGAGGTGAATTCACCGGTAATCTCACTTAACGCCTGCTGAGCAACACGCAGCTCCTCCGCCAGTAACTCACCGGCCCGGGCACCGAGCAGTTGCGCTTTTCCCTGCTGTAAGTGCGTTGCCGCCTGCTCCAGCGCCTGCAGATGACGACGACGCGCCAGGAAGCCGCCTTCCATATTGCCGGAGAAGCCCATGCTCTGCTTCAGGTGATCCCGCAGTGCATCGACGCCCTCGCTGGTGCGTGCCGACAGGCGAATCAGTGAGTGACCGTTCACTTCTGTCAGGCCTAAAGGCTCACCGGTGACATCCGCCTTGTTGCGGACCACGGTAATCGGCAGTTCCGGCGGCAGGCGGGAGACAAAATCGGGCCAGATAGCCGCCGCTTCGGTGGCATCGGTGGTGGTGCCGTCCACCATAAACAGCACGCGGTCAGCCTGTTCAATCTCCTGCCAGGCACGCTCAATCCCGATACGTTCGACTTCGTCACTGGCCTCACGCAGTCCAGCGGTGTCGATGATATGCAGCGGCATGCCATCTATATGAATATGTTCACGCAGTACGTCACGGGTGGTGCCCGCAATGTCCGTAACGATAGCGGCGTCACGGCCTGCCAGCGCATTCAGCAGGCTCGATTTGCCCGCATTGGGGCGGCCCGCAATCACCACTTTCATTCCTTCACGCAGCAGGCTGCCCTGACGCGCTTCGGCACGGACCGCATCCAGATCACCGATCACCGTATTCAGCTGCGCTTCGATTCGGCCATCAGAGAGGAAATCGATCTCTTCATCCGGGAAGTCGATAGCCGCTTCGACATAGATGCGCAGGTGAGTGAGTGCTTCCACAAGATGATTGACCCGGGTGGAGAACGCGCCCTGTAGCGAGTTCACGGCCGAACGCGCCGCCTGCTCAGAGCTGGCATCAATCAGGTCGGCAATGGCTTCGGCCTGCGCCAGATCGAGCTTGTCGTTCAGAAACGCCCGCTCAGAGAACTCACCCGGCTGAGCGATACGCACGCCCGGCAGCGCCACAATGCGCTTCAGCAGCAGATCGAGGATCACCGGGCCGCCGTGACCCTGCAGCTCCAGCACATCTTCGCCGGTAAAGGAGTTAGGACCGGGAAACCACAGCGCAATGCCCTGATCCAGCACGCTGCCGTCGCTATCAGTAAACGGCAGGTAATCGGCGTATCTGGGCTTAGGCAGTTTACCCAGCAACTGGCGGGCAACCTCTGCCGCCTGCGCGCCAGAGACGCGCAGAATGCCGACGCCGCCGCGTCCGGGTGGCGTCGCCTGGGCAACAATGGTATCGCTGTGGCTCATAAATTTTCTCTCGCTAAAAAAAACACAGGCGGTCGCTTTGACCGCCTGAGAATAGACTATTTTAGGGCGGGATGGCTCCCGCGCTGGATCGCTTACGCTTTCTTCTTGTCGCGGCTATGCAGACCACGTTTTTCCAGGCCGCGATAAATCAGCTGCTGCTGGAGAATGGTCACCAGGTTGCTGACGATGTAGTACAGCACCAGACCTGACGGGAACCACAGGAAGAACACGGTGAAGATCACCGGCATGTACGTCATGATCTTCTGCTGCATCGGATCGGTCACGGTGGTCGGTGACATCTTCTGAATGAAGAACATGGTGATGCCCATCAGAATCGGCAGAATGTAGTACGGGTCCTGCGCTGACAGGTCATGGATCCACAGAATGAATGGCGCATGACGCAGTTCAACCGAGCCTGACAGCATATAGTAGAGCGCCAGGAAGATTGGCATCTGAATCACCAGCGGCAGACAGCCACCCAGCGGATTCACTTTCTCTGCTTTATACAGCGCCATCATCTCCTGGCTCTGCTTCTGCTTGTCATCACCCAGACGCTCACGCATTGCCTGAATCTTCGGCTGCAGCATACGCATCTTAGCCATCGAGGTGTACTGCGCTTTAGTCAGCGGGTACATGATGCCGCGCACGATGAAGGTGATCACGATAATGGAGAAGCCCCAGTTACCGATGAAGCTGTGAATAAATTTCAGCAGCTTGAACAGCGGCTGAGAGATAAACCACAACCAGCCGTAATCCACGGTCAGATCAAGGTGCGGCGCAATCGCGGCCATCTTGTCCTGAATTTCCGGGCCGACCCACAGCGTTGCACCCAGATTCTGCTGTGCGCCCGCGGCGATGGTGACCGGTGCAGATTTATAGCCAATCGCTGCCACGCCGTTACCCAGGTTGCTGGTGTAAAGGGTGTTGGTGCCTTCAGTACGCGGAACCCATGCAGTGGCAAAGTACTGCTGCAGCATCGCAACCCAGCCATTACTGGTCGTCGCGTTCAGGTTCTCGTTATCCGCGATGGTGTCGAATTTATACTTCTCATATTTCGACTCGCTGGTGGAGTAGGCCGCGCCACGGAAGGTATGCAGAGCAAAGTTGTTGCTGCCGGTATCACGATGCTTAGGCAGATCAATTGTCTGCTTCAGCTGGCCAAACAGCGATACTTCCAGCGGCTGCTGGGTAGTGTTGTTGACATGATAATCGACATTAACGGCATATTCGCCACGCTTAAAGATGAAGGTTTTAGTGTAAACCACGCCATTTTCAGCGGTATAGGTCATCGGCACACGCAGTTCGGACTGGCCATCAGCCATCTCGAAGTGATCCTGCGCGGTAGTGAACAGCGGACGCGCGCCGTTGTTCGGGTTATCCGGGCCATTACGACCGGTTAAACCACTCTGAGCCTGATAAAGGAACGCTGGCGTTGTTTCAAGCAGCTGGAACGGCTGGTCTGAACCCAGTTTGTCCGGGAAAGTCAGCAGCTGTGCCTGTTCAACATCACCGCCTCGGGTGTTGATATTCAATGACAGGACATCAGTCTTAACGGTGATCGTCTGGCCCTGACCGCTGGCCGGTACACCCTGACTGGCGGTATCACCCGCTACGCTGTTGGTGCCCTGTGTGGTCTGCGTCTGCTGTGGCTGCGGAGCGTGGTCCGTCTGCCAGGCTTGCCAGATCATAAAGGTCACGAACAGAAAAGCGATGAGAAAGAGATTGCGTTGCGAATCCATCGTTAATGTTCTCTGGTATCAAAGGTTTTTGGCGGCACAGGATCGTCACCACCCGGGTTCAAAGGGTGGCATTTTAATACGCGTTTTAATGTCAACCAACTGCCTTTTATCAGGCCAAACCTGCGTAACGCCTCAATTCCGTAATGAGAGCAGGTCGGGTGAAACCGACAGTGTGGTCCCAGTAATGGACTGATACCGCGTTGATAGACGCGTATCAGGACGATCAGGAGCCGCGCGCCAGGCGACAGTGACGACGCCATAATTTCTCCAACGCTTCCGCCAGCATACGGTTATCCAGATCGGCAACCCCCTTCTTCGCAACCACCACGAAGTCCATCGACGGCAGTTCATGTTGACGCAGACGAAAGCTTTCGCGGGTCAATCGCTTGATCCGGTTGCGTTCATGAGCGCGTTTCACATGTTTTTTAGCGACGGTGAGACCGATGCGGGGATGCCCCAGCGCGTTAAGGCGGCCGAGAATAGTGATTTGCGGCGTGCCAGCCCGTTGTGGCTGCTGGAAGACGAAAGTGAAATGAGTGGGAGTTAACAAACGTAACTCCCTGGGAAATGCGAGCTTACCCATCAGGGCTTGCTTTATTACTTAGAAACGGTCAGACGAGAACGGCCTTTAGCACGACGACGTGCCAGAACCTGACGACCATTTTTTGTTGCCATACGAGCACGGAAACCGTGTGAACGGTTGCGCTTCAGTACGGACGGTTGAAAAGTGCGTTTCATGGCGGTTTCTACCTAAACTTGAAAATTTTCACTGGGTGACGCGTTTCGGGCCAGTAAATCGACCTACGCCTCAATGTGTCTTTAATAAAGAGGCGGGATTGTAATAATTGTACAGTCCCGAGTCAATTTACTTCGCGTGCAACGGTACCTGAAAACCCGCTTACAGCCCGCTGAGTCCCGACTTTGCGCCTGATGGCTCAATCTCGGGTGGAGAATTATACGGGCTCCGCACTAAAGCGCAAGGATCGCGCGGGATCTTATTGCGATCGGCCTGGCGGATCCTGGGGATAAAATGAGATGTCGCCCGAAGATTTAGCGCATTCCACCAGATCCCTGCTGGTTTTTCCCGCAACTGGCGTAAACTTCTTTTGCGCGTCTCAGGCCTGTGGATAAAAAGGATCAAAACTGTGTAGAAAGGGAAGATCTCTGCCTCGCTTTGCGCTATGATCCGCCCTTCCGCTGACGATCCTCCAATGATTGCAGGACGGGAAACCGCTGATAGCGGTCGCAGGCGCTTTCTTAGCGTCTGTGTCAAAAATGAACGTTTCTTAGAGTAACGCCTACTATTCTTATCGAATTTGTACGAGTGGAGTCCGCC